>NZ_JBWKQC010000008.1:0-290823 GCF_059418565.1 Mucilaginibacter sp. GW821-FHT07G05 | reverse complement strand
CCCCTTGGATCCCCCATTTCAACAATAGTAATTAGCCTTAAAAGATATTAATAAGACCAAAGGCAGGGCAATGGCCTTGTGCGGCAAAGAAGCCTTTTGCTGGACAAGCCTTTTTGTTTTTTTGTGGCGACAAAAGTAATAGCCGCTGCGGCAATGAGCAGACCAACGTTAATCATAGCATAAGCACAGCCTACGTAGAGATTACTTCGTATCTACCTATAACGTATCAAAAACTGTTATTCTGAACGTTTAAAGAATCTTCTTCGCTATGCTTATCTGCGATAGATGCTTCGTTCCTCAGCATGACAGTGGATGGAGGGTGTGAGCCATCGTCATGTTACCTTCAAAGTGCAAAAAGAATTAAACTTGCAGCAATGACAAGTATCCCGCTTTTATTGATAAACCATCAAACCCTTCACCTCAAAACTAATCCGCGGAAGTTCTTTACTCTGCGTTTTGTAGGTGGTGGTATCCCCGGCAAAATGCTGCTCATCATCGGCGATAAAGTTCTTTTTGGCTACACCATCGATGATGACCACGCGATCTTTTATGTTGAGGGGCAAATTGATGCCGCCGCGAGAAAAATGCGCGGTAATTATTTCGCCGTTCCCTGCATCCAGTTCAAACCAGCCGCCTTTGGCTTTGGTCACCTTAATTACCTTGCCCTTAATGGCGGTGGTAATACGCGTTTTCTTACCCATAAATTCCCGCAGTTTTGGGGCATCCATCATCACAGCGGTATCAGGCTGTGTGCCGTATACCATACCATGCGGCAGCGCAGCGTTCTGTGCATGAGCGGTATAAGCAAAGCAAAATAGCAAAAACGATAGTATGAGAGAGGCGCGGCTAAGTTTCATGCTTTATATAACAACAAGTTGTAAACATGGTTTTAACGGGTTGCAAATCACAACCTTTTGGCTTTCACCCTTAAGCTTTCATCTTTCACCCCTTCTTCTCTTTTAAGCTTTCATCTTTCCGCTTTAAGCTTTCTCCTTTCCACCTAAAAAATGTACTTTTGCGAACTTTTATAAAAACTTGATATGCTACGAACACATACCTGCGGCGAATTAAATATCAGCCATTTAGGCCAATCCGTTACTTTATGCGGATGGGTACAAAAATCGCGCGACCTTGGGGGCACTACCTTTATTGATGTGCGCGACCGTTACGGTTTAACCCAACTGGTATTAAATACCGATACCGATGCATCACTGCGCGAAAAGGGCCGTGAGCTTGGGCGTGAGTTTGTTATAAAGGTGAGCGGCAAGGTACTTGAGCGCTCAAACAAAAACCTGAAGATCTCTACCGGCGAAGTTGAAATTGCCGTGCATGAACTGGAAATATTGAACGCGGCCAAAATTCCGCCGTTTTTGATTGAAGATGAAACAGACGGTGGCGAAGAACTTCGCGCTAAATACCGTTATCTCGATCTTCGTCGTAACCCTATCCGTAATAATTTGGTTTTACGCCATAAAATGGGTCAGGAAGTGCGCAAGTATCTTGATGCCCTGAACTTCATCGAGGTAGAAACCCCGGTATTGATCAAATCAACCCCCGAAGGCGCGCGCGATTTTGTGGTGCCAAGCCGCATGAATGCCGGTGAATTTTACGCCCTGCCGCAATCTCCGCAAACCTTTAAGCAATTGCTGATGGTGAGCGGGTTCGACCGTTATTTCCAGATAGTGAAATGCTTCAGGGATGAGGATCTGCGTGCCGATCGTCAGCCGGAGTTTACGCAGATCGACTGTGAACTTTCGTTTATTACGCAAGAAGATATCCTGAATATTTTTGAGGGTTTAACCCGTCACCTGTTCAACACTGTAAAAGGTATCGAGCTGGGCGATTTCCCTCGTATGCAATACGCTGATGCCATGCGTTTATACGGATCGGATAAACCGGATGTGCGTTTCGGGATGCCGTTTGTTGAACTGAACAATGTTGTTAAAGGCAAAAACTTCAGCATTTTTGACAATGCCGAACTGGTGGTAGGTATTAACGCTAAAGGCTGTGCCGAATACACCCGCAAGCAAATTGACGAACTTACCGAGTGGCTTAAACGCCCGCAAATTGGCGCAACCGGTTTAATATATTGCCGTTACAATACCGATGGCACTTTAAAATCATCAGTAGATAAATTTTACAACGAAGACGAACTAACCACCTGGGCTGCCACTTTTGAGGCAGAACCGGGCGATTTGATACTGATACTTGCCGGCCAAACCGACAAGGTGCGTAAGCAATTGAACGAGTTGCGTCTGGAAATTGGCGGCCGTTTAGGTTTACGTAATAAAGATACTTTCGCGCCGCTGTGGGTGGTTGATTTCCCGCTGCTGGAGTGGGATGAGGAAAGCGGCCGTTACCATGCCATGCACCATCCGTTCACTTCACCTAAGCCGGAGGATATCGCGATGTTGGATACCGATCCGGGTAATGTGCGTGCCAATGCTTACGATCTGGTGATCAACGGCACCGAAATTGGCGGTGGTTCTATCCGTATCCACGAAAAGGGTTTGCAATCGTTAATGTTCAAACACCTGGGCTTTTCGCCTGAAGAGGCGCAAAAACAATTCGGCTTCCTGCTGGATGCCTTTGAGTATGGCGCTCCTCCGCATGGTGGTATCGCTTTCGGTTTCGACAGGTTATGCTCTATCTTCGCCGGACTGGATTCTATCCGAGACGTGATCGCTTTCCCTAAGAACAATTCGGGCCGCGATGTAATGATCGATTCACCGTCAACCATTTCTGACGCGCAATTGAAAGAATTAAGCATCAATACTACTGTTTAGTAATCAGTATTATACATATAAGGGAAGCCGCAAAGCTTCCTTTTTTTATGTTTGGCTGTAGCACTTTGCCTTGCATCAACGTTATCCTTATTATTGATACTTTTGCAATTAATTAACTGACATATAAAAAAATGAAAAAATACCTTTTAGTACTTCTTGTTGCTATCGCTTCATTATCAGCCTGTAAAAAAGATAAAAGCAGCTCTGCTAATCCCAATCAACCTGCAATAGATGATGCTACGATACAGGCTTATATAAAAACCTATAACGATACTACCAAAGCGGCTAAAATAAATGCCACCAAAGATGATAATGGCATTTATTACCAGGTAATTACTCAAGGCGCAGGTGGCAACCCAACTTCATCATCAACCGTTAGCGTAAATTATTCGGGCAAATTATTAAATGGCACTATATTCGACAAGGGTACCGGTTATACATCTCCATTATCAGCACTAATAAAAGGATGGCAGATTGGTATTCCTTACGTTAAAGCAGGTGGCCGTATTTTATTGCTTATACCTTCAGGGTTGGCGTATGGAAGCAGCGGAAGTGGAAAAATACCTGCAAATTCACCATTGTCATTTACTATCGACCTTTTAAGCTATAAATAATAGCTGATCAATAAATACATGTGCGGTATGTTTTACCTAAACTATTTATATTTAGGCAAAACATACCGCATGAAAAAGCTGCCTTTCCTTCTCTTTTCACTCTTCTCTCTTTCGGCATTAGCGCAAACCGATGCTATACGAACTTCAATAGCTAAAAAAGCCGATGCCTTGCAACCCAAACTGGTAGCCTGGCGCCGCGACTTTCACGAACATCCCGAATTAGGTAACCGCGAAACACGAACCTCCGCCATTATTGCCAAACATCTCGAAAGTTTGGGTATAGAGGTAAAAACTGGCGTGGCTACAACCGGTGTGGTTGGTATTTTAAAAGGCGGCAAACCGGGACCAGTGGTGGCCTTACGTGCCGATATGGATGGCTTGCCGGTTACCGAACGGGTTAATATACCCTTCGCATCAAAAGTTACTACACAATATAATGGACAGGATGTTGGCGTAATGCATGCCTGCGGGCACGATTCGCACATGGCCATACTGATGGGCGTGGCCGAAATACTCTCTGCCATGAAGAAAGACCTGCATGGCACCGTGAAATTTATATTTCAACCGGCCGAAGAAGGCACGCCGCGAGGTGAGAAAGGCGGAGCCGAAGAGATGGTAAAACAGAGCGTTTTAGAGAATCCCAAGGTTGATGTGATATTCGGCTTGCACATTAATTCGGCTATTGAGGTGGGTAAAATCACCTACCGCCCGGGCGGGACAATGGCTGGTGTAAGCGATATGCAGATCATTGTAAAAGGTAAATCATCGCATGGAGCATATCCGTGGCAAAGTATCGATCCGATAGTGGTATCGGCTCAAATTATCAATAACCTGCAAACCGTTGTAAGCCGTAATGTAGATGTTACCGAAAACCCTGCCGTGGTAACCGTGGGCGTAATCAAGGGCGGAACACGCTTCAATATCATTCCCGAAAATGTAGAGATGCTGGGCACGCTGCGCTATTTTACCGCAGGCGACGAAAAACTGGTGACCGAAAACGTGAGGCGCATAGCCATCAAAACAGCCGAAGCGCAGGGCGCGACTGCCGAAGTGAAAATACCTTTCAGTAACCATTACCCCGTAACATTTAACGATATAGCCCTTACCGCTAAAATGCTGCCTACCCTGCAAGCCACCGCCGGAAAAGAGAATGTAATGCTAAGGCCGCCTGTAACCGGCGCCGAAGATTTTAGCTTTTTCCAGGAGAAAGTACCCGGCCTATTCTTCTTTTTAGGTGGAATGCCCAAAGGCACGAACCCTGCAATAGCCCCATCGCACCACACTCCCGATTTTTACCTCGACGAAAGCGGCTTCGGCCTCGGTGTAAAAGCCCTGTGTAATTTAACGCTGGATTATATGGCTGGGAAATGAGGTTTTTCAGGTTTGGGATTTGAGGTTCGGGGTTTCAGTGACATTCATTCATGGCCTGTCACCCTGAGCTTGTCGAAGGGTGCGTGGGCGAAGGCCTCTGCGCGCGATCCTTCGACAAGCTCAGGATGACCCAATGCAAGTAAGCACATCCCTGCCATTCCCAATTAAACCTGATAGTAACGCATACCGGCCATGCGCCCAATGCCTGCAGGCGTATGAGTGAATAGCAGGGCTGCCGGAACCAACGGAGTACAGGCACTGATTTTCAAGTAAGCTTTAGTCGGTATAAACATATTAAAATTGTATAACCGTGGTAAATATTGCTGATAAAAGCTATTTTTAGCGAACGGATGCGCATCCGTTATGTTCCTGAACCATATCATATTGTTGCCTTATGTTGAGATCATTTTTCCTGCTAATTGTGTGTTGCTGCTGTTGCAGTGCATTTGCTCAAAAGCCCGATTTAGTGAAAACCGCCGATGCTATACAAAAAGAGGGCGAAGCGCTTTACCGCAGCGAATGGGCATCGTGGTACGGTACCGATATTTTTACCGCGCAGTGTGCTGACAAGGCCGGCAAGCAGGCGGGCTATCTATCGTACGATAATGGCAAGGGGCTGGTAAACGTATTCTACTCTAAAGATGCCGAACCTGTTGTTTTGGCTACCACTACGTTTGATTACAGTTACGACCCTAAACAGAATTATAAGCTCGACACTACCCGCAGGGCGCTTACCAAAAGTGAAAAGGAGCTTTATATTTTGCGTGCCGCGGCCATGAAAACCATAAATACCGATACCGTTTTTAAGTTTTACAATAATGCCAGTTTAAACCCTGTACCCTTTATTTACAATGGTATTAAAAAGGTTTATGTGTTAACCGGTCCGCATGTGAGCGGGGTGGTGCTTTTTGGTAATGATTACCTGATCAATTTTAACAAGAAAGATGAGGTAAGCGGCGTCACTAAATTACACAACAGCATTATCGTAGCTGACTACGGCAGCAAAACAGACAGCAGTAAAGCTATTTTAGGAGTGGTGCACTCGCATATAAAAGGTAAAGATGAGTTTATGACAGTAACGGATGTTTGCACCTTGCTGCTTTACCAGCGCTTTACTACCTGGAAAACATGTTCGGTAATATCAGAGAAATATGTATCGACCTGGGATTGCCTTAACAGCAAGCTCAGCATACTTACCCATGAAGAGTGGGAAAAAACTGATAAATTGAGACAGGCGCTTGAAACTTCAAAAAACTAATGATGGCAACTGAATTTTTAACCTTTAAAAAATTTAACGACGAAGCTTTGGCCGGGCAATTAACCGAAGTGTTGAAGCAAAATAGCATTGAATTTATTGTTGAGGTTGATGAATTGAGCTTTGATCCGTCGTTTAAGTTTAACAGCGAATTAGCTAAAGAGTACCTGGTTAAAATTGCCCCTGCCGATTTTACAAAGGCCGAGCAAGCTGTTAACAAGACCGAGGCTTTATACGTGAACGAAGTGGAGCCCGATCATTACTTATTTGGTTTTACCGATGAAGAACTAACAGACGTGATTGCGAAAAATGATGAATGGAGCAATTTTGATCAGCAACTTGCCCGTAAAATTTTAGCAGACCGTGGCTTTGATGTAAGTGAGGCCGTATTGACAGAGCTTACTAATAAACGCTTAGCCGAACTAAGTAAACCCGCGCCATCACAAAGAGGCCTGGTAATAGTAGGTTATATAACAGCTGCGCTTGGCGGGGCAATAGGTATTTTTATAGGCTGGTATTTAGCCAATCATAAACGCACCCTGCCCAATGGCAGCAGTGTATATGCCTACAGTGCCGCCGACCGAAAAAACGGCAGCCAGATATTTTATTTAGGCATTGTTGTTTTTGTGATAGTGATGATAATAAAAATCATTTATGGGGCCGATTAAAATCATCAGTCCAACATGTGAACACTTTTATCTTGCCTCCTGAATCTTAACTCTCGCTTCTCCCCAAAACTACATCTTCTTAAACTCGTAAGCGCCTTCTTCCACAAAGTCGGCTACTTTAACCCGTACACCTGTTACTTTGCCATTTTGCACGTTGAAAGGGAATATGGCTTTGCCGAAAACAGGGTCGCTGAAGGTGACGTAGAAACGGTTGCCGCCTAATGGTTGCAGCTTCGCGAACATTTTGGGGTGATGCTCAAAACGGATATTAAGGTCATTATTCTCACCTTTTTCTACAGTGAGGTTGCCGTATAATGGGTTATTGTATTTGCCTTCGTAGTTGTTGGTTGATAATGCCGGGCGCGGGTTGAGCAATACGCTGTCGCGGAGTTTTTTATCGGCTGCCAGTTCGGCTGCCTTGTAGGTTTTAAACTCGTTGAGCGATATGCCGCTGTAGTCGCGGTATGGCAGGTTCAGGTAAGCATCTATCACGTTCCAGTTAAGGGTTTCAATCAGGTTGTTTTGGTCGGTATTGGTTAAAATAACTATACCCAGGTTTTGATCGGGTACCAACGTTACCGACGATACAAAACCGCTCACCCCGCCGGTATGCCAAATTACCTTATGGCCATGATAGTTTTGTACTATCCAGCCGAGGCCATACAGCAGGAATTCGCCGTTCTCGTTTTCGCCAACAATATCCTGCGGTTGGCGGGTAGCCTGTATGGCCGCGTTAGGCAATACCTGTTTAGCGCCCACCTTGCCATTATTTAATAAAGCCATTACCCACTTACCCATGTCGCTCGCGGTTGAACTGATGGATCCCGCAGGCGCCATGTTGTCGATGTTAGCGTATGGTATGGCAATCAGCCTGCCATCGGCAATGGTATGCGGTACGGTACGGTTAATTGATTTGGGCATAGCCACGCTCAGGCCAAGGGTATTACCCATGCCCAGCGGGGCGAATATCTTTTCTTTCAGGTAGATGTCCCAGTTTTGGTCGGCCACTTTGGGTATGATCTCCCCGGCCGTTAAAAATGCCGAATTGGTATAGCCCCATTTGGTACGGAAGGGGTAAACAGCCTTCATCTGCCCCAGGCGGGTCATAATTTCGCTGCGGGTAAGGTTGCTGTTGTAAAAGGAAAAATCGCCCTGAAAGGTTTGAAAACCCAGGCGGTGGCAAAGCAGGTCGCGCACGGTAAGCAGTTCGGTAGCGGATTTGTTTTCCAGTTTAAAATCGGGCAAAAAACGGGTCACCTTATCATCCAGCGATAGCTTTTTATCTAAAAAAGCCATGGCCACTGCCGTTGCGGTAAAGGCTTTGGTGTTGCTGCCAATCATAAACAGGGTGTTTTCATCTACCTTGTTATTCAGCCCCATCTCCTTGATGCCATAGCCGCGCATCAGCACAATGCGGTTATCTTTCACAATAAAAACAGAGGCACCGGGGATGCGCCAGTTGGTGAGGGCGCGGGTAATATAAGTTTGCAAACTATCTGTAATAAACTTGTTGCGACCCGGGTTTTGTGCTTGTGTAGTGGCAAAAAGCATAAAAGAACAGGCGAACAGGATGAGTATTTTTTTCATTACAGATTTATTAAACAGGGTATAAAATGCTAATTTAACGCAAAAATTAAAGAGGCATTACTTCTTTATCAAATATTTCAATTCAATATTAAATACGTGTACATGAACATTAAAATTTATCGTTTGCCGGTTGTGGCACTGTTGTTTTTGCTTTCGTTGTTATCGCAAAATGTGCAGGCGCAATTTGGCAGAGGAACTAATTGGTTAAAAGACGGTTATCGCTACTACCGTTCGTTTGAGGGAGGCATTGCAGAGTTTGATGTGCGCGATGCCGATAAGAAAACCGTAATTGTAAGTAAGGAAGCATTAACCCCACAAGGTAAAAGCGCTATCAGCATCCGCAGGTTTACTATTACTGATGATGCAACCAAAATGCTGATCAATACCAATACCAAAAAGGTGTGGCGCTATGATACCCGGGGCGATTACTGGGTATATGATGTAACGGCCAAAACGCTTAAGCAAATTGGTAAAGATAAACCGTCGTCGTCATTAATGTTTGCCAAATTCTCTCCGGATGGCACCAAGGTGGCCTACGTGAGCGAGCACAATGTTTATGTGGAAGACCTGGCAACCGGCGCAACAAAAGCGCTGACTACCGATGGTTCATCAAGACTGATCAACGGTACGTTCGACTGGGCTTACGAGGAAGAGTTTGATTGCCGCGACGGCTTCCGCTGGTCGCCGGATAGCAAGAAAATAGCCTACTGGCAAATTGATGCCCGCAAAATTAAGAATTACCTGATGCTGAATACCACCGATAGCGGCGCGTATTCTTTCAATGTTCCGGTTGAATACCCTACTGCCGGTCAGGATCCAAGTTCATGCAAAATTGGTGTGGTTAGCGTTGATGGCGGCGCAACCCAATGGATTAATGTACCCGGCGATAACATACAGCATTACATTCCTCGTATGGAGTTCACTACCAACCCTAACGAGATCATTTTGCAGCAGCTAAACCGCGCGCAAAATGAATGCAAAATTTTCATCGGCAATGTATCAAACGGTACCACCCGCGGCATTTATAGCGAAACCGATAAAGCCTGGATTGATGCTAAAGGCGAAGCCATTGGCTGGGATTGGGTTAACAAAGGCAAGGAGTTCATCTGGTCGAGCGAGAAAGACGGCTGGAGACATCTTTACCGTATTAGCCGCGAAGGCAAGCAAACCCTGATCACTAAAGCGAACTATGATGTAATCAGCGTATCGCTTATTGATGAGCCGGGAGGTTTTATCTATTTCACGGCTTCGCCGGATAATGCTACGCAAGAATACCTGTACCGTGTTAAAATAAGCGGCGGTAAACCCGAGCGTATAACTCCGGCAGATCAACTGGGTTCGCACGATTATACGCTTTCGCCAAACGGTAAAATGGCTATTCATAATTTTTCAAATGCCAATACCGCTTACCAAAGTGAAACCATCAGTCTGCCCGATCATAAACACCTTACAGGCCAAACCATCGCGGTAGCTAAAGATGTAAAGAACCCTGTTGAGTTTTTTACAGTGAAAACGGTTGACGGTATTGATATTACCGGCTGGGTTAAAAAACCTAACAATTTCGACCCATCAAAAAAATACCCTGTTGTATTTTACGTGTACGGCGAACCGGCCTCACAAACTGCTGCTGATACTTATGGCGCAGGCATGAACCGCATGTACACCGGCAATATGGCCGATGACGGTTATGTTTATATCTCTGTGGATAACCGTGGCGCGCCTTTAGCCCGCGGCCGTGAATGGCGCAAGGCTATTTACCGCAACATTGGCGTTATCAACATCCGCGACCAGGCAATGGCTGCAAAAGAGATCCTGAAGTGGCCTTATATCGATAGCAGCCGTGTAGCCGTTTGGGGCTGGAGCGGTGGCGGTTCATCAACCCTTAACCTGCTATTCCAATTCCCTGAAATTTACAAAACAGGTATAGCCATAGCTGCCGTAGGTAACCAGTTAACGTACGATAACATTTACCAGGAACGCTACATGGGCGTACCAACCGACGACGAAGGCCGTTCATACTTTATAAAAGGGTCGCCCATCAGCAACGCTAAAAACCTTAAAGGTAACCTGCTGTACATACACGGTACCGGCGACGATAACGTGCACTACAACAATGCCGAGCAATTGATAAACGAGTTGGTTAAATACAACAAGCAGTTCCAGCTGATGTCGTACCCTAACCGTACGCACTCCATATCAGAAGGGCCGGGTACATCGTTGCACCTGCGCACGCTGTACACCCAATACTTAAAAGAACATTGCCCTCCGGGAGGCAGATAATGAGTTTAAAAAAAGTCCCTTTTCAATTTTTGAACAGGGACTTTTTTGTTAGTTGTGCTGTAAGAATTCCCCTCGGGACGGTAAGCTGAAAGCTTACGCCATGCACAAGTCACGAGTTACGCTCTGCTAAACTCGCGACAGCGTGGGGCTATTTTTAAAGTCCTCTCCTTTGGAGAGGATTTAGGTGAGGCCTCCTCCACGTCAGCAAACAGCTTCGGGCGAAAACGGGCAGAACTGTGGAGGCCAAGAGCGCAAAGGCGGGCATAGGAGCTTGTTGCATGAGGGCGGGGTTTGCGTATGGGGGCAAAAGTTCCAGCCCTAAGTTCTGCACGTTTTGCAGGGTGGGGGCTGTGCGGCAAAGAGGCCTTTTGCTGGACAAGCTTTTGTTACTTTTGAGCTCAAAAGTAATGGGGCCCTGCGCCCAAGAGCAGACTAACGTTAATTACAGCATTATCTTAACATAAAAAATACAGAACGTGACGAGATTGCTTCGTTCCTTGAGATGAGGTGTTAAAAAACTGTCATTCTGAACGTTTGAAGAATCTTCTTCAGTATGCTTATCTGCGATAGATGCTTCGTTCCTCAGCATGACAGTGGTTGTGAGCCATCGTCATTTTACCCTCAAAGTCCAAAAACAATTAAATTCTCGCTATGGCAAATTGCGCTACACTCCCTTCTTCACCAGCTTTATCTGGAACAACTTATCCCACTTTTTGCCGGTTACGAAGAGGCGTTTGCCTTTGGCGTCCCAGGCTATGCCGTTGAGTACGTCGGCTTCGAGGTTGCGTTTGTTTTGGGGGTACAGTTCGGTCAGATCGGCACGTTGCAGTACGGCACCGGTTTTGGGGTCAATCACCAGCAGGTCATTGGTGGTGTATACATTGGCGTATAGTTTGCCGTCGATATATTCCAGTTCGTTTACGTTATCAATTTGGTGTTCGTTATCATAAACGGCTATGCTGCCAATCTGGTGGTAATCGTTCTTATCTAACAGTAAAATAACGTTGCCGCTATCGGTATTGTAAATCTTTTCGCCATCAAAACATAAGCCCCAGCCTTCTTTACCGGCTGTGTAGCTGAAGGTTTTGAGCAGTTTAAAGGTTTTCAAATCGTACACATAACCAATCTTTTCGCGGTAAGTAAGCTGGATGATCTTATCGCCTATGATGGTGATGCCTTCGGCAAACACTTTCGGATCAACCAATACCTGCTGAACTACCTTACCGGTAGCCAGATCGGTTTTACGCAGACTCGATTGCCCAGTTACTTCTTCGTTAGGCGGAGGGGTTAAATAACCGCCATCGCTTTCATACAAAAAACCATCGTGGTATTCCAATCCCTCGGTGTATGAACTGGTATCGTGCGGAAATACTTTTTCTATCTTAAAAGTCAATTCTTCGGGCGCTTTGGCAGCCATCAGTACAATATTGGTAGAAGCCTCCAAACTGTTACCACCGGTAAACATACGCGCGGTAATTACCTTGGTGCCCAGCGGAATGGTATCGGTTTTAAGTGTTACGCCCAGTGTATCGGTACGGGTAGCGATCCGGGCAGAATCTAACAGGTATACTACCGAATCTATTTTGGCATCGGCCGGAAAGGTTACTTTGATATTTACGGGCGTGCCTGCATTATAGCTGGTACCTGCATCCGGACTAATACTCAGATCGGTTGTTTTTTTAGTGTCTCTACAGCTGCATGCAAATAACACAGCCGCGGCTAACAGTATATTTAGTTTCTTCATAAGTTTATTGGGCAGACGGCCAAAAGGCATCTTCAATATGCTTTAACGTATAAGTTGTATTTTTATTAAACAAGATAGCAATTATATCAAACCTCACCTCACCCTGGTGGTTCATAATATAAATGTACTCGTCGGCGGCGGTGGCAAGCAATTGCTGCTTGCGCTCGTTCACAAAATCTTCGGGCTCGCCAAAACCTGTGCCTGTGCGGGTTTTTACTTCGGCAAATATAATTGTACCGTTTTTATATGCAATAATATCAACCTCGGCTTTGCCATGGCACCAGTTTTCGTCGAGTATTTCGTAACCGAGGCTTTCGAGGTGCGCTTTTGCCAGTGCTTCGCCGCGGCGACCTAAATCGAGGTGAAGCGCCATTATTTAATAATAACTGAACCTAAATAATCGGAAATATGTTTTTCAACTTTTTTCATCCGCACATACTGGTTCAACAAAATCTCCTGATCGTGCTCGTTTTGGGTAACCTGTAGCTCATTGCGCAGGTTCTCCAGTATTTTACCAACCTTATGTTTTTTAAGGTGGAAGATAGCGCCCAGTATAGTCGCCTTCATGTTCGATTGCTCGTCGTTAACACCAATGCGGTGCATCTCGTACCAGTTTTCGCTCAAAATATACTTGGTAGCCAATGAAGTTACGGTAAGATCAACCACCTCTTTATCGGGATGATGTATGTAATGCTGATCTTCGGGCAGTACGCCATTCTCCACCTGCGCACGGTAATCTTCTACAAATATTTTGCAGGCAGCATTATCAAAGGCCACATCGCTCAACTCGGCAATCATAAACGGACCGATATAAGTATCGGCAATACCATCCCAATTGATCATGCGGCTGCCGTATAGTAACAACAGGCGGATAATTTCTTTCTCCTGATTATAATCTTCCTTAACTGCCTTTTGTTCGGCCTGCTGCGGCTCATCAAAAAACAGGTCGTCGGGCGGTGCATCCGGCGCGAAGCTGTTGCCGCCACCGTTGTTGCGATAATTACCTTGCTGATTATTTTGTTGCTGACCATCTTTTTTAGCTTTGGCCAGCTTCATTTTATTCAATTCGGAAAGCAGCGCACGCTCATCAATATGCATGATGTAACTGCACTCCTTTATAAATACCGATGCCTTGATAGAATCCGGGATCTTGGCGATACTTTCTACCACCTCTCGGATCACCTCGGCCCTCTTTATCGGGTCGTTACCGGCATCTTTCAGCAGGATATCGGTTTTATACAGGATGAAATCCTTACGATTTTCTGCTATATGAGTTTTAAAGGCATTGGTACCCACCTTACGCACGTACGAATCCGGGTCATCCCCGTTAGGGAACGATACCACCTTTACGTTGAGGCCTTCTTCCAATATCAGGTCGAGTCCGCGTAAGGATGCTTTTATCCCGGCCGCGTCGCCATCGTACAAAATGGTTATATTTTTGGTTAAGCGGCCAATAAGGCGAATCTGCTCTACCGTTAACGAGGTGCCTGATGAAGCCACCACATTTTCTATCCCTGCCTGATGCACTGATAGTACATCGGCATAACCTTCTACCAGGTAACAGTTATCCTCATCGCGAATGGCCTTCTTGGCAAAGAACAAACCATAAAGCACATTCGATTTATGGTAGATCTCCGATTCGGGCGAGTTAACGTACTTGGGTACGCTTTTATCACTTTTAAGGGTACGACCGCCAAAGGCGATCACCCTGCCAGTAAAACTATGTATCGGGAACATTACCCGGCCACGGTACCTGTCGTACAAAGTACCGTTATCGCGTTTTACCGAAAGCCCGCTTTCTACTAAAAATTCCTGCTGATAGCCCTCCTGTAAGGCACGCCCGGTGAAGGCTTCCCATTGATCGGGCGAGTAGCCCAGCTCAAACTTGCGCATGGTTTCGGCAGTAAAGCCGCGCTCCTTAAAGTAGCTTAGGCCAATGGCCTTGCCCTCGTCGGTATCCCACATGCTTTCCTGGAAGAATTTGGCAGCATAGCCCGACACGATCATCAAACTTTCGCGACGGTTCAGTTCTTCGAGGTTCTCCTTGGTTTCTACCGTTTCTTCTACCTCAATGCCGTATTTTTTGGCCAGCCATTTAAGCGCTTCGGGATAGGTGAACTTTTCGAGCTCCATTAAAAAGGTAACCGCCGAACCACCCTTGCCCGATGAAAAGCATTTAAAAATGCCCTTAGCCGGTGATACCGTGAACGATGGCGTACGCTCATTACTGAACGGCGACAGGCCTACGTAGTTGGCGCCGCGCTTTTTTAACTGCACAAAATCCCCTATCACCTCCGCAATATCGGTGGCTTCCATTATCTTGTCTACGGTGGATTTTGTGATCATAAGCGCTTACAAAGGTAGGGCAATTCATCCATTGCCATTAACATTGCATAAGTCAATTTACAATTTTATTTGATGATGAGGGCTTTAAAAATGTAATTGCTATGCCGCCAAGCACAATAACGCTGCCTATTATTTCGGTAAGGCCCAGCTTTTCGTGCAGCAGCCAAACCGCCAGTAAACCGGTAAACACCGTTTGGCTAAGCAGCGTAATAGATACGTTAGTTGACGGCAAATGTTTAATAGCGTAGTTAATGGTTAACCACCCCAATAACTGGCAAACCACGCCTGTGGCAACAAAATAAAACCAGGTAGCTGCCGAAAAAGCGACGAGGTTGTTCCCCTGAAAAAGATTAAAAATAAACAGCACAACAATAGAGCTTAGCATGCTGTAAAACATAAACGTAAGGGTATTAACCCTTTGCAGCACATTTTTGGTGAGCAATATATAACAGGCGTAAAAGAAACTGGCCAGTACTGCCAGCAGCACACCAATGTTAACCTGCAAGTGCATAATGTTTTGATAACCCACCAGTACTACCATACCCACTATGGCCACAGCTGTCCCCAACCAAAACAACCAGCCCGATCTTTTCTTTAAAATAATGAGGCTCAATAAGCCTACCCAAACCGGGGCCAGGTTGGCCAGCAAGGTTGATACCGTAGCGCTTATTTTGAGGATGGATATATTCCACACCGATATATCTGCCGCGAAGATGATACCGCTTAATATGGCTACGCCGATGTCTTTCCGGTCTATTTTCAACAGGCCTTTGTACAGGCAATAAGGCATCAAAAGCAGCCAGGCAAAAAACATGCGGTAAAAGGCGGAGGTAAGCGCCGGGGCATGGGCAAGCCTTACAAATATGGGGGAGAATGCGATGAACAATATCCCTAAAAATAAGCTTAGCCTTGGGTTCATTATTTAAAATATTAAAACGGACAACAAACTTATACAATCTGCCGGTATTAACAGGTATAGCTTATGTAAATTAGCGTTGTTAAATAATTGCAATTGGTTGTAGCGTTGGCGCATATCTACACGTAACTATTAAAAACACCAACCCCAATGAAAAAACCTGTTACCCTGCTATTACTTTTGGCTACGTTAGCTATTACTGCCTGTACTAAAGAAAAAGAAATAATTGACTGCTGCTTACCTCCCGGCGCTGAATTTTATTTGGCCGGCAAGCAAGGCGACTCTACCTGGTTTGGAAAGCCAACAGCTGTTTTTTATAATGATTCACTTAACGTGTACGCAGGCCATGGCGAACAACACATGAATATCCGCATTAAGTTTACCGGTAAAGGAAAATACAGCCTGAATAATACCAATGCCCTTTATTATGTTACCGTTGGACAAGATGTAATTGTTGCCAATTATTGGGCTGACAATACAGCCGATAACTGGATAACCGTTACCAATTACGATAAGGCCAATAACATTATAACAGGCGACTTTAATTTGAGCTTTGTACCGATGCGTACACCCATACAGGCTATGTACTCCTTTTATATAAATATTTCAAAAGGGAAATTCAGGGTAGCATTACCTAAATAATTGTATTTTTGCCGCTCGAATAATATAATTTATATGAGCCAGCGAATTAAAATTAAAGCGTTGTTGGAGAGCGATGAAACCAACATTGATGTAACAGTTAAAGGATGGGTACGCACCTTTCGTAATAATCAGTTTATTGCTTTAAATGATGGTTCAACCAATAATAACGTACAAATTGTTGTTGACTTTGAAAATACCGATGCCGCTTTATTAAAACGCATTACCACGGGCGCGGCTTTAAGCGTAACCGGTACGGTAGTGCCATCATTAGGTAAAGGCCAAAAAATTGATATAAAAGCCAAGGAAATTGAAGTACTGGGCGACAGCGACCCGGAGAAATACCCGCTGCAACCTAAAAAGCATAGTCTTGAGTTTTTACGCGAGATAGCGCACCTGCGTTTTCGTACCAATACTTTCGGCGCTATTTTCAGAGTGCGTAACAGCTTGTCTTTCGCTATTCACCAGTTTTTTCAGGATCGCGGTTTTGTGTACCTGCATACGCCGGTTATTACGGCTTCGGATGCCGAGGGCGCGGGCGAAACTTTTCACGTTACCAACTTTGATATTGCCAACCCGCCACGTACCGAAAGCGGCGAGGTTGATTACAAACAAGATTTCTTTGGCCGCGCTACCAACCTTACCGTATCCGGTCAGCTGGAAGGTGAGCTGGGCGCTATGGCATTGAGCGATATCTACACATTCGGACCAACCTTTCGTGCCGAAAACTCAAACACTACCCGCCACTTGGCCGAGTTTTGGATGATTGAGCCGGAAATGGCATTTGCCGATATTACCGACAACATGAACGTTGCCGAAGATTTGCTGAAATACGTGATCAGCTATGCGCTGGATAAAAACAAAGAGGATATTGAATTTCTAAGTCAGCGTTTGCAGGAAGAGGACAAGCAAAAGCCGCAGAACGAACGCCAGGAAATGACCTTGCTGGAGAAGCTGCAATTTTGTCTTGATAACAACTTTGAGCGCCTTACTTATACCGAGGCTATCGATATATTAAAGGAATCGACACCGAACAAAAAGAAGAAGTTCCAATACCCTGTTGAAGGCTGGGGAACCGATCTGCAATCGGAACATGAGCGTTACCTGGTAGAGAAACACTTTAAAAAACCGGTAATTTTAACCGACTACCCTAAAGAAATAAAATCGTTCTACATGCGCCAAAACGACGATGGTAAAACCGTTGCCGCTATGGATATCCTTTTCCCGGGCATAGGCGAAATTGTAGGCGGCTCGCAGCGTGAAGAACGCTTAGACAAACTGGAACAACGTATGGACGAGATAGGCATCCCGAAAGATGAGCTGTGGTGGTATTTGGATACCCGCAGGTTTGGCGCTTGTCCGCATGCCGGTTTTGGTTTGGGTTTTGAGCGTTTAGTGCTTTTCGTAACCGGCATGGGCAACATCCGCGATGTGATCCCTTTCCCAAGGTTCCCGAAAAACGCTGAATTTTAACCTTGATTTTTAGGATTTGATTGATTGGTGGGATTTATTTCTTTTTGGATTTCACAGATTATGATAGGGTGATTCCACCGATTTTTTGATTTTCAGACATCCGAAGTTTTAAAAACTTCGGATGTCTTATATAGTCTCTCTCCTATCCTCTAACTCAATCCTCAAAACACAACTCTGTGTCCTCCGCGTAAACCTCTGCTAACTCCGCGGTAAAAATTCGTTCCCTTGTGGTAAAACACACTAAATCACTTCCACCTAAAACAAAAAACACCTCCCATTTGATTTTATAAGCGGTAAGGCAATATGCTGCTACTGCTTATGGAAAAACACACCTATCAAACCGGTCTTATTGGCAATTGCGCTTTTTTGGCCCACGTACATAAAAACACTAATATCGCCTGGCTTTGCTGGCCTCGCTTCGATAGCACCTTCGTTTTCGGCAGCCTGCTGGATACCGAAAAAGGCGGCGAGTTCTCTATCCTCCCCGAAGGAGAATATACATCGCATCAGTACTATCTCGAAAATACTAATGTAATTTGCACCGAGATCACCTGCGAATCGGGCACGTACCGCATTACCGACTTTGCGCCCCGCTTTTACCAGTACGAGCGCTACTTTAAGCCGCTGATGCTGATCCGTAAAATTGAAGCGATTGAGGGCTTGCCACGCATCCGTGTAAAGTGCGAGCCGGTATGTGATTACGGCAGGCGTAAACAAAAAGCCAGACCGGGCAGCAACCACATTGATTACGCCGGCTGCGACGAAACCATGCGCCTTACCACCAACATACCGGTGAGTTATGTAATAGATGAACAATACTTTCAAATAAGCGAACCAAAATATTTGCTGCTGTCCTACGGCGATCCGCTGGAAGCGCCGCTGGTAAGTACCGCCGAACGCTTTTTACGAGCCACTACCGAGTACTGGCGCTTATGGATCAAGCATTCGGCCATTGCCGGGTATTTCCAAAAATATGTGATTCGCTCGGCCTTGGTTTTAAAAATTCACCAGTTTGAAGATACCGGGGCTATTATAGCCGCCAGTACCACCAGCCTGCCCGAATACGATAAAAGCGAGCGCAACTGGGATTACCGCTACTGTTGGCTGCGCGATACCTATTACGTGCTTACTTCGCTAAACCACATAGGTCACTTTGAGGAAATGGAACGCTATTTTGGCTATGTGGCCGATATATCTTTCTCAGATGGTGAAGATTTTCGTTATCAGCCGCTGTATGGCATTACCGGTAAAAAGGACTTGGTTGAGGTAATTATGGATCACCTCGATGGCTACCTTGGCAACAAGCCCGTACGTGTGGGCAACCAGGCTTACGAGCACATCCAGAATGATATTTACGGGCAGGTGCTGATATCGCTGCTGCCGTTGTATACCGATCACCGCTTTGTATTTACCGAGCGCAAAGATTCGGTACGGTGGATTGAATCGCTGTTGGGTAAAATTGAGCGCACCATTGATGAAAAAGATGCCGGGATATGGGAGTTCCGTAACATGGCTAACGTGCATTGTTATAGCAACCTGTTCCAGTGGGCGGGCTGTAATGCCGCTGCTAAAATGGCCTTAACCATAGGTAACCAGGAACTGGTAGACCGCGCCAATTCATTACGCGACCGTGCGGCAGCGCATATTGAAAGCTGTTACGATCCGGAACGGAAGGTATATACCAACGCGGCCAATAGTCCGCATTTGGATGCCAGTACCTTGCAGCTTATCATGATGAACTACCTCGACCCGGCATCACAAAAAGCGAAAGACCATTTGGCGGCGTTAGAAAAGGAATTAAAAACCCCGAATGGCCTGTTTTACCGCTATCTGCACGCCGATGATTTTGGCAAACCGAAAACTACGTTCCTTATATGTGCCTTTTGGTATGTAGAAGCCCTGGCCTGCGTAGGCCGTATGGATGATGCCATGCGCGAGTTTGAAAACCTCATGAAATATTGTAACCACCTGCTCCTCTTCAGCGAAGATGTTGACGAAGCAACCGGCAGCCAATGGGGTAACTTTCCGCAGGCATATAGTCACGTAGGGTTGATGAACGCAGCTTACCGTATTGCTATAAAATTGGATAGGCCGGTATTTTTGTAATCGCCGGTCTGCATTATACAACCTTGTCATGCTGAGGTACGAAGCATCTAATCGCCTGCTTGTATGGTGAAGAAGATCCTTCGCTACGCTCAGGATGACAGGTTTTTTTATGCCTTTTTTGTCATTTCGACCATAGGGAGAGATTTTCTTCGCTATGTAGGTCTGCTACCTACTTATGAGCAGAAGATTTTTCGCTATCAATCAAGAGAATAGTTTCTCCTCGTTCGGAATTACACCGTTTTCCAAAGTTTTTGTGAGGGAAGAAACGGGCGATCGCTCTATCACCAAACAAAAAAACAATACAAAGCAGCCAACAAAATGATATTGATCGTGGTTTATATGTACATCATGAAACGTTACACAACTATTTTATTACTGCTATTAGCCGGTACTTCAATTACAGCCAGCGCGCAATCAACCAAAAAAGCAGCTTCAAAATCATTATACAGCAAGATCATCGCATTAGATAAAGAAGTTTTTGATGCCTATAACAAATGTGATCTTGATAAATTTGAAGATTATTACGACAGCGATGTAGAGTTTTTTAACGACCGCACGGGCTACACCGAATCGCGCCACGACTTGATGAAATCTATGAAATCGGTATGCGAAAATGGCGGAATGATGCGCCAGCTGGTAAGTGCCAAGGTATATCAACTCGATTTTTATGGCGCCATGGAAATGGGCGAACACCGCTTTTACAAAATGGTAAACGGGAAAAAAGAACCACAAGGTTCGGCCAGTTTTATCACTATATGGAAACAGAAAGATGATAAATGGAAGATCACGAGGGTGATCAGCTACAATCATAAAGACTAACAAAAAATATTAACACCTGATTATCGAGAGCCAGGCGGGATATTCATTCCCGCCTTTTTTGTGCTTATTCCAACAATCTTTCTTCACTGTCTTTGTCCTAACTTTCCGTCTTACGACCTTTCTGACTTCCGGACTTTCGGTCTTTCGGACTTCCAGACTTACTCTCTTCCCCGACTTATTAAAAAAATTATATATTTGCGCTTATAATTCTCAAGGGGTGCCTTGCTTTGGTTGCAATAACGTACTGCAGAACGTTAATACCAAACTTAAAGACAGGCTGAGATCATACCCATTGTTTTGAGTTAAGAGTTACAGTTTTCAGTATCCGGTTAGTACATTATAACTCATACTGCATAAACGCCACTCGCAACCAAAACACGAACCTGATCCGGGTAATGCCGGCGTAGGGAGAGGTAACAAGTTAAGTGTACTGCGTATTGCCCTGATGCGGAGATGGTTTAACTAATTTTTATTATTAAAGATTGAAAAATTTATTTGCGGCGATATTCGCCCTGCTGCTGCCTGCTTTGGCATCGGCCCAGCTTTCCATATCCGGAAAGGTTACTAATCAAACCGGCGAAGTACTGCCCGGCGCTACCATTACTATTGCAAATCCTGCGCAAAGCAGCGTTGCCAATGCTGACGGAAAGTACAGTTTCAACAATTTAAACAAAGGCACTTACAATTTAACAGTAAGTTACATTGGTTATTTAGCCGTCAGTAAAACTATTACGCTGAACGCCGCCAGTCGTGTTGCTGATTTTACATTGACAAGCAGTTCGCTCACTACCGAAACCATTACTATTACGGCTACACGTGCAAGCAAAAACTCGCCTACGGCTTTTACCAACTTAAGCAAAAAAGACCTGGAGAAGAATAACCTTGGTCAGGATTTGCCTTACCTGCTTAACCAAACGCCGTCGGTAGTGGTATCGTCAGATGCCGGAACGGGCGTTGGCTATACGGGGATCCGCATCCGTGGGTCTGATGGTTCGCGCATTAACGTAACAGTAAATGGCATTCCGTATAATGATTCGGAAAGCCAGGGAGCTTTTTTTGTGGATGTTCCCGATCTGGCTTCGTCTGTAAACAATATACAGGTGCAGCGTGGTGTAGGTACCTCAACTAATGGTGCCGGTGCTTTTGGCGGTAGTATCAACATACAAACCGGCACCCGCCGCGATACCGCTTACGCCGAACTGAACAATACCATAGGCTCGTACAGTACGGTTAAAAACACGGTAAACGTAGGTACAGGCCTACTGGGCGATCATTTCACTTTCGACGGTCGTTTATCGCGCGTGCACTCTAACGGGTATATCGACAGGGCTTCATCAAATCTAAAATCGTACTTTTTAAGCGGCGCTTATTATGGCAAAACAGCTACTATCCGTGCAAACGTATTTACAGGTTACGAGCGTACCTACCAGGCCTGGAACGGCGTGCCCGACTATGTGATAGGCGATAATTCTATCCCGAACAACCGTCGTTACAATGAACTTGGATACATCTCCGAAAACAATTATTATAAAGACCAGGTAGATGATTATACACAGCATCACTACCAGTTGCTGTACGATCAGCGCATTACGCCCGAATTGACCTTTAGCGGAGCCTTGCACTATACCAAGGGCGCGGGTTATTATGAGGAGTACCGTAAAGATGACGACCTCCAAGGTACTTATAGCATAAAGCCGGTAATTGTTGGGGGCGATACCATCACCAGTACTAATTTGGCGCGTCGCCGTTGGTTAGATAATGATTTTTATGGCGTTACCTATTCCCTTAAATATAATCCCGGCAAGCTGAACCTTATTGTAGGCGGCGCTTACAACAAATACGATGGCGACCATTTTGGTAACGTGATCTACACGGAACAAAGCGCGGGCATCGGCCCCAACTATGAGTACTACCGCAACAATGCCAAAAAGAACGACTTTAACATTTTTGCCCGTGCCGAATACCAATGGGGCAAAGTATTACTATATGGCGATGTACAGTACCGCAATATATACTACAAAATTTACGGGCCCGAGAACAAGCAACAGTTTGTAAACGAACTGGCCAAATTCAATTTTGTTAATCCTAAAGCGGGTGTTACTTACCAGATTGATCAGCAAAACAACGTATACTTCTCTTTCGCGGTAGGTAACCGCGAGCCCAATCGTAATGATTATACCGACAGGCTGGCCGATCAGAACAAGCCAAAATCAGAAAATCTGAAAGATTTTGAGCTGGGTTACCGCACTACGCAGAGCAACTTTAGCGCGGGCATCAACGCTTATTATATGCTGTATAAAAATCAGTTGGTAATTACCGGTCAGCTAAATGATGTGGGTTCGCAGATCCGCAAAAACGTGGATGATAGTTACCGCGCAGGTATTGAGGTGGATGGCCGTGTAAAGATCACCAACCAGTTAAACTGGGCTGCCAATGCTACCATCAGCACCAATAAAATTAAAAACCTGAGCCAGGCTTTGAGCAATACTACTGAAGATTACGCCCCGCTACCGCCTGTGCCGCAGTTTTTCAGCAAAACCAATATCGCCTATTCGCCATCGTTTATCGGCGGCAGCGAAATTACGTTTGCACCGGTTAAACGCGGCAGCATCGCGTTCATCAGCAAGTATGTAAGCAAACAATATTTGGACAATACCTCGAACATTAACCCCGATGGCATTACCACTTCGCCGGATGTGGCCAATAATTCGTACGCGGTTAACCGTTTCCTGAAATCGTACTTTGTGAGCGATGTAAGGCTTAACTATAACTTCAGCGTAAGCGGTGTTAAAAACATAGGCCTTACCTTATTGGTTAATAATGTGTTCAGCAAAAAGTATGAGGCCAACGGCGCAACCTATCCGGGTGTAACCGCAGGTACGCTGTATAACTACAACTACTTTTTCCCGCAGGCCACACGCAATTTGCTGGCATCGGTTAGTTTAAGTTTCTAACATGTTAGAGTCAGGATACAAGAATTAAGAGACAAGACCCAAGCAATCTATGCTTCGTTATATCTTCTGATTCTTGTATCCTGATTCTTACCTCTTACATCTCACAAAATGCAATACTGGATAGATCTGTTTGTATCACAATTTAAAGAAACCACCTGGCTGCAATGGGTAGCTGTGGTGTTTGGCGTGGCCGAGGTATTGCTGGCGCGGGCTAATAAAATATGGCTTTACCCTGCCGGGTTAGTAGCCACCACCATATGGGTGTATTTACTGGTAGATGTGCAGCTTTTTGCCGAAGCCCTGCTGAACGTTTATTATATAGTGATGAGTGTTTATGGCTGGATATACTGGGTGCGCAAACGCGACCAGCCACCCATACCTGTAAGCTACAGTACCCGGAACGAATGGTATATTACACTGGCTATTGTGTTTGGCGGCTGGCTGGTGCTATACCTGGCGCTTAAGCACTTTACACCCTCAACCGTGCCGGTATGGGATGCCTGGGTATCATCAACCGCGTGGGCAGGTATGTGGCTGCTGGCCCGCCGCAAAATAGAGAACTGGATACTGCTTAATATAAGTAACCTGTTTGCGGTACCACTGCTGTTCCATAAGCAATTACCGCTGTTCGCCATGTTAACTATTATACTGTTTGTGGTAGCTATTTTTGGTTACTTTGATTGGAAAAGATCGGAGAGAGAAGCAGGAATTAAGATGCAAGAATCAAGATAGGAGGCTGAAGCTAACCTTTCTTAATTTACTTTCCTTCTTGTCTCTTGACTCTATACTTAAAAAAGAATCAGGAATTAAGATGCAAGAATCAGGGCAGAGGTCTGAAGCTGATCTTTCCTAATTTCTTTCTTGTCTCCTGACTCCATACTCTTTATTCTAAAAATGACGCATCCCTCAACATACTTAAAACCCGAATGGGTAAAAACCATCCGCGACGCGGTGCCTGTTGCCGAAAAGGCTGGCAAATTACAGCCCGATCAGCTGGCGCTTATTTATGAGCAGCAATGGTTTAAGTTTTTAGTCCCGAAGGCTTATTCGGGCTTGCAACTGGCATTGCCCGAACAGGTAAGACTGGAAGAAGCGCTAAGCTGGGCCAGCGGCAGTTTGGGTTGGGTGGTTACCTTGTGCAGCGGAGCAGGTTGGTTCGGTGGTTTTTTAGGGGCGGATGTCGCTGCCGAAATATTCAACAACCCGCAGCTTTGTTTGGCAGGCAGCGGCGCGGCAACCGGTACAGCTACAATTACCGATGGCGGCTACATCATTAACGGCAGCTGGATGTATGCCAGCGGCGCGCATCATGCCACACACTTAACGGCCAATTGCACAATTTATCAAGACGATGAACCTGTGTTAAATAGTGATGGCACTCCGCTGGTATTACCGTTTATTTTCGACAGGGCCGATGTTAGCCTTTTCTCCGCCTGGAAATATGTAGGCATGATGGCGACCGGAAGCGATGGCTATGAGGTAAAAAATCTGTTTGTAAAGCAGGACCGTTGTTTTAAGATAGATCCTGATTTTTCCGTGATTGATGACCCGCTTTACCGGTACCCTTTTCTGCAACTGGCAGAAGCTACCTTGGCCGCTAATCTGTCCGGATTGGCAGTACATTTTACCGACCTGTGCGGGCCCATATTTGAAGAAAGGGCAAGTCGCGAAAAAACGACAGAAGTGCAAAAAGCATTATTAAAGGAATTACTGCAACAAACCATAAGTAATTTAGAGCAATGTCGTTCGGCATTTTATGAAGCGCTTGATGCCTCCTGGCAAACTATCAGCAATAATATTTTAACCGAAGCCGAATTGCAACAGGTAAGCACAAGCAGCAGAAAATTGGCCAAAGCCGCCCGCGAAAGCGTGAACAGTTTGTATACCTATTGCGGACTGAAAGCAGCTAATCCGGATACGGAGATCAACCAGGTTTGGCGTGATATGCACACCGCCGGGCAGCACTCTTTGTTAACGTTTAGTTGATATGCCTTTCGGCAGATAATGCTTAATTTAGACAGCCTAAGCCATGCTGTATGAAAACGACCTCGACCTGCTTATTGAATACTACGAAACCGAAAAGCAAGCGCTGGAAACCCAGATAAAATTAGCGGTAGCCGAGGGCGATTATTTATCGGCAGATTATAACGCTACTGCCTTATGGGAGGTTAACAGGATCTTGTATCGCCTGAATGAATTTAAAACACCGGGTTATACGGAAGTACAGGAATTACGGCGGAGGATAAAAAATTTAGAAGTAATGCGTACCGACGGATCTGCTTATATGACATCAGCCGTATCTAAGCATATTGAACAGGCGCAAGCCACCATACAACGTAAGCTTGCCTTATTGCAGAACAAACCACTTTACGACACCCAGGAGATTGATGATGCCTTGTTCGCGCTGTACGGAGGTAGATGTACAGGCTTTAAACTGATCCTTAAAAAGTCCGTTGATATGCACTTTAGCTTTTCTTTACATAAAGCCAATCTATTGGTTATCTCGTTCCGGGTAACCGATGCCGTGGCACGGCACATGGGTTACGAGTATACGGAGCCGTTTACCAAAGCGGGCTTTATAGGGGGCGACAATAACCTGTTCACCTTCTATTATAATATGGCAAACTTTAAGGATGCCACTCCCATAAAAACAGAGATAGCTAAATGGCTATACGATATACTCTACAATGTAGCGTTTGATAATCCGGCCACGCTGGAGTATGTATATTAACATATCGCGCTTTCAACACTTCGTAAGTCTTTATCTAATTTCTCTCTCCTAACTCTGCGCAAGCCTCCTTAACTCCGCGGTAAAAAAATAACGAGCGCAAAAGATCTCTCACTGCGTTTCAAGATGAATAGGTATTCCCCATGTGCCCTGCCCGGGGCTCATACACCTTGATAAAACAATTGCTATTTTTGTCACATTAACATAAAACTAACATCCAATGTCATCCCATCATGTAGTGCGCGAAAAACAGGAACCTGCTTTACTGGTGCTCGGTTTAGATAATTTTGAGGATGAATTGTTGGGCCAGTTACTGGAGTGGAGCCCTACCGTGATCGTTACTCCCGATACGGCCGAGATACTCAACGCGCAAGGCATTAAGTACGACTGGTTGATAGCCAACCAGGCGGATGCCGACCTGCAATCGGATGTAAAACTGATGCCTGCCGGAGATGATAGCTTTGCGCTGGCAGCTATGAAGTATTTGGTAGCGCAGGGATATCCTTCGGTGAATATCGTTACCGATGAGCTCGATCTGCATAGTTTTGAGTTTTTTGTCGATAAGATCAACCTCGTTATCTACCACGATCATAAAAAGATTTACCCGGTAACCACAGGCTTTAGTAAATGGAAACCCGCTGGTGAAATTATCGAGCTGCTGCTACAGCCCCATAATGTTCAGCACAGCGGGTTGTCCGTTTTGGCGAAAGACAGGTTACAAACACTGCACGATGGCTTTTTCAGCCTGCAGTTTGATCAACCGTTCATCTTTATCGCCGAAGAGATCTGATCACAGCCCGTAGCTGTCGTCATCATCGTCATGCTCATTAGGGTCATGCGCTAATGTAAGATCACGTTGCTGATTGGCGGCATGGGAGCGCGCGCCGGTTTCATTTAAATGGTTGTCGCACTCATTTAAATGACTGTTGGTTATTTTCATAATTTTAGGTATATAATTATATACTAAGCTATTAAGTTATTATTTGGTTTCAAAAAATATTTTTTGTTGCGGACCTTACCTGATTTCCCTTGTCTTCTCGACGAGGAACGAGGAGAGATCTTCTGCTATTTACAGGTAGCAAACATAAAGGCGAAGAAGATTTCTCTCTGCGTTCGAAATGACAAGATGGAGAACTAAGCGCCCGCCAATGTGTTAATTAAATGACAGTCAATTTTCTTAACAAAATAATTTAAAGCACGTTAAACCGTTTAAACATACAATAGTCTATTACATATCAGTACAAACCAATACTGAGTGCTTAACATATTCAAAATGAAAAGGTCATATAAAAATTTGCTTTACATCGCCCTGAGCGGACTTTTATGTTCGTTTACTATACTCTCGGCTGATGCGCAACGCGGAGGCGGTGGTTCTCGTGGTGGCGGTGGTGGTGGTTCTCGCGGCGGTGGCGGCGGTAGTGTGGGTATTTCGCGTCCATCTTATGGTGGCGGTGGCGGCAGTTTTTCACGTCCTTCATCGAGCGGTAGTTTCTCTCGCCCGTCAGGTGGGAGTTTCTCTCGCCCATCAAGCGGTAGCTTTTCGCGCCCGTCGGGTAGTGCTGCTACGGTTCGCCCATCTTACGGTGGTTCATATAATAACCGTGTAGGTGTTGCGCCGGGTACGCGTCCTTCTTATGGCGTTAGCGGTAACAACAGGTACAATAATTCATACAATACACGTATAAGCCGTGGTGGTTATTACAACCGTGGCGCATATAACCAAAGGGTTTACCGTAACCCTTATTATGGCAACAACCGTGGTTACTATCGTGGCGGTCGTTACTATGGAGGCGGTTATTATGGTTATGGCAACCGTGGTTTTTATAACTACTATCGCGGCTATTATAACTCATATTATATGCCTCATATAGGTTTTAGTATTGGCGTTTTGCCTTATGGCTACTATCCTTTTTACTGGAATAACCTGCAATATTACTAC
Organism: Mucilaginibacter sp. GW821-FHT07G05; assembly: GCF_059418565.1. Lineage (NCBI taxonomy): Bacteria > Pseudomonadati > Bacteroidota > Sphingobacteriia > Sphingobacteriales > Sphingobacteriaceae > Mucilaginibacter > Mucilaginibacter sp. GW821-FHT07G05. The sequence continues at coordinate 262,598 of NZ_JBWKQC010000008.1, read as the reverse complement.
AGTGATGGGTTGTACTACCAGCAACTGAACGATCAGTATACCGTAGTTGAGCCACCTGTAGGTGCCGAGATTAAAGAACTGCCTTCAAAAGCATCTTCAATAGTTATCAACGGGCAACAATATTACGAGATGAACGGTGTGTACTATCAGCAGGTAACTAAAGATGATGGCACCACCACTTACCAGGTAGCCGGTAAAGATGGTCAGCTAAATACTGATGAGGCCGGTTACGATGAGCAACTGCCGCTGGTAGGCGATATCGTTACCGATCTGCCTGCTGACACACGTAAGGTTAAAGTGAATGGTGAAAAACTGTTTGTATCTCCGGATGGCGTTTATTACAAAGAAGACCATGATGCTAACGATAATAAGGTATATAAAGTAGTAGGCGTACCATCTGACGAGGATGAAAATACCGCGCCCGCTGCACCTGTACCTGCCGATAGCGGACAATAAAAGTTTTAGTGATTAATAACAACAAGGCGGTGAACTTAGGTTTGCCGCCTTTTTTGCTTTTATAAAAACTATACACTGTTTGTGGTGGTACTTATTAATAAACTAACCACCATGAAAAACAATAGTGAATACCAGGACCTGATCAGAACACTGCTGGATTGTGTTTTGGCTTGCGAAAACTGCGCTTCGGCATGTTTGCAGGAGGATGATGTTAAAATGATGGCAGACTGTATCAGCCTCGATCGTGATTGTGCTGATATATGTGCCCTGGCCGCGAGGCTGCTGCAACGCGGATCTGATATTTCATTACAGTATTTATTGCTTTGCGAAGAAATTTGTAGCCAATGTGCCGCCGAATGCAGCAAACATGAGCACGTGCATTGCCAAAAATGCGCCGAGGCATGCAATAATTGCGCGCAGACCTGCCATAAATACCACGAACCTATAACACAGAACTAATTATTACATTTAAATATCCGGCCCGACTACTTCCAGTCGGGCTTTTTTGGTTTATGGAGTAGTTATATGTCTGTGTTTTTATAATTTATTAAGTTTTTATAAAAATATTCCAAATTGGAGAGGGAAATATGCTTTATTATTTCGATAAAGGTGTTTTGTTTTTTAATATTTAAGTTAGTAAAGGATGTTTATTCAGATTTTTTTAAAAAACTCTTTAAAATATTATAAATTTTATCAATATTGCAGAACTATTGAGAAAATTGGCAATCAAACAATGAGATAAATCATTAAATTGAATTATTTTCAAGATTTGACGAGGGGTTGATAAACAGATTATATACTGTTTTTTGGATGCGGCCAAATAATGTTTAACAAATACCTTTAAAAAATGGTAATTTTTAAAACGGAGCGATTAAATAAAGATGAAAGCCTTGAATTTAACCGCTTTGTATTAAACAATATAAATAACCCTAACTAAAAACTATAAAACATGAAAAAAATCCTACCCTTCTTATTACTTGTCGTAGTAGTGATCCTGGCGCTGGTTTATCCATCGGTAGATGTAACTACTGTAAAAGACAGCCAGATCGACAGCGGCGACACCGCATGGCTGCTGGTAAGTACCGCCCTTGTACTCATCATGACACCGGGCCTGGCCTTCTTCTACGGAGGTATGGTGAGCAAAAAGAACGTACTTTCTACCATGATGCAAAGCTTTGTTTGTATGGGCGTGATCACCATCCTTTGGGTGATCTTCGGTTTCAGCCTTGCCTTCGGTGATGATATCGGCGGCGGCTTTATCGGTAACCCGGGCACTTTCTTTATGATGAAAGGCATGCTGGGTAATGCTACCTGGTCTTTAGCCCCTACTATCCCATTGGTATTGTTCGCCATGTTCCAGTTAAAGTTCGCGGTGATTACCCCGGCTTTGATCACCGGCGCGTTTGCCGAGCGTATCCGCTTTAACTCTTATGTGATCTTCCTTTGCTTATTCATGATATTCATCTACGCGCCTTTGGCTCACGCTACCTGGCACCCGGATGGCTTCTTCTTTAAATTAGGCGTGCTTGATTTTGCAGGCGGTACCGTGGTACACATGTCTGCTGGCTGGGCTGCTTTGGCTTCTGCTATTTATTTGAAACAACGTACCGATAAAGCGCATTCACCTGCACGTATCAGCTATGTATTGTTAGGTACAGGTTTACTGTGGTTCGGCTGGTTCGGTTTCAACGCGGGTTCTGCTTTAGGTGCCAACGCGCTTGCTGCTACTGCTTTGGGTACTACTACTACCGCTTCTGCCGCTGCTGCCATCGCCTGGATCTTCTTTGATATGCTGCGCGGTAAAAAACCTTCAGTAGTTGGTGCCTGTATAGGCGCGGTGGTTGGTTTGGTAGCTATTACCCCGGCTGCGGGTTTTGTGACCATTCCTCACTCACTCATCATTGGTATAGTTGCTGCTGTGGTAAGTAACCTGGTAGTGATCTGGAGAAGCAAAACTTCTATCGATGATACTTTGGATGTATTCCCTTGCCATGGTGTAGGCGGTATGGTAGGTATGCTGTTAACCGGTGTTTTCGCTCATCAGAATGTAAATGGCGCCAATACTACCGGTAATGGTTTGTTCTACGGTGATACACATTTGTTCCTGATCCACCTGGCTGCTTTGGCAGGCGTATCGGTATTCGCTTTCGTTGGTTCTTTCATCTTGTTAAAAGTAACCGATATGATCAGCAAACTGCGTGTTACCCCGGAAGAGGAACTGGTTGGTTTGGATATTTCACAACACGACGAGGAATTGTAGTTATATAAGAATTTGATAAATATTAACTGACCTTTATATTTATTTACCAAGCTGTGCCTCATCAGGCACGGCTTTTTTTGTTTATAATTGAGTAGGTATAAATAGCGTATATGATCAATATTATATCCCCAATAAAAACAAAGCTGTGTATTACAGCTGTTTGCCTGTTTGCAATGCTGCAGGCATCGGCCCAAGCTATAAAGGTAGCCGCGGCTGCCAACCTGCAAACGGTAATTATAGCCCTGCAAAAAGATTTTAAAATGCGCACGGGTATCGATATAGAACCTGTTTCGGGTTCGTCGGGCAAACTGGTGGCGCAAATTAGCAACGGCGCGCCTTACGATGTATTCCTGTCGGCTGATATGGATTTTCCGGAGAAACTGTATAAAGACGGTTCGGCTACCGATAAGCCGGAGGTATATGCTTTGGGCAGCCTGATTATTTGCAGCAACAAGCAACTGGCCTTTAATAACTGGCAACAACTGCTGCAAAGCAAATCGGTAAAAAAAATAGCCATAGCCAACCCGGCGATAGCGCCTTACGGCAAAGCCGCCGAAGAAGCGCTGACAAAAGCCGGTATCCTAAATAAAATAAAACCCAAGGCGGTTTATGGCGAAAGCATATCGCAGGTAAATACCTACATCACCACCGGTGTGGTTGAGGTGGGTTTTACCACGCAATCGTTAGTGAAAGAAACGCAGCCTTTATATTGGAAAGCCATCGATACAAAAATGTACGCGCCCATGCAGCAGGGTATAGTGCTGTTAACCCATGCTAAGGACAATATACAGGCTCAAAAATTTTATCAGTATATATTAAGCCCCGTTGCAAAACGTATATTTAAACAATACGGTTATAAAACACTGTGAGCATAGCCCATATTTTTTTGATAGATCTTTCGCCTATATGGCTTACACTAAAGCTGGCGGGCATTACCACATTCATTTTGCTGCTGGTAGGTTTGCCTGTGGCCTGGTGGTTGTCAAAGGGACAGTCATTCTTTAAAATTATTATTGAGGCGGTTATTACTATGCCCCTGGTGTTGCCGCCATCGGTACTGGGTTTTTATTTGCTGCTGGCTTTTAGTCCGCAAAATGGCTTTGGTAAGTGGCTGCAGAATACATTTGATGTGCAACTGGTATTTTCGTTTGAAGGCCTGGTATTGGCATCGGTTATTTACAGTATGCCGTTTATGATAGGCCCTGTAAAGTCGGCCTTGCAGCAGTTGCCCGTTTCATTATCGCAGGCATCGTACACGCTGGGTAAAAGCAAGTGGCAAACTTTTGTAAAAGTGTTGCTGCCCAACATAAAGCCATCGTTGCTAACAGCCACAGTACTCACCTTCGCACATACACTGGGCGAATTCGGCGTGGTGCTGATGATTGGCGGTAATATCCCGAATACAACACGCGTGGCATCTATAGCGGTATACGATGCTGTTGAACAAATGGATTATGCTTCGGCAGGGAATTATTCGCTGATATTGCTGTGCATTACCTTTGTAATGGTGAGCAGCGTATTTATTTATAACAGGTACCAAGCCAAAAGCCCGCTGGAATGATAGTAGTAGATTTTGAAAAAAAGCTAAAGGCTTACAACGGGCAGCAGGCACTAAAGCTGAACCACCAATTCGCGGCAGGTAGCGTTACCAAAATTTACGGACCATCGGGCGCGGGTAAAAGCACGCTGTTGAAAGTAATAGCCGGTTTGATAAATCCCGAAGCGGGAAAAATTACTGTAAATGACGAAACATGGCTGGATACAGCTAAGCAGATCAATCTTTCGCCACAAATACGGCGGGTAGGCTTCGTGTTTCAGGATTACGCCCTGTTCCCAAACATGACGGTACAGCAACACCTGGAATATGCTACTACAGATGCAGACTGGATTAAACGCTTATTAACAATCGGACGCTTAGAGGCTTTCGCCACGCATAAACCTGCTTACCTATCTGGTGGGCAACAGCAACGCTTGGCCATACTGCGGGCCATCGCCATAAAACCCAAAATACTGCTGATGGACGAACCATTTTCGGCACTGGATAAGGAAGTTAAAGCTGCGCTGATAAGCGATTTAAAAAAGTTGTTCGCTGAACTGAATTGTAAAGTGTTGATAGTTAGCCATAATCAGCAGGAGTTGGAGGCTTTTGAGGGAACGGAATTGTACATTGCCGGTGAGTGACTCACCCCGCCTTTGCTTCGCTGGGCGACCCTCTCTTTGCAAGCAAAAAGAGGGTGGATTTCAAATAATTAGCTGCAGTCGCTACGGCTCCGGCCGAGTGACGACTATTACGCGGCGTCCCGCCGCCTTTACATGTTAACCAATAATGCACTACTCAATATAGATCGGGTGAGTTAAAACAAAAAAGAGGACCGAAGCCCTCTTTTTATCACAACTTTTTTTAAAAAGGAATTACATTTTGCCGGTATCCTTGCCCATCTTATCATCTCCCATTTTGTCCGACCCCATTTTGTCCATTTTGCCTTTTTTCTTGGCTTTCACTTTGTCGGCTTTCTTTTTTGTTTTGCCGGTATCGCTGGCAGTGGTAATATGCCCGCCTTTAATTGGGACGATGGTTGATGCCTGTACGTTAAGCACGCTGCCGATGGTAATTACAAATGCGGCAACTACTGTTAATAAAATTGATTTGCTGATTTTTACTGATTGATTCGTTTTCATTTTTATTTGTTTGTTTCCTGCTTAGTCGCAGGCGGCTTACAAACCTTACAGCATTTTTTAATTTTTATTCAGTTCATCATCAATCAGGTTTTGCAGACGCTGTTTGTAGGCATCATCCAGCCTGGTTTCGGCCGAGCGCCTGAACAGTTGCTTTACCATTTCGTTGATCTGCCTGCTTTGCTTGTTAAACAACCGGCACATAGAGCAACCGGTGAGATGAATGCGCAATTCTACCGTTTCTCTGAATGTAAGGCCATCGGTATGCTTCTTCTCTATTAAAAAAGTAGCGTGCTTACAGTTGTTTTGTATGTTTTTTAATCTGCTCATGTTACTTTAATTTATAGCCAGTGTTTTTGAAGGCATGCCCTTAAATTAAGCTTGGCCCGGTGTATAATAACCCAAAAGTTAGCCGCGCTCAGTTTCAGTTCGGTGCAAATGGTTTCGGTAGGCGCATCATCCAGGTGTTTCATGCTGAAAACCGACATCCACATTGGCGGCAGTTTTTGCATACACTTTTGCAGTATGTTGTTAAACTCCTTATTGGTTAGTAACGCGTTGCCATCGGCACCCCACGATAGTGGTTGGTGTTCGGCCTTCCAGTGTCCGGTATCTTCATCAAAAAAGTCCTGTTGCTCTTCAATCGCCTTGATCTCGCTAAAAGCCGGACTCCCCGCTTTTTTGCGGTAGGCATCAACTATTTTATTTTTAAGAATACTTACCAACCAAGTGCGTTCTGTACTGCGGTTTTCAAAAGTTCCTAATCGTTCTAACGCGGCCAAAAAAGTTTCCTGTACCAGGTCTTTCGCCTGTTCTTCATTGTTTAAGCGTGAAATGGCGTATCCAAACAGAAAATCGGCATAGTTATTAACCCACTTACCCGGGTCGGGTACGGGCGTGTTTACATCCATATATAATTACTATAGTGTTTTTGTCAGATGCTTAGTCGTATCCGGCTGCGTATCCTTACAATAAAATTGAAATTTAACTTCTTTATTTTGAGGTAGATAATAAAAAGATAAAATTTGTTGTAAGGTTTTATCCTCGCAGCCGACTAATTACGTAAATCATCATAGTAAATTAAACAGAAGTAGCCACATGAAAAATATAAAGTTATACAGCTTGCTATGCCTGGTAACCATATTGCTTACAGCAAGCGCTTTCAAAAACGGCAGTCACGCTGAATACGAAGAGAATAAGAAGCAAACAGGTTTTACGGTTATAGAGCTTTTTACATCAGAGGGATGTTCAAGCTGCCCTGCGGCAGATGCGGTACTGGCTAAAATACAACAGCAAAAGAAAAATGAGCCGGTATACATATTAGCCTACCATGTTGATTACTGGAACCGTTTGGGCTGGAAGGACGCATTTAGTAAACATGCGTATTCTGAAAGGCAATACAAATACACCGGTTGGATAAAAGGGGCATCGGTATATACGCCGCAGGTTGTGGTAAACGGCAAAACAGAATTTGTAGGTTCGCAGGAAGGAACGTTACGGAATGCAATTACCGCATCATTAAAGGAGCAACATAACGCGCGCTTATCATTAAGCGGACTAAAGGCCGATAAAAGTGGGGTAACCGTCAATTATGAAGCTGAAAATGCCGGTGATAAAACTATTTTATTATTTGCTTTGGTACAGAAAAATGCCCGTACCGTGGTGAAAAGCGGCGAAAACGAAGGCCGAACATTACCGCATGTGCAAATAGTGCGTGAGTTGCAACAAGTTACTGATAAAAAATCAGGCTCGGTTACCCTGCCATTACCTACAGGGTTTAATACCGCAGGTTACGAAGTAATTGGCTTGGTGCAAAACAGTGAAAACGGCGGTATTGAGGCGGCCTCAAAAATGGCCTTCGCAACCAACGGAACAATGGCAGTTATAAAACGTTGAAGATAGGTACTGAATAATTACAGCAACCATGAAGGTTATTAAAGAAAAACACCCTTTAGCCATACGTTGGGCACACTGGATAAATTTCCCGGTGCTGAGCATCATGATATGGAGCGGTATGCTGATCTATTGGGCTAACGATGCCTACAGTATCACGCTGTTCGGGCATACGTTTGTGAAGTTTTTCCCGGAGTGGTTTTATAAAACATTCCATATCACACGTCGCCTGTCTGAAGGGATGGCTTTCCACTTTTTATTTATGTGGGTCTTTTTGCTGAACGGTATCGCTTATGTGTTATACACTTGGTTTTCGGGCGAATGGCGGGAGTTGCTGCCAAATAAACACTCGTTTAAAGAGGCCTGGCTGGTGCTGCTGCACGATCTGCATATCCGAAAGATGGCTCCACCTCAAAAAAAGTATAACGCGGCCCAGCGCATTGCCTACTCAGCCATTATCGTAATGGGGTTCGGCTCCATTATTACCGGGTTGGCAATTTATAAACCGGTGCAGTTTAACTGGCTGGTTTGGCTGTGCGGCGGTTACCATTTGGCGCGGATATGGCATTTTGTGTTAACTATTGGTTATGTGCTGTTCTTTGTGGTGCATATTGTGCAGGTGATATTGGCCGGATGGAGCAATTTTCGATCGGTTATAACGGGTTTTGAAGTGGTTGATGAACCGGTAACTGTACCTCACACACCCATTATTGAGCCTGAACCTGAAATTATACCTAAAGCAGACGATGACAAGTAAACCCATGAAAAAGGTAAAAAAAGAACTCACCATTGAGCAAAAGATAAGCAGGCGGAATTTTATTTCGATGGGGAGCTTTGTTGTGTTATCAGGCGTGGCCTACGGTGGCTGGCGATGGTTGTACAAGTCACCTTTAGAAAAACCTTCGATAACCGGGCATGCTCACGAACCTTTACGCAGGGCACTTAATCAAACCGAACTATTTTTTCGCAGGCTGTACAGCAATAATAACCTTGTAAAAACCTACCCTAAGGCACGTGCAGCAAAACAGGTACGGGTAAATAGTTTTATAGGCTTAGCGGATGAAGATTTTGAACCTGCCGACTGGAAACTCCAGATCAATAAAGGCAGGGGGGACGTATTGCAGCTTTCGCTGGATGATTTGAAAGCCTTGCCCAAAACAGAGATCATCTTCGATTTTAAATGCGTGGAAGGCTGGGATCAGATCTCGCATTGGGCAGGCGTAAAGTTTACAGATCTGGTAGAGCATTATAACCTGCACGAACAGGCTAAACTCAGCTATGTAGGTTTGGCTACGCCCGATAAAAAGTACTATGTAGGGGTGGATATGCCCAGCGCCCTTCACCCGCAAACATTGCTGGCTTATGAGGTGAACGATAAGCCCTTGCCGATGGACAACGGGCAGCCCTTACGATTGATTATCCCGGTGAAGTACGGTATTAAAAATTTGAAACGGATAGGCTCCATCAGCTTTAGCGATACCCGCCCGCCCGATTACTGGGCCGAACGGGGCTACGATTATTATTCGGGTTTATAACTAATCCAGATCGATATATACGGCTTTGCCTACTTCTTCCAGCCATTGGCGGGCTTCGTCTTTATCGTTAAAGGTTTTAATCACGACATTGCCCTTTAGCGCACGTATAGCCATATCTGCCGAGAGGCGACTAAACGTGCTTGGTGAGTATGCCCAGGCTAAAAACTGCAGCCCGGCTTCTTCCAGCATCGGGAAACATTCTTTACCTACCCACTCGGCGGCATCTTCCCAACTGCCCATTACGTTAGCGTTATTATTGAGCACCATTTTGCAATCGTGCTTTTTCAAAAGATCGCATAATTTAAGGCACCCGGCTTTTATGGTATGCAGGCTCAAAAAGCCCCGCCAGTCCATCCGGAGATATTTGTTTTCCTCGTCGTAAGTGATCTCCAGTCCCGGATCGCGGTAGCTGTTGCAATCTGTTTTAATACCCGCCTTAATGGCCGACATGGTAGACAGCGGCAGCCTCACACTGAATACAGTGCCCTTGCCCGGCCTGCTCTCCACCCAAACATTGCCGTGATGGCGCCTGGTTACAGTTGAAACCTTGGCCAGGCCCTCACCTAACTCCCGCGACACATCCCTCTTTATAAAGCCTAAAAATATCTTGTTAAGTACCCGAGAATCAATGCCTTCGCCAAAATCCTGTACAGAAACCACTGCGTTTTGGTTTACCTTGCTTAAGGTTAGCACAACATGATCGGCATAAGGTGAAAACTTAATGGCGTTATCAAGCAGGTTCTCCACCGCTACACGTATACCATGTTTGCTGCCGTAGTACATAATATTGGCCGATGCTTTAAAAACAACACGGTGCGTGGGGTGGGTATTTTTATAATCGCATATCACATCTTTCAATAGATCGTTAATGCAAAACTCTGCCATTTCAAAAGCGAGTTCTTTCAGCCCGTCGCCGTCGTTTACTTTTTTGTTGATCGTTTTAATCACATCATCCAGTTCGTAACTGCATGCCTGTACCTGCTCGGCAATCTCCTTAAACTCCTCGGGGCGTATTACGTTCTCTTTTATTAAATTGGTGAGGCCCAACAGGCTTGCCACCGGTTTGCGGATATAATGTGAGTTAAGGAAGGAGATCTCCTTCAGTTGTTCTATTTTTTCGAGTAATACCTCCTGTGCCAGTTTAATATGGGTTACATCTCTGAAGTGTACCAATATACCATCTTCGCCAGGGTAGGCATTGGTAAAGAACCAGCGTTGTATGGGCCAAAAATATTCTGTAAACTCTACATTGACTTTGTGCGCAGAGGCTTTTTCAATGTAGGTGTAAAAATCAGAATGCACTGCTTCGGGGAAAACATCCCATATATTTTTGCCCAGCACATAGTCGCGGTTGTAGCCAAGCAATTTTTCGGCAGCGTTATTCCAGTAAGTAATATTGCCGTTTGGGTCCAGCTGATAAAAACCAATGGTGGTGCTATCCAGTAAACGGTTCAGTTTTGATTCGGTAAGCTGCAGTTTGCCTTGTATATCTTTTTTGGCCTCAATGCATTGCGCCTGAATCAGCTTTGCGGGTACATCATTGTAAACAATATCATAAGCCTGTATCTCTACATGGAAAATAGTGCCGCTTTTAGTAACATGCCTGAACTCCGATTCATAAATATCTTTCGGCCCTTTGCTGTTCAAAATTTCTTCAAGTAAGTGAATGTCTTCAACAGGCCGCAGGTCGCGGGTGCTTTTTCCAATGAACTCTTCGCGCGAATAGCCATAGCGCTTTATCGCGGCCTCGTTAACTTCCAGTATCAGCAGGGAGTTGATGGCGTACACCCACATTGGTTGCGGGTTTTGATAAAAAAGGGCATCCAGATTATTCATGGCAGATGAATTGAATATTCGTCTTTATAAAGCTACGAACGCGAAGCGATTATGTTTAATAATGCTGTAAATGAACATAATGAACAAATGCCGCTGAATTTAAGTTTAGCTTAAGATCGTATATAAATAAGAGCCCACGGTAAATTTTAGTAACTTAATTTGCATATTGCAGTGATGCCAATCGCTAAACTACCTTTCACCAAACAGCTTGCATACGCCTGCGGAATGACGGGTTGGAGCATGATGACGAATATCATCATTGTGATGCTTCCATATTATTATTTACCGCCATCAAATGCCGGGCTGATCCCTTTGGTACCACAATTATTGGTGTTCGGGTTGTTCAATATCATGTCGCTGATCGCGGCTTCCGGGCGTTTTGTAGATGCCTTGTTCGACCCCTATATCGCTTCGCTTAGCGATAAAAGTACCAATCCTAAAGGCCGCCGGATCCCCTTTATGAAGTGGGCCATATTGCCCGCTGTAATTGCGTGCTGCCTTACTTTTTACCCGTTGGTTAAGGGCGAGAGCATGCTCAACGCATCTTGGCTTACTACCACATTGGTGTTCTTTTTTATGGGAGCCACTGCCTACATTATTCCCTATAACGCGCTGATGCCCGAATTGACCGAAACGGCTGCCGAAAAGGTAAAGCTGTCATCATTTCAGCAGGTGGGTTTTGTGGTGGGAATTATCATTGCCGCATTCGTTAATAACTTTGCCGACTTGGTACAACGCAATTTTGATATTGCCGATCGTAACCAGGCCGTGCAGTATACCATTTGGGGGATAGCTGTAGTTGCCGGTTTGATCATGCTGATACCCGTACTGGCTATCGACGAGCGCAAATATTCCAACAGTAAGCCATCGCACTTGCCGTTGCTGCCGGCCATTAGCAAAACCTTCAGCAATCGTAATTTTAAATACTATCTTATTTCTGATTTTTCCTTTTACATGGCGCTCAGCATTATCTCCAGCGGTTTGTTGTTTTTTGTAACCGTACTGCTAAAACTGCCCGAATCCATAGGCGGTGTGCTGATGGGAGCTATGGTAGTGGGCTCGCTTTTGTTTTATCCGCTTATTAATTACCTGTCGAAAAAAATAGGGAAGAAACCGATCATCCTGTTCTCGTTCGGGTTGTTGAGCTTAATTTTTGTGGCGATATATTTCTTGGGGAAGTTCCCTTTTTCCTCAACTATACAAATCTACATGCTGGTGTTATCGGCCGCGTTCCCGCTGGCTTCGCTGGGGATATTGCCCAATGCCATACTCGCCGAAATTGCCCAGCAGGATGCCATTGATACCGGCGAAAACCGGGAGGGGATGTTCTTCGCGGTGAAATACTTGTTTGTAAAGCTGGGGCAAACGTTGGGTATAGCATTATTCGCTTTCCTTACCGTATATGGTAAAGACCCGGGCAACGATCATGGACTGCGTATGAACGGTATTTGCGGTTTCGCTTTGTGCATACTGGCGCTGATATTTTTCAGTCAGTTTAAGGAGCAAAAGCCAACTGCATAAGCTATTAGTGAGCTATTGTGTAACTGTATTTAAAAAGGTTTCCACAGTGTAGGTAGATAACTGGCCACCCGGTCCGTTCAGGTTATAATCAAACCCATGAGTAGCCCATGGCAGTTTAAGCCAGTAATGTTTAATGCCGTTTTGCTGTAGTTTGTCGTTTAATCGTCGGCTATGTTCATAAGCCACCAATACATCATTTGCCCCGTGAATAATAAGGGTTGGCGGCGATTGCTGATCCACAAATTCAATAGGCGAACTGGCTGCATAGTTTTGCGGAACCTTGTTGTATGGCCCGCCAAGGTATTTGTGCATCACCGCGCGCGAATCCATCACCCAAGGATTTGCCGGCAGCGAGTATCCCCAAACCATATCCGCAGGGCCATAAAAATCTATTACGCCTTTCAGGCTACTATGGTGTAACGTGTAAGCAGCAAGCAACGCGATTTGTGCCCCTGCCGACCGGCCAAGCAATACGAATTTATTGGTATCAATATGAAGCTTACCTGCATTTTGGCGCAGATAATTCAAGGCTGCCTTTACATCTTCAACCGGTGCAGGATTTTGATAAGTAGGAGCAAGGCGATAGTTGATAGACGCCACATTATATCCTCGTTTTGCCAAATAGCTGTTCAGTTCGGGCAATTGTTTACTATCACCGCTGCTCCACGAACCGCCGTGGATAACGATTACGCAAGGCCTTGTACCGGGCTGTCGCGATGGATAATAATCCAGCGTTAAACCAATACCGGGATAGGTTTTATACACCAGGCTTTGATAAGTAATTACGCTATCGCTGAATTTAAATAGTTTCCCCACGTTAAACGCTGAAGCATCGGTAGGTAATAAAGTTCCCGGTCCGAAGGCCGCTTGCATTTCGGTTTTAATGGAGCGCGAGATAATGAATGACCGGATGATAGGCGAGATGAACAGCAGTAGGGTAACTATCCCCAACACCGTACCCGCTGTACGGTACTTTTGCAGCCAATATCCTGATGCGGTTATCGCAACCGTAATCCCGGCAAATATCACAGGGAACTCGCTTACCATAATGGCCAGCAGCCAAAAGTAATAAGCCGGGGCATCAAACAGGTTAAGCAGCGAAGCAAGGAACAGTATGGTGAGTAATATTAAGCGTATCATCCCATTGGTTTTGTTGCTAACAGAAAAGCATCGCTTAAAAAACGATGCTTTTTGCTGTTAGTAACACTTCTGTTAATTATTTAATAACACGCGGCGCAACGCCTTCGTTGGTTATTTTAACTTCTTTTATCAGGCCGTCTTTATCAAAGTATAGTTTATCTATACAGGTAACACGGTGGTTGCCGTCGGTTTCGGTAAGTGGGCGACGGTGGTAAATAATATACCATTCATCAGTGCCCGGTACTTGTATCACCGAGTGGTGGCCTGCGCCTGTAGCAATGGTAGCGTCTTGTTTCAGTATGGTGCTGATGCGTTTGAACGGACCAACCGGAGAATCGCCAATGGCGTAAGCTACGCGGTAATCAGGGCCTGTCCAGCCGCCTTCCGACCACATGAAATAGTATTTGCCTTTGCGTTTAAACATCACCGGGCCTTCTACATAGTCCTTCGGAGTGATCGATTTAAATATCTCTCCATTTTCAAACGGAATAAAACCGGTAAAGTCTTTATTCAGCTTGGCTATGTTGCAATGGCCCCAGCCGCCATATATAATGTAATACTGGCCTTTATCTTTATAGATGAACTGATCGATAGGCTGTGCTTTGTTGATGATCTTATCGATAAGCGGTTTGCCCAAATAATCTTTAAACGGACCGGCAGGGTTATCAGCCACAGCTACACCGATGCCGCCTTTTTCGTTATCGTTCTGTATATCGTTAGCGCCGAAGAAAAGGTAGTATTTGCCGTCTTTCTCGGTAATGGCCGGTGCCCAAAGCGCACGCTTAACCCATTTTAGGGCGGCGGTGTCAACAATGTTGCTGTGTTTGGTCCAGTTCACCAAATCGGTTGATGAAAAGGCGTCAAAGTGCACCTGTTGGTTGTAAGGTGCCGAATAGGTTGGGTAAACCCAGTAAGTTTTGCCAAAAATGACAGCTTCAGGGTCGGCATACCAGCCTTCGGCAATAGGGTTGCCCGATGTTTTTTTCTCTTGTGCGCTGGCTGTAGTGCTAACAGCTATAAATGCATTTAGCATCAGTAATGATGCAATGTAGTGCTTGGCAATAAGTTTCCTCATGGCTTGTTTGTAGGTTTCTTCTTTTTATTAAATCTTTTCTTCTTGGCGTGGAAATGCACCTCATGCGGCGGACGGAAAACCGGCGATTCACCAATTTCTTCGGGCAAAGTTTTCTGCTCTATGGTTTTCTCTATCAGTTTTTCAATATTATTGAACTTGCCCTGGTCGCGCTCGTTCAGCAAAGTGATAGCGGTACCCGTAGTAGCGGCACGCGCGGTACGGCCTATGCGGTGTATATAATCTTCCGGATCGGGTGGTACATCGTAGTTAATTACCAGGTCGATACCCTCCACATCAATACCGCGCGATAAGGCATCGGTACCAATAATTACCGGAAGGTTTTTATTCTTGAAATTAAGTAAGATCTGCTCACGCTCCACCTGGTCCAAATCGGAGTGGAAAGCGCTTATTTTGATATTGGCAGCCTTCAGTTCTTTATAAACAGATTTTACTTTGTCTTTAGTGGATGAGAAGATGATGATACTGGTGTATTTGCCATCTTTCAACAAGTATTTGATCAGCGGTGTTTTTTGCTGATCGGCAACACGGTAAACCTGCTGATCAATACCTACAGCCGGTTGCGATAGCGCGATGTTTATTTGCTGCGGATTATTCAGTACTGTTTTTGCAAGCGTACGGATACGCCCCGGCATGGTGGCCGAAAACAACAGCGTTTGCCTTTTTTTAGGCAGATAGCTGATAATGCGCATAATATCATCCTGAAAACCCATGTCAAGCATGCGGTCGGCTTCGTCTAATATTAAGTGCTGTATATGGTTAAGTTTAAGCACACCCGATGTAAGGTGGGCTATAAGCCTGCCCGGGGTAGCTATAATAATATTTACATTGTTTTGGATACCCCGGCGTTGCTGTTCGTAAACAATGCCATCGCCGCCGCCAAATACCGCCAGCGAACTGATGCCCGTAAAATAAGCCAAACCTTCAACCTGCTGATCTATTTGCTGCGCAAGCTCGCGGGTTGGGGTAAGTATAAGTACAGTGGTTTGGTGGGTATGGTTTTGAGCAATATGGTTCAAAACCGGCAACAGGAACGCCCCGGTTTTACCGGTACCTGTTTGAGCACAAGCAATCAGATCCTCCCCGCCTGCTATCACGGGGATAGCCATTTCCTGTATGGGTGTTGGCTTGGTATAACCCATGCTCAGTACACCTTCTAATAAATGCTCGTTAAAATTAAATTCCTGAAAAGTCACTATCTGTATTAATACGGTAATGCGCAAGATAGGTAAAATTTGTTATAAGTAGTATGTTGCGAGTGGCGGGGGAAAAGATTCAAGAAATAAGAATCAGGATGCAAGAAAGAGATTCAAGAGTTGAGAAGCGGGATGCAAGAAAATTCGTTGGAGAGCGAGACTTACGAAGTTTTCAAAACTTCGTAAGTCTTCATTTATGCTATATAAAAGCGAAAAGCACCGACAACTCAATGTTGCCGGTGCTTTGGTATTTTGAATCTTGTCTCCTGATTCTCAACTCTTGAATCTACATAAAGAATCTTGTCTCCTGATTCCTAACTCTTGTCTCCTGATTCCTATCTCTTGACTCTATAAAAAACTCACTCCACCAGTACGCCTATGTAAAAGTTGAAGGTATCTACCTCTATATTATCCCTGGTGGCGCCTTCAATGGTTACCGGGCTTAGGCGGGTTTTAGGGTTGATGAACTGGTATTCGCCGCCTTTTAGTTTTACACGCACGGGCATGTCAAAGCTTTCTTCAGAGGCTATCCAGCGACAATATAATTTTTTGTTCATGGTTACAAATTCCAGTATCGGCAGTTCTTTGTGTTTGAGGTACTGCGCAAATACCGAACTGAAGTTTTTACCCGATTGCTCATTTACATAGCTCACCACGTCATCATAAGTAACGGTTTTGTGGTAGAAGGTTTTGTTGAGCCCGCGCAGTATGCCGCGCCATTTTTCGTCATCGCCTATAATGGTGCGGATCATGTTGAGCATGTTGGCGCTTTTAGGGTACATATCTCCCGATCCCTCTTTGTTTACCCCGTACGGACCAACAATTGGCGCGTCGTTAGCAATGCCTTTTCTTACGCCGTGCACATACTCTAAACCAGCTTCTTTACCCCAGTTATCTTCTATAAATAACGATTCGGAGTAATTAGTAAATCCTTCGTGGATCCACATATCGCCGATATCTTTAGAGGTGATGTTATTACCAAACCACTCGTGCCCGCTTTCGTGAATGATGATGAAGTCCCATTTCAAACCCCAGCCTGTACCCGACAGATCGTTGCCTAAATAACCATTAAGATACTTGTTACCATACGCTACGGCACTTTGGTGCTCCATACCTAAATGCGGGGTTTCTATCAGCTTATAACCATCCTCATAAAAAGGGTACGGGCCAAACCAGCGTTCAAAGGCCTTCAGCATAGGTTTTACATTAGCCGCGAAATGTTTTTTGGCTTTCTCCAGGTTATAGGTAAGTACCCAATAATCTAAAGATAGTTTGCCTTTTTCGCCTGCGTAGCTATCGCTGAAATGCGCGTAATCGGCAATATTGGCGGCCACATCGTAATTGTTGATGGGGTTTGCTACAAACCAGTCGAATTTGGTATAACCATCCTTTAACTGGGTGGTTTTACGCAGACGGCCGTTAGAAATATCCTTTAAACCTTTAGGTACGCTGATACTGATTAGCATGCTGTCCACCTCGTCGCTTTGGTGGTCTTTATTGGGCCACCATATACTGGCACCCGCGCCCTGGCAGGCAGTGGCTACCCATGGCTTGCCTAACGAATCGGTAGTAAATACCACGCCGCCATCCCATGGGGCGCGTTTGGCCACAGTAGGGTTACCCGAATAGTATACGGTAAATTCATCTTTTGCTCCCTTGCTTATCGCCTGCGGAAAGGTTACGAACACCGCGTTGAACTCACGGGTAAATGGCACTTCTTTGCCTTTGTAAACTACTTTTTCAACATTCAGGTTATCGTATAGGTCGAATTGTAGTTTGCTGATATCCTCGGTGGCGGTAAACTTGAACAGGTTGCTGCCACTGATGTATTTTTTGTCGATATCAAACTTCACATCCAGGTGATAATAATTGATATCATAACTGCGCAAAGGCGAAAGGCTGCCGCGCAAACTATCTGCACGGGTAAAGGTTTCTTTCTTCTGCATTAACTGCGCCTGTGCCGGTATCGATAATAAGCCTGTAAACAAGAGTGCCAGGCTGCCGATATATATATTCTTAATTTTCATTTATGAGTTTATTGTTATGGAATTGCTTCCACGTTTCTATTATGTTTTTTTGCCAAAGCTTGGCGGCATATTGCCTGAATACTTCCGGTCCGTTTTTAAAAACTTCATCAAAAGTGTATTTGCCGCCCTCTGTTTCCGTTGCCGAAAGCTTCACTTTATTGGTACCCCTTACTGCATATTTTTTATCGCCCTCGTGCATAATGATCTTCATATTACTCGGACTAACATCGCCATGGCATACCGTTTTGTACATCAGCCATACCTCTGCCTTGCCATTCTTATCAAGATCGGTTACCGCGAAAGTGCCTGGTATAAAACTGGCGTTAATATCTACCGGACAATCTTTTATAAAATCATAAGTTTGCCAGTTTAATTTATAAACGCCTTTGCCCTCAATTGTATAATGATAAGCGTACAAGGCTGCATCCCTGCCTTCCATCTCTGAATTTTTGGTGGGAGTTTCTCCTGTTTCAGTAGTTATAACTAAATGCTCGCCGCTGTTGTCTTTATATTTTACCGCGTCAATAATATGGCCGCTATATTTTACAGATGCAGGCACGGCCTTTTTATCAAGCTTAGTTACCTGTACCTGCGCGGATGCGCTTTGCATAAAAAACAGCAGTAATATTGGGCAAAATAGCTTTATCATTATTTTAATACTTCTACATCAATATAGCTATCATTAAATACCTGGTGTGTGGCTTTTATATAATCGCTTTCGTTGGCTTTGTATGGGTTATCCACAAATTTTTGCGGGTTACGCGCCACAATAGGGAACCAGGTGCTTTGTACCTGTATCATAATACGGTGCCCTTTTTTAAAGGTATGCAGTACATCCTGTAATTGAAAGTTAACATCGGTTTTTTGGCCGGGAACCATAGCTTCGGGTTTTTCAAAACTATTGCGGAAACGTGCCGGCATTACTTCCGAACGTACCATTTGCCAGTAATTGCTCAAAATGATGTTCTTGTTAGGCATGTACGGATGGTTCTGCTCGTCGGGCGGGTATACGTCTATCAGTTTCACTACCCAGTCGGCATCGCTGCCGGTGGTAGCCACTTTAAGGTGTGCCATAATTTCGCCGCCAAGGGTTACATCATCGGTAAGTACTTCACTTTGGTATACCAGCACATCGGGGCGACGGCCTGCAAAACGCTGGTCTTCGCTCATGTAATTATGCGGGGTGAAACCCATGGTGGTGCTGTTGTCTTCGGTATACGGAACCGGCTTCATCGGGTCGCTCACAAAATCAACTGAAGCGGCTGTCCCCGGTTGCGTGCCGGCCAATTTACCATCGGCACCTAAAAATAATTTGCGATGCTCGGCAGTAGGTACAGGCCATTTATCAAACGTAGCCCATTCTTTTTTGCCGGTGTTGTACATATAGGCGTTAGGCAGGCCCGAATTTTTATCGCCTTTACCTTTCAAAAAGTGGTTAAAGAATTTTGCTTCAATTTCCTTTTGGTAGAAGGTAGCGATGCTATCGCCAAAGTAAACGTTGCTGTGCAGGGTATGCCCGGTTTCGCGCGACCAGCGCCCGTGCCCGAACGGCCCCATCACAATGGTATTATACGCCGATGGATCACTCTTTTTAATTGTTTTATAAATAGCCAGCGGACCGGTAAGGTCTTCTGCGTCGAACCAGCCGCCTACCAGCATTACCGCGGGTTTTACTTTGCCGAAGTGTTTCAGCAAACCACGTTTCTGCCAAAAATCATCGTAGTTGGGGTGGTTAATGGTTTCCTGCCAAAAAAAGTTGTCTTTGTAGTATTTATCGGCATTTTTAAGCGGACCAAGATCAAGCAGAAACTGGTAGCCATCGCGGGTACCGGCGTTAAACATTTTGTCGGTAAACCACGATTTGCTGGTGGTATCCTTTTTTTGCACACCAAACACCGGGAAGGTGAAAAAGTAACCTTCAATGAAAGCGCCGTTGTGGTGAAAATCATCAAAAAAGAAATCAGATATAGGAGCCTGCGGCGATGACGCCTTCAGCGCCGGGTGGTTAGAGAGGATGCCCGCCGCGGTATAAAAACCCGGATACGAGATGCCCCATTGCCCAACTTTACCATTATTACCGGTAACGTTCTTGATCAGCCAGTCGATAGTATCATAAGTGTCAGAACCTTCGTCAACATCGGTCTTGCTTTTTTTATTGTCGATAGCCGGGGTCATGTTGGTCCAGGTGCCTTCGCTTTTGTAGCGGCCGCGTACATCTTGGTAAACAAAAATGTAGCCTTCTTTCATCATTAAAGCCGATGGGCCTAACTGGTAAGGATATTTAGTTTCGCCGTAGGGGCCAATGCTGTAGCAGGTACGCTGCATCATTATCGGGTACTTGTTTTTCGCCGTAGCGTCCTTGGGGGTATAGATAGAGGTGAACAGTTTTACACCATCGCGCATGGTGATGTACACATCCTTTTTGGTAAAGTGGTCTTTAACATAGTCTGTTTGCGCGAAGAGCACATTACAACAGCACAATGCCAATAACAATAAAGTGGTAAACTTTTTCATCATTAAAATTTATGAGGGTTACAGTTAATGCACCAAAGTACCAATTATTTAATAATTAGCGAAGGGGATGTAGTTTGTGTGATAAATATTACGGGCGGAGATCACGCCGCATGCGGAGAATATCTGTTTACTTACTATAAACACCCAAAAAGCGTGACAAATGTCAACGTCAAATTGTGTTATATGACTTCTTTTTGGGTGCGGATCTGTACCCACATTTGTTCAGTCGCCCGATGAGCAGGCGACCACATTTTTGAACAAAATTTAAAGTATATGGAAACGCAAAACAGTAAAACAGACCCTATCTATTATCAGGATGCAAGCACACTGGCTAAAATGATACGCACCCGCGAAATTTCACCGGTTGAAGTAATGCAGGCGCATCTTGATCGTATTGCAGTGGTCGACCCGGATATTAACGCGATAGTCACCGTCGCGGATAACGCGCTTCGGGAAGCTAAGGCAGCAGAAGCTGCCGTTTTAAGAGGTGACGAATTAGGCGCTTTGCATGGAGTGCCGTTTACCGTAAAAGATTCGATTGATACCGCACAG
Source organism: Mucilaginibacter sp. GW821-FHT07G05 (assembly GCF_059418565.1). Classification (NCBI taxonomy): domain Bacteria; kingdom Pseudomonadati; phylum Bacteroidota; class Sphingobacteriia; order Sphingobacteriales; family Sphingobacteriaceae; genus Mucilaginibacter; species Mucilaginibacter sp. GW821-FHT07G05. Next base: position 241,899 of record NZ_JBWKQC010000008.1, on the reverse strand, counting down.
ATCCTTACCCAACGTGGCTCGCCCATTTTCAAAGGGCGCGTTCCCGACGAAGACGCCACAAGTGTAGCGCGAATGAAAAAGGCAGGCGGTATTCTGCTGGCAAAAACCAATCTGCCGGAATTTTCTTACTGGATTGAAAGCGATAACCTCCTTAGCGGCAGGTCAAATAATCCCTGGGACTTGACCCGTACGCCCGGCGGCTCAAGCGGTGGTGAATCAGCAGCGATAGCGGCAGGCATGTCGCCACTTGGTTTGGGTACTGATCTCGCTATCTCCGTACGCGGTCCGGCGGCTCAAACAGGCATCATGTCGCTTAAGCCAACGCATGGCAGCATACCGATGACGGGAGTTTGGCCGCGGGTGCCGCGCCGCTTTTGGCATGTGGGGCCGATGGCGCGCAGCATTCGTGATCTCGAACTCGCATTCTCTGTACTTGCCGGTCCCGACGGCCTTGACGGGTTTGCCACAAGTACCATCCGCTTTGATGGCGGAATAAGTAACTTCCCTGATCGCCAGCTTCGGATAGGCTGGCTGGTTGAACCCGGTTTCGGTCCGGTAGACCCGGAAGTGGCAGCAACGGTTGAGGCGGCAGCTAATGCGTTAAAGGGGATGGGGCTGTTTGTTGAACCGGTGCGCATCCAGGCACTTGAACGCGATTTTGCACTTGATGTGTTTAACCTTTTGCATGTGATGGAAATGAAGGAAGCATTCAGAGAGGCGACAGCCGGCAGAAGCGAGGATGAAATTTACAAGATGGCCAAAACGATGCTTTCGCTGCCAGATACCTCAATGAAAGACTTTATTGGTGCCGAGCAGGCAGCGGAACGTCTTCGGGACGGCTTTGCCGGATATTTTCAGAAATACGATGTGCTGCTCACGCCAGTGCTACCTATCCCGGCACATAAGCATGGCGAAGAAGAGTTTATTATCAATGGCCAAAAAGTAAACGTGACGTATCTGCAAGGGGCAACAGTACCGCTTAACATCACCGGCCTGCCCGGTATAGCTATGCGTTTCGGTACGAGTAAGGAAGGATTGCCTATCGCCGTACAGATAGTAGGCAACTGGCTGGCAGAGGCAACTATTTTACACGTTGCTTCCCTGCTGGAAAACGTGAGCACGGTTCGCGATCTTCACCCTATTGCTTGATGAAACGCGAATTGATCTTTAAGCCTTTCGGAGCAATCCGGAAGGTTTACTTGTGTTTAGTAAAATCTTTCCTGATGCGGCTCAAGGTTTCGCGGGATATACCTAAATAGGAAGCGACCATGTGTAATGGCACTTTGTTAAATATACTTGGGTAGGTTTTCTGAAATTCAAGATATTTCTCTTCTGCCGAACTGCTGATCAACGAGTAGATACGCCGCTGGCTGGTTTCGTAGCCATTGGCTAAAAGACGCTCGTAGAATAATTTAAGCGCGGGGATAGTCGCCATTAATTCCAGCCATTTTTCTTTGGTCCAGATGATGACGGTACTTGCCGCTAATGCTTCAATATTATACTCGGATGGTGTTTCGTGATTAAAGCTTTCCTGGTCGCTTATCCACCAATTCTCCACACCAAAGCGTAGAGTATGGTCGGTGCCATCCTTGCCGAAGCGGTACAACCGGAAACAGCCATTGGTGATAAAGCAGGTGATCTTCCATACTTCGCCATCGTGGAGGATCGATTGCCATTTTCGCAGGTTTTTTTCGGTACTTGCCGCGCGGATCACTTCCAGCTCTTCATCTGAAATATCAACCCATCCGCGTAAGTACTTTTCAAAAACCTCAAACATATCCAAGCAAATCTAATCAAATAGGGCGACTAATTTAATGACGCAAATTGCCCAGGAGAGGCGCGGCGATATTAATCCGTATTATAAACCCCTCCAAAACAAAACAGGCTGTCATTTAAAAATAACAGCCTGTTTCGATATTCAGTTAGCGTTAATTATACGCCTAATAATAACCTTGTAGGGTCTTCCAGCAGTTGTTTAACACGTACCAGGAAGCTTACAGATTCGCGGCCGTCAATGATGCGGTGATCGTATGACAGGGCTACGTACATCATCGGGCGGATAACCACTTGTCCGTTTACGGCAACCGGGCGCTCAATAATGTTGTGCATACCTAATATGGCCGATTGCGGCGCGTTGATGATAGGGGTTGACATCATTGAACCGAATACACCACCATTGGTAATGGTGAATGTACCGCCGCTCATTTCGTCGATGCCTAATTTACCATCGCGGGCACGTACCGCCAGGCGTACTACTTCTTTCTCAATTTCGGCCAGGCTAAGGGTATCGGCATTGCGAATCACCGGAACCACCAAGCCTTTAGGGGCTGATACTGCTATTGAAATATCGGCATAGTTGCTGTAAACTACCTCTTCACCATCAATACGGGCACCTACGGCAGGCCACTCTTTAAGGGCTTCAGTAACTGCTTTGGTAAAGAACGACATGAAGCCTAAGCCTACACCATGTTTCTCTTTAAATTTATCTTTGTACTTAGAACGCACCTCCATTATCGGCGACATATCTACCTCGTTAAAGGTAGTAAGCATGGCGGTTTCGTTTTTAACGGCAACCAAACGCTTGGCCACTGTTTTACGTAACGACGACATTTTTTCGCGACGCTCGCCACGTTCGCCTGCTTTTGCAGGGGCGGCAGCAGGAGCCGATGCAGCGGCCGGTTTGGCAACAGGCGCAGGCGTTGCAGCAGGTTTTTGTGCGTTAATGGCATCCTCTTTAGTGATGCGGCCATCAACACCGCTACCGGCTACGCCTTTAGCGTCAACACCTTTTTCGGCTAATATTTTGGCTGCGGCAGGCGATGGAGTACCCGACGCGTAAGTTTTTTCTTTTGATACCTCGGCAGTTGCGGCCGGGGCAGCAGTTGGCGCCGCGGCAGGTTGTGCAGCAGGTGCAGCACCGCTGCCTGATATGCTGGCTACTAAAGCGCCAATAGGCAATACATCACCTTCGTTAGCCAGGGTTTTTAATGTACCGGCTTGCTCGGCAGTAAGTTCAAAGGTAGCTTTGTCTGATTCAAGTTCGGCAATGGCTTCGTCCATAGTAACGGCTTCGCCATCTTTTTTGATCCAGCGCGAAAGGGTTACTTCGGTAATTGATTCGCCCACGGCAGGTACTTTAATTTCTAAAGTGCTACCTGTAGCGGCGGCCGGTGCAGGTGCTGCTTCGGCAACCTGTGCAGGGGCAGATGGTGCAGACTCGTCGGCTTTATCAGCTTCAACTGCCGGTGCGGCTTCTTTAGCAGGTTCAGCAGCGCCGCCATCTTCAATGCTGGCAACTACAGCGCCTATAGCTAAAGTATCACCTTCAGCAGCTATTGTTTTTAAAGTTCCGGCTTTTTCGGCAGTAAGCTCAAAGGTGGCTTTGTCTGATTCTAACTCGGCAATTACTTCGTCCATGGCTACCTGGTCGCCATCTTTTTTGATCCAGCTCGACAGGGTTACTTCGGTAATTGATTCGCCTACCGGCGGAACTTTTATTTCTAAACTCATAGTATGTTAGTTGTAGTGTTCTCTTTTTATCTGGTTCGTGTGGTGTGGTTCGAGGTTCCTGTAAGGGCATGTTTGTCCTCACCCGAACCTCGAACCCCGTTACCCGCCACTGATCAATCTGCGCCGGCTTCGGCCATTTTTTTGGTTGTTTTGTCTATAGTGGCTTTAACATCTTTGCTGCCTTGTGTTTCAAAAGCTTTGTTGATGATGTACAGTTGCTGCGCGGCGTGCTGTTTGGCATAACCGGTTGCGGTGCTGCTGCCCTCAATACGCGATATAATATCGAGCTTAACCACCGTATCGTTATGGAACTTACGGCAAATGTATGGCCAGGCACCCATGTTTTCAGGCTCTTCCTGTACCCATATAAACTCTTTGGCTTTGTTGTATTTAGCCTTAACCTTTAATATCTGGTGTACCGGGGTTGGGTATAGCTGTTCTACACGTACAATGGCTACATCCTTACGTTTGTCTGTTTGTTGTTTCTCAAGCAGATCGTAATATACTTTACCGGTACATAGCAATACACGTTTTACCTTTTTAACATCGGCGTAGTTATCATCAATCAGTTCCTGGAATTTGCCTTTGGTAAAGTCTTCCAGCGGTGATGAACATTTAGGATTACGCAATAAGCTCTTCGGTGTAAAGATGATGAGCGGTTTGCGGAAATCGCGTTTCATCTGACGGCGTAAAATATGGAAGAAGTTGGCCGGGGTGGTACAGTTAGCCACCTGGATGTTATTATCGGCACAAAGCTCCATAAAGCGCTCCACACGGGCCGATGAGTGCTCCGGTCCCTGACCTTCGTAACCATGCGGCAACAACATTACCAAACCATTACCACGCTGCCATTTTGTTTCGGCACTGGCAATGTACTGGTCAATAATGATCTGCGCGCCGTTAAAGAAGTCGCCAAACTGGGCTTCCCATATCGTTAACGCGTTAGGGTTGGCAAGGGCATAGCCGTACTCAAAACCTAACACACCATACTCAGATAACAAGGAGTTGTAAATATTAAACTCTGCTTTGGCACCAAGGGTGGTAAGCGGGGTATACTCATCTTCAGATTCGGCCAGTGTTAACACCGCGTGCCTGTGCGAAAAAGTACCGCGTTTAACATCCTCACCGCTTAACCTTACCGGGTGCTCATCTTTCAACAAGCTACCGTAGGCCAAAAGCTCACCCATTGCCCAATCGAACACGTGGGTTTCGGTTACCATTTTATTGCGGTCTTCAAACAGTTTTTCAATTTTTTTGAAGAACACTTTATCTTTTGGCAGTTCGGTTAATTTACGGCCTATCTCCAGCAGTTCCTCTTCAGGTACCGAGGTATCGATAGGTACGTGCAATTCCCTGTCTGATGCCAGGTGAAGCCCTTCCCAGGCACCGGCAAACATCGGGATAGTATCTGTAAACCTATCCTGCGCTTTTACTTCGTTCAGCTGACCTTGTAACAGGTCGCGGAATTTCTTTTCGGCATCTTTGGCAAATTGCTCGGTAACGCTACCTTCAGCGATCAGCTTTTTCAAATACACCTCGCGCGGGTTAGGGTGCGCCTCAATGGCTTTGTATAATACAGGCTGGGTGAACTTAGGCTCATCAGCCTCGTTATGGCCATAACGGCGATAGCAAAGTATGTCGATAAATACGTCGTCGTGGAAAATCTGGCGGTATTCCATGGCCATGTTGATCACGTAGGCCAGGGCCTCAACATCATCACCATTAACGTGGAAAACCGGCGAAAGCACTGTTTTGGCCACATCAGTACAATAAGTACTTGAACGGGCATCTTTAAAGTTGGTGGTAAAGCCTATCTGGTTGTTAATAACAATGTGGATAGTACCACCGGTGCGGTAACCATCAAGCTTTTCCATTTGCAATACCTCGTACACAATACCCTGGCCGGCTATTGAGGCATCACCATGTATTAATATAGGAGCTATTTTGGTATGGTCGCCCTTGTATTTAAAGTCGATTTTTGAACGGGTTAGGCCTTCTACAACCGGGTCAACCGCCTCTAAGTGCGATGGGTTAGGACAAAGGCTTAAGTGTACCTTTTTACCGTTGGCTGCCGATACGTCGGTTGAAAAACCAAGGTGATACTTTACGTCGCCGCCAAATGGAGAGTCAGAATCATAGTTCTTCCCTTCAAACTCCGAGAAGATCTCTTTGTAAGTTTTCTCCATGATGTTGGCCAGCACGTTCAAACGGCCGCGGTGCGCCATACCGATGATAAACTCTTCGATACCTAACTGCGCGCCTTTTTGTATAACCGAATCAAGCGCTGGTATCATCGCCTCGGCACCTTCTAACGAAAAGCGTTTCTGGCCCAGGAATTTGGTGCCCAAAAAGTTTTCGAAGATAACCGCCTGGCTAAGTTTGTTCAGCATCAGCTTTTTATCGTCAACAGAAAATGCAGGCTTGTTGCGCTGCTTCTCCATACGATCTTCAAACCATTTGATTTTGATAGGGTTGCGAATATACCTGTACTCGGCGCCAATGGTACCGCAATAAGTTTCTTCAAGCAACAGGTGAATGTCGCGCAGCTTTGCCGGGCCTAAGCCTACCTCAACACCCGCGTTAAAGGTGGTGTCCAAATCAGCTTCGCTCAATCCAAAAGTATCCAGTTCTTTGCCCGGAAAGTACTTGCGGCGCTCGCGTACAGGGTTGGTTTTCGAAAATAGGTGCCCGCGGTGGCGGTACCCGTCTATCATGTTGAGTACGTTGATCTCCTTCAAAAAATGCTCAGGAGTTTCTGCACTTACTGCCGGGGCTTCAGATCCTCTACCGAAGTCGAACCCCTCAAAAAATTTTTGCCACCCAAAATCTACCGATTCAGGGTCTTGTTTATATGTTTCGTATAAAGAATCAATATAGGCTGCGTTTCCGCTATTTATATAATCCAGGCCACTCATTTAATTATAGTCTTTAAAACAGTGCAAAAGTAAACATATCGTATTACAAACCTTAAAATTAATTTGTAAATCATCTGTTTAACCTAACATATTACGGTCATTTATGATTTAGCTTAAATTTTATTCTTTCAGATAATGTATCACTATACTTTAACCCAACGGGGAGGAGTTTATTATAATGGTTGAAGATGATTACGGTTAGCCAATAAAATCACCCGGCTACCCGAACCTCAATCATCAAACCTGAACCACCCGAACCTCGCCACTCTTTTATTATTCCCAGTCTGCTTTATCGGGGTACATCCTTTTGTGTTTAAAATCTTCGAAACTGTTATAAAATTCGGTCTTGGGATAATTGTCTGCTTCTTTTTCTCCTCGCCATGTTAAATGCACAACAGCAAATTCTTTATCAGAGTGTTGTTTTCTGGTTACGAATAATACATCATCATTTCTTGAATCGGTGCATAATGCAGCCACGTCAAAGCCAGATAAAATATGATTGTTTGTCTTTACGTTAAAAAGCCCAAAGAATGTACTCTCACCATCTGTGCCTAATTCGGCCTTTAGCTCGTGTTCAAATGCAATCTTTTGTTCAATTGAGATTGCCTCCCATGGTTTTTCCACAAAAAACTCCGCGGTGGGCCGGAGAAAAAAATCTTCAATTACATGCCTGTCTACGCCGGCAATATCAATTCGTTTTGGCTCACTTTGCAATTGCTGAACATCATCAATAGCGATGCCGCCTACCGCGAAAAGGAAATAGCCATTATCAAGCCGGATATTAAAGTTTAGGGCAAGCCATTTTGAATAATTGGGTTTCCGTGTCGAGTTGAATTTCCAAACAGCTTTCTGAATATTGTTGTAGTAATCTTCCGTAGGCAAAAACTCTCCGTATAAACATCCCATGCTTTCATCTCCTAAATGTAATTCTGTAGTGCCTATGCACATTTCATGTGAAAATATTTTTGCTCGCATTTTCTTTTAGGTAATTATCGATACATATATAATATAAATCACCGGAACCACAAACCTGATTTCCGTAACCCAACCACCCGAACCTGAAACCCCGAACCCCGCCACTCATCTCCCCAAATAGTATCCATATTTTTACAAGGTGTTATACAATTAATATAGGGTGTAAATAAAAAAGCAATATATTTACCGGCACCTAAAATCATTAATCTTACATTTATTAGATATATATAATATAACATGAAAAAACTATTGTTAGGCATTCTTGCTTTTTCGGCTTCGGGTACGGTATTAGCACAGGCCCCCAATACTTTAACTGCTAAAGAAAAAAAAGACGGCTGGGTATTATTGTTTGACGGCACCACCACTACAGGCTGGCATACTTATAACCAAACTACAGTTGGCGAATCATGGAAAGTTACTGACGGCGCGTTAACCCTTACCCCGGGTGCCGAAGGCCGTGGCGACCTTACTACCGATGGTGAATACGAAAACTACGAACTATCATTAGAGTGGAAAATAGCCGAAGGCGGTAACAGCGGTATTATTTTCGATGTACATGAAGATGCTAAATTTGGCGCATCGTACCTAACAGGTATTGAAATGCAGGTGCTTGACGATGTTAAAGCCGAAGATAACAAACAGCCAAACCACCTGGCCGGTTCATTATATGATATTATTGCCCCAACCCGTGCGGCTAATGCTGCCGGACAGTGGAATACAGTAAAGATTCGCCAAAAAGATGGCAAGCTTACTTTTTGGATGAACGGCAGCAAAGTAGTTAACGTTGGCCTTTGGGATGATAATTGGAAAAAACTGGTTGCTGGCAGCAAGTTTAAATCCTTCCCTGATTTTGCCACTTACAAAAAAGGCCGCGTAGCCTTGCAAGATCACGGCGCTACAGTATCCTATCGCAATATCAAGGTAAAACAATTATAAAATACTCAAAACCCTATGATGCCTTAAAAACACCATAGGGTTTTTCAATTATGCCCTTGCTTATAAAGGGAGATGGGGAGAGGTTTATGAGCGAATTTCAAATTAAAAAATCAACGGTTACGTATGATGCCATAGTTGTTGGCTCAGGTGCCGGAGGTGGCATGGCCGGTTATGTTTTGGCGCATGCAGGTTTAAAAATATTAATGCTGGAGGCCGGGCCGTTCTTTGATCCGGCAAAAAACTCATCGCAGTTGAAGTTCCCCTGGGAATCGCCACGAAGAGGGGCAGGCACAACAAGGCCATTCGGCGACTTCGACGCGGCCTTTGGCGGCTGGCAACTGGATGGCGAGCCCTACACTACCAAAAATGGCACGGAGTTTCAATGGTTCCGCTCGCGGATGCTGGGCGGACGAACCAACCACTGGGGACGGATCTCATTACGCATGGGGCCGCTTGATTTTAAACCCAAGGATGGCCTTACCGAACCATGGCCTTTCGCCTACAATGAAATAAAACCCTTTTACGATAAAGTTGACCGCCTGATTGGGGTGTTTGGTACGGTTGAAGGTTTAGAGAACGAACCCGACGGTATATTTTTACCGCCACCCAAGCCGCGCCTGAACGAACTGTTTATAAAGAAAGGCGCGCAGAAAGCCGGTGTAACCGTTATCCCGAGCCGTGGCTCGGTGTTAACAGAGGCGTTGCCGGGTAATAAAGACCGTGGCGCCTGCTTCTTTTGCGGACAATGCGGCCGCAGCTGTAAAATCTATGGTGATTTCTCGTCGTCATCGTGCCTGGTAATACCGGCTATGAAAACCGGCAACTTACAGGTAATATCAAACGCCATGGTGCGCGAGGTACTTACCGATAAGAACGGCTTGGCCACAGGCGTATCCTATATTAATAAGGAGGATATGCTGGAGTACCAGGTGAATGCCAAAATTGTAATATTAGGCGCCAGCGCCGGCGAATCGGCACGTTTGCTGCTCAATTCGAAATCACCGGCACACCCGGGTGGTTTGGCCAACAGTAGCGGTGTGGTAGGTAAATACCTGCATGATTCAACCGGGTCAAGCGGTGGCGGTTTTCTTCCGCAATTGCTTGATCGTAAACGTTACAATGAAGATGGTGTGGGTAGTATCCACATTTACTCGCCATGGTGGCTGGATAATAAAAAACTCGATTTCCCTCGCGGATACCATATTGAATACGGCGGCGGCATGCGTATGCCATCGTACGGGTTTACATCGGGTATGCATGAGATGAACGGTACTGTACCCGGTCGCGATGGTAAAATGAAAGAAGCAGGCGGATATGGTGCTTCGCTGAAGGATGACTATCGTCGTTTTTACGGCACCGGTGTTTGGATGGCCGGGCGTGGTACCGCTATTGCCCGCGAGGATAACTATTGCGAAATAGACCCCGAAGTGGTTGATAAATTCGGTATCCCGGTATTGCGTTTCCATTATAAGTGGGCACCCGATGAGGTGAAGCAAGCCAAACACATGCAGGAAACTTTTGCCGAAATTATGCACAACATGGGTGCTATCGGTTTTAAACCGCAAGGTGCCGATACCAATTACGGTCTGGAAGCTCCCGGCAAGATCATCCACGAAGTGGGTACCGTGCGTATGGGCGATAACCCTAAAAAATCGGCACTTAACAAATGGAGCCAGGCGCATGATTGCAAGAACCTTTTTGTGGTGGATGCCGCGCCGTTTGTGCAACAGGGCGATAAGAACGCTACATGGACCATTTTGGCCCTCTCAATGCGTACCGCCGAGTATATTTTAGAACAACGTAAGAAACTAAACGTATAACATAAATCAATTATTTATGAACAGACGTGATTCGTTAAAAGCTATAGGCTTCGGTACATTATCTACCGGTTTATTGCTCGAAGCCTGTAAAGGCAAGGAAGAAAAGAAAGTAGTAACGCCTGATACCACCGCATCGGTACCAAAGCCAGAGGAAACGGCCGACGAAACCCGCCAGCCCTGGGAAACCGAACGCGATAAGGCGCTTAACGCTCAAAAGTTTTTTACCGCTACCGAAATGGCAACTATAACGGTACTGGTAGATATTATTATACCTAAAGACGAAAAATCGGGCAGTGCTACTGATGCCAAGGTGCCCGAGTTTATAGAGTTTATAGTGAAGGATATGCCTGATCACCAGGTGCCATTGAGAGGTGGCCTGCGCTGGCTCGATCTGCAATGCCTGCGCCGTTATAACGCTACCTTTACCGAGTGCACATCGCACCAGCGTATTGAAATGATTGACCAGATCGCTTACCCTAAAAAAGCGAAATACGATATGCAGCAAGGCGTAGCCTTCTTCAACCGCATGCGCGACCTTACCGCCACCGGCTTTTTTACCAGCGAAATAGGTTATAAAGACATCGGCTACCTGGGCAACTCCCCAACCAAATGGACCGGCGTACCCGCCGACGTACTGAAACAGTACGGTATGGAGCACGCTTAGGAGTTTGAGTTGTGTGTTGTGTGTTGTGTGTTGTAAGTTGTGGGGAACAGGTTTGGGGTTTCAGTATCGGGGTTCCGGTATGTGTGTGAAAATATGAAACATGCTAAGACAAGTCCTCTCCTTTGGAGAGGATTTAGGTGAGGCTTAATGCATGAATGAAACTTTGACAACTTTTAAAAAGTTGTCAAAGTGGATTGCCACCACAGTCGCTATGGCTCCAGCCGAGTGACTTTATTACGCGGCCTCCAGCCGCTATTCCATTGCGTCAATTAGTAAGCTGAAAGCTTACGCCATGCTATGTCACGAGTTACGCTATGCTAAACTCGCGACAGTAGAGAGCAGAGACGCCCCTCACGTCAGCAAACAGCTTCGGGCGAAAGCGGGCAGAGCTACGGAGGCCAAGAGCAGACTGACGTTAATCACAACACAAGCTAAACCTAAGTAGAGATTGCTTCGTTCCTCGCAATGACGATGGTTTATGTAGGAAGTGCAGAATGCGACGCGATTGCTTCGTGCCTCGCAATGACAATTAGCTGTAAATTAGATTTTAATGCTGAAACCCCATACAACCTTCAACACACAACCTACAACCCAATCAAGCGGCGGTAGTTTCATTTACAGATAACCAGGTATCAATAAAAGCGCTTTTGGTTTCCAGCTCTTCGGCGGTGCGGGTAATGAAGTTGCGGTTATCGCGCGGATCGTTGCCTACGCCGGCTACAAAGGCCCAGTTGCCCCAATTGCTGGCGGGGGAGTAGTCTATCAGTTTTTCCTCGAAATAAATAGCGCCGCGTGTCCAGTCTACCTTAAGGTCGCGTACTAAATAGCCCGCTACAACCTGGCGACTATAATTGTTGATATAGCCGGTGGCGTTAAGTTCGTGCATGGCGGCATCAACGTAAGGTACGCCGGTATTGCCGGTTTGCCATTGCTTAAATAACTTGTCCTGATTAGTGCCTGTTTCAGGCGCCTCAGTCTTAAACCCTTCGGAATTGAAGAATTTACGGCCATGCTTTTTAAACATGAAACGGAAATAATCGCGCCAAAGCAATTCGGTGATCAATGGGTTATTGTGCGAGTTGCTGCGTTCGTGCTTAACCACTTCCCAATAAACCTGTCGTGGCGAAATGCAACCCAAGGCCAGCCATGGTGACAGTTTCGACGAAGCTTCGGCTACAATTTGTGGATTGCGGGCCGCTTTGCTGTTCAGCGGTTCCTTATTAGTTAAGTATTGGTTAAGGTATTGCAGGGCTATGGTTTCGCCGCCTGTAAACTGCATGGTAGCACGTGGGTCATCGTACGGAGCTTCCAAACCCAGATCCTGCAATGTGGGCAGTTCACCGGCATCTGTAATTTCCGGAGTGCTGATCTGCTCGGGCGTAGCCGCTACGGGGCGAACGTTGCTGTCGCGCTCTACTTTCTTTTTAAATACCGCGAAGCTGTCCGGGATATCCTTTATCGGGAAGGGAAGGTCTTCTTTATGGTATAACGTATGCCCGATGAAATGCTTAAGATTGAGCCTTGTTTTCCACAAGGCGGCTTCTACCTGTTCGGATATGGCAGTTTCTTCAAAAGCTACCTCACGGTGATGATATACCTCGTTAACCTGGTATTCGGCAGCCAATTGCGGGATAATTTCTACGGGATCGCCTGTGCGGATAATAAGCTCGGCACCAAGGGCACGCAGGTTATTACGCAGGTCGGCAACAGATTCGATAAGAAAACGGGTACGGAAACCGCCTGTTTTTAAACCGCCGGTTTCGGTTTGCTTAAAATAGAACGGATCGAAACAAAAAACCGGTAATACCTTATCAGCTTTGCGGGTGGCTTCTAACAATATTTCGTTATCATGAACCCGCAAATCATTTCTAAACCATACCAGAATAGTTCGTTCACTCATCGGTAACAGGGGAATTAACTTTTGTGCAGTTCAACAAAAATGCGATTTATTTATTTCTTCTGCATCGTTCGCTGCAATATTTGACATCCGCCCAACATTTAGCCCACTTTTTTCGCCAACTGAAAGGCTTGTTGCAAACTTCGCATATTTTATGCGGCAGGTTGTGCTTTGGAGTGTGTTTTGTGCTTGCTGATGTGATACTTGCGAATTTACTTAACTTTTTACAGATGCAGCCATGGCATTTTATTCTTTTATAAAATTGGCTGTAATATAGCACTGCATCAGTCGTTTAATTATATACAGGTATGACAATTACATTGATTAATAAGTAGTAATTTTATATTGTATTTTTAAACCAAAAGCTATGGCTACCATTGAAAGCATACAAGCAGCATATATAGATCATGTGTTAACCGAAGGTGAGCAACCCAAATCGGTTTACGTTTTTGCCAAAAAGAATGAGCTTACCGAAGAAGAATTTTACCGCTATTTCGGTTCGTTCGACGCGGTGGAGCAAAATATATGGGCCGATTTCGCGAAGAAAACCCTTACCGAAATAAAAGGCCAGGAAGTATGGGCGCAATACAGCGCGCGCGAAAAAGCATTATCCTTCTTTTACGGTTTCTTTGAGTTGCTGAAAAGCAGCCGCAGCTTCGCGGTATATAGTCTTAAAAAGCAGCCAAGGGGTTTTAGTACCCCTGAAGTTTTTGAACCGCTGAAAAACATATTCGAGAATTTTGCAGGCGAAATACTGAACGAAGGTTTAGAAAGCGGCGAACTATCCGACCGTAAGTTTTTTGCCAAACGCTACAAAGACGCCCTTTGGGTACAGTTTGGTTTTGTGCTTAACTTTTGGGTGAAAGATAACTCGGCCGGGTTCGAGAAAACCGACGAAGCCATTGAAAAAGGCGTAAACGTAACGTTCGACCTGTTTCAACGCACCCCTATCGATAACCTGATAGATTACGGCAAGTTCCTGTACAAAACAGGCAACATTAAAGAGAAAATGGGCTTTTAGTTTAGTGAGTGATTTAGTGAGTGGTGAATGAGGGATATCGTTAGTGGCTATTGGTGAGTTGTGAATAAAGCAACCCACTTGTCATTACGAGGAACGAAGCAATCTCGTCGCTTGTCTAATCAACTATTAATTCTAAGTACACAAAAATCCCAAGCCTTTATTACGATTGCCATATCCTGATTTTAAACACATGAGTGATACCCCTAAAGAACAAAATAGTATACCCACCAGTAAAGTTGAACGCTCGGCCAAGTTTGTAAAAACGGGCTTTAAAATTGGCGGCAACTATATTAAGCACTATTCAAAAAAACTGTTCAATCCCGAAATGGATAAAACAGAGCTGAACGAGGATAACGCGGCTGATATATATCAATCATTAAGCGAACTGAAAGGCAGCGCCCTTAAGGTGGCGCAAATGCTCAGCATGGATAAGAACCTGCTGCCGCAGGCTTATGTTGATAAGTTCTCGCAATCGCAATATAATGCCCCGCCGCTATCCGGACCGCTGATCGTGCAAACCTTCCGCAAGCTGTTTAGCAAAACGCCCGATCAGATCTACGATAAATTTAACCTGCGCTCCACCAATGCCGCCTCGATAGGGCAGGTGCACCAGGCCGAACTGAACGGTAAAAAACTGGCAGTTAAAATTCAGTATCCGGGTGTGGGCGATTCCATATCATCCGACCTGAAACTGGTTAAGCCTTTCGCTTTTCGCTTGCTGGGTATGAGCGAAAAGGAGTTGGATATTTATATGCGCGAAGTAGAAGAGCGCCTGCTGGAAGAAACCGATTACGAGCTGGAAGTACGCCGGTCTATCGAGTTTTCTACCGCTTGTTCTATTTTAGATAATGTTGTGTTCCCAATCTATTACCCCGAACTTTCGGGCAAGCGCGTTATTACTATGGACTGGCTGGAAGGTAAACACCTGCGCGAGTTTTTGAATACCAATCCATCGCAGGAGTTGCGCAATACGATAGGGCAGGCGCTGTGGGATTTTTATAATTACCAGCAGCACGAAATGCGCGCCGTACATGCCGATCCGCATCCCGGTAATTTTATGATAACGCCCGATGGCAAATTAGGCGTGATTGATTTTGGCTGTATTAAAGAGATGCCCGAAGAGTTTTATACGCCTTTCTTCTCGCTTACCTCAACCAATTTATTGGATAATAAGGAGGAAACCATCAAGGCTTTCCGCCTGCTGGAAATGATACTGCCTAACGATACCCCGGCGCAGGTAGAGTTTTATTATGGTATGTATAAGCAGATGATCGGCCTATTCGCGATGCCGTATATTAATGAAACGTTCGATTTTAGCCAGTCGGAGTTTTTTGACGAGCTATACCGTTACGGCGAAAAAATATCAAAGATGCCCGAGTTTAAACAAGCCCGCGGCGTTAAGCATTTCATTTATGTTAACCGCACCAATTTCGGGTTATACAACATATTGCACGAACTGAAAGCCGAAGTGCGTACCAATACTTACAAACCGCACGTGGTGTTGGAGTATTAAATATAAGAATTTTCATTTGTTAAGAAGAATAGTTATTTTGTGTCATTAAACCTAAAACAATATCATGATGCAAGAAACTACAACAGCATTAGCTAAAAATGATGCATTTGAAAACCAAACAATTGAACATTTTAAAACTTTATACTATCTTTTAAATGCAAAGCCTGATTCCCAGATTAGGGTGCTTGAAGGGAAAAAATCTGTAGAGCTAAGTGATTTTATTGATATCAATAATCGGATCATTACCAAATTAAGGAATCACCAATTAGAAACATCTATAACTTTGATAAGCTTGATTTGTGAAAAAGATGTTTTTAACTATGCAAATTGGTCAGAGTTTGAAATAAAAAATTGGGATTTGGAAAATGAAACGATTAGACATGTAAGCATATCATGGGATATTAATATTCAATTACCTACTTATAAACTTCCTCAACGCCATACCTTAAAACTGAAGATAGGTGATTCATTACCGCCTAAAGATATGTTCCAAATATTATTTAGTTCTGATGATGAAACGGAAATAATGGAAAACAGGGCAGATGCTGTGTGTAAGATAGATTTTATAAATCAAGTAATTGCTACAGAGTTACTGGATATTATAAATAAATGGTATGATGGCTTAAAAGATATTCCTAACACTTGGATGCATGACTTTTTAAAAAAACGTTACGAGGAAGTTTTATATCCTATTGATAAGCTTATGCCAGTCTTTCTTCCTTTTATTTTATTCTTGTTTTTTAGTCAAATACAAAATTTGGGTCTTTTTAAAGAACTTTCTTTGGATACATTATTGAGTTTAACTATTACTGTATTAGTTCTTTATTCTATAGGTAATTTGATTAGCAGATTCTGTATTAAGTATCTTTCAAAAAAAATAAACTCTATAAAACAGGTTAAGCCATTTGTAATAAGTAAGGGAGATAAAAATTATAAAGACAAAATAGAAAAAGAAAACAAGACTATTATAGGTCAAATTAAAATGAAACTTGTAATTACAATTCTATTATTGCCAATCACAGTCATTATTAAATTGGTATTAAAACATTTCGGGTTATAATAAACAACCAATTATCATGTTACTTAAAAACACTTTTACCCACCACGTACACTTTTGGTTAAAGAACCGTGGCGACCGCGAACTCCTTATTGAAGGTTTGCATGCTTTGGCACCCATTACCCATATTCGCGAATACCATGTGGGCATTCCTGCCGATACCTTTGGCGATGTGGTTGATCGCAGTTATGATGTATCGCTGCTGATATTATTTGATGATATCGACGCTCATAACGCTTACGATGCAGACCCTATCCACCAGGTATTTGTAGAGAAATACGCCAGGCCGCTTTGCGAAAAGATTGTAGTAACCGATAGCATAAACGCCTTAAACAACAAAATAGCTTATTGATATTGCATACTTACCCTGACTGAAACAGGTGTATAGAATTATCAGTCGGATTTATAAATGGAGTATGGTTGTCAGGCCGGAGAAGCCTATTTTTAAACCCACGCAAAATATCAGGAAAGCGGATATACGGTTCACTACCATCTCGCCGTTTTCGCCCAGGTAATGGATCAGTTTTTCGGTGTTGAGGTAAAAGATATATACCAGCACGCACATCGCGGTGATGGCCAAAATGATCGATAGCATATTCATATAATACTCTCGGCTGCCAAAAACGGTTACGTGGGCACCAAGTGTAAACAGTACCGATATAGTGCCCGCCCCCGTGGTGATAGGGAAGGTAATGGGGTAAAACAACCGATTGGCTATGCTTTTGAAAGGAACCACGGCGGGCTTTTCTACACCCTCTGCGGTGTCTTTTTTATCATCAGTTGACAAGAACTCCCAGCCCATCTTACAGATCATGATGCCCCCGCCAAGCTGTACGATAGGCATAGAAATGCCGAACAGCCTTAAAATATACTGCCCGGCAAACAGCGAGATAATGCAAATAAAGAAAGCGTAAATAGTGATCTTTTGTACGGCCACACGTTTATCCGCCGGGCAAAGGTGGGCCAGGTAAGGTGATACCATAAATGCCGAGCCGATAGGATTGATCACCGGGAACAGGGCGATCATGCCTAAGAAGATAAGATTGATGAAAGAGTTATCTATTTGAAACATATACAGCTACATTTACCTGCCGGTAATGGTGAAGATAATGAAAAAGCAATATAATAAGCTCATTATCTTCGACCACTTTTCTATCCGGGCCGGGTTTATGCAGGTAGCTGTGTTAATCTATATCTCCCAAAACCTCGTCGACCATGCCGTGTTGCTTTGCTTCGGGGCCTGTCATCCAGTAGTCGCGGTCAGATGCTTTGTGCACCCAATCGTACGTTTGTCCGCTATGTTTAGCGATGATCTTATAGAGATCCTGCTTTACTTTTATCACCTGCTGCGCTGTAATTTCAATATCTGCCGAAACGCCCTGCACACCACCCGAAGGCTGGTGGATCATCACGCGAGAATGCTGTAAGGCGGCTCGCTTACCGGCCTTACCCGCGCAAAGTAAAATAGCGCTCATAGAGCAGGCCATGCCAATACAAATGGTGCCCACATCAGGTGTGATCAATTGCATGGTATCATAAATCCCCATCCCTGAATATACATCGCCACCCGGCGAATTGATATACAACTGGATGTCTTTCTTAGCATCTACCGATTGCAAAAAAAGCAGCTGTGCCTGTATGATGTTTGCCATTCTGTCGGCAACGGGTTCGCCTAAAAATATGATGCGGTCCATCATCAACCGCGAAAAAACGTCCATTTGCGCTATGTTCATCTGGCGCTCCTCTGTAATGTAAGGCGTCATGTTTTTGGGGATGTTTATTGCACGACCGATATAGCTATCCACATGCTGGCTGCCTATGCGATGATGTTTAACCGCGTATTTTCTAAATTCGTTATGATTGATATCCATTTTTAATGCTTTTTGAACAGGTTAACAATGCGCTGTATAAAATCCCGGTGTTGCGGTGCAGCGGTTAATTTTTGTTGTGCCGAAATAATCTCCGCCTTTATTTTTTGCCGGCCGTATTGCCTGATGGTTTCATGAGTGAGCCGCTGATGCGCTGTATCGCTTGCCAAATCATCATTTAATAACATGTTGGCTTCAAACAAAAGCTTGTCGGCGGCGGGCATATAACCTAAAAGGTAATCGTCGATCGTTTTAATGTTATTCAATGAAGTCCGCATAGGTTAATGATTTTTGTTTAACGGTTTC
The DNA here is from genome assembly GCF_059418565.1 of Mucilaginibacter sp. GW821-FHT07G05. NCBI lineage: Bacteria > Pseudomonadati > Bacteroidota > Sphingobacteriia > Sphingobacteriales > Sphingobacteriaceae > Mucilaginibacter > Mucilaginibacter sp. GW821-FHT07G05. The sequence continues at coordinate 223,417 of NZ_JBWKQC010000008.1, read as the reverse complement.
TCTTACTTTTTCGAGGCATTTATACTTCGCTACCGTTGCCGAGTGCGTGCCTGAGTAGCCGAAAAGGGTAGCCACATCACCAACCGGTAAATGATCGTAATAACAAGCCTTAAGCAGTTCCATACATTTTTTACCGGCGGTTTCGAGGTAGCGCATTATTTTGCCGGTGGCAGGTTGTTCATCGGTAATGGCTTCGGTGTCGAACCCGTTTAAAGGCTGGTTCTTGCTGCCGGTTTTATAATGCTGCAACCACAGCCTTTTAGCAATACCTAATAAATAAGCCTTTTCATTCAGTACGTTGGCCTGTGTTGACGCAACCTTTTCGTAATATATAACCAGCGTATCCTGAAAAATATCCTGCGCTTCTTCAAGGCTGCCGCCCATTCGGGCCACATAACGGGCAACGGGCGAAAAGGCCTTTTTATAAAGCGCCATAAAGAAAGCTTCACGCAGTTCAGCCGTTGATAATCTGTTGTTATTCATTGCTTATCATGAGTGTTTATTACTATGTGTAATATATGTACGAATTATCACCCATCAAATTGCAAAATATTTAAAAGGTGAATAAATCTGTTAAATAGATATAAGAAGTAATGGAGCCAAAATACCAACGACATTGACCGAATGGCAATTTAATTAACAGATGGAAAATAATTCAAAAAGTATTTGGCGGTTTAAAAGCAATAATTAACTTAGAGGCAACCAATTGCCTTATCAAATTCTTTGCACATGTTAACCTGCACCTTTCATAAAACCATTCAAAAATTAGCTAAAACATTTAAGCAATTTAATACCGCCTTCCTTTATCCATAGCATTCTACTGAATAGCGCCCATGCTTACCTATGCATGCGTTAGCTTAAATACACCAATTTATAAACCATTTATTTGAAAAGAAATGAAAAACAATCGTGTTATGAAAAACATGGCATTTATTGCCCTGCTCTTATTTGCCTTTGGCTGTAAAAAAGATGCCAAAGCACCACAATCTGCCGAAAAGGTTGGTAATAAGCCAACAGCCAAAACATCAAGCACCACTGTTGATGTACACATTGCTGCCCATTTCAGCAGCGGTGGTGTTGGCAGGCTATATGCCCGATATTTTCTCAATACCGCCAGCCCGGTAACCTTACCCTCAAGTACAGCCGACGCTCATGCTACCGGTATAAAAATAGCTGGTAATGACGTTTATATTTGCGGGTATGAATCGCCCTCTGGTTCCTGGCAGCCACGTTATTGGAAAAACGGCGTTGTGGTAAATTTACCGGCATTACCTAATTCATCGTCTAATCAAGTTAACAGCATTTTTATAGCCGGAACCGATGTATATGTAGTGGGTACGTCTACCATAACTCCTCCCGGTGGTTCGGCTATGGCACGTGCTGTGGTATGGAAAAACGGCGTATACACAATAATTGGCTCCGGTAGTTACAAAACTTATGCTACAGATATAACCGTTGTTGGCAGCGATGTGTATGTTGCAGGTAGCAAACAGTTACCAACCGGTTACAATACCGGCATATACTGGAAAAACGGTATAGAATATGGCTTAACCAGTAGTAATAATGTACATAGCGCGCGCATTGCAGTGGTAGGATCAGACGTATACATTGCCGGAACCGGAACAAATACACTCTACTTTTGGAAAAACGGTGTTATTGTTCCGCTAACCGGTGGCCCCGCTAATAATGGCCAAAGCAGCATTGGCCTCGCTGTTTCAGGTACTGATGTATATGTAAGTTGCGTGGGATATAATTCAACGGCTCCTTATTCAAGCTTTTTTATATGGAAAAATACCGGAAGCCCGGTATTAACTGTTAGCTCATCAGCTACCAATGGCAATGTGGATAGTACCCCCGGCAGCCTCGCGGTTTCAAGTACAGGTGATATATACGTATCGGGTCGTGATCAGTTCTTAGGTTGTTATTGGAAAAACGGCGTTAAAACTGTTCTTACCAATAGTGCTTACACTTATCCCTACGGCATAGCCCTTAAAGAGTACTAAGATATTATTTCAAAAGCTATTCAGCACGAATGAAAAAGGCTGTTCCCATATTACCGGGAGCAGCCTTTTTTGTAGATGTTAATATTAAGTGCTTTATGACGCATTTATAGAAACAGGTTTGTGGCGCACGCTGCGTTGCCGTGGCTTGCGTTTGTTATACCATATGATAAAACCGGTAACAGGTAACGAAGCGCAAATAAATGAAGCGATAAAAGCAAGTATTTTGGTAGGGATGCCCGAATAAGCGCCGGTGTGCAGGTCGTAATTCATACTTCTTATGTTTTCGCCGCCTTTTAAGTTTTCGTTTCCATACTTCAGTAAAAGCTTGCCGGTGTTACGGTCAAAATAATACCATTCAAACTCATGCGTACGTTTTTCTGCTAACCTTACCTGAACATCAAAAGGATCGGTCTTCTTCTCCCGGAAACGTATGGAAAAAGCATCGGCATCAGGGTAGCTGTTAAGCAAGCCGGCAACAGCGCTATCTATCGCGTTCCAATTGTAATTAGTGTTTGGTGTTGATTTGGGGATCTTCCGCTTTTTTACCACCTGCGCGCCGTTAGCCAGGTATTGTACAGAACTATCGGCCCAATCAAAAGCGAAAACCAACCCGGTGATACAAATAATGAGGGCCGGTATCAGAACATAAAAGCCAAGCACGGTATGCAGATCGTAATTGAACCTTTTTTTGCCGGTACCTTTTTTTATAAAGACTTTGGCTTTCAATGCTTTCTTTTTCCACTTGGCAGGCCACCATATCACCAGGCCGCTTAACAATATCACAAAAAAGCAGGCCACAGATACACCGGTGATCATGCCGCCTATATGTTCGCCCAAAAGCAGGTTGAGGTGTAAACTCAGCACCAATTGAAAAAACTCGTTGCGGGTCTCTTCAACATAAGCCACCTTGCCGCTTACCGGGTTAATGTAAACGCGGTAATAGTACTTGTAATAGTTCCAATGCCCAAACGCTTCGGCATTGGTTTTGGAGGCCCTGAAAATCCAGTTACGGTTGGTTGCAGGGTAAACCTCGCAACGGCTTATCTTGTATTTTTCACCAAGGGCGTTCTGCGCGTTGGCACGCAGAACGCTGAAGTTTTGCACCGGCTTGTTTTCAACCGGTCTGAAGTAGCGGTCGTGATAAAAGTATTCCTTTAGTTCGTCGGCAAAAACGTTGATGCAGCCCGTCACACTTACAATGATCACAACAATACCGGTGACCAGCCCTAACCACCTGTGCAGCCACAGAAACGCTTTTTTCGCCATATTTAAAAATTGTAGTAAAGATTCAGGTTAGCTGTTGCCCCATTGCCGCGAACATACTCGGCATCGATAGCACGATACTGGCTAACTACCGGATAGTAGGAATTATTGAACAGGTTCTCCACACCTAAGCCTGCCGAAAATTTACTGGTGAACTTATAGTTGGCTACAAAGTTGAACAAATTGATTGACTTTACAGGCCCTTCGCTGTTAGCATATAAACCGGTAGAACGTACATCGAAGCGGTCTCTGCTGCCGGTGTAAACCCAAAAAAGTTTCATATCAAGCTTGCTGTAAGGGCGGTAGCCAAGGTAACCGGTAGCCTTTGGCGGCGCTATACGCAAGCCATTCAGGTATACTTTTGTGCCGTTGGTTTGCTCTGATTTACCTTCTACATAGGCGTAGCTACCACCAACTGTCCATTGCGGACTAAGCAGCAGGTCGGCAGTAAGCTCATAACCATGTATGTTTTCGGGTTCGCGCTGTGCCACCAATACGCCATTGCCGTTATCAACTAAGTTGGCACCCAGGTTTGATTTACTGATATAGTAAGATGCCGTTAAATTCAATTTACCTATCGTGCTGCTGAAACCTGCCTCGTAGTTATTGGTAATAATAGGGTCGGTAGTAATACTTTCCAGCGTATTGCTCGTAGCGCTCCTTAATATCCGTCCAAGCTCATTAATGGCAAAGCCTTGCGAAAAGCTTACGAAAGGGTTAAATATTTCATATTTGTTGTAGCGCAAACCAGCATTAAAAGTAGTGGTTTTGTAAGGGATCTTACCGCCTGTTACCGCAATGCTGCCCTCGTTATTTGGCCCTTTGGCAATGGTGCTGTAGTCTTTCACCTTAACATTGGCATTTTCATAACGGATGCCCGCCTTCAAAATAAAGTTGGTTAACAGGTCGAGCTTCATTTGCGCGTACGGGGCCAGGTTAACCATGTTCATGTCGGGTATGTAAACACGGCCATCAGTAAGTATTTGGTCGGTACGGTCGTTTAACAGGTCGAGGCCGTAGGTTACTTCGCCATCACCTAAAGCGCCCATTGTCCATGGGGTATTCAAGGTAACACGTAAGCCTTTCTTGAACGATTGTATTTTAGTTTGACCCGGCCCGTACCATGCGCTTGCCTGTGCCACATAACGGTTCATGGATATAAAACCGTTGTAATAGCCCGAAAGATCAAGCGTGGTATTATATGGCAGCGCCTTGTTATGGTACGATACCAAAACATTATGGTTATAAGGCGTACCGGCCGGTTCGCCCGGGTCATCACCTTTTTGGCCAACTGACGGGTTAACGCCGTATTTGCCTATCACGTTCACATAATCGCTGTTTTGGGTGCTTCTGAAAAGGTTATATGAGGCGGTTACGTCGCTGTTATCATCAATGTGATAACCCAATTTAACAAAGGTATTGTAAAGCGCGTTTTCGCCAAGTCCGTCGGGTTGGGCGTTCACATTTCCTTTGGCGTCGCGCTGTACCCCGGTGTAATTGTACGTGCCATTCACCACATACGAAAAGCGGTTAATAGTACCCGCGAAAGATTGCGATACACGGTAGCCTAACGTATTGGCCGTGTTGGCGAGGTTGCCGCTCATGCCAATACTTGAGGTGCCCGAAAAAGTTTTATCAGTAGCAGGTTTTTTGGTAATGAAGTTGATAATACCGCCTGCCGAGCCGTTACCATAAATAGAGGTAGCGCCTTTGATCACCTCTATACGGTCAATCACTGCCGGGTCAAGCGTGCGGATATCGCGGCTGCCGTTCATTAACGGCGTTGATTGCGGGATTCCGTTTATCAGTACCAGTACCTGGCGTCCGCGCAGGGTTTGGCCCGAATTGGTGGCTTTGTTGGTGGCTGTACCTAAACCGGGTATAGTATTACCTAATATAGATGCTACAGAAGGATTTACATTGAGTTGCTCCCTTACCTGGCGGGCGTTTAATATACTCACCGATGAAGGTACTTCATTAATGCTCTCCGCTTTCCGCCCGGCGGTTACTACCACTTCTGATAAGGCATTGCCGCCTTGCAGTTCAAATGAAACTTCAACACTGCTATTGGCAACAAGTTCTACATTTTTAGTCACAGGCTGATAGCCAACCATACTAACGCTAACCTGGTGAACACCGGCTGTTAAGCCTTTAAATTCAAATTTGCCTTGTTCATCTGTACGGCCATTGGTACCGCCGGATACGCTAACTGTCGCGTAGGGCAAAGCGTGACCTTCGGAATCAGTTACCGAGCCATTAACAGCGGCGTTTCCGGCATTGGATGTTTGCGCCGATATAGTAAACGGAATAGCTAAAAATAAAATAAAAAGGGAGGCTGTAATTTGGAGTATTCTGCAATAAGTGCGCAAAACACCGCCTTTTTGAACGGCTAATTGATGAGATAGCATAAATTGTGGTATGAGTAAAGTTTTCGGCAAAGATATCTTATTTAGACCAAATATAAACAAGGTGATGTGATTTACCTTGCACTGCTCATTTAAGCGCTGAATGATGTTTATTTTCGTGCGAAATCATTTTAATAAAAACAGCATTTATAGATATGGCAGATACATGGACCAATAGGTGGAACGACCGTTACAGTGATAGCGAGTTTGCTTACGGAGAGCAGCCCAATAATTACTTAAAAGAGCAACTTGTGAAAATAGATCCGGGGAAAATTCTTTTCCCGGCAGAGGGGGAGGGAAGAAATGCCGTATTCGCCGCTCAACTTGGGTGGACAGCATATGCATTCGACATTAGCACGCAGGGGCAAAAGAAAGCAGAACAATTGGCTCAAAAAAATCAGGTAACTATCGACTACCGGGTAGGAGAGTTGGAGACATTGGGGTATAATGAAAATGAATTTGATGCCATCGCTTTGATATATGCCCATTTCCCGGCAGCTATAAAGTCGCGCATGCACATAACACTCAATAAATACCTGCGGAAGGGTGGTATGGTAATTTTCGAGGCATTTAGTAAAAAACATCTCCATTATTTGGCGCAAAACGAAAAAGTGGGTGGCCCTAAGGATCTTGATTCACTGTTTTCTATTGATGAAATAAAGGCCGATTTTAGTAATTATGACTTTATAGAATTGGAGGAAACCGAGATACTTCTTAACGAAGGCGCATACCATAACGGGCTTGGTTCTGTTATTCGTTTTGTAGCTTGTAAGAGGTGAAGTTGTCGCTGGGCCTTTTATTATATTCCGTGTCTCTTCCTGTAATATAGTTAACGCATTGAATTGAAAGTAACCCGGCATAACTTGAACCCGGTTAATATATTCTCTAAAAAGTTTTTAACCTTCTGGTGACCTGGCAGTAAGTGGTTTAAGCGGGAGCTATCTCATCTGTATATCTATTCTATTTATCTTGTTTTTTAGGCCACAGCTTGTCAAAAAGCGTATTAGTTGATTCAAAAAAGTTTTTGTTGAACATAGGTACAGCTATGGTGCCGGTTTTAACATCGTATATAAAAGGTATCGTACTATCTTCCCCATCGAACTTTTTGTCGCGGTTGGTATCTACCCTGGCACTGATAAGGATTTTACCTGTTTGGCGGGTAACTTTCCAATTGGTTACATGGTAGCCATCGGGCGAGATCTGCCTGAAATTCTTTCCTATTTTGTTTGATATAAACAGGTAGGATGGATCTTCAAGATTCAGCTTTCCGTCTTGATTATAATCTGCAACTTTCACATCGTAATAAATGAGCGTATCCTTATCAGTTATCGCATCCTCATCTAAAAAGCTGTACGACTCGATACTCATTTTACGGTCGGTACTAAGCAGGTGATACTCTTTTGTTTCCGTATTATAAAAGGAGATATTCCAGTAATTGTATCCTCCGGAACGTTTTGATGAAGAATATTCATCATACTCCGCTTGTTTTTCATCGAGCGAAAGCGGGTACATAACATATGCCGAACTATCAATTTGGATGCCTGCGGTATTAAAGGTTTTTACGGATAAACTGTCGGGTATAACCTCATCGTGTGAAGGCTGATCAGCCACATCAGATTCTTTTTTATCAACGCAGCTTGATAAGCAAAAGGTTATCAGGATAAAGCACAATGCAAAATTTCTCATAATGGATAAAGGTTTAGTATGGTGCAATTTAGCATTTAGAGGCGTCAAACAATCTGTTGTTACATTTATAAATTCATTTTCTTTCTGCCATATTCAACCCCAATAAATTATATGAGCACCCTAATTGGCGGGATACTTATAGATAACGCTTATAACTTCTTTTAAAACTATATTTTGCATCAGGCTCATTCGATATTTTAGGTAAAAAGAAGTGGCTATCATAATAGTGCATAACGGTAGGCAGCAAAACCAATGTGCACCAAATAACGAAATTTGCAGGTAGCACCCTAAAGAAATAGTTTGCGCCAAAAACAACTGTTGTAACAGCGATTATTGCGAGTCCGTGTATTTTTTTCAACTGCCGCGAACCAACCCTTGATACATGTATATCTATCAATGCTCTTTTTTCTTCTCGATAGTCGGCCTCATTTAAATTTCCCTTACCTGCAAATAAGCTTAACACCACTATTACAGCATTGGTAATGTATAAAACCGAAACACCTAATAAGAAATATTGGAGGGTTAAAAATACTATTTGTGTAGTGCTGGCTGCATCTTCTATTTTAATGCCGCTAATTACTTTGTATGTATTGTCGATACCTATTATAAATACGATTATACAGCTCCATGTACTCAGTAACAGTTTGCCGGTGCGCGAATGAGGACTGTAAGTAAATATTTGAAGGAGTGTATATAGGGCAAGAAAAATACCGGCGACAAAAAATATGTCGGTGAACCAATTATATTTAAAAGAATTATCGTTTGCTGCTGCCCAATAAATAATGGCTACGGTTTGCAATAGTACTACGCCTTCGTTTATCCGTGGCATAAAATCTTTGCGATGTATTATAACTACTCCAAGGATCAGGATACCAATAAAGGACATCGCCCAACCCTCTATGCCCTCCTTATCAATTACTCCTTTGTACAATAATGGTATCAAAAGAAAGAAACTCGCTATAAATGCACCCAATAAGATGAGAACTAATTTTTTCCAACTAAAATACCGCCTGTACTCCGAACTTATACCTGCAACAATAATTATACTGCTGATAGGGATTAGTGTTTCTTCTGCCCTGTATAGTTTATAGAGTAGTAAACTCAGCACTGGTAACGAAACAACAGCACCAATAATGATAAAGAAAATTTCCAGATCTAACGTTTTTCTTTTGCGGGATTTAGGTTGTTGCATGTAACGAATTAAAATATAATAATAGAAAATTTTATTCAGCGTGCTATTATATTAATTACGAAATTCGCCACTTGTACCCGAAATTACTGCCATGCTGCAAATCCAACAAAACGTATCCCTTAAAAACTTTAACACCTTCGGTATTGAAACTTATGCGAAATACTTTGTAGAGATCAATCACGAGGAAGAGTTGCAGGAACTGTTTGCCGATCCGCAATGGTTACAGGCTGATCGTTTGGTTTTGGGCGGCGGCAGCAACATGCTCATGGTAGCCGACTTTAACGGACTGGTGATCCGCATGAATATTCGCGGTATCGAGCATCGCATCAACCACAACGAGGTATTTGTAGAGGCGGGCGGCGGCGAAGTATGGAACGCCCTGGTGAATTACGCTGTCGACCACAGTTATGCCGGTATGGAAAACCTGAGCCTTATCCCCGGTTCTGTTGGCGCATCGCCCATACAAAATATAGGAGCCTACGGCGTGGAGTTGAAGGATGTATTTTACAGCTGCCATGCCTTTGAAATAGCTACAGGCACATTCCGCACGTTTACCAAAGATGAATGCAAGTTTGGCTACCGCGAAAGTGTTTTTAAAACCGAACTGAAAGGGCAATACATTATTACATCGGTAAAGTTCCTGTTATCGCTTCAGCCCAACCTTAATTTAAAATACGGCGCTATTGAGCAGGAGCTGAACAACAGGGGTATTACCGCGCCTAATATTAAAGAGGTATCGCAAGTGGTTGCCCACATCAGGGTATCAAAACTTCCTGACCCATCAACTATTGGCAACGCAGGCAGTTTCTTTAAAAACCCGGTGATCAGTGTTGATAAGTTCGAGGTGTTGAAAACTAATCACCCCAATGTGGTGAACTATCCGGCGGGCGAAGGGTTAGTTAAATTAGCAGCAGGCTGGCTCATTGAACAGTGCGGCTGGAAGGGCAAAGTGGTAGGCAATACCGGTACCTGGAAAAACCAGGCGCTGGTGGTGGTAAATCACGGCGGCGCTACCGGACAGGAAGTGTATGCTTTTTCGTCGCAAATCATAGACAGTGTGTATAGTAAGTTTGGCGTTCAACTGGAACGCGAGGTGAATATTATTGGCCAATAAACTTTCGTTAAAGTAAACTTTGTGAAAAACACGCTACTTAGAGCGGTCTTTCTAATGCGGTTTTAATTAAGTTATAATTAAAATTCTGCTAATGTGTACACTTTTCTGCCTATCAATACACCCTGTATTGCACTAATTGCCTGTTATATTATCTAAATATTAACTGCAATGCGTGTTTCATTATAAAATGCGCTGTTTTAAGGCCAAATAAGGCCAATTATTTAAAGTTTGGCAAAGTGGTATCATAATTGCCTTAACTCAATCACATAAACACTACTACTATGACAAAGATTGAGTTTAACACCCTGGTATTACGTCAAGCAAGTTCATTAAGGTCTTATGCGCTACATTTTACCCATGATGCTGACGATGCCAACGACCTGGTACAAGATACCATGCTGAAAGCCATAACTTACTACAACAAGTTTAAAGAAGGTACTAACCTTAAAGGGTGGTTATACACAATCATGAAAAATACTTTCATTAATAACTACCGCAGATTTGTAAAAATGAGCACTTTCGTAACCAAGTCAGATGAGATATCATCACCAAACCTGGTTTTCAGCTCAACAAAAAACCAAGGCGAATCAAAATTCGTGATGGACGATATCAAAAAAGCTTTAGACAAACTGCCTGAAGATTACTATGTACCATTTACCATGTACTTTGAAGGCCACAAATATCATGAAATTGCCGATCACCTGGATATCCCGATCGGAACAGTAAAAACCCGTATCCACGTGGCACGTAAACTGTTAAAAAAGAACCTTAAAGCATATGATAACGGAGTAACCAAAGCCGTTTATGCCGAAATTGACTAATCAATACAATTAAACTCAACATATATAGTAAAAACCCGCCCCACAAGGCGGGTTTTTACGTTTGGGGTTTGCTCGATATCTGCGCACTCCCCACGAGAGATGCCATCTATTTCTATAACTATAAATGTAAGTCCTCTCCCTTGGAGAGGATTTAGGTGAGGCGTTTTCCGTCAGCAAACAGCTTCGGACAAAATGATGATCGAAAGCTCAAAGAGGTTTTAAGGTTTGACAACTTTTTAAAAGTTGTCAAACCTCACAGTCGTTAATAAACGCGACGAGATTGCTTCGTTCCTACCTATGACGTGTTAAAAAAACTGTCATTCTGAACGTTTGAGGAATCTTCTTCGCTATGCTTATCTGCAATAGATGCTTCGTTCCTCAGCATGACAGTGGAGAGTAGTTGTGAGCTATCGTCAAAAAGAATTAAAATTCTTCGCAATGACAAAAACTCCAAATCCCCACAACTTACAACCCATAACCTACAACTTCCCTACCTCCCCGGCCACAACCTGCCCCGAAATTAATGCAGGCGGCACACCCGGTCCCGGTACGGTAAGCTGACCGGTGAACAGTAAATTCTTGATATGTTTCGCCCGCATGGATGGCTTCAAAAAGGCCGTTTGCGATAGCGTGTTGGCCAGACCGTAGGCATTGCCTTTGTAAGAATGGTAGTCAGCCTTAAAATCATTCATGGCATAGCTGCGTTTCACTACGATGTTGTGGCGAATAGATTGGCCGGTAACGTGTTCAAAGCGTGTAAGCATCAAGTCGAAATACTTTTCGCGCATGGCTTCGCTGTCTTGCAGACCGGGTGCTAATGGCATCAGGAAGAACAGGTTTTCGCCACCTTCGGGAGCAACGGTGTCGTCGGTTTTTGAAGTGCACGATACATAGAACAGCGGTTTCGACGGCCATTGCGGCTCGGTGTAGATCTCGCGGGCATGCTGCTCAAAATCTTCGTCAAAAAACAAATTATGGTGTTCAATGCCCTCCACCCTTTTATTGGTACCAATGTAAAACAACAAACTCGATGGCGACATGGTGCGGCTATCCCAATATTTGCCGGTATAGTTTCTATACGGTTCGTCAATCAATTGCTGATCTACGTGTTCATAATCGGCCCCGGCAATTACCACATCGGCTTTAAAATCACCTTGGGTAGTAGCTATATTAGTAACAGCTTTATTTTCGACATGCAGTTTGGTAACCTCGGTATTCAGGCGGATATCCACGCCCAGCTCTTTGGCTATGCTCACAATGGCTTTCACAATTTCGTTCATGCCGCCCATGGGGTACCAGGTACCGAGGGCAAGGTCGGCATAGTTCATCATGCTGTACATGGCCGGGGTATTTTGCGGGGTAGCACCTAAAAACAAAACGGGAAACTCCAGTAATTTAATGAGCTTCGGGTTTGTAAAGTACTTGCGCACGTGTTTACTCATACTGGTAAGCAACTGTATGCCGAAACTTTTTTTGATCAGGTTAAGATCGAAATATTCGGCAACGGAATGCGACGGACGAAACACATATTCGCCCATGCCCACTTTGTATTTGTATTCGGCTTGACTTAAAAACTCGCGCAAGGCTTTGCTGCTGCCCGGTTCCAGTTGTTCAAAAGCAGTTTCAATGGCGGGCATATCCGCAGGAACATTCAGCAAATCATCCTTACCAAAATAAACACGATAGCCCGGATCGAGGCGTTTGAGGCTGTAATAATCGGCAGGTTTTTTACCAAACAGGGCGAAAAAGTTTTCGAACACATCGGGCATCCAATACCAGCTTGGCCCCATATCAAACCGAAAACCATCCTGCTCCCAGATACGGGCACGACCGCCCGGTTGGTCGTTCTTTTCCAGCACGGTTACCTTATGCCCCTGTTTGGCCAGTACGCAAGCTGCCGAAAGGCCTGCAAAACCCGAACCTATTACTACAATGTGTTTGTTGTTCATCACCACTAATTAACCCAAAGTAAGCAAATTGTTTCACTGTGGTAAAAAACAATGCCGCCCTTATTTTGTAGTTTTGAACATAACCCGTGATTTAGCGTATGATGCAACTGTATGATGATACCTGCTTTGAGTGCAGTAAATTAATAACCAACAAATACAGTACATCTTTTAGCTCGGGTATTAAGGCGTTCGACGAACAATTCAGGAACCCTATTTACGCTATTTATGCCTTTGTGCGCTACGCGGATGAAATTGTAGATACCTTTCACGATTACGACAAAGCAACCCTTATCAGCGATTTTAAAACGGAAACCTTTGTAGCCATTAAGCAAAAGATAAGTCTTAACCCGGTACTGCACTCCTTTCAACTGGTGGTGAACCGTTACGGGATAGACCACGATCTGATCGATGCCTTCCTGATCTCGATGGAGATGGACCTCTATACCCAGCGGTACGACGAAGATGGCTACAAAGCCTACATATACGGTTCTGCGGAGGTGGTGGGGCTGATGTGTCTGCGCATATTTTGCCAAAACGACGATCAGGTTTACCAGTCCCTTTTGCCAAAGGCCTGCAGTTTGGGTTCGGCATTTCAAAAGATCAATTTCCTGCGGGATGTAAAAGCCGACCATGAAGAACGCGGTCGCACCTATTTCCCTAATATCGATTTTAACAACTTTACCGAGCAGGATAAACGGAATATAGAGCTGGATATTAAAAAGGATTTTGATGACGCCCTTGAAGGTATAAAAGCGCTGCCGGCCGGCGCCAAGCTGGGGGTATACATCGCTTATACCTACTATACCAAACTTTTTGATAAAATAAGCCGTACCCCGGCAGGTGTAGTATTGCAGCAACGCATCCGTATATCTGATGTACAAAAGATCACGTTATATTGCAAGGCTGTTTTACAGCACAAGTTTAACATGATATAATTTTTTTAATGAAGCGTTTATTGCCGGTACTGTTTTTTTTGCTGCTGTTCCCCTTTTTTAATGCTGATGCACAAACCCCTCACGAGGTACGAAAACAATTGGTAGCGGCCCTCAAAAGCAGCAAAACTACCGACTCATTATACACCAAGCTGGATGCCGTAAAAGAGAAATCGGGCTTAACCATTGGCTATATCGCTACTTTACAGGCACTGAAAGCGGTGCATACCTGGAACCCGTACTTCAAGATTAAATATCTGAACAATGCCGAATCAAGCTATAAAAAGGCCGTTGCCATGGATGTACATAATATCGAGATCCGGTTTATGCGCTTTTCGGTAGAGCACAACGTACCCGGCTTTTTGGGCTACAATAAAAACCTTACCGATGACAGGGAAACCATCATCCATCAGCTCAAAAAGAAAAATTACGGCTCGGCAGACCACGAACTGGTGCAGGCCATTGTTAAGTTCCTGCTCGAATCAAAACGCTGCACGTCCGCCGAAAATGAGTATCTTACACAGCAATTAGCCCCGCCCAAGTGAAATATACTTACCTGCTTATAAACTTTCTTACAGTAGTTTTCCCGGTAGCGCTATCGTTTGATAAGCGTGTGGCATTTTATAAAACCTGGCGCTTTATTTGGCCGGGCATGGCTATTACGGGGCTTGTGTTTTTGTTTTGGGATGTACTGTTCACCGTAAAAGGCGTATGGTCGTTCAACCCGGAACGTATTACAGGCATCACCTTTTTTCAGCTTCCGCTGGAAGAGATTTTGTTTTTTTTAACTGTGCCCTTTTCCTGCATATTTATTTATGCCTGTTTAAATTATTATGTAAAATGGGAGATCAGCAACCGGTTGTCGCGCATTATCTCCAACCTGATCCTCATACTATCATTATACCTGCTGATATTCAATTATTATAGGCTATATACAACGGTAACTTTCAGTTTGCTGTTTGTGCTGATAGCTTATTTGCAGTTTAAGGCCAAAGTGCAATGGATGCCCCGTTTTTATATGGCCTATTTGGTATCCTTAATTCCGTTTTATATTGTGAACGGTATACTGACGGCCATCCCGGTGGTAATGTACAATAACGACGAAAATTTAGGCATCAGGGTAACAACCATCCCGTTTGAAGATCATTTTTATTCGATGGCCTTACTGGTGATGAACGTAGGTTTTTATGAGTATTTTAAAAACAGAAAGAACATAACAAAATGAGCGAGCTGCCGGTATATACCAAATCGCAACTGGCCCTGCGCAACGGGCAGGATAAGCCGCAGATATGGGTGGCCTTTGAAGGTATTATATACGATGTAACCGAAAGTCGCCTGTGGCGCAACGGCAAACACTACGAACACTGGGCCGGCCAGGACCTCACCCCCGAACTCGCCGACGCCCCGCATACCCAAACGGTATTCGAGAAGTTTGAAAAGGTAGGAAGACTTTTGGTTTAGATTCAAGAACAGAGAGTCAGGAATCAAGCCTGACTTCAATTAACCTCTCAAAGTTGTCATCTCGACCGTAGGGAGAGATCTTCTTCGCCCTGTAAGTCTGCTACTTGTCCGGAGCAGAAGATTTCTCCTCGTACCTTGTTTCGATGACATCGTAAAAATAAGCCCTACAAAGTAAAACTTTGTAGGGCTCGCTAAAAGTTATTTATCTTGTCTCCTGATTCTTTACTCTCGAATCATAATACCTACAACACACAACCTCCAACTCACAACCAATATTAAATCTCAAACTTGGATAAGGCCACAAACTGCTGTACCCTTTCGTTGATCTCTTCTTCGGTAAGGTTCTTTATTTTTTCGGGACCGAACTTCTCTACGCAGAACGATGCCAGCGCAGAGCCGTAGATAAGGCCATTCTTCATGTTGTTAAAGCTGATGGTGCCTGCTTTAGCCAGGTAGCCGATAAATCCACCGGCAAAGGTATCCCCTGCGCCTGTAGGGTCAAATACTTCGGCAAGCGGCATGGCCGGGGTAGCAAATACGGTATGCTCATCAAATAATAAAGCGCCATGTTCACCTTTTTTAATGATGAGGTATTTAGGACCCATGGTTAATATTTTACGGGCAGCCTTAACTAAAGAGTACTCGCCGGTGAGCTGGCGGGCCTCTTCGTCGTTAATGGTAAGGACGTCTATCAGCTTTAAAGTTTCCAATAATTCATCTAAAGCGATGTTCATCCAAAAGTTCATCGTATCCATCACGATCAGTTTCGGGCGATTTTTTAATCTTTTTATTACCGTTTGCTGCACCTGCGGCGATAGATTACCCAACATCAGGTACTCGCAATCCTGATAACTCTCAGGAACGATCGGATCGAAGTCTGCAAGCACATTAAGGTCGGTTATCAGCGTATCCCGGCTGTTCATATCGTTATGGTATTTACCGCTCCAGAAGAAAGATTTCTCACCTTTTTTAACCTGAAGCCCCTCGGTATCAATGCCGTGACTATTAAAGTCGGCGATGTCTGTTTGCGGAAAATCATCACCCACAACGGCTACAATTTTCACCTTATCATAGAAATATGATGCCGACAAGCCCGCATAAGTAGCAGAGCCGCCAATAATTTTATTTGTTTTACCAAAGGGTGTTTCAATGGCGTCAAATGCCACAGTACCAATCACTACCAAACTCATCCGATATTTTTTTTAATTTTTTTTTCGCAAATATTGTGAAATTACCGCAGAAATTATACTTTTGCACCACTCCAAACGGAAAATACTCCTGAGTAGCTCAGCCGGTTAGAGCATCTGACTGTTAATCAGAGGGTCGCTGGTTCGAGCCCAGCCTCAGGAGCACAAGCCCCGCAAGTCCGCGGGGCTTTTTTTATGTCTTAAAGTTTGATTTACGGTAATATTGAAGGCACACGCGGCATGCGTGCACCAGCTTGCGGCTTATTTAATGACAGCATATTCTATATGCCCGTAGCTTAAATTTAGTAAAATCAGAAGAGTTGATTCTTCCTGTACAGTTTTGGCGTTAACTGCTGGTTCCTTTTAAAGAAATTGATAAAATGCGGGAGGTCATCAAATCCCAGGCTCCAGGCAATCTCCGAGATATTCCAATCAGTGTGTTGAAGCAGGCTTTTGGCTTCCTGCATAATTCTTGCAGCGATGAGTTGAGAAGTTGTTCTGCCGGTAACCGCTTTTAACGCATGGTTCAAGTGGTTAACATGAACCGATGATTGGTTGGCAAACGCTGTAGGATGGCGCAGTTCCATTCGCTGCATGGTTGATTCGATAGGGAACTGACGTTCCAGTAACTCCGTAAATATGGAAACTATCCGTTGTGAACCGTTTGAATCTTTGTAGAGTTCAAAACGTGCAGGCTCTAATTTTAAAGCAGCGAATATCAACTGCAACACCATCGACCTTAGTGAATCATATTTATAACTAAACTCAAGCGTGATCTCGCCGAGCATCTGTCTAAAAATATCCTCAAAAACAACAAACTGTTCTTCATTAAGATGAAAGAATGGCGTATGCCCGGGTTTGAAGACCGGATAGTCTTTAATGGTGATGAATTGGTCGAAGAAATCTTCGGTAAATACGCAGAAGTAAGCAACTTGCTCAGATTCTAAATGTTCCCAGGAATAGGGGATGTTGGGATTGGTAAATAACAAGCCACGGTCAAATTCAATAGTTTTATCTGCATAATCGAGCCTCGTTTTACCTTCCAACAGACTAATCTTGTAAAGCGATTTTCGGTTGAATGGTTTACAATTGAACTTATCGTCCCGGTTATGTTTCACATGAAAAACGTTGAAACGCTGAACATCCTTGCCGATCTCGCCGGGCATCCACACGCGCTTATCATCTTTCAGATCTTCATTCAAACTTATTGAATTCATCAGAACAAAAATACCTAATTGTAAGCTATTAGAATTGAGAAAATCAAAGCAATAACTGTAAAAATCAAATAATTAAAAAGAACAGTGTGCTTTGATTTTTACAGTTTTCTATTTGATAAGCACAACTGTTCAGCATATTCATCACTCTACCTTTGCTTATCTGTAAACGTAAAATTCAAATAGTATGATAACCGTAAAAGGATATGCAGTGCAAAGCGCGAATGAAGAACTGGCTCCATGGACTTTTGAAAGAAGAGAGGTAGGCCCGCATGATGTACAAATAGATATTTTATACTCGGGAGTTTGCCACTCCGACCTCGCTCAAATTAACAATGAATGGTTTCCGGGAGTATTCCCCATGGTACCAGGGCACGAAATTGTGGGCCGGGTGGTAAAGGTAGGAGAACATGTAAAAGCATTTAAGGTTGGTGATCTTGCAGGTGTTGGTACATTAGCCAATTCGTGCAGGCATTGTGCTCCCTGTAATGATGGAGAGGAAGTTTATTGTGAAAATGGTGTAATACCAACTTATAATGGCTTGGATAAGTACACAGATAACCAGCCAACCTACGGAGGTTATTCAAACATTATTGTTTCTGATGAACGATTCGCGGTGCGTGTACCAGAAAACCTGGACCTGCCGGCGGTAGCACCATTGTTATGCGCTGGTATTACCACATATTCGCCGTTAAAGCATTGGAAAGTTGGCAAAGGGCACAAATTGGCAGTACTTGGCCTGGGAGGGCTTGGACATATGGCTGTAAAGTTCGGTGTTGCTCTGGGTGCAGAAGTGACCATTTTAAGTACCTCGCCTAAAAAGGCTGAGGACGCAAAGAAATTAGGCGCACATCACTTTGTGGTTACCACCAATGCCGAAGAAGTAGAAAAGGTAAAAGGCTCATTTGATTTTATTATTGATACCGTGAGTGCCCAGCACGATTTTGATTTCTATGGTTCCTTGTTAAGGCTTAATGGCGTTCACATTCTTGTAGGCATCCCGCCAAAGGGTTTTGATATTAAAAATGTAGGCGGCTTGCAGCTTGGCCGCAGGAGTATTGTAGGCTCGGCATCGGGCGGATTAAAAGAAACTCAGGAAATGTTAGATTTCTGCGCAGAAAACAACATCGTTGCTGATGTAGAATTGATCAGTAAGCAGGATATTAAAACAGCCTTTGAGCGTATGGAGAAAGGTGATGTAAAATATCGTTTCGTTATTGATATGGCGACATTATAAATCTGCCGTTGGCAAAACAAAGGTAGCTGTCAATTTATTAGCTGCCTTTGTTT
This sequence comes from Mucilaginibacter sp. GW821-FHT07G05, assembly GCF_059418565.1. Classification (NCBI taxonomy): domain Bacteria; kingdom Pseudomonadati; phylum Bacteroidota; class Sphingobacteriia; order Sphingobacteriales; family Sphingobacteriaceae; genus Mucilaginibacter; species Mucilaginibacter sp. GW821-FHT07G05. Next base: position 204,900 of record NZ_JBWKQC010000008.1, on the reverse strand, counting down.
TGAATTTTGCTACCGCCTAAACCACTTCTTATTAGCCACCAGCAATCCAAATTCTTCCGAAGGATTCTTCTCCGTTGATTTGTGGTGGATTTTGTGTGCGCGGCGAATACCCATCAGGTAGCGGTTATTACTTTTGAAAGCCTTAAAACGGTTGTGGATAAACCAATCGTGAAAGATGAAATAGATGATACCGTAAATGCTGATGCCTGTACCTATCCAAAAGCGATAGTCTAAGCCAATATGCCCCAGCCACATCAGCCATAAGGCTAAAGCCGCGAAGCCGATGCTAAACAAATCGTTCAGCTCGAACCAGCCATGCCTTTGCTGGTGGTGCGTTTTATGAATAAACCACAACGGCCCATGAAACAAATACTTATGCATCGCCCACGAAAGCAACTCCATCAGACCGATGGTAGCTATTAATGTGGCTATGTTAATTAATATGTTCATTGCTTTGTTGGAATGTTTTAAAGTTGGAATGTTGAAATGTTATTTTTTCTTTTTCTTCGCTTCAAACTTCTTTAAGTAATCGATCAACGATTTTGTTTTGCCAGAAAACTCAACACTTTTAAAATACATACTGTTAAAAACAGCTTCGTCGATCTTTTTGGCACCGTGTAGTATGATCAACTTATTTCTGAACTCTCCTGATGAGCCCTTTGCGTAGTTCAGGAACCTGATAAAGTCGGGATTGTTGTTATATTCAAACCCCTCGGCAATATTGTCTGACATGGAACAAGCCGCTCGCCTTAACTGGTCTTTCATACCCCAGTCTGATTTCAAGGGCTCGGTATCACACAATAAATATGTTTCAATAGCAATAGCAACGGCCAATTTCCAAATCTCTAAATCTTCAAATTTTTGAAATTTAGCCATTGCTATCTATTTTGTGTTTACTAAGTTAACAGGTAAAATAACATTACAACCTTCTAACATTACAACCTTCCAACAAAAGACTTATATATCCAGTTATGCAGATAAAATAACATTAAAACATTCTAACATTACAACCTTCCAACCAGAACTTATATATGTATCGCCCTGTTTTCCGTTGCCGCTAAGCATGCTTCGCGCATGGCTTCGGTGTAGGTAGGGTGGGCGTGACTGGCGCGAGTTACGTCTTCGGCGCTGGCGCGGTATTCCATGGCTATTACGGCCTCGGCAATCATATCTGCAGCACGCGGACCGATCATGTGTACACCTAATATTTCATCGGTAGTGCTATCTGCCAACACTTTCACAAATCCATCCAAATCGCCGCTGGCACGTGCACGGCCGCTGGCTTTGAACGGGAACGATCCTGTTTTGTATTTAACGCCTGCCGCTTTCAACTGCTCTTCGGTTTGGCCAACGCTGGCAACTTCAGGCCAGGTATATACTACGCCCGGTATCAGGTTGTAATTGATGTGTGGTTTTTGGCCTGCAATAATTTCGGCTACCAAAGTACCTTCGTCTTCTGCCTTGTGGGCAAGCATGGCGCCTTTAATTACGTCGCCAATGGCGTATACGCCTTTAACGCTGGTTTCGAGGTGTTCGTCAACGGTGATCTTTCTGCCGCGTTCTTCAACGGTAAGGCCAATTTTATCTAAACCTAAACCATCGGTATAAGCAATACGGCCAACAGCTACCAGGCAGTAATCGCCTTTAAGTTCTTTCTTTTCGCCTTTAGGGCTATCAAAACTTACGGTTACCTCTTTACCTTTTACAGTAGCGCCGGTTACTTTATGACCCAGGTAAAACTCCATACCCAATTTTTGCAGTACTTTTTGCAGCTCACGGCCCAGGCCTTTATCCATAGTTGGGATAATACCGTCCATAAACTCAATTACCGACACCTTTGAACCCAGGCGCGCGTAAACCGAACCCAGTTCCAACCCGATAACACCACCGCCGATGAGCACCAAATGCTTAGGGATCTCTTTAAGGGTTAGTGCCTCGGTTGAGGTAATGATGCGTTTTTTATCAATAGGTAAAAATGGTAATGCCGATGGTTTTGAACCGGTAGCGATAATTACGTTTTTACTGGTTACTTCTTGGATTGTACCATCGCTTTTGGTAACAATGATGGTGTTTTTATCTTTAAAAGAACCTACACCGGTGTATACATCGATCTTGTTCTTTTTCATAAGGTAGGTGATGCCGCTGGTATTGGCATTAACCACTTCTTCCTTACGTTTTATCATCTGCCCGAAATCAATACTCAGATTATCTAAATTGATACCGTGTGTTTTAAACGCGTGAGCAGCGTTATGATAGTGCTCTGATGAATCAAGCAGGGCCTTCGATGGGATACAGCCTACATTAAGGCAGGTACCGCCAAGGGTATTATATTTTTCAACGATAGCTGTTTTTAAACCCAGTTGGGCGCTGCGTATTGCGGCTACATAGCCACCCGGGCCTGAACCTATTACGATAACATCATATTGCATAGTAGTGTATTTTATGGTTGGCAAAGTTAAACATTATCAGCTGCTAAAGAAAGCCGAAAGGAGAAGCTGAAAGGAAAAAGGTTAAAGCCGAAAGGAGAAAAGTTAAAGCTGAAAGGGAAAAGCAAAAGGCCGAAGACCGCTTTTGCACTTTACGTCAGCAAATAGCTTCGGACGAAAGCGGGTGGAACGATTAAGGGCCTGAGCGTTGGCGGGCATAGGAATTTGTTGCATGTGGAGTGGGAGTGAGCGGCGAAGCAAGGGGCAAAAGTTCCAGCCCTGATCGTTCCGCCTGCTTTGCAGGGTAAGGCCTTGTGCGGCAAAGAAGCCTTTTGCTGGACAGGCCTTTTTGTTACTTTTGTGGCGACAAAAGTAATGGGGCCCTGCGCCCAAGAGCAGACTAACGTCAATTACAGCACAACCCTTACATAAAAGAGCCTCAGATTGCTTCGACCAATAAAACGCGTTTTTAGACAACGCCCTTTACTTCGCTAAACCCATTGCCTTCTTTATATCACGATCAATAAAATTCATCTCTACCCGGGTAAACAAAATAAACAACGCCAGGAACGCGAAAGGGATCAACGCGTTTTCGGGGCGGTTCTTGTTCATTAATACCGACGCGATGGCCAGCAGGAACCCCGCCGAAAGCAGGCAGAAGAATACAGTCGACATGATGCTGTAGCGCACCTTGTAATAATTTTCGGTTTCGCTTTTGGGCAGACTGATAATGAGCTTGGGTAAATAATTCTCTACCAGGTAGCGGATACGGGTAAACTTAATATCATCGCCGCCATCCTGTCCCAAAAACAATTTGCCCGAGCCCTCAAGGCTCGATCCGCTGAAATCAATAGAAGGCGGACTTTTCAGCGCGAACTTGCGCATGGCCTGTTCCACGGCCTTCTTTTCGCCTGCGTCGTTCAGGTATACTTTTTTAAAGTAGATCATCGCTTACTTGGTTAACACCTTCCGTATCGACATGATGTAGCCAATGTGCAGGCCATCATGAAAAGGTAAAAAGTTAATAGCGTTATCAATATTACCCAGTTCAACACCGTAACGGGTAACCACCGGGGTGTATTCCTTAAATATTTGATTGGTATAATCCAGCTCAAGTTGCTCTAAGGTGGATAACATGAGGCCTTTTATATGCTTTATGCCATCGGCATCAACAAACTGCTCGGGCTTGGTGCCGGGTTTGTAGGCGTCAAAAAAATCTTGTTCAACCAAAATGGGCACGCCGGTACGTACATAGCATATACCTTGTTGGGCGGCAACCATGTGGCCAAGGTTCCAGATGATGTTGTTGTTGAAACCCGCGGGCACTTCGTTAAGTTGTTCAACGGTATAATTCTCTAAAATATTGAGTACGTATAAACGTGGTTTTTGCAGTATTTCAATAGCTCGCAGCATGGGTGTAACAGTATTGTTTTAACGGTGCTAAAGTAAGGTTATTAGCGCAATTATCAAGTTGTTTACACAGTGTTACCCTTGTTATCAAATTGTTTAAAAGCGGGTTATTATAGGTTTTATTATACCTTTACACCGTAATTATCTATCAACTACTACATGCAGGCAACGGCTGTTAATAAACCGGCAGATCAGGAAAAACTGATATGGTACTTTTTATCATGCTGGACCCTCCTGAACATTGTACAGGCCTGCACCCTGCAATTACACCCCGACGAAGCTTATTACTGGATGTACTCGCGCCTGCCGGCCTGGGGTTATTTCGATCATCCGCCTATGGTGGCCATGTTCATCCGCCTTGGCGATAACATTGTTCATAACGAGTTTGGTTTGCGCCTGGTTAACGTACTGGCCAGTACGGCATCATTATACCTGCTGTGGCGCATTGCTAAAAAATACAATGCCGATGCTTTGCGTTTTATACTCATCACCGGCGGTATATTCACTTTCCACATTTACGGCTTTATTACCACACCCGATGGGCCGCTGCTGTTTTTTACTGTGCTGTTCTTTTATTTTTACCGTAAATATTTAGAGAAAGACGGACTGCTGCCTGCCATTATATTAGGCCTGGTTGTAGGCGGGTTGCTGTACAGTAAATACCATGCTGTATTGCTGATAGGGTTTACAGTGCTGGCCAATATCAAAATACTAACACGCTGGTCGTTTTGGGTAATTGTGCTGCTGGCTACCGGGCTGTACCTTCCGCATATTATGTGGCAGGTAAACAACGATTACCCTTCGCTGGCCTATCACCTGTCCGACAGATCGGCGCGCAGTTACCAGATCGATTATACGCTGGTTTACTTCCTGTCGCAAACGCTGATGGCGGGGCCGCTTATTGGCTGGTTCCTGTTTTACAAGAGCGCCACCGTTAAAATAAAGGATGCCTTTACCCGTGTTTTGCTGGTGAACGCCATCGGTATTATCCTTTTCTTTTTAATTACCTCCATACGTGGCGAAGTACAACCGCAATGGACCATCATCGCGTTAGCCGCTATTGTTTTACTGGTGATGATACGTTTTGGACAGGATGCCAAAGTATCGCCCTGGTTCAACCGTGTAGCTATCGCCAATATGACCATTTTGGTGACGATCAGGCTGCTGGTGCTGTCGTCGCTGTCTTTTGTGGAGCATATTGCCGCTATGGACCGCTTTTTTCATAAAAAGGAATGGGCGCAAACCATCCACCAAAAAGTAGGCGATAGTTATCTGGTGATGAATACCGGCTTCCAGGAACCCGCACGTTATAACTTTTACACCAATACGCTAAAAGGCTTCTCGTACGATTCGCGCTATTACCGCCTTACCCAATTTGAGATTTGGCCGTTGGAAGACAGCATACAGCATAAACGGGTTTACTACCTGGCATCGAGCCCTATGCCCGGCATTACAAAAGATACCATTAAAACTGCCGACGGCGATTACTTTGGTGTTTGGGTTGATGATGTGCGCACATACCAAAAGGTGAATTTTGTATCGGGTATTAAAAAGATGGTGTCATCGCCGGGTAAACAATTTAAGATAAGGCTATCGGTTACCAACCCCTACAACCACCCCATCACCTTTACCAATACAGGCTATAAAATGCACGTGTTTTTAGAGGCCTGCTTTGTGCAGGGCGACGCGGAAGTAAAGGTTGAACCTGCCGGAGATGATTTTCATAACATCAGCCTTAAACCAGGCGAAACCACCAGCTATGTATTTAACCTCACCGCGCCCGATAAAAAGGGTGTTTACGACCTCATGTTCTCCCTGCGTACAGGCCCATTTCAGGGGAGTAAAAACGGCAGGGTTATTAATTTTTCGGTAGAATAAAGATACCTTTGCGGCATGTATAAAAAGATATACCTGCTTTTCACGCTACTGCTGCTTACCGGTGCCACTGCTATGGCACAAAGCCTCGATATAAATTTTAACGGCCTCGGCTTTTTAGATAACCGCGAATACAAGGTTTTTCTGCAACGTTCACGTACCTATTCGGGCACCCGTTTGGCGCTCGACCTCGGCTTGAATATTGATAGCGTTAACCGCTTTGTGGTGGGTATAAACGGCATACATGAGTTTGGTGCCAAGCCTTATTTTTTAAAGGTAGATCCCGTTGCTTACTACAATTATCACAGCAAAAACTGGACGTTTGATGCCGGTATGTTCCCGCGCGAAGGTGTGCTGAGCAATTATCCGCGTGCTTTATTGAACGATACTTTACGTTACTACCGCCCCAACGTGGAGGGTTTATTGACCCAGTTCCACAATGAGCACATTACCGAAACCGTTTGGCTGGATTGGGTAAGCCGCCAAACCCTTACCGACCGTGAGCAGTTCCTGTTCGGGTTTGCAGGTAAGTACAAACCGGCCGTTAACGGTCCGTTTTATATAGCCCATTATTTTGTGATGCTACACGATGCCGGCGCCGAGGTATACGACCCCGAAAAACCGATACAGGATAACGCAGGCGCGCAGGTGCGTCTCGGGCTTGATCTGAGTCACCGTGGCAAGATAGATTCATTAACATTTGAGGCCGGTGGTATGTTATCGTTAGAACGCCAGCGTGGGTTGAGCGGCTTTCAAAAACCTACAGGTTTTGTAGCCAGTGCCTATGCCAGCTACAAACGTATTGCCTTGTGCGATGAGTTTTATGCAGGCCAGGGGAACTTTGTTATCTATGGTGATTCGTACTACTCACGCAAAATGTATAACAGGCTCGATGTTATTATTACCCCATTCCTGTTCAAAAGGGTTAAGGGGCAATTCATATTCAGTTTCCACCAGTCGCCCGCGCACCTGAACGATAACCAGCAGGCTTTCCGTGTAACGGTCGACTTGGGCAGGCAAACGCTTGTAAAGTTTAAGAACTAACGCAATTTTACCATATCCTAAATCATGAAAATATCTCTTAAACTATTTTTACTCGCCTTAACATTATTTGTAAGCAGCGGCAAATTGTTTGCGCAAAGCACACAATACAGCCTGTGGGGTGCGTGGTTCTATAATCAAAAACTATCAGAACACTGGGGCGTAGGCGGCGATGTGCAATTCCGTTCGGCTAACCATGCCGATTATTTGCGGAACATACTGATCCGTCCGCAGGTGAATTACTATTTCAATAAAAACAAGTTTGCCAGTGCCGGTTATGCCTATATAGCTACCCATGGCCGCACCGCTACTGATGATAAAACCTTTCGCCCCGAGCACCGCAGCTGGGAGCAATTTACACTGGTACATAAAGTGGGTGCAAATACAGCGGTATCGCACCGTTTCAGGTTAGAGCAACGCTACATGGGCAATACCACCAACCGTAACGACAGCTACTTTTCGCAGCGTTTCCGTTATTTTGTGAGGGCGGTTGTACCGTTCAAAAAAGATTCGGTATTTACCAAAGGTCATTTCCTGGCCTTGCAAAACGAAGTATTTGCCAACGTGCAGAACAAGCACAAGGTGAACAACCATTTCTTTGATCAAAACCGTGCTTACGTAGCATTCGGCTATCGCCTTAATAAAGGCCTTGATATTGAAGCCGGATACTTAAACCAATACACCAAACAAGCCACCAGCGGGGTTACTAACCACGTATTGCAGGCGGTATTGTATACAAGGTTTTAAAGCAAACTTTACAGCAAGCTGAAAGGGCGCCGGGATTGATCCCGGCGCCCTTTCTACATAATTATATAATTGAGATAGATCAGGTTAAAACCTGCTGATATCGCCGCTGCCTGCTTTTGAGGTGGAGATATCTTTAACACTGCCGGTGTAGTGCACATCGCCGCTGCCTACTACCGAGGCTTCGATCTTTTTGCTGGCATTTACCCTTGCATCGCCGCTGCCGGCTACCTTAACAATAGTATATGAAGTAACCAAACTGCCTGCGGTAAAATCGCCTGAGCCTACTACTTTAACGGTAGAGTTTTCGGCAGTGCCGGATAGTTTGATGTCGCCTGAGCCTGATACGCTGCTTTCCAAATTTTTAACGTTCACCTTGCCCGCGATATCGCCAGAACCTACTACTTTCAGTTCCAGGTCGTCGCCTTTTATGCCATCTTTAAAGTATACATCGCCCGAACCTGATAAGCTTACCGCTTTGATGGTTTTGGCAGTTACATAAATGATCAATTTTTTATTACCGCTCCAATTCCAGCTATTGTTGCCGTCATTTTTTGAGTATATCTTCAGTACACCATCTTTAACCTCGGTGATAATGCGGCCGATAATGTCAGATGGCGCCTCAACCTTAACCGATTCGGTAGAACCCTGGGTAATAAATACATCGTAAGAACCAGCGACCGCAACGGCTGTAAAACCCGAAAGGTGTCGATCTTCAGTTTCTTGTGCCGGTTTTGATACGGCTGTATGATGGCTGTTTTTAGCGAAAGTAGTATAAGTGCTGCCTGCAAGTAAAGCAGCTACGAGCGTAATTTTGGTTAGTGTTCTCATGGTGAATAGTTAATTGTGTTAATGCTATTTTAGCTATTAGACGCAAGCCTGTTACAAACGTTGCACGAAATATGAAAATAAATGAACGGCGATACTTTTTATACGGACGCGATATAACTTATCTGCCAAAAACTTAAATTCGGGTAAATTATAACTGTTAACAGATCATGACCGTAGCTGAAATTCTAACAAAACTAAAAGCGCTTGCCGACCAAAAGGTGTATGCCCATAATGTAAAGTTTGGAGCAGGTGAAAATCAGTTTGGGGTAAAGATGGGCGATATCAGAACGCTGGCCAAAAAGCTGAAGACCGATCATGAACTGGCCAAAGCGTTGTGGGAAACCGGTAATGTGGAGGCCAGGCTGCTGGCTACCTTGCTGATCAACCCTAAACTATTGTCGCAGGCAGAACTGGATGGGATGGTGCGGTCGGAGCGTTTTTCACAGGTGGCCGATTGGCTGAGCGCTTATGTAATAAAGGAATATCCGGACAAGGAACAGTTGCGTGAACAATGGATGCTTACCGATGACCCCATGGCAGCCCGTGCAGGCTGGAGCCTTACCAGCGGAAGGGTAGCAAGAAGCCCGGATGGAATTGATATATCGGCTCTTTTGGACAGGATAGAGGCCGAAATGCCTGTTGCCCCGCCCGAAGTGCAGTGGACCATGAACAGCACGCTGGCTCAGATCGGTATAAATCACCCGGCTTACCGCGAGCGTGCCTTAGCCATAGGCGAACGCTTGGGTATTTACCGCGATTATCCCACGTCAAAAGGCTGTACATCGCCATTTGCCCCTATCTGGATCAATGAAATGGTGCGGCGGCAGGGGTAGATAGATCAGTTGATTTTATATTTGAATGTTATTGCGAGAAGTTTAATCCTTTTGGATTTTGCAGGTAAAATGACGATGGCTCATACCCTCCCTCCACTGTCATGCTGAGGAACGAAGCATCTATCGCAGATAAGCATGGCGAAGAAGATTCTTCACTGCGTTCCAGAATGACAGTTTTTTAACACGTCATGGGTAGGAACGAAGCAATCTCGTCGCGTTCTTCTGTCTTTGTTGAGGTTGTGCTGTAATCTACGTTAGTCTGCTCATTGCCGCAGAGGCTACTACTTTTGGCTGTGCCCCAAAAGTAGCAAAAGGGCATGTCCAGCAAAAGGCTTCTTTGCCGCACATGGCCATGCCCTGCAAAACAGTCAGAACTTCGGGGCTGGAACTTTTGCCCCGCCGCTCATTTCCTACCCACATGCAACAAGTTCGCTATGCCCGCCTTTACGCTTCTGGCCTTAAAGTTCTGCCCGTTTTCGCCCGAAGCTGTTTGCTGACGGGTAAGAAAACATAAAGCCCTCTCCTGTGGAGACAGGTGGAAAATCACTATTAAATTGGCGCGTTGAGTTAAATAGTACTGAAATAATAGTATTTTAAACCAAACTATTGACAGCCAGTACAAAATGAGCGAGAAATTTGCGCGCAGCGCTCCCAAATTAAAGAAAACCCTGGGCGTGGCCTTTGGTGTATCCATGATTATTGGCGGCACCATTGGTGCGGGGATATTGCGTACACCGGGTAGTGTTGCAGCATTATTGCCAAACGAGGTTCTAATCCTCAGCTGTTGGCTCATCACCGGGTTGTATATCCTGCTGTCGGCCAGTTCGTATGCCGAGCTCACTACTATGCTGCCCAAGGTAGGCGGGGCCTTTAATTACATACAGCGGGCTTTTGGCCATTACACCGGGTTTGTTACCGGCTGGTTTGATTTTGTGCAAAACGCTATTGCACCTGCCTTTTTTTGCGTTGTACTCGGCGAATACACCGCCATGCTTTTTCCGCAGCTAATCGGACATTCAACCTTACTTGCTGCCGGCTTTTTAACCTTGTTCACACTCATTAATTTGCCGGGGGTAAAAAGCGGCAGTACTACACAGCAAATCACCAGCTTTTTAAAGGTTCTTTTGTTTTTGGTGTTAATAACAGGCTGTTTTTTAGTAAAACCGGCAGCAAGGCAGGCTTTACCTGTTAGCACAATGCCAATATTTAACGGGGCTATAGTAGTGGCTTTTTTTAAAGCGATGCAGCTGATTTTGAGTACCTACGATGGCTGGATGTCGGCATCGTTTTTTGCCGAGGAAAATGATGATCCGGGTAAGAGCATACCACGGTCGTACTTTATTGGCGCATCGGCAATTATCGTATTGTATATACTGGTGAATGCGGCCATATTGTATATACTGCCGGTTAGTACGGTTGCCGGGGCGCCCCTGGCAGCATCGGCCGCGGCGAAGATCGCCTTTGGCAGTTGGGGAGGTATGTTTATTAACATTGTGGCCATTTTTACTATCATCAGCATATTAAATGCCTATATGATGATACCGCCGAGGATACTTTTCGGCATAAGCCGTGAAGGTTTCTTTATAAAACAGGGAACTTATTTAAACAAGGGCGGCACGCCGTATTACAGTATGCTGGTTTGCTATGGGTTGTCTCTCTTGCTTATCCTCAATAACTCTTACGAACAGCTTTTTGGTTTGGGCGCTGTAATGCTTACCGTTGTTACCTCATTCTCGTTCGCTGCGCTGTTGTGGCTACGCAAAAAAGAACCCGATCTGCCACGGCCTTACAAGGCATGGGGCTATCCTTACATGACTATCCTTGCCCTGCTGGTTACACTGGTGTTATTGGTTGGTTTTATGATCAACGATGTGCGCAGCTTTCTCATCGTGGCATCACTGTTTATCGTGTCGTGGCCATTTTATAGGTTGATCATCAGGCTTAATGGTGTTAAGGGTTAGTTAAGAACTGCATCTTTCAAAAATGATAGTTCTCTTGTCTTTTAGAAACGCGACCTTAAACCACTGTTTTTTCTTGTTGAGGAATACCACACCTATATCGTTATCTTTTATTTTTTTGGTGACATCGTAAAACCCCGAGTAAGTACCAATTTTTTGTGAGTTCTTATCAATATCAAAATCGGGTTTGTTTGTAATTTGATTTTTTACTTTGGCGTAATCACTTGCATCCAGTTTAATTATTGCCGTTGCGCAATAATCTCCGTGTATATCCGGGTAGGATGAATCTTTATCAGCAATGCTGGCTGAATCTGGTAGTTCGATACCTGTATTAAATTCAAATTCATCCTTATAAAAACTGTCATCAGGAAAAATGGCGGTATAGGTTTCGTATCCGGATATTAACAAAATAATTAAAACGTAAATGCGGTTTATCAAACGGCTTTTTGATGCAGTCAGTTTACCTGATCGAAGCAACCAGTTCCTTATAGGGAAATATATGAGGTAGAGGATGCCTCCGGCAATACCAACAATAATAAATATGATAAAAAATAAAAGTCCGCTTGATATATAGTCATTCATGTGGTTCTTGCAATAAGGTTATTTGTCCTCATAAAGCTAACGTTTTTGTATCGATTATTTGAAATTCGCAAATAACAGATTGATTCGTTCAAACACTTGGCCTTAATTCCTCGCCATCTTTGTATTGTAAAAAATTAGATACAATATGGAAACAAAAAATAAGATAGCCCTCGTAACCGGCGGCAGCCGTGGCCTGGGTAAAGACATGGCCCTGCGTTTGGCCGAAAAAGGCATAGATGTAATCATCACCTACAACAGCAAAGCCGACGACGCGCAAAAGGTAGTAGAACAAATTAAACAAAGCGGACGGAAAGCCGCCACCCTGCAACTCAGCACCGGTGATATTAAAAGCTTTGACGCTTTTGCAGCGCAATTAAGTGAAGTTTTACGCAGCGATTTCGCGACCGATCACATCGATTTCCTGGTGAATAACGCGGGCATCGGCGGGTACCAACTCATCAGCGATGTTACCGAAGAGTTTTTCGACGAATTACTGAATATTCACTACAAAGGAGTTTACTTTTTAACGCAAAAAATGCTTCCGCTGATGAATGATGGCGGCGGTATTGTTAATGTATCCAGCGGCCTTACGCGCGTGGCCATGCCACGGTCGTCGGCTTATGCGGCTATGAAAGGCGCGGTAGAAGTGTTTACCCGTTACCTGGCCAAAGAGCTTGGTTCACGTGGCATCAGGGCCAACACAATCGCCCCCGGTGCCATACTAACAGATTTTGGCGGCGGCCATTTAAGAGCGAGCGAGCAAACTCAAAAAATAGTGAGCGAAATAACCGCCCTGGGCAGGCCCGGCGAAGCCGATGATATTGGCGGCGTTGTAGCGTTTTTATGTACCGATGATGCCCGTTGGGTAAACGCGCAGCGCATAGAAGTATCGGGCGGTATGCTGGTATAAACCTTAACGGGTTAAAATTGTTAAATTTGAATAGAGCAAACACATTATGATCACCAATTCTTCACTCGATGACTTTTATCAGCGAAACGGCGCGCCGCTTCCTGATGGTATCCATAAAGAGATCGGTCATTTTAATGTGTTTGAAACCGAAAAGCTGTTTGATAAGAAAACCGGCGACAGGATAATGCCTTATAGCCGGCGCGCTTATTATAAAATAAGCTGGCTGCGGGGAAAAAGCAAGGCCGAGTATGCTGATAAAGTAATTGACATCAGCGAAAGCGCCCTGCTTTTTGCAACGCCCAAAATACCCTATCACTGGCTCCCGGCAGATGCCGACCAAACGGGCATGTTCTGTATTTTTACAGCCGATTTTCTTACACCCCACAAAGCAGGTGTTACGCTGGATGATCTGCCGATATTTCAACCCGGGCAATTACCCGTTTTTCAGCTTAACCAAACCGAAGCGCAGGAGGTGGAATATATCTTCCGGAAAATGCTTAAGGAACTGGGCGCAGATTATAAGTACAAGTACGATCTGCTGCGCAATATGGTATTGGAGCTGATCCATTACGGGCAAAAACTACAGCCTTTGTCGGCACTTAGCGCGGGGCAGAATGCGGCGGAACGGATCTCCTCTTTATTTATCGAGCTGCTGGAGCGGCAATTCCCGCTGGAGCCATCACAGCAAAGGCTTGGCCTGCGTACCGCTAAAGATTATGCCGACCGCCTGGCCGTGCACGTAAACCATCTCAATAAAGTACTGAAAGAAGTTACAGGCAATACCACTACCCAGCTCATCAGCAAAAGGGTGATACAGGAGGCCAAGATATTGCTGAAGCAAACCCACTGGAACATCGCCGAAATATCATACACCCTCGGTTTTGACGATCTGGCGCACTTCTCTAACTTTTTTAAAAAGCAAACTTCCTTTACGCCGGTTGCATTTAGGGCCTAATAATCTTATTTTAGTTGATAATTATAACCAATTAATTAACCAACGAAATGATAAGGAATATACTGGGCATTATTGCCGGCTATGCCATTTTTGCCGTTCCGGCTGTATTGCTGTTTCAATTATCGCATCAAAACCCGCACGCATCCGCAAGCTTAGGGTTTAAACTTTTTACCGTGGCGTACGGTGCCTTCTTCGCTTTTTGGGGTGGCTTTATTTTACAGCTGATAGCGGCAACCAAGCGTTCACGCATGAATGTTATCCTGTCTTTTATTATAGTGGCATTCGCTGTTTTTTCGCTTACCCAATCAGGCGGCAGCCATTGGACGCAGTGGTTCGCTATTTTTATTTTCGCGCCTATGTCCTTTTTCGGCGGCTTTTTGTTTTTAAGGCGAAATAGTAATTGATTATTAGGGTTTTATATCAATTTTAGTATATTTATAAAAGTATTGCGCGGCCCCTCGCAACGGCATGTTTGTTAGCATTGTTACTTATTTATTTAAACCTATAATCAATGAAACAATCACTATTGCTGCTGCTTTTATGCGCGGCTTTCGCCGGATGCCAAAACAAGGCCACTACTACAACAGAATCAACGGTAGATACTACCTCGAAACTCAATTATCCCTTTAAAGCCAAGTATTCGTTAAACTGGCAAAAAGGCGATGAAAAGAACGCGCTTATCGTACTCAATTGCCTTAAAAATTATAATGCCGGAGATGTAAAGGCCGCCGCTAAAGATTTTGCCGATACCGTAACCTTTGTGGCCGACGACTTTTACTTTAAAGGCAAGCGCGATAGTTTAGTAGGTATCCTATCGCAAATGAGGAGCGAAATTACGGATGTATCCAAGGAGTTTGACACCTGGATGACCACCTACTATCCCGAAAACAAAGAAACCTGGGTTACCTTATGGTACGTTGAAAAATGGACCGACAAAAAGGGTAAAAAAGATTCACTCTACTATGTCGACGATGTATTGCTTAAAAACGAAAAGATTGTAGTGTACGACGAGAAGATAAGGCATTATCCGGCAAAGAAATAATGGGATAAACCGTAGAGGTTATTACATAAGTTTATTGGGGCGATAATCATCCACGTTATCGCTTGGCTTGCTGCAACGGGTCTTCTGTTGGTTCAAAATCGGCAGGTAAAAGCTCGGCAACGCGTTGATTGCCCCAGTAACCTTCCATTTTTATGGCCGCCGGGTTCACAAACACACCATTCAGGTCGAAAAATACATAGGGCTCATTAAGCGTTAGCGTCGTATTCCATTTTCTTTGGTCATTATTGTTAGGTAAGTTGATAGCCAGGTAGTTGAATTTAACTGACGAGTCGGTTTCGCATGGAGGTGTTTTATAGGTAACGTATATGCTTGTTGGGTAGCTGATAGCATACAGTGATTTTTGATCGGTATGCGAAACAAGAATTTTGGTATTCAGCTTACAAGGGCAATAATAGTGCAGTCGTGGCATAAGTTGTACTGCTTTCCAATAATTTAAAGAATCTTTCGCAGCCAAAAGCTCTCTTCCTGTTGTTCCGGGCCGACTGAATTTTTTGAGCTTTTGATTAATAAGGCTATCCTGCGGACGGTTAGGGTTAGAGCCAAGTTCAAATACTGTAAAACCCTGTTCTTTCATATCATTAGCTAAAATGGAACGTAAAAAGTGTTGAGATGACCCCAGGTAGGTTATCATGCGGTTGTGCTTCCAGTGTTTTTGCTGAACAGAATCGCCTTGCATAGTTTCAAATTGTACATAGCCTTCATAGTAAACATATTGTTTGTTGGCATCCCGTATAAATTCATTAACCAGGTATTTCAGCTTATAACCTAAAGCCTTATTCTCAATTATTAAAAAATCTGATGTGCTGCCGGTTAGTGTTTTTTCGGCCGAGTTATAATGTATATCAATCACGTTAGGGTTGATAATTTCGCATTGCCTGGCAAAGGCCGACCGGCCTATCAGTTCGTCTTTAAACGCGCTGATATCCTTTTTTAATACTGGTCGGGGTTTGATATTTACGCCTGCGAGCGAAGTGGCTTTTGCTTTTAAAAAGATCGCAGGAATCCTGGTATCTCCATCCGTTTTAACGGTATACCGGAAAGTTTGGTAACCAACCATTGATACGATCAGCTCATATTGGCCCAGTTTTACATTATTTATAACAAATGTGCCTTCACTATTGCTTTGGGTGCCGTTAGTGGTATTATTCAAAAATATATTTGCGCCCGGCAGCGGTTTTTTATCATCTGCATCATAAACCTTACCTGTAATTTTGTATTGAGCAAAGCCGGTTGTAGTTAAAAAGAGTAACAAAATAGTTAAGTAACGTTTCATCATTTAAGTTATAAATACTTACAGGGATATTAAAATATCACAGGTTGGTTTCAGCAGGTTCAAAATCGGTAGGTAAAAGCTCGGCAACACGTTGCCTGCCCCAGTAACCTTCCATTTTTATAGCAGCCGGATTGGCGAATACACCATTAATATCAAAAAAGGCGTGAGGTTCATTTATGGTTAATACTGTTTCCCATTTGCCTAAGCTATAGGCCTGATCGGTACCCGCAAAATTGGACGAACCACCGATAGCCTTATTACGTTTTGCAATTTGATAATTTACGTAGAATGGCAGAGGTGATGTTATGGCGTATAACGAGCGTTGATCGGTTGGGGAAATGATAGATTTGGCACTTATTTCATTTGTTAAAAAATAAAGCGGTAATAGTTGTTTGGCCTTCCAATATTTAAGAGAATCCTTAGGGCCTAAAACGTTAGCGTATGTAGCGTTATTTACACCAAACTCGTTAAGTTTCGCGTTTATCAGGCTATCTGGTGGCCTATCGGGATTGCGCCTCAATGTATATATTTTAAAGCCGCTGTCCTTACTGTCGTTCGCCAATATAGAACGTAAAAAATGCCGCGACGAACCTGTATATGCTGCCAGGCGATTACGTTTCCAGTTTTGCTGTTGTATGGCATTGCCTTCCATGGGTTCAAATTGTACATAGCCTTCGTAATAAACATATTGCTTATTGGCATCCCTTAAAAAATCAATAACAAGGTATTTTACCCTATATCCTAAAGCCTTGTTCTCTATTATTAAAAAATCAGAGGTGTTGCCTGTAAGTATCCTTTCGGCAGAATTGTAATTTAAGTCGATCACATTCGGATTAATGATCGCGCATTGCCTGGCAAAATTTGATCTGCCTATCAGTTCGTCCCTGAAAATACTGATATCCCTTTTAGAAACCGGGCGTGGTTTGATCTTTACACCGGCAAGCGTAGTAGATTTTACCTTTAAGGAAATTGCCGGAACCCTGGCATCTTCATTTACCTTAACAGTATAACGATAAGCTTCATAGCCTACCATTGATACAATCAGTTCATACTGCCCCGGTTTTACATTGGTTACGGTAAACGAGCCATCATTGCCTGTTTGGGTGCCATTGGTAGTGTTGTTTAAAAATATGGTAGCGCTGGGCAAAGGCTTTTTATCATCAGCATCATATATTATGCCCGTAATTTTATATTGTGCGAAGCTGGTAATGGTTAAAAAAAACAGCAGAATAGTTAAACAAGGTTTCATTATTTAAATATAAATACTAACCGTTGTTAATTTAAAATTTAAAAAGCGGGGTTTGTATAAATTAAACAATAGTAACATAATTGTTAGGTATAACCGATTATGATGCATTGTAAATGAGTCGACTCATTTCAGTGTGGATCTTTTTAGACGGATCATTAGCGGCTTTTCTACCAACGTATATACTAACATACCGCCGAAAATAGCAATTGCGGTAAATAACAGTATAATGAGCGACGGATCTATCGCACCAAGCCATCCCTTTTTTAACAAAGTACCAATAGCCAGTGAAAACAATCCGTGTGTTAAGTAAACGGAGTACGATGCATCGCCTAAATAGATCAAATACCGGTTAACTGCCGACCTTACCGGGCGCAGCATTGCCGCGGCAAGCACCATTAAGCCCGCCAAAGGCGCACGGTATGCTACTCTTGAAAAGTTATCAGGTTCGAAGTAAAGTGCCAATAAGGCAATTGTAATTAGCAAGGCACACAGGTAGTTACTTTTAAAGAGCGGCTGGCTTTTTTGCAGATAAAGAAACAATCGCGCCAGCAAAACACCTAAAACAAACTCTATAATAAGCGGGGAACTGATAAGGCCTGTAACCGGTGGATAAACGCTTTTAAACATTAGTGCCAAGCCTGCTAAAGCGGCCAGGCTGATGCACAGGTAGGGGATAAAATGTTTTTTCTGCTTCAAGAGTATCCCTAACGAAAAGATGAGATAGAAGTATAGTTCGTAAGCAAGTGTCCAGCCTTGCGATACAATGGGGTGGATGAAGCCATGGTGCCCGGGCTTATCAGCCGGGATGAGCAGGTAGGATGATATGGTGTATAATGGCGTTATCGGGTTCGATCTGAATGCCAGTCCGCTTAAAATGAGCAGTACATATACCGTTGTGACCAGCCAGTACAAAGGGTATATGCGCAGTGCGCGTTTCAGCATAAATGCCGGTGCGCTGTCGGCATGCCTGTTTTTGTTAACCGTGGTGGTGTAAATGATAAAGCCACTGATCACAAAAAATATATCAACGCCCGATGTACCCCATAAAATAAATTGCTTTTTAGCAAGCAACGATTGGCCATGATCATAATTATACACCGCGTTAACCACATGGCAAAACACAACCATAGCCGCTGCTATGCCACGCAGCATTTGTATGCCCTCAAGTTTTCGCGGTTTTGCAGGTATGATGTTGGTACTTTCGGTCATGTTTGCTTTCGGTACTATTATAGCAAAAAACAGCGGCACATAGGCTGCTTATTTATCGCCGGACCATAGCCGTAAAACTATTGGCTTGAAAGCTGTGTTATCTTTCAGTATTTTGCCAACCTAAAGCACTGAATGGAGAATTACAGCATAGTTATATTTATACTCGCCATTATGATTGGGCTATCGGCTATTGCCGATAAAGTGAAACTACCTTACCCGGTGTTGTTGATCATTGCAGGCATAGGTGTGGGCTTTGTACCCTCCATCCCCAACATCGCTTTAAACCCCGAAATAGTTTTCCTGATATTTTTGCCGCCATTGCTGTATGATGCCGCGTTCAATATATCGTACCCTACTTTTAAAACCAATATCAATACCATAAGCACACTGGCTATAACGCTGGTATTTATCACGGCATCGGGCATAGCGGTGGTGGCGCATTATCTTATTCCGGGGATGACCTGGCCATTGTCGTTCGTGTTGGGTGCCATACTTTCTGCTACTGATGCCGTAGCTGCCATGAGCATCACCAAAGGGCTCGGCCTTTCGCATAGCACCAATACGATATTAGAAGGAGAGAGCCTCGTAAACGATGCCTCGGCACTGGTGGCTTATCGCTTCGCTGTAGCCGCAGTAACGGGTACCGTTTTTGTGTTTTGGAAGGCCTCTTTAGAGTTTGCCATATTGATGGCAGGTGGGGTTTTGGTAGGCCTTGTTATGGGTAAAATACTCGCCTTTATTATTAACCGGGTGCATAATAACAGTATGGTAACCATCAGCTTTATGTTGCTGATGCCTTTTGTAACCTATTTAATAGCCGAAGACCTGCATGTTTCGGGGGTGATAGCGGTAGTGCTGCTTGGCCTGAGTATTGCCCGGTTCAGTAAAAAGGTATTCCCCGAAAAGTTGAAACAGCAATCAAAATCCATTTGGGATGTGATCATATTTCTGCTGAACGGGTTGATCTTTATTTTAATAGGATTACAGTTTCCGTATGTTATAAAAAGCATCAGCCCAAGCCAAGTGTTGCCTTATATTGGTTACGCCTTTATTATCACCGTACTGGCGCTGTTGTTACGTATGATCCGTGTGTTTTTGCAGCGCATTAACCTGCAAAGAGCGTTCGATAAAGGCAAACATCGTATTACCGAGGAGGCACTGCTCAACATGAAAGATAGTTTGATCATCAGTTGGTCGGGCATGAGGGGGATTGTTTCACTGGCCATTGCCATTGGTTTGCCGCATGAACTTGCCGACGGTACTCCGTTCCCGCAGCGGGATGCTATTATATTTATATCGGTAGTGGTGGTATTATTTACGCTGATAGGGCAGGGGCTTAGCCTGCCGTGGATTGTGAAGCGGTTAAAAAGCGAATAAGTCAAACTGCTTTACACTTAATGCTTCTTCTCTCCCGAATATTGCTTTTCGCCTGCCTCCACTTTTAGTTTAAGACTGTTCTCCGATGGTGGTTTTGGGCATTGATAACCATCAGCATAAGCACAATAGGGGTTGTAAGCCTTGTTAAAATCGATCTCTACATGGCCGTCATTAATATCCTGCACTTTCAGGTCGATATAGCGGC
This sequence comes from Mucilaginibacter sp. GW821-FHT07G05, assembly GCF_059418565.1. Taxonomy (NCBI): domain Bacteria; kingdom Pseudomonadati; phylum Bacteroidota; class Sphingobacteriia; order Sphingobacteriales; family Sphingobacteriaceae; genus Mucilaginibacter; species Mucilaginibacter sp. GW821-FHT07G05. The sequence goes on along the minus strand of NZ_JBWKQC010000008.1, from coordinate 184,959 downwards.
CGCCCCCGTAAGTTTCGTTGCCATTGGTTTCATCGGTAAAAGGCAGAAAAAGATAGTCCTTGTATTCTTCCATTTTTGACAGGCGCGGATTCCTGTAAATGGTTAATTGTTGCGGTTTACCATTAAGTGTGAACGATATTTTGGCAAAGCGTACATATTGTTGATTGCTGCCGTTGAACGTCGGAATTTGAAAAGTGGCTTCGTTCAGCAATATTTCAGCATCGGCTATTACCTGGTAAGTGCTGTCGGCATCATAAAAATGGAGGTTCTTCAGGTCGGTTTGTTTCAGGGGCGAATTGGCATCCTTCAAAAAATCATCTTTATAATTTTGGCGATGAGCTGCCAGTACGGTGTTGTAATTTTGCGCGAAGCTGTTTGTAGCGACAAGGATAAAGAGCAGGAATAAATATTTCATTGTTTGTTGAACGTGTTCTGTTTCAGCTTGCAATTTATTTATTTAGCGGGATTTGTTATAAAAAAAATAAAAGCCCCGCGATAATTAAATATGCAGGGCTTCGGATATTAGTTACACTTTAATTAGAGTGTAGGCACGGTACCGCCATCAATAGTAAATTCGCCGCCGTTAAGGTACGCGGCCCTGTCTGATACCAGGAAAGCCACCAGCTCGGCCACTTCTTCCGGCATGGCCGGTCGGCCCATCGGTATCCCGCCCAGCGAGTCCATAATTATTTTTAATGCGGCCTCGCGCGAACCGGCTGTTTTGGCGATGTTATTGATCATGCCTTCCGCGCCCGATGTTTGTATAAAACCCGGCGCTACCGAATTTACCCGCACACCCTTAATGGCCACTTCTTTTGATAGCCCCTTGCTATAATTGCTAAGCGCAGCCTTGGCCGCGGCATAGGGTAAGGTAGCCTCAAACAAGGGCATCTTGCGTTGTATAGATGAAATGTGCAATATTACACCAGCCTTATTCTCTAACATATAAGGCAAAAAAGCACTGTCTAACCGTACTGCCGATAACAGGTTTATGTTCAGGGCATCCATCCAGTCATCATCACTTAATGCCATTACGCCGCCGCTTGGCGCTGTTGAGCCACCTACCGAATTAATTAGAATATCAAGCCCTCCCAATTTGTCAAACACTTCGCGGGCTATGTTCTCAACACCCACCTTTGTGCTTACGTCGGCCAGTACAAAATTTTCGGCTGCAATATTGCCGGGGTTTGAGCGGGCGGTAGTGACAACGCTTGCGCCGCCTTGTAACAAACGTTCAAATATAGCCTTGCCGGCACCTTTAGTGCCGCCTGTTACCAGTATCCGTTTGCCGGTAAATTCATTGGTGTCGATATTGATCTTTGCTGTTGTCATCTTTTTTGTATTTAATGTTTATGCAAAGTTCTGTATGGCAAACGGCCTGCACAATAACGGAAAAGCTATTCAATAGGGATAAATTATTCCGTATAGGCATTTGTATACCAATAACTTATTTTTGTGTTATGTATGAAAAGAAGATACCTATAGCGTTTGATTGCGGGCTTGACCTGTTTAGGGAAGTGCTTAACGGCAAATGGAAGATCATGTTGCTGTACTACATATCGCAGGGAATAAAACGCCCCGGCGAATTACAGCGGGCAATTCCGGAAGCATCCCGCAGGGTGTTGAACATACAACTAAACCAGTTGGAGCATCACGAGCTGGTTAGTAAAAAGGTATATGATCAGTTACCGCCAAAGGCAGAGTACAGCCTCACAGGTTTCGGGCAGTCTATCATCCCGGTAATTACACTGATAGGGCAATGGGGCGACGATAATCGCGAAGAACTACAAAGAGTGATCGGCAAAACCATGCCTGTTGAACCACCGCAAGAGGCAAAGATACGTTCTATGAATGGCCCGGTATGAGGGTGTAAGTAAGCGGGTTTGATTAATGTGATTTGTTGTTTTATTAGTTATAGATATTTTCTATTTATTGCTACCTGATATATTGAAGAAATTCATCGCGCTTTGTTGCCTCTAAAAACGCGCCCGAATATTCGGCCGTAATGGTGCTACTGCCAATGTCTTTTACCCCGCGCGATGCTACACATAAATGCTCGGCATCAATTACTACGGCAATATCTTCGGTTTGCAAAAACGGTTTTTAGTTCGTTGGCTATTTGTATGGTTAACCGCTCCTGCACCTGCGGCCTTTGCGCGTAATATTGTACAATTCGGTTAAGTTTTGAAAGCCCTATTACCTTGCCCGATGATATGTAGGCAATATGCGCCTTTCCTATTATCGGTACAAAATGATGTTCGCAGTTGGAGTACACGGTAATATTCTTTTCCACCAGCATCTGGCTGTACCGGTACTTATTATCAAACAAGGTTACCTGTGGTTTATTGGCAGGGTTAAGTCCGCCGAAAATTTCTTTAACATACATTTTCGCTACACGGCCGGGAGTACCCTTCAGACTGTCGTCGGTAAGATCGAGCCCCAGCGTTTGCATAATTTCCCTGAAATGATAACTGATGGCCTTTATCTTCTCTTCGTCGGTAAGGTTAAAAGCATCGCCGCGCAACGGGGTATCGTAGCTGGTGCCCACGTGCTGCTCGCCTAAAATGTCTTCTATATCTGTTAAAGAAAGGTTGCTATCCATACAATTCAACTATTTGGCTTGCAACTTAGCTATTAAGCGTTAATGATGAATGTGTTAATTTGGCTTATTACATTTGTTAAACATTTTGTAGGTGATTTTTGAAAGCCTTCACCGCAATACTGCAAATAGCAAACCTTTTCACCAGGCCTTTGTAGTATTGATATCAATCTGCTAACCATGGTTTTATGGCTACCGTAGCGTTAAATAGTTCGGGGGGTAAATGGGTAATGGTGTCGGCTATACTGGCATCGGCTATGGCATTTATTGATGGTACGGCGCTTAACGTGGTGCTGCCCTCCTTGCAGCAAAGCCTGCACGCTACCGGTGCCGATTTGTTTTGGATACTGAACGCTTACCTGCTGATGCTCGCCTCGCTCATTCTTATCGGTGGCTCGCTTGGCGACAGGCTGGGGCGCAAAAAAGTATTCATGGCGGGTATCTTCATTTTTATAATAGGTTCGGCAGCTTGCGGACTGGCGGCAGATGTTACCCAACTCATCATTTTTCGTATTGTACAGGGCATTGGCGGCGCGTTTATGATTCCCGGTAGTTTGTCACTTATCTCGGCATCAATTAACGAGCAGGAGCGGGGCAAGGCCATCGGCACTTGGTCGGCAATAACTACGGTAGTTACCCTTGGCGGGCCTATACTGGGCGGCGCGCTGGGCGATGCCGGTTTGTGGCGGTACATCTTTTTCATCAATATCCCTATCGGCGCAGGCGCGCTGGTGGCCTTATGGCTTAAGGTTAAAGAAAGCCGTGAAGAGGATACCGGCCAAACGCTCGACTTATGGGGTGCTATCGCGATAGCTGTCGGACTGGCGCTACTCACTTTCGGTTTCCTGCGGATCCCGGCTATTGGCTTTGCGCACTGGCAGGTATATGGTTCTTTAGGCGGCGGAATATTATTGCTGATCGCTTTTATCCTGATAGAAAAAAATAGCAGGTACCCCATGATGCCGCTGCAACTGTTCAGTAATTTAACCTTTAGCGGCGCAAACCTGCTTACGTTTTTTCTCTACGCTGGCCTTGGTGCGGGGATGCTCTTTTTATCGCTTAATTTGGTACAGGTACAGGGATATACCCAGTTGCAATCGGGCTTAACATTTTTACCTTTTACCATACTGATGATCACCATTGCCCGGTTTGCAGGCGCGCTGGCAGATAAGCATGGCCCCCGCTGGCTGCTCATTTGCGGACCGGCCACGGCAGGCCTTGGCTTGCTTATTCTCTCCTTTGTACAACAAACCAATGGCCCCGGCGATTATTGGACAACTTTTTTTCCTGGTGTAATTGTGTTTGGGCTGGGCATGTCGTTCACGGTGGCGCCGCTTACCACGGCGGTAATGGGTTCGGTAAGTGATCATTTTTCGGGCACGGCATCAGGTGTAAATAATGCCATAACCCGCATTGCCAATGTTTTTGCTAACGCGATATTCGGCGCCTTGGCGGTATTGTTTTTCATAGGGGCTTTAGAAACACAGGTGAAAGAAATTCCCATGAACACCAAACAAAAGCAGGAGATAATGGCTGCCGCCGCCGATTTGGGGAATGCCAAAGTTCCTGCTGATATCAGTGGCAATGATAAAGCGGTTGTAGAAAAAGCTTACCATCAAAGCTTCATCAGCGCCTATGGCAGCATTATGCGCATCTCCGCCGGTTTAGGTTTCTTAGGCGCGTTAATGGCTTTTCTATTTATAAAAAATGTTGTTGTTAAAAAATAATGACATAATTGAAAGATTGTCCACCTTTTTGTTTGTAAGCGTATGGGGTATAATTAATACATTCGTATAGGATATTACCTAAACGTTTATGACAACATTAGAACAACCACTACACGAAGAGGCATCTGCAAGGAAAATTTATAAAGAAAAGGCAATTCAATTAGGCACTTTTTTGGGTGGGCCTATTGTGGCTGCATATTTACTCGCCGAAAATTTCAAAACCTTTGGGAAGCCTGAAAAAGCAAGGACAGTGTGGATGTGTGTAATTCCTTTTACCGTAATAATGTTAGCCGGGGCATATTTTATGCCGGATAATGTTAGATACCCTAAAGTAGTAATTCCGTTAATTCTTTCAGGTGCTGCTTTTTATGCGGCACAATACTACCAGGGGAAACAAATTAAAACGCACCTCACCCACGGCGGAAATTTATTTGGCTGGGGCAGGGTGGTATTAATTAGCCTGATCGGCATGGTTATTACATTGGCTTTGGTTGTTTTGTTTGTGTTGTTAATGGATATAATCTCAGCCTGAATTACTTTACAACCCATACTCCGCTGCCTTCGCTTTCATAAATTCCAAACTACCTTTTGCCAACGCGTCGGCATCATATTTTGACGGGCGCCACAGGCTTACGGCTTCGGCCATGCCTGGCACTGATGAAGAAAAGTTTTCAAGTACCAAAGCCCCCGAATAATTAACAGCCGCTAATCCACGGAAAAGATCGTCCCAGTGTACGTTACCTTCGCCCAGCATGCCGCGGTCGCTTTCGGTCATGTGCAGGTGTTTGAGTTTTGGGCCGGCATTGATCACCGGATCATAAAAATTGCTTTCCTCAATATTCATGTGGAAGGTATCCAGATGTACACCCAGGTTGGCAGCGCCGGTACGTTCGGCCAGTCGCAGCACGTCGGCGGCAGTGGTGCATACATAACTTTCATAACGGTTGATGGGTTCAACGGCTATATCGATACCCAGTTTGGCGGCGTGATGAGCTACGTCGGTCCATACTTCGCAAACAATATCTTCTTCTTGCGGTGTAAGCACATGTCCGCTGAATACGCCGATACCGCCATGCAGTACGCCCCCTAAAAGGTTTACTTCCAGTTCGGCGGTTTTATCTAAAGCGGTTTTGATGAGGGAGGTAGCTTCTTTAGGACGAAAGGGAATATGGTGAGCCGACGACAGGTTCAGCGAGCAAATAGCTTCGATGCCATGCTGTTTTTGCTGCGCTTTTACTGTGCGCGTGTCGATATCCATAGCCCTTGGCAGCAAGATCTCCAGCACGTCGAAACCTGCCGCCGCTGTTTTTTCAATAGCATACAAACCACCCTCGGCAGTCCACAAAGGAGGTATCCACGACAGGATAGAAGCACCAAATTTTACACCCATAATTTTTACTTTGTTTTAGAAAACTATTAAAGACAAAAAGAGGGCGTCATTGCGAGGAGGAACGACGAAGTAATCCCCGATATGCAAGACTACTCTGTACAGTATAGATTGCTTCGTGCCTCGCAATGACGCGTTTTTTGTTACATTATTTCCAAAACTATTTTTAAACGGTTCTGAAGTTAGAAGATTAAATATCATGTTATAGTTTTTCATTTCCTACAAGCAATGGATATTTAAATGTTTATCATTTGCGCTTTAGTTGACGGAGTTAAGTAAATCTCAATCAAAACCTCGTGATTTGATGATAAAAGTATCCTTATAAAAACAAATTATAAAACATGTTAGCGAGACAAGCAAATATGCAATACTATCTCTTCCTGCGTAATTAACAGAGGTCATTAAGGTATAATAGATAAAATCAGACGAATAAACCCCTAATAAAACAATGGCTGACAAAGGGAAGTTTCTAACCTTTAAAGAATAGTGAATGGGGTACATAAACACAATAGCCGGAACAACTACCATAAGTATTGATGCAAATAGCAGGTAAACCATTGTGCCGGCAATATATCTAAGCTCAACGAATTTGAAATCCCAATTAACAAACATTAGCGCTATAAATAAAACTATATACTTTACGAAAAAATATATAATGATATTCTTGTAAGTGGGTTTAAGCATAGCTAATTTCTATTATACCGGTGAAAAGGTAAATACTTTCGTTGACGAACGCGTACAGCGTTTGCGTTATTAATTTCAATCACATAAAGTTTCACACGCGACACGCATGCGTCAATGTGGGGTGTCTTTTTTTGTTACAAGAATGTACCTCACATTTGCTTTGTAGTGGTTTAGGCAAGCAATAGAGGTACTAAAGCAATTTCCCAACCGGAAATTCATGTTCATTATAGATGCGTCGCCAGTAATTTTTAGTCATATCTAATAGACTGTTTTTGGCAGACGACTTTATAACATAAAGAAACTTCTCTTCTATCTCACTATTGTCGCTTCCGTTTAAAATAGCATCATTATATGATGCTACGATCAACTCGAAAACGTAATACTGCATGAGATCATTTAAATTATTATTGTTAAAATAATTGATAAACTCGTTTACTCTTTTTGAATCAGAATTGATGATACCCCAGTCTTGCACATCACTTTCATTAAATTTGATATTTAAATCTTCACCAATGATCTGTAATTGTTTTTCGTTGGTATCCATTTTCGTTATTGGTGTTCTTTCCTTTTCTCTGGCCCTTCCTGGCGCACGCGTTTGCCTTATTAATTTCAATCACATAAAGTGTCACACGCGACACGCGTGCGTCAATGAGATCGGATTAGTGTTTGTTAAGTATGGCTCCGCCAATTGTAATAATCCAGGGTAGAATTAATAAAAATAACACGCCGGTACCCCTTGTGATGATCTGCATACGACTCTCATTTCCCCAACGTTTTTTATATAAACTGAATTTATTTTTATAACGATAGTGATTACTTGCCGCAATAATCAGAAATAATATGGCGAATGAATAAGCTAAAAGCTTGGAATGATGAGCTGTTTCACTTTGCCCAATTATTGAAATAAGTAGAATTATAGCCACATCAGTAAAAAGCATCGACTGAATCATACTCACACCTAATATTGCGGTAATACCCTTTCTTCCATCCCACTTAAAATAAAATTTTGTTAGCCTATAATATACGTAGTCAAATATTTTCATTTCCTTCACTGGGCACACTTGTGCCTTTTCTGTTCAGCCAATATAAACAATAACAGTTTATTTCTCCCTTCGCTGGCGCACGCGTGTCGCGTGTGACTTAAAACAATTTCAAGACATAAAGCGTCACACGCGACACGCGTGCGCCAGCCACTTGATATTATTTTATACGCCCAGCCTTTTTTAAATCACTACACCACTTGCCATTTAAAGTTTCTTTTATATTAGTTTTAAGCTGTTCTGATATATGTTTATTACTTAATATTTTGCCTAATAAATCCCTTACTTTAGGATTTTTATAATGTTTCGCTATTCTATATTCAGTGTCAAATTCATTATATATACAATTACTTAATAATCGCTCGTCAATACAGCTACTATTAAATAATCCGAGATAAGAATTTAACATCTCTATATAATCAGTAAAAGGAAGCTGTGCCATTGAGCATACGGCAACGTATTTATTGTGAAAAGCTTCTTTCTTTTTCAAATAGACTAATACTGAATCTTTATATTTTAAAGGATTTAGGTACACCTCATTAAATTGACTTATGTGATGTAACGCAGAAATGCTTATTTCATTAACGAGCCTTAAGTGAATCATCTTTATTCGTGACTCAAAACGCAAACTATCAGTAGTTATACTTTTATTCATTGCCAACGTGTTGTTACAATAAATCGCATAAAGAAAAAATATGAATATAAAACTTTTTCTTTTCATCTTACTAAATTTTATGGTCCTACATACCGTCTAAAGAAAACCCATCCGCCTTCATCCCCCTCGCTGGTGCACTCGTGCCTCGTGTGCGTTTTTACTCATCTAATATAATGCTTAAAATGGTAGCAGCATCTCGCCTTAACAATTTCAAGGCCTAAAGTGTCACACGCGGCACGCGTGCGTCAGTGAATTGGCGGAGATATTCATCTTACACTAATTTCACCCAATATAAAAATAAAACAGGAGTAGTTTATCTCCCCGCAGTTATCAATTTCAATATCTTATGATAGATCTCGGTGTTTTGATAAGTGCCGTTAAACTCTGCCGAATGCGGGCCGTAGGCAAATACGGGTACGCTGATGCTGGTATGGTCGTTAGTGCTAAAATTGCCGAGCACCATGCCTTGGGCGGTTGAGGCATCCAGCAGGGTAAGTCCGCCGGTTTCGTGGTCGGCAGTGATGATCACCAGGGTTTCGCCATTCTCGTCAGCAAATTTGAGGGCCTCGCCAACGGTTTGGTCAAAGTCGTGCAGTTCGGTAATTACATAAGGTAGGTCATTAGCATGGCCGCCGTAGTCAATCTGCGCGCCTTCGGCCATCATAAAAAAGCCGTTCTTGTTGCCTGCCAGTAAACGGATACTTTGCAATACCGATTGCTTAAGCATATCGCCACGGCCATTTTTAACCGGGCGTGTTTCGGCATCATTCAGCAGGATAACCTGTTTATCGCTGTTAGATGCTTTCAATTCGTCCATGGTTTTGGCTACATGATAGCCTTTTTTGGTGATCTTATCTACCAATGCCTTATCGGTATTCTCAAAAAAGCTTTTTTGGTTCGATCCTATCAGGATATCCACATGGCTATCCAAAAAGTTGGCGGCTATGTTAAGCGATTGCTCGCGGTCTTGCACATGCGAGTAAAATGCCGCGGGGGTGGCATCGGTAATATCGGCACAGCTGATAATGCTTGTTTTTATACCATAATGCGCCAGTGTATCGGGCAGGCGGGTAAGCGGTTTGCCATGGCTATCCATACCTAAATAGCGGTTGTTGGTTTTTTGTCCGCTGGCCATTGCCGTGGCCCCGGCCGCCGAATCGGTATTGTCGCTATTGGCAGCCTTTGTTTGTGAAAGGCCTATGTTACGGCATTGCAGCATGTTCAGCTGACCGTGGTTGGCGGTTAAGGCAGCTTGTATTTGCGCCAGCCCCATGCCATCGCCAATTAATAATATTACATTTTTGATCTTTTTATTGGCACCATCGGTTTTGTAAGTAGGCCGGTAAACAGGGTATGCCGGACCGGGATTAATATATTCGAGTTTGGCGCGGTTCACCAAAAAATCGTGCAGTTGCTGCGGATGGTCGGTATTGATCCAGTCGGCACCCATTTTCTCCAGGTTTATCCACGTATTGGGGCTGTCCTGTGTAGCCCAAAAGCGGAAGGGTTTGCCTTTGCTGTGCGCGGCATTGATAAGGCCCTGCAATTTGGCCGAATCCGGCGCGGTTGGTGTGCCTTTGCCGTTCCATTTGGTGTATTCGCCAAGGTCGTCGCTTATCATGGCTACACGCTTTAGCTGGTCGGCAGTGTAGGTAATGTACGGGCGACCGTCGAAACTGATATAATCCGGGTATTGTTTAAAATCGGCAGGTTCGGGCATATCGCCGCTCAAAACTATTTTTACGGCGTGCTTATTGGCCGGGTTGTTAAATACTTGTTTGTATGGTTTCAGCGCGTTAATTAACGCGGGTATCACATGCGCGCGATCTTCCTTAATGTCAATTACCAGCTGTAACGACCGGGTAGAATCGGCATACGGCCTGTTGCCGTTTTTGCTGAACATGGCCGCGAGCGGCTTCAAATATAATTCGGTAAGCGTACGGCCGGGGGCTATCTCGTTTTTTTCGTGCGCTACAAACAGCTGGCCGTCCATAAAAAATACGTCGGCCTCAATAGAACCCGCTCCGGCAAAATAAGCCTGCAAAAAAGGGATGTTCTGACGGTAATCGTTATGGCTGTGGCCTCGGTTGGCGGTGAGTGACTGCGCTGCTGCTGCGGTGCCTAAAAAACTGGAAATTAGTGCTATAAATAGGGGGCGGATGTTCATAGCCCGCAAATGTATGGCTTCGCGGTTAAATAATTGTTAGCTTAACATAAATTATACTAAACCCGAAGCCATGCCGGCTAAGGCTATTCGCTCCGCAGACCTTTTATCGGGTTCACCAACGCCGCTTTTAATGATTGCGAACTGATGGTAATAAATGCTATCGCGATAGCTCCCGTGCCCGACAGCGCGAATACCCACCATTGTATATTGGTGCGGTAGGCAAAACCCTGTAGCCATTGCTGCATACACAACCAGGCCAAAGGAGCGGCAATTACAAGGGCAATGAGCACCAGCTTAATAAAATCTTTTGACAGCATGGCCACAATGCCGCCCATGCTTGCACCCAAAACTTTACGAATGCTGATCTCTTTGTTGCGCTGCTCGGCAGCATAAGCAGCCAGACCGAACAGGCCTAAACAGGCAATAATAACCGCCAGTGAAGTAAACACGATGAACAGCTTACCCATGCGTTGCTCGGAACGGTAAAGGGCATCAAAATCTTCATCCATAAACGAATAATCAAAATGCTGATCGGGTGAGAGGGTTTTCCATTTTGCCTGGAGGGTACTTAGTAGTGCGGTAATATTTGCCGCGTTGGCACGGATGCTGAGCGCGCCGTTATCTTCGGTAAGTACCATCACTACGGGGCTCACATTGTTTCGTAAGGATGCGAAGTTGAAATCTTTAACCACACCTATTACATGGTACTCCTTTATATGTTCGTTAATGGGGCGGTACAATTTTTTATTAAGCGGATCATTCAAATAACCCAGCATTTTCGCCGCGGCCTCGTTAATAATAATCCCGGCCGAATCGCTGGCCAGATCTTTTGAAAAATTGCGACCGCTGGCCATGCTCATGCCCATAGTTGGCATGTAATCTTCATCAACAGGCCAAATTTCGGTAAACAAGGCATTTTTAGGTGCAGGGTCGGGTTGACTGAAAACGCCATCGGGGTTGCGGGCGCCGTTGGTAGGTGAGTAACCGCTTAGTGTAGCATTCAATATCCCCGGCAGCTGTTTAATTTCCTGCTTCAATATTTTAGCCTGGCTGCCCAGCACATGCGTATTTTTTATGGTAAGCACCTGGTTGCGGTTAAACCCAAGGTTTTTGTTTTGGATGTATTGCAATTGATTGTAAATGATGAGCGTGCCGATGATCAGGAAGATAGAGATCGAAAACTGGAACACCACCAAAAAGCTGCGCAAGCCGCCTCCCTTAAACCCGGCCGAAAGCTTTCCCTTTAATACATTGATAGGCTGAAAACCCGACAGGAAGAACGCCGGATACGCCCCGGCCAATATCCCGATAACAAGTACACCCACAAAGGCAGAGGGTATCAGCCATGCTAATGTATGCGCATTAATGGAGAGCGTTTTGCCCGATATATCATTAAAATATGGCAGCAATACCCACGCTGCCAAAATGGCTATCAGCGTAGCGAAAAGAGTTACGATAAGTGATTCGGACAGGAACTGCGCCACCAAATACTTGCGCGATGACCCCAGCACTTTACGTACCCCCACCTCGCGGGCCCGGTTGGCTGAGCGTGCGGTGGAAAGGTTCATGAAGTTTACGGAGGCTATCAGCAATATAAACAGCGCGATGGCCGAAAATATGTAGATGTACTGCATATTGCCGTTCACACCAAGCTCATACATTCGGTTTGATTGCAGGTGGATCTCGGTAAGCGGCGTAAGGTTAAGCCGGAAGTAGTTACCCATTTTTTCAAAAGCCGTCATATCCATTTCTGCCGATTGGTTCTCGGTCGCTTTCCTGATCAATGCCGGGAACTTGGCTTGCAATTTAGCCGCATCGGCGCCGTTCTTTAGCAATATGTAAGTGCCGCAGCTGTAAGTAAACCAGTCGGTACTCCTATATTCGGGGCGAGAAGCCATCGAAAAAAAGAAATCGAAATTAAAGTGCGATTGTGCGGGGATGTCCTGCATAACGCCGGTTATCTTATACACAGCGGAATCATTTACCGTTAGCGTTTGGCCGATGACATGTGTATCATTAAAGTACTTTTTGGCGGTAGCTTCGGTAATTACCACGGTATGCGGTTCGGCAAGCGCGGTGTTAGGATTACCTTCGATAAAGGGCAACGTAAATACATCAAACAAACCGGCATCGCTATACACAACCTTATCTTCCTGAATGCTCTCGCCCGATTTTTTTACACGTACACCTACATCATGGTACATCCTCACAGCCTTTTCAACCTCCGGAAAATTGCTCATCAAAGCGGCCGAAAGCGGCGGCGGGGTTATAGCATTTGACGATGCGCTGCCGCCGAATTTAATATCGGCATTAACACGGTAAATGCGATCGGCATGGGTATTGTACTTATCGTAACTTAACTCATCTACCACGTAAAATATAATAAGCAGGCAGCTGGCTATCCCCAGGGTTAAACCCATAATGTTGATAAAGGTGAACCCTTTGTTTTTACGCAGGCTTCGGAAAGCTGTTTTGATGTAGTTTCTGAACATGTTATTCTTTAAATAGTGGTGAGGTAGCTTTTTCGGTTGATGTACGGTAGCTGGCGTAGCATTTTTTAATGTAGAGCAGCAGTTCGTAATCGGTCATCTCTTTTACCGAATCGATAGCCGGGCGGTAGCGGTCCATAAACACCCTTAACGAGTCGCCTTTGAGCGAGGTGATATTGCTTACACGTTGCCTGGTAAAGCGGTGGTCAACAAAGGTGCTTTCCTCCTCGCTGAGCAGTATTTTCTGTAGCTTGGTTACCGGTAGCTTGTTCTTATTGAACAAACCTATTACCGACAGCACATTCACACTTACAATTGAGGTAGCCGTATTGGGCGATGAAATTTGATCGTAAGGCAAATACGGGTTATAATGATGGGCGATAAAGGCATCTTTTATCCCCATTTCTTTATGCGCGAAAACCGCCGCGAAGTCTTTGCGGTTCTGCATCGAATCGGCCGTAAAATCGCGCCGTTTGCTGATGGTGGTGCCCTTCAGCATAATGGAGATCTGCTCCATATAGATCTTAATAGTATCCTGTTTTTTATAACCGATAATTAAATGGTAGGGCTTGTAACCGGGCAGGGTAATTAAAGCGGTATCGCCGGGTTTGGGCTTAATGCTGAAACAGCCCGCGTAATTGGTATACCCCAACAACTTGGGCGAACTTATTTTGGCGTAGGTTAATGGCTGCTTTGTAACCCTATCAATCACCAAGCCGGTTACACGCTGTGCAAAAAGCCGGGCAGAAAGCAGTAACAGCAAAAGTGTACACAGTAAACGCATGCGGCAGTTAATTATTCGGGTTAAGGTATTTTGCTAAAGCAGCCTAAATATAAAGGCTTTACCGGCCGGTAAATAATTGTTTAACAAACGTTAACATTTGGGGTGAAAGGTTTCACCTGAATAGTAAATATCATAGGTATATTAACTCATCCCGACATCGCTTCGCTCGTCACCCTTCTCTCCGCAAGCGGAAAGAAGGGTTTGTTTTTTTTTAGCCCTCTTTGCGCTTGCGCAGAGAGGGCGGTCCAGCGAAGCGTAGACCGGGTGAGTTGATCCCCCTCAAAAAAAATTTACAATCCGCGTAAGGGTAAACCTTTGCAAGCGTGTTTTAGGGGAAATTAATCACAATGAAAAAGATCGTTCAATTGATAATGCTGTTTTTACTGGTGCTTGTCACGCAGGTAAAAGCGCAGGTAACCGACTCAACACAAACCAAATTTACCCAAACCATTAAAGGTATCGTAACCGATAAAGATTCGAAACTTACATTACCCGGAGTTACCATAAAGTTAAACACCGTACAACCGTTAAAATCTACAAGCACCAATATTGATGGCGTGTTTCGCATAACAGGTGTGCCGGTTGGCAGGCACGTGGTAGAGGTAAGCTACATGGGCTACCAAACCGCCATTATTGCCGAAATACTGGTAACCACCGGGAAAGAATCGGTACTCAACATAGAACTCGAACCATTAAGCACCCAGCTTAATGAGGTGCGGGTGAACGGCACATCGGGCAAGCGGCCGCTCAATGAAATGGCAATGGCCAGTGGCAGATCGTTCTCGCCGGAGGAAACTAATCGTTATGCCGGGGCATTTTTTGATCCGGCACGTATGGCGCAAAGCTTCGCAGGCGTGGTTGCCGGGGGCGATAATAACGAGATCATTGTACGCGGTAATTCGCCCAAGAGCCTGCAATGGCGTTTGGAGGGTATCGAGATCATCAACCCCAACCATTTTGCCAACGAAGGCGCGGCGGGCGGCAGCGTGAGCATGCTGAACACTACCGTACTGGGCACATCCGATTTTTATACAGGCGCCCTGGCTGCCGAGTATAACAATGCCAATTCGGGCGTGTTCGATCTTAAGTTTCGTAAAGGTAATACCGATAAACGCGAATATGCCTTAAACGTAGGTGCCTTGGGTGCAGGCTTAACATTAGAAGGTCCGTTTAAAAAGGGCGGCAATGCTTCATATTTGGTCAGCTACCGTTACTCATCATTAGGTTTACTTAAAAAGGCCGGGGTTGAAATATCAGATGCCGGTGTGCCCGAGTACCAGGATCTTTCCTTCAACTTTGTGGTGCCTACAAAAAAAGCGGGTACCTTCTCGTTTTTCGGTGTGGGCGGTTTAGGCGCACTTAACAATGATGCCGAACGCGATGTAAGCAAATGGGAAGAACGCTCTGACGCGTACGATAACCGCTATAGTTACCGTGCAGGCAGCGCGGGCTTAAAGCATTTGTTTATTGCCAACAGCAAGTTGTATATCAACAATATCATATCGTACTCCAACAGCCGGAGCGCTTACAAAACGGATACGCTAACCAATACCTTTCAGTCAAGTTTGTACCGTACCAACCGGTTCGAAAATTCGGCAGTGCGCTATGCCGGTACGGTTAACTACAGGGTGAGCAGCAACAACACCATCCGCACCGGGGTAAACGCGGGCTTTTTACGCTACAACTTTTACGCGCTCGAATATAAAAAGGAGCAAAACGGACTGAAAGAACTGATAGACCAGAAAGGCAACACCAGCACCTTTGATGGCTACATACAAAACAAGCACGAGTTTGGCGGTAACGTTACCGTAAACACGGGTGTGCACGCCAACTACTTTACCCTTAGCAAAACCTGGAGCATTGAACCGCGCGTGGGCTTAAACTGGCAGGTAACTCCCGATCAGCAAATTTCGGTAGGCGCGGGTTTGTATAGCAGACTGGAGCCCCTGTCGTTCTATTTCGCTAAGGATGAATCGGCCACACCGGCACAGCAACAGGCTAATGGCAAACTTACGCCCACCAAATCGGCACAGGCGGTTTTGGGTTATGAGAAGCTATTTAGCGGCAACCTGAAATTCAAAAGCGAGGTTTACTATCAGCACCTGTATGATGTGCCCGTTTCCAGCGATCCAACTATCAATTATTCGCTGCTGAACGAGTCGGATAATATCGGCATAGCCTCGTCAGACTACCGTTCACTGGTAAACAAAGGCACCGGTAAGAACTATGGACTGGAGTTATCGCTCGAAAAATCGTTAAGTAAGGGTTATTATTTCATCATCACTTCCTCACTGTTCGATTCAAAGTTTAAAGCCTTAAGCGGTCAGGAATTTAACACCACTTACAATACCCGTTATGTAGGCAACCTGCTGGCCGGTAAAGAGTGGGCTGTGGGTAAAAGCGACAAAAATATGTTCGGGCTGAATGCTAAATTCATTTACGCGGGCGGCAGAAAGTATTCGCCTATACTGGTTGCCGAATCATTTGAAAAAGATGAACAGCTCATTAACCAGGCACGCATCAACACATTATCTGCCGATCCTTATATTCGTATGGATTTTTCGGCAAGCTATCGCATCAACGGTAAAAGGGTAACGCATTTTATTTTGCTGGATATCCAGAACGTGCTTAACAGGCGCAATAATACCGGCTTATGGTATAACCAAAGCAAACGCATCATCGAAAAAAACAAATGGATAGGTATGGTGCCTACCATCAATTACCGTATAGAGATATAATACACGTGCTAACCTCAAACAATTAACACATTGAACCCGGATAACGAACAATTGATCCCTTTGCTGTTGCAGGGCGACGAACCGGCCTTTGAGCGAGTATACAAATACTTTTTAAAGCCGCTGCATGTGTACGCCATCAATATGCTGAAGGATGAAGATACCGCCGCCGAAATGGTGCAGAATGTTTTTTTGAAACTATGGGAACGCCGCGAACGGTTCAGCCTCAGCGGCTCTATACAGGCTTACCTGTACGGTGCGGTGTACAACGAGTGCTTAAACCACCTGCGCCACCAAAAAGTAAAGATCAATCACCAAAGCCACGTAGCCTATACCATGAAACAGGATAGTGAAACAGATGCAGGTATGGAACTGCTTGACCTGAAAGAAAGATTGCAGCAGGCCTTGAACGAACTGCCCGAAAGATGCCGTACCATTTTTCAGCTAAGCAGGTTTGAGGATTTGAAGTACAAGGAAATTGCCGATCAGTTGGGCATTTCTATAAAAACGGTAGAAACCCAGATGGGCAAGGCGCTCAAAACGTTGCGCTTAAAACTGGTTGATTATCTGCCGGTAATTATTTGGTTGATCAGTAGAAGTATATAAAAACATTGAATATGATGGACGAGTTATTGGCAAAATATATGTTAGGCGAAACCACCGCGGCAGAGGGTGAAGCCATTGCCGCGTGGATTGCCGAAAGTGAAGAGAACCGCAAACGTTTCGATCATTTTAAGCTGATATGGGATACCAGCAAATCCCTTAAAACAGAAAGTAAGCTGGATGCCGATCAATCGTGGACTGCGTTCAGGCAGTTGGCTGCCAGGCAGGATATGGCAACCGCCGTAGTGGAGCCGATGCACGCCAACCGTAACCGATGGATGCGTATAGCCGCCGCCTGGATAGTGATACTGGGTGCCGCCGCCTTACTGTACACCCTGTTAAAGCCGGGCAAACCAATGATGCTTACCCTGCAAACCATTGATAAACCCATTACCGATACCCTTGCCGATGGCTCAATCATTACGCTGAATAAAAATTCGGCATTGAGCTATCCCGAAAAGTTTACGGGCGATATCCGCGAGGTAAGGCTAAAAAAGGGAGAAGCGTTTTTTGACATCGCGCATGATAAAAGCAAACCTTTTATGATAAAGGTGAACGATGTATTGGTGCAGGTGGTAGGTACATCATTCAACATTAAAGGCACAGGCAACAAAACCGAGGTAATTGTAGCTACAGGTATTGTACAGGTAATTAAAAAGAAACTGGTGATCAGGCTGAAGCCTAAAGAGAGCGTAACCATTAATAACGGTTCGGCTAAATATGATAAAGCATTGCGTACCGATGAACTATACAATTACTACCGCACACGCAAGTTCATTTTTAACAACACCCCTTTATGGCGAGTGGCGCAAGTGCTAAACGAGGCCTATAATGTAAACATTGTAGTGCCCGATAAGCGCCTGGGTAAAGAACCGTTTACGGCCACTTTAAGTTACGATTCGCTGGCGGGCGGGTTAAAAGTGATCAACGATGCATTGCTTACTAAAGCAGTAAAACAGGGTGATAAAATAATTATTCAGAAAAGATAAAGGGCATTTGCCTCAGCTAATGTTAAAACTTAAACAACTGTTTCGCCGGGCATTAATAGCCGTATGTACTTTTTGTACATGCGGCGTACTGGCGCAAAATAACCTCAGCCGTAATATTACGGTGAATATAAAAGGCAAAAAAATTGCCGATCTGCTTACTATTATAGGCGAGCAGGGCGGGTTTTACTTTGCCTATGGTAACAACCTGGTGGCTACCGATAGCGTGGTGACCGTATCCGCAAGTAACAAAACGGTAAGGACTCTGCTCGATGACCTGTTTAACGGCAAGGTTGATTATAAAGAAACCCCGGGCTACATCATATTGCGCCCTGCGCCTTATCGTCTTTCGGTATACCCGGATAGCGTGGGCACTCCCGATAACCTGTACATCATCAGCGGGTATGTGGTTGATGATAACACGGGCAAGAAACTGGCCAACGCCAGCGTGTACGAAAAAAGCCTGCTCATATCCACCCTTACCGATCAGAACGGGTTTTTCAAACTGAAAATAAAACATGCCGGTGCATTAACGCTCACGGTTAGTAAAGAGATGTACCGCGATACCAGCGTAAACCTGTTGAGCGATATCGCAGTATACTCTAAGCCGCGCAGTCATTACTATTACAGTGCCGATACTGCTTACAATAAACTGGAACGCGGCTGGTTCGGGCGACTGTTCATCTCATCAAAACAAAAGATACAGGGCATTAACCTTGGTGGCTTTGTAAGCAGCGTTCCGGTGCAAACCTCACTTACGCCCGGTCTTAGTTCGCAGGGAATGATGAGCTCGCAGCTGGTTAACCATTTATCACTGAATATTATTGGCGGCTACACAGCCGGGGTGAACGGTGTTGAGCTGGCCGGTGTGTTCAATATTGATAAGGGCGACGTAAAGCAGGTGCAGGCGGCAGGTGTGCTTAATTTAGTAGGAGGCGATGTGCGCGGTGTTGAATTGGCTGGTGTGGGCAACCATGTTTATAAAGAGGTAAAGGGCTTTCAGGCGGCGGGTGTGTACAATGTAGTGAGGGGGAAGCTATCAGGCGTGCAAATGAGCGGCGTACTTAACCGGGTTAAGGATAGCGTAAGCGGTGTGCAAGTGGCTGGTGTGCTTAATACAGCCAAAACTATTAAAGGGGCGCAAATGGCCGGTATACTGAACTACACCAAACAAAACAGCAAGGGTTTTCAAATAGCGGGTATTGGCAATATTACCGGGGGCGAAGCCAAAGGCTTTCAAATGGCAGGTCTGTTTAACAAGGCTCGGACGATGAAGGGCGTGCATTTTAGTATAGTGAACATTGCCGATACGCTGGATGGCTGCGCCATTGGTTTGATCAGTTTTTCAAAAAATGGGTATCACCAGTTGTCCGCTTATACCGACGAAACCTTCAGCACTAATCTCTCTTACAAAAGCGGGAATAAAAAACTATATACCCGCCTCATAGGCGGCGCTAACCTTACCGATAGCGTACGGTATTTCAGCTACGGATTGGCTATAGGGCACGATTTTATTTTGAATAAGAACATGGTATTATCTGCCGAAGCCTCATCAGTAACGCTGCGGTCGGGTAGTTGGAAAAACCAGCATCAGCTTAACCGGGTAAGCGCCTTGCTTAATATAAAGGCCGGGCCTAAGGTGAGTTTCTTCGCCGGGCCGTCGTTCACCCTTTATCATGATCTGGGCGATACCAAAGCGCCCAACGAGCAGGCGCAGATCACCCGCGATAAACTATTGCCCGTTAAGTTTAACAATAACCTGAAAGGCTGGCTGGGCTTCAGCGCGGGTATTACCCTATTTTAAAAATCTTAAAGCACAAAAAAAGAGCGACCCAACCGGATCGCTCTTTTTTATTATGTAAGGCTGCAATTACTGCGGCCTTTGTGTTAAGCCAAATTTAGCTTCGTAACCTTTGTACTGGTCGCCATACTTTTTGTTAAGGGCGGCCTGGTGAAAGTCTTTCGTTAAACCGATCAACCCGTTCAATAACGACATTGATAATTGTATATCGCGGTTATTGGTATCAGTTTCGCCTTTTTGTATCAGCGCGTAGTTGTATGTTAACAAGTTATCCAAATACCTGTCAATCTGCTCGGCAAGGGCGTTACCTGTTTTAATATCGCCGGTGCGGTAAGCAACCTCTATCATGTAATATTTACGGATAGCCACCTCTGTTACCGGGATGGTGGTAGGTAATACTTCTTCCGATTTTTTGATAGCGTTCTTAGCCAGATCAGTGCGGCCTTCTTTAGCCAGGTCATCAGCCAAATTAAGGAACAAACGGCTGATCAGCGGGTAGAACATCGTTAACGACTCGTGATCAAGATAGCTGGCTTTCTTCAGGTTGCCGTATTTAAACTTGTTCACCATGTTATCATACATCTTTAAAGTATTGGTGCTCTCTAAAGCTTGTGCGCTGGTATCAGGTTTTAATGGCATCAGGCGGTAAGCAAAACCTTCGTTATATAAATAACGGTCGAGGCCTATCATGTTATCGCTGCCTACTGTTACCGAAAAATATATCGGGCGTTTCCAGTTGTTATGCGCCAAAATATCCAGCAGGGCTAAGTTATCTTTAGTAACGTAGTTGCCCGGGTATTTCCACTCTAAGGCAGGTAATATCTGGTCTTTTTTATCGGCAGGTACAGTACCTGATTTTACTACATCATCAGGGCTAACTGTAATTTTGAAATCCTTAGTAGGCAAGTAGTTCATTTTTTCGCCGCTGTTGGTTTCTGCCTTGGTGCGGTCATCATCAGATGTAATGAAATCAAATACTTCTTTCAGTTCAACCGGGCCTTGCACCTGGTTATCGCTGTAATAGATCACATCGCGCACACCGGCCACAAATTTCTCGTTAGGCATAGTGATAGGCAACGGCTCTGATTCGTTCATCTTCACTTTCATCTGGCGGATATACCAGTCGGTACCCAGCAAGCTCAAATTCACGATACGCACATCCGGACGAACATTTTCTACCTCCTGTAAATACCAAAGCGGGTAAGTATCGTTATCGCCGTAGGTGAACAATATAGCGTTAGGCGCGCACGAGTTAAGGTAGTTATACGCCATATCGTGCGGGGTAAGCTTGGTTGAACGGTTGTGATCATCCCACTCCTGGTTAGCCATTAATACCGGCGCGGCCAGTAATGATACCACTGTAGCTATAATAGCGCCTGTTTTTGCATTCAGCTTTTTGCTTAGCAGATCGGCCAGGAACAATACTCCCAAGCCTATCCATATAGCAAAGGCATAGAAAGACCCCGCGTAAGCGTAATCACGTTCACGAGGTTGTAAAGGGTCCTGGTTAAGGTAAAGCACAATAGCCAAACCTGTAAAGAAGAACAGCACACCCACAATACCGGCATCTTTTTGATTGCGGCGGAAATGGTACACAGCTCCTAATAAGCCCAATATTAAAGGCAGGAAGAATAAACGGTTATATGTTTTACTTTCGGTTACGGAGTATGGCAGCGGTTTGCTGAAATTCCAGCCGCTTATCCAGTTACCGTCAATACCGGTAGAACTGGTTTGGCCATCCATTTCGTTGGTGCGGCCGGCAAAGTTCCATAAAAAGTAGCGGGTATACATTTGCGTTACCTGCCAGCTCATAAAGAAACTAAGGTTGGTACCCAGCGATGGCTGTTCGCCCTCGCCAAGATGGGTCCAGTCGCGGTAGAACGCCGCATGGCCCGGTTTATCACTGAACATACGCGGGAAAATGGTGTTCCTGTCGTAAACGGTAACTACCTTTTTGCCTGCAATTTCATATTTATCTTTACCACGACGGTAAATGTTTGCACCGTCTTTTTGGTCAACCGGTTTTGAATCGAAGTATTGGCCGAATAATAAAGGAGTATCGCCATACTGATCACGGTTAAGGTAGCCGTTAAGTGCGAAGGCATCCTGCGGATCGCTGTTGTTTAAGTTAGTACCCGCTTTAGCACGGATAACGATCATCACGAACGAACTGTAACCGAACAGGATGAAGGCTAAACAAACTAAAAAGCTGTTAAGGGCAAAACGCTTTTCGCGAATTTTTACCACATACTCTAATAAAGCTACAA
Organism: Mucilaginibacter sp. GW821-FHT07G05; assembly: GCF_059418565.1. Classification (NCBI taxonomy): domain Bacteria; kingdom Pseudomonadati; phylum Bacteroidota; class Sphingobacteriia; order Sphingobacteriales; family Sphingobacteriaceae; genus Mucilaginibacter; species Mucilaginibacter sp. GW821-FHT07G05. The sequence continues at coordinate 163,035 of NZ_JBWKQC010000008.1, read as the reverse complement.
CAGCTGCTGCAACTATAATACCTATAACACCACCGCTGATGCCTGCAAGCAATACAAAGCTGGCCGCTGTAACCAATATGATGGTTTTAACAGGTTTAATAGTGTAATATATACCCGAGGTGATCAACACGATCAGCAATACAAAGAAAGCGATGGCACCCGTGCCGAAGCCCAGGCCAAGGGTATTTACAAATAACAGATCGGAAAAGGCAGCACCCTTAACCGTGAACTGGATAACACCCCACAGTACAAATGCTACGGCAACAATACCGCCCAGGAACCAGTAAATGGTACCCTTAGTAGTAACCTGCTTAGCCTTACGGAAATAAATAACCAACGCTATGGCCGGTATAACCAGTAAGTTAAGTAAGTGGATACCTATTGATAAGCCCATAATGTAGGCTATAAAAACGATCCATTTATTGGCATAAGGCTCATCGGCATGGGCATCCCATTTCAATATGGCCCAAAATACTACGGCAGTACACAGTGACGACTGCGCGTAAACTTCCGACTCGACAGCCGAAAACCAGAACGTATCAGAAAAAGTATAAGCCAGCGCGCCTACCAAACCCGAACCTATTATTAATATAAGGTTGGTATTGGTAAGGTCGGTTAGTTTTTTTACAAGCAGCTTTTTGGCAAGCGCGGTAATGGTCCAAAACAGGAACAAAATAGTAGCGCTGCTGGCCAGTGCCGATGCCATGTTGGTATAATAGGCCACTTTGGTATTATCACCGAATGATAGGAGTGATACCACTTTACCTATCATGGTAAATAACGGCGCACCGGGTTGGTGGGCCACTTGCAGGCGGTAAATACAGGCTATGAACTCGCCGCAATCCCAAAAGCTGGCAGAGGGTTCAAGTGTTAAAATGTACGTTACGGTGGCAATCAGGAAGGCTACCCAGCCGAAAATGTTGTTGAGCTTGTTGTAATTCATCTGTTCAAATACAAATACGAAACATATTTATAAGCTGACGAAATTAGCAAAACTATTAGTATGAACTAAAAAAATCTACTCCGTTAACATTTTTTAACGCACATTTTCAGCACATAACATAGGGGCGAATATTTTTTTAAAAATTACTTTTGAGAATTAAAAAAACGTCTTACATTTGCATTCCCTTCGCAGAAGCAATGATACGGAGCGGAGATTGCCTGATAGTATAATGGTAGTACGACGGTTTTTGGTACCGTTTGTCTAGGTTCGAATCCTGGTCGGGCAACAAAATTCAACTTCGGATTTCGATTTTTAACGTCGGTTTAGATGCCGGATTTAGAAAAACGAAATCCGAATTGTGTTTTATAGGTTTGGTAAATTTAGCACATCAGTTTCGGGGGCATTAAAAATATCCGGAAATGAAAACTCGAAATCCGAAATAAAATGCCTTTACAATTTAATCCGGTTAAATTATTTTCCGGTTCAGGTTCAAAAGAGTTGGCTACCGAAATAGCGGCCAGTTACGGGCGTGATCTTGGTGAAGTAATTCTTTCACGTTTCAGCGATGGCGAGTTTCAACCACACTTTAACGAATCGGTTCGCGGTAGCGATGTATTTCTTATCCAGTCAACCAACCAGCCTTCTGATAACCTGATAGAACTATTGATGCTGATTGACGCGGCCCGCCGTGCATCTGCTCACTACGTTACCGCGGTTATCCCTTACTTCGGTTTGGCCAGGCAGGACAGGAAAGATAAGCCACGTGTGGCCATTGGCGCTAAACTGGTTGCAAACCTTTTGGTAGCAGCCGGTATTAACCGCATCATGACGATGGATTTGCACGCCGCGCAGATACAGGGGTTTTTTGACATCCCGGTTGATCATCTGGATGCCGCCGTGATATTTGTACCTTATATTAAAAGCCTTGGCCTTGGCAATTTAACTATTGCCTCGCCGGACATGGGCGGCTCATACCGCGCACGTACCTTCGCTAAGTTTTTTAACGCCGAGGTGGTTATTTGCGATAAACGCCGTAAACGTGCCAACGAAATTGAATCGATGACCGTTATTGGTGATGTTACCGACCAGGACATTGTATTGATAGATGATATTTGCGATACCGCGGGTACCCTGTCAAAAGCGGCCGGTTTAATTATGGAGCGCGGCGCACGCAGTGTAAGGGCGGTTTGTACGCACCCGGTATTATCGGGCAAAGCTTACGAAACCATCGAAGCATCTGCTTTAACAGAGCTGATCGTTACTGATACTATCCCTTTGAAACGCCACAGCGATAAAATAAGGGTATTATCAACTGCCGATCTGTTTGCGAAAGCGATAATGAACGTTAACGAGCATGGCTCAATAAGCCAGCTTTTTAAGGTGGACTAATTTGGTCAGTGGTCATTGGTGAATAGTCAATGGTCAATAGTGAATAGTCAGCGGTCATTGGTGAGTAGTCAATGGTTAATGTTGATTAGTCAGTGGTGAATATGAATAGCTGATGGTCAATAGGCCTTGGCTTATAAAGAAGATTAAAAATATCTTGCTTTTAGTCCCTCTCCGGCGGAGAGGGGGTAGGGTGAGGCTTTAAATAAATAACAATAAATAATTAAAAATGAAATCATTTGCTATTAGCGGTTCTCCGAGAGAGAACGTAGGGAAAAGAGATGCTAAAGAGCTGCGTTATCTGAGCCAGATTCCGGCAGTACTTTACGGTGGTGCAACTCAAAGCCACTTTTCAGTATCCGCAGCTGATTTGAAAGCCGTAGTTTATACCCCGGTTGTTCATTTCATCGATCTTGATATTGCCGGTGTTAAATCACAAGCTATCATCAAAGACATCCAGTTTCATCCATTAACTGAGCAACTTTTACACGTTGACTTTTTATTGCTTGATCAGGATAAACCGGTAACTATCGAAATCCCTGTTCAATTAACCGGTACTTCTCCGGGTGTTAAAATGGGTGGTAAATTAGTTCAAAAATTACGTAAACTGCGTATCAAAGCTTTACCTAAAGATCACCTGGATTTTATCGAAGTGAGCATCGAAGGTTTAGAAGTTGGTAAATCAGTACGTGTATCTGACCTTAAGTTAGATAACCTGTACATCACTAATGCTAAAGAAGATACTATCGTTTCGGTAACTACTTCACGTGCATTACGTCAGGCTGAACAAGAAGCAGCAGGTAAAAAATAATATTTTAAGGTGTTATCACCTTTTTAATGTGATTAACAGCGGCAGAATTTTTCTGCCGCTGTTTTTTTGTCTCTGATTTTTTAATGTATTGCTACAATAATATTACGTGGCGTTTACCATTCCCCGATATACAAAGAGCTACTTTTGCGGCACAAAACCCCAATAAAACCATTTGCCCGTAATGTTTAGTACGATAAAAAAAACAATAAAAATGTACGCGAAAGTGTAACATAATGTTTTTTCAGCCGTCTCTTGTATTGTTAACTATGCTAACTAATAACTGTCCGATAGTGCCAAGCACAACAACTGTATGAAATATCTTATAGTAGGTTTAGGAAATATAGGCCCTGAATATGCCGACACGCGCCATAACATTGGTTTTATGATACTGGATGAACTGGCCAAGCAGGAAGGTGCCAAATTTAATATCATGCGCCACGCTTATTATACCGAAGTATCATACAAAGGGCGTGCACTGCACCTGATAAAGCCTACCACTTACATGAACCTGAGCGGAAAGGCCTTAAACCATTGGATGAACGAATTGAAAGTACCCGTTGAAAATGTACTGGTACTGGTTGATGACCTTGCTTTACCGCTGGGTACGCTGCGCCTTAAGCCTAAAGGCAGCGCGGCCGGCCACAATGGTTTAAAGCATATTGAAATTACACTGGGTAACAACAATTACGCCCGCCTGCGTTTTGGCATTGGCGATAACTACCCTAAAGGCCGCCAGGTTGATTATGTATTGAGCGGCTTTGATGATGACGAACAACCCGAACTACCCGCGCTGATAGATCGCTCGATTGAAATGATAAAGAGCTTTGCCACAGCCGGTACCGAACTAACCATGACCCGATTTAACAAATAGAGCATCAGTAAGTTAAATTGTGTTAAATATAATATACCGATAATATCCCCTAATTAACTTGCAATAGTTCTACCACTTTTTTTATGAGAAAATCCTTATTCACAATAATATGCTGCCTTTTTGCGTCGTCACTTTTGGCGCAAAATATAACGGTAAAAGGTATCGTTATTGATTCGGCAAGCAACAAAGCGCTTGATTATGTTACCGTAGCCTTGCAGGATGCTAAAACCAGCCAGTCTGTAAAAAGCGACCTGTCCAAAGGTGATGGCAGCTTTGCGCTGAGCGCCCCCGGCGGTAAAGCTTACCAATTAGTACTGGCTTATGTAGGTTATGCCAATAAGGTGATCAAACTGGATAGCAGCAAAAAAACGATCGATCTGGGCCGTATCCTGTTTTCATCGGCTACCAAACAATTGGGTGAGGTATCTATCACTGCTGTAAAGCCGGTAATGAGGCAAGAGGTTGACCGCATCAGCTACGATGTACAGGCCGACCCTGAAAGCAAAGCTGTTACCGCGCTGGATATGATGCGCAAAGTGCCTTTAATTAGTGTTGATGCCGAAGACGCCATCAAACTGAAAGGCAGCGGCAGTTACAAGATCCTCATCAATGGTAAAGAATCGGCACTGATGGCCAAAAACCCATCGGATGTATTGAAAGCCATGCCGGCCACCAACATTCAAAAGATAGAAATAATTACCACCCCGCCAGCTAAATACGATGCCGAAGGTTTGGCCGGTATTATCAACATCATCACTACAAAAAATGCCGATAATGGTTATAACATAGGTATCAACGCCCGTTACAACACTGTATGGGGTTCGGGTATGAACTTTAACGGTACCGTTAAACAGGGCAAGTTTGGTTTTTCGGGTTATGCAGGTTTTGGCAAGCAGCGCCGTAACAGCAATACCTCAAAAAACGTTCAAACCTTTAAATCTGATAACTCGGTGTTGCAGCAATTGGGCGATAACTCGTTTGGCGGTAACTACAACTATTTAAATGGTGAGCTAAGCTATGAGATAGATACCCTGAACCTGCTTACCGGTTCAATTGAAATGTACAAAGAAGCTAACGACGAATCGGGCAGCCAGCTTTCGCAACAGTTATTGAGTAATAACGATATTACCGAGCAGTACCGCTTAAATAACAGTACTGATAGCCATTACAAAGGTATGGACCTTGCCCTCAACTACCAGCTGGGCTTTACCCGCAGCAAAGATCAGTTGCTTACCCTATCTTATAAATACAGCTATTCGCCGGGTACACAGTTTACTGATAATATATTTTCCGACAGGATACAGTACCCCGTAATTGGTCACCCCGATTACCTGCAAAACAACAGGCAGGGTACCCGCGAGCATACCGTGCAGTTAGATTATGTGCATCCGTTTAAAGCCATCAATGTAGAAGCCGGTGGTAAGGCCATTCTGCGCAACAACTTTAGTGATTTCTCTACCGATACCCTGGTATCGGCCGGTGTTTATGATCGTAATCAATCGCAAACCAATGTGTTCGATTATCAGCAAAACGTATACAGCGTTTACAACTCGTACCAGTTAAAGGTGAACAAGTGGGCAGCCAAAGCAGGCTTGCGTTTAGAGCATACTACAATTGATGCCAACTTTGAATCTACAGGTACGCCTTTAAATACAGGGTATGATAATTTGATCCCATCGGTATCAATTCAGCGCACCTTAAAAAGCAGCAGTATTAACCTGGGGTACACCCAGCGTATACAGCGTCCGGGTATTTTCCAGTTGAACCCCTTTGTTGACCGCTCGAACCCTAAGTTCATCAGCACCGGTAACCAGGATTTGAAACCCGAGCTGAACAACTCGTTCGAGTTAACTTATAGTAATTTCTCTAAGGGTTCTATCAACTTGGGCTTAAGCTATGCCTTTTCAAACAACGCTATTCAAAATGTAACCAGCCTGGTGCCAACCACCATTAATGGCCAGCCCGATACGGTTACCTTTACTACTTACCAAAACTTAGGCAGTAATAAAACGCTCGGCTTTAGTGTTAATACCAACCTGGATATCACCAAGAAATTCTCTATCAGCCTTAACGGACAAGTTTCGCATGTATGGCTTGAGGGTACCTACAGGGGCACACCTTACAAAAACGATGGTTACATTGGTAACGCCTTCGCTAACTTGGGTTACAAGTTTGATAACGGCTACCGTGTAGGCTTAAACGCGGGTTACTTTAGCGGTAACGTAACTTTACAGGGTAAATCAAAATACTTCATATTTAACTCGTACGTGGTTACCAAGGAGTTTATGGATAAAAAGGCATCTATATCATTAGTGGCTAATAACCCTTACAGTAATAGATGGACGCGTACTTCATCAACCAATACGCCCGATTTTTACCAGTCATCGGCATTTGTGCAGCCTTACCGCCATTTCGCTATCAGGGTTAACTACAAGTTTGGGAAGCTGAGCAGTGATATTAAAAAGAACCAGCGCGGTATAAATAATGACGATACCAAAGGCGGTGCCAGTAAAAGTGGCGGAAATGGTTAATTTTGTGGCATGAAGGTATACGGAATAACCAACTGCAATACAGTTAAAAAAGCGCTCGACTGGCTGAAAACCAACAACGTGGCTTACGATTTTCAGGATTTTAAAAAACTGGGTGTAAGTAACGATACCCTGCAAAAATGGGATGCCAAAGCAGGTTACGAAAAGTTTTTAAACAAACAGGGCCTCACCTGGAAACAGCTTGACCCCGCGGTTAAAGAAACTATAAAAACCAAAGAAGATGCCCTGCAATTATTGCAGCAAAAAACCAGCATGATAAAACGCCCCGTAATTGAGGATGGCGATTTTCTGTTCTTCGGTTTTGATGAAGCTGTTTATAAAGATCACTTCAAAAAATAAGACAAGCAGCACGCCGGGGAAATCGCTTTTAAAACATTGCGCAACGGAATTGTGCGATTCCCCTCTTGAGAGAGGTGAAGGGGGGGGCCTTTGGAATAGAAATGTTCAAATACACACCCCGCCAACACTCGATCTCTCCCGCCCCCTCTCAAGAGCATAGCCGTCAACTTAAGGGTTTAAGCAAACCGCATAGTTAACTCACCCGGTCTACGCTTTGCTGGACCTGCCCTCTCTCCGCAAGCGGAAAGAGGGCTAAAATAACAAAAAACCCTCTTTCCGCTTGCGGAGAGAGGGGTGACGAGCGAAGCAAAGTCGGGGTGAGTCGATATGCCGCTATAATATTTACTTTCTCAAGTAAATATTTCATCGATCAATACTTAAGTTGACGCCTATGCCTCTCAAGAGGGGATAAAACTTTAAAAGCGGTTCCCCTGTGCAGCACGAGTTCTGCATGCTGTTATCGATAACTAATTTTCTTTTTAATATTTATTCGGAGCCGGCATAACTGGCTTTGAATAAATATTTTGGTAACAAAAGCTTTACTGCTTATTCCTGTTAAGGCAATTTGTAGTATACTTGCCTTTTAAAACAAAAACTAATTAACATGACCTTTAAATCCACGGCTGGTTTGCTACTGGCTTTCTTGGGTATTGCAAGTTCAGTGCAGGCACAGCAGGAGTCGGCTACAGGAGGGCAACCCGTATCTAAGTATAACTATCACGACGCTTTCGCCCCCCTTTTCTACACCAAAAACGGTAATGAATTTCGTGCGGCAGATGGCGCGCCGGGCGCCCAATACTGGCAAAACCGCGCCGACTATCAGCTGAGCGCGAAGCTAAACGATCAAACAAGTGAAATTACAGGTTCTGAAATATTAACCTATACCAATAACAGTCCGCAAAAATTAGGTTTCCTGTGGATGCAGCTCGACCAGAACTTGTTTAAACAAGATTCGCGCGGTTCGGCAATTGTACCGGTTACCGGCAGCCGTAACGGTGGCCATGGCCAGGTGTTTGATGCCGGTTATAAAATTAAATCGGTTAAAATTGCCGGTACCGATACCGAGCTGAAATACCTGATCAACGATACTCGTATGCAGATCTTCTTACCCAAAGAAGTTGCACCGGCCGGCGGACAGATCAAAATTAAAATTGATTATTCATTCGTTTCTCCTGATTATGGATCAGACCGCACAGGTGTATTAGCAACCAAAAACGGAAAAGTATTCACCATTGCACAATGGTACCCGCGTATGTGCGTGTATGATGATGTATTAGGCTGGAACACCGTGCCATACAGCGGCCCGGGTGAGTTTTACCTGGAGTATGGCGATTTCGACCTGAGCATTACCGCTCCGGCAAGCCATATTGTGGTAGCATCGGGCGAGTTACTGAACCCGCAGGAAGTATATACTGCCGAGCAACAAAAACGCTGGGCAGAAGCAGCTGCGAGCGAAAAGACGGTGATCATCCGTTCTGCTAAAGAAGTTACCAACCCGGCATCCCGTCCAAGCGGTAAAGCGGAGTTAACCTGGCGCTTTAAAATTAAGAACGCGCGTGATGCTTCATGGGCTTCATCAGCATCGTTTATTGTTGACGCTGCCAAAATGGACCTGCCAAGCGGTAAAAAATCATTAGCTATTTCGGCTTACCCCGAAGAAAGCGATGGCAACGACGCATGGGGCCGTTCAACCGAATACGTAAAGAAATCGGTAGAGTTCAACTCTAAAAAATGGTTTGAATATCCTTACCCTGCTGCTACAGCCGTTGCCGGTATTGTTGGCGGTATGGAGTATCCGGGTATTGTATTTTGCGGTTACAAAGCAAAAAAAGGAAGCCTTTGGGGTGTAAATGATCACGAGTTCGGTCATACCTGGTTCCCGATGATCGTTGGCTCGAACGAGCGTTTATACGGCTGGATGGATGAAGGTTTCAACACCTTTATCAACACCCTTACCACTGCCGATTTTAACAGCGGCGAATATGCGCCGAAAAAGCCAGCCGATATGGAACGTGTAGGTGATTACCTGACCAAGCCTGATCTGGAAACCGTAATGAGCGCGCCAACCAACCTCAAAGAGCGTAACAACGGTTTACTGTTGTACTTTAAACCGGGTACCGGCTTAACTTTATTACGCGAGCAAATTTTAGGTAAAGAGCGGTTCGATTTCGCTTTCCGTACCTATGTGGAAAGATGGGCGTTTAAGCACCCTACACCTGATGATTTCTTCCGTACTATGGAAAATGCCGCAGGCGAAAGCTTACAGTGGTTTTGGAGAGGCTGGTTTGTGAACAACTGGAGACATGATGTTGCCGTAACCGATCTTAAATATATTGATGGCGATGCTTCAAAAGGCGCGCTGATCACTTTGGTTAGCATGGAAAAACTGCCAATGCCAACTATATTAGATATTAAACTGAAAAGCGGTAAGGTTGACCGCGTAAACCTGCCGGTAGAGATTTGGGAGCGTAACAGCACCTTCATTTACAAACATCCATCGACAGAGGAGATAGAATCAGTTACCTACGACCCTGAAAAAGTATTACCTGATGTAAACCCGGACAATAACGTTTGGAAAAAATAATGAAGAAAAACCCGGCTCGTCCGGGTTTTTTTGTTTGATATGCATAACATCTATGCAGATATTCGTTTTTATATACTATGTCGCAATTATTTATTGAACAAATACGCCCCGAGCTAACCTGGCGCCTACGCCAGGAAGTACTATACCCGCAACAACACCTTGCCGAAATGAAGATGGACGAAGATACCAATGGCATCCATTTCGGCGCTTTTTTAAATGGAAAGCTTATCGGCGTAGTGTCGTTGTTTCAAAATGATAAAGATTTTCAGTTCCGCAAGTTCGCGGTTGATCCCGGTTTGCAAAAACAGGGTATAGGCACCACCATGCTGCAATACATTACCGACTTTGCCATAACCGAAGGCGGCAGTCGCTTATGGTGCAACGCGCGTTTATCGGCCATTAAATTTTATACCCGCGCGGGATTTACACAAACCGGAAACTTTTTTAACCGTGGCGGGTTTGATTATGAAATATTGCAAAAAGCATTGCAATAAATTTCAAAGCTCATCAGCTTTATTATATTTGCCATAGGCTTTGCTAAAAAGTCTATTTTAAGTGAGAAACATGGCTAAAAAGAAAACGGATACGCCCGAACATATTCCAGTAGTTAACGAAACATCATTATCATTTTTTGAAAAATACATCAATAATGCCTCTCCAACCGGCTTCGAGTGGAAAGGGCAGGAAATGTGGCTTGAGTATATCAAACCATATATTGATGAACATTATGTGGATAACTACGGTACGGCGGTGGGTATCATTAATAAAGATGCCGAATACAAGGTAGTAATTGAAGCGCATGCCGATGAAATATCATGGTTTGTAAACTACATTACCAGCGATGGTTTGATCTACGTGATCCGCAATGGTGGTTCTGATCACCAGATAGCGCCATCGAAACGTGTAAATATCCATACCGATAACGGCGTGGTAAAAGCGGTTTTCGGCTGGCCGGCCATCCACACCCGTGGCGGCGAAAAGGAAGAAGCTCCAACCCTTAAGAATATTTCCCTTGATTGCGGCGCCACCTCAAAAGAAGAAGTGGAGAAACTGGGGATCCATGTAGGTTGTGTAATTACCTATGAGGATGAGTTTATGGTGCTTAACGACCGCTATTATGTTGGCCGCGCGCTGGATAACCGTGCCGGTGGTTTCATGATTGCCGAGGTTGCCCGTTTATTAAAAGAGAACAATATCAAATTACCTTTCGGCCTGTATATAGTAAATGCAGTGCAGGAAGAAATAGGTTTACGCGGTGCCGAAATGATAGCGCACCACATTAAACCAAACGTAGCCATTGTTACCGATGTTACGCACGATACCACTACGCCGATGATCAACAAGATCACCCAGGGCGATTTGGCTTGCGGTCGTGGCCCGGTAGTATCTTACGCCCCGGCGGTACAAACCAACCTGAACAAGCTGCTGATTGCTGCCGCGCAAAAGGCTAATATTCCTTTTCAGCGCCAGGCATCATCAAGGTCGACAGGTACCGATACCGATGCCTTCGCTTACTCAAACGGCGGTGTACCATCGGCATTAATTTCGCTTCCGCTGCGCTACATGCACACCACGGTTGAAATGATACACAAGGAAGACGTAGATAACGTAATACGCCTGATATACGAAAGCTTGCTCACCATTGAGGCCGGACAGGATTTCAGGTACATCAGGTAATAAATAATTTGTTAAAGCATAAAATACGCTGAATTAATCATCAACACCTATCATTGGCGATCAATACGGTAAATTGACACACATCATAATCACATTTAAAATATGAAACCAACGTTATTAATATTAGCTGCAGGTATGGCCAGCAGGTATGGCAGTATGAAACAGGTAGATGGCTTTGGCCCTAACGGCGAAACCATTATCGATTATTCAATATATGATGCTATTAAAGCAGGTTTCGGTAAAGTAAGCTTCATCATTCGCGAAGAGTTTGCCGAAAACTTTAAAACCATATTTGAGCCTAAATTAAAAGGTAAGGTTGAAACTGATTACGTGTTTCAAGGCTTTGATCTTAAACCTTTCGGTATTGAGAAAGAAGTGGAACGTGCTAAACCATGGGGTACCGCGCACGCTGTATTGGCTGCCCGCAACCAGGTGAACGAGCCGTTTTGCGTTATCAACGCCGATGACTTTTACGGTTTCGACGCGTTTGAAAAAATGGCCAAATTTTTAACTACCGAAGCATCTGACGATACTTACTCACTGGTAGGTTACCAAATTGATAAAACCTTATCAGAAAACGGTTCGGTATCTCGCGGTGTATGTAAAGTTGAAGATGGCAATATGATAGAGATCAACGAGCGTACGCAAGTATACTTTAAAGAAGATGGCAGCGTAGTTTACGAAGATGGTGGTGTTGAGTACCCGCTACCTAACGATACCCGCGTATCAATGAACTTCTGGGGCTTTACTCCGGCTGTGTTCAAACAAAGCGAGCCAATGTTCAAAAAGTTTGTTGAAGCTAACGAAACCAACCCTAAAGCAGAGTTCTTTATTCCGTTGGTGGCTGATGAGCTGATCAAATCCGGCGTAGCTTCATTCAAAGTTATCCCAACTGCCAACAAATGGTTTGGTGTAACTTACAAAGAAGACAAGCCAATTGTACAGGAAAATATCTCTGAGCTGGTAAATAACGGAACTTATCCGGCCAACCTTTGGGCATAATTAAAAAATAAAACAAAGATCCTGCCCCACACGGCGGGATTTTTGCATTTAATAGCACTTTATTGGCATCGACGGATTAACCCATCCGGTAAGTACTGTCATTCTGAGGAACGAAGAATCTATTCTTCATCCAATAATGACTATTGACGACAACTACTCACTACTGACGATTGACTAAACAACTATGACAGAAACAGGCAACGTAGAAAATATACTTAAACAAGGCAATGTTTTAATACTTAAAACGGCCACCGCAACGGCTAAAATATCGGTATACCATGCGGCAATTATCAGGGTTAATATTACCCGTAACCCGGATAAGGCTGATACCTCTTTCGCGGTAATACAAAACGCGGAAACGGATATTGAGTATATCGAAACTGCTGATGATATCACAATTGATACCGGCGCGTTAAAACTGATTGTAGGTAAGGCGCCGTTGCGTTTTAGCTTTTACACTGCCGATGGTAAGGTTTTAAGCGAGGATGATAGCCGTTTTGGTGTGAACTGGCAGGGTGAGCGGGTAGTTAATTACCGTAAGCTGTATGCCGATGAAAAGTTTATTGGCCTGGGCGAAAAAACAGGCGGGCTTAACCGCCGCGGTACGCATTATGTGAATTGGAATACCGATGCATCGAGGCATACCATTGAAACCGATCCGTTGTATAAAACCTTCCCGTTCTTTATCGGTCTGCATGATGGGCTGACTTACGGGTTGTTCTTTGATAATACCCATAAAAGCTATTTCGATTTTGGCGCTACTACCGATGATGAAATGAGCTGGTTTGGTGCCGATGGCGGGGATATGAACTATTACTTTTTCGGTGCGCAAACCGTAGCCGGAATTATAAAGGATTATACCTGGTTAACCGGTCGTATGGATATGCCGCCATTGTGGAGTTTGGGTTATCAGCAATGCCGTTACAGCTACATGAGCGCCGAAGAGGTGCTGGATGTTGCCGCCAATTTCAGGAAAAGGAATATACCTGCCGATGTGATCTATTGCGATATTGATTACATGGACAACTATAAGATCTTCACCTGGAATAAAGAGGCTTTCCCCGATCCGAAAGGCATGATAGACCAGCTAAAAGCCATCAACTTTAAAGTAGTAAGCATTGTTGACCCCGGTATAAAGGTGGAGGAAGGTTACAAGCAATACGATGAAGGTGTAGCCAAGGATTACTTTGCCACTTACAGCAACGGCGATAAGTATATTGCCAGCGTTTGGCCTGGCCGCTGCTACTTTCCCGATTTTTTTAACGACGAGGTAAAAGAATGGTGGGGCGCATCGTTCACCGCGCTTACTGAACCGGGTATCGAGGGCTTTTGGAACGACATGAACGAGCCCGCTGCCTGGGGGCAAAACATTCCGCTTAACGTTAAGTTTGGCGATAAATATATTGGCGAGGTGCGTAACGTGTACGGCATGGAAATGACCAAAGCCACCTACAACGGTACCCGCAAGATACTCGGCAATAAACGCCCGTTTGTGTTAACGCGCGCGGCCTATTGCGGTACTCAACGCTACTCCGCCGTGTGGACGGGTGACAACACCGCCACCGACGAACACATGCTGTACGGTCAGCGATTGATCAATAGTTTAGGTTTAGTAGGCATGTCATTCGCGGGTGTGGATATTGGTGGTTATACCGGCAACCCGACACCCGAACTGATGCTGCGCTGGAATTCGTTAGGGGTATACATCCCGATGTTTCGTAACCATGCCGAAATTGGTACTGCCATGCGCGAACCATGGCACTGGGGCGATGTAAATGAAAAGGTAATTAAGAAGGATATTGAGCAGCGTTATAAATTGCTGCCGTATATTTATTCGGGTTTTTACCATTCGGCCCAAACAGGCTTGCCCCTAAGTGGTACGCTGGCTATCCATCACACTAATGATGAAAACGTATTCAACCTGAAATATCAAAACCAGTTTATGTTTGGCGACGCGTTACTGGTAGCCCCGGTAGAAAGCACCAAGCTACTGGCCGACGTTTACCTGCCCGAAGGCAACTGGTACCGTTTAACTACAGGAGAGCTGTATGAGGGAGCACAGGCCGTTGTTGTGCCTGCGCCGCTAACCGATTTGCCCGTGTTTGTAAAAGGCGGCAGCATTATACCGATGCAAAGCGTAATACAAAGCACCAGCGAAAAAGGCGACGGCATCCTCGAACTCAACATCTGGAACGGCAACGACGCGACCAAATATGTTTACTACGAAGATGATGGTGACACCTATAACTACCAAAATGGTACCTATTACAAGCGCACCATCAGCTTCGATTCGCAGGCAAAAACCATTACCTTATCTGAAGTAGAAGGCAGTTTTATATCTCGCTTTGATAAAATAAAGCTGGTATTACACGGTTTTGATAAAGGTCTGAAAGCGGTAATAGTTAACGAAAAGGCGGTAAAACTGAATAGCTTGCTGGCTAATGATAGGAGTGAGGTGGTTATTGGTTATTAAAAATAGGACTCACCCCGCCAGTGAATTAAAAAACTAAAACTCCCTCTTTGCGCAGCAGAGAGGGATGTCAAGCGCAGCGATGACAGGGTGAGTCACCTTAATAGAAAAGCATTGACAACTTTTTAAAGTTGTCAATGCTAAATAAGTCTAAGGTTTGTACATTAAGCAATCCCCAATTTGCAAAGCGGCTCTGTATAGCTTAAAGATTGCTTCACTACGTTCGCAATGACGATGGGGAGTAGGTTGCCCTCGACATCCAAATCTCAAATCCTCAAGCCCCGTAGCCCGGAACCCCAAACCTGAATCCCACACAACCTACAACTCCTTTCAATTCACAACAATTATTTACATTTGAGCGCTACATGAAAGATATCCCGTTACATCAGTTAAAAGACAGGGCCACCTCCGGGATGGAATTGTTTCACTTTGTTCCGGGTGATTCGCATTACAAGGCCGAAACACTCGGTGCCCATCGCGACGATCATTATATATTTTTTCTGGTAGAAAGTGGCGATGCTTCGTTGATGATCGATTTCCACGAGATCCGCTTTTCGCCGCCCTGCCTGTACTATGTTTTACCCGGACAGGTGCACCATCGCATTAATAATGTAGTAGCAGGCGGCTGGTTTATGGCGATAGATACCTTGCTGATACCACCCGATTACCGAAAGATCTTCGAAAATCAGCTTTTCTTGCAGCAACCTTACGCTTTAAATGATACGCAGCTGCGCCAATGCCGCGAGGTGCTTGGTTTACTATTTGAAAAATACGCGGAGGATGAGAAACAACCTTTTTGCCTGCCGGTAATGCACTCGCTGCTGCAATCGTTTTTGGGGATGGCTGCCGGCTGCTTTAGCTGTTCAAGTAATCAGGGTATCACCATATCGCGACCGGTTGAGTTGGCGCAGCAGTTTAAACTGTTACTGGTAGAAAGCCTGCGTACGCTTAAAAGTCCATCAGCTTATGCCGAAAAACTGAATGTATCCGAGAGCTACCTTAATGAGGCCTTAAAAAAGGTGACCGGCCTATCGGTGAGTTACTGGATACAGCACGAAGTAATGCTGGAAGCCAAGCGCTTACTCTATTACAGCGAGATGAATGTTAAAGAGATAGCGCATGCTTTAGGCTATACAGATCATGCCTATTTTTCGCGCATTTTTAAGAAGGCTGAGGGGAGTACTCCTTTAGCTTTCAGAACGCATTACCGCAAATAGTCCAATCATTACCTTAAGTGTGCCATTGTTGCCGAAGCGCTTATGCGCTTTCTTTGTGATATTAAATTTATCACACATGGAAACATCCACTTTACATAAAATACGCAAAACGGCCAGCCGTTTCCTCGAACATAAATTGCTGCAAAGCGGTACCGTACTTGAAGTGAGGCAGTGGGAGCCATCTACCCTTGTGGAGATCGACCTGCACTTACCTCTTGTTAACATGCAGCAGTGGGACGAGGTGCCCTACATCAAATTCAGGGTTGATGACCTAACCTTCCGCGATTACACGCCATCGGGCTGGGATGCCGAAACCAATACCTGCACCATTTTTGTTGATGCCGCGCACAACGGCCCCGGTAGTAACTGGGCCAAAGGTTTAAACAAAGGCGATATCATTGGCTACCTTAAAACAGTAGGCTTTACCCATCACAGTCCCGAGCCTGTATCGGCAGTTATTGCCCTTGGCGACGAGAGCAGCCTTGGCCACATGCTGGCCCTGCAACAAATGGTATTGCCGGTTGCCCGCTTTTCGGGAGCGGTAGTAATGGGTAACGAAGATCACCGCCAGCAGTTCGGCGAATACTTTAAATCGCCCTTGCAACCTGTGCCGCGCAAAGATATTTACGGGCACCACAGCCTGATAGAATGGGTGCTTGAACAATATTATAGCCTGGAAAATACGGTGTTCTATCTGGCCGGCAACAACACCATGGTAGCCCAGCTGCGTAAAATGCTTAAGCAGCAGGGTTATTCATCATCGCAAATAAAAACACAGGGCTTTTGGTCGTGATGCCATAATGTATTAAATTATTCCTCTATCACTACTATCCTGCCTGCCGGTATCGTTACTGCGCAGGCAGGATTTTTTTTATACCATCAGGTTATCCTTTTTATACCCGCCCGGCGATTGTCCGGTGATGTTTTTGAATATCCGCGAAAAATAAGAGAGGCTATCGAAACCGGTTTCGGCGGCTATTTCGTAGAATGGCATATTGGTGGTAATGAGCAGTAACTGTGCCCGCTCAATTCTTTTCGACTGAATATAAGCTAACGGGCGCTCGCCTGTATTTTCGTAAAACAACCGCGAAAAATAATCGGCGTTATGATTGGCCCTGGTAGCCAGATCCGCAACGGTAAGGTTGGTTTGCAGGTTGGTTTGAATGTAGTTAATGGCATCCGCAATTTTAGAGTGTATAACGCTTTTATCTGTCACCCTGAAAACATCGGGCGTTAAAAAACGGGAGAGTAATTGCAGCAAAATCCCGCAGGTTTCCATATAAGCTGAGGTAAGCGTGCTGTTATTGAGCTCGTGGTAACTTTTCAGCACAGGGCGTTTTTCATATACCGATGGATTGTAGGAAGCATGCAGACTACGGTTAGGGTTAAGCTGTAATACACGTTTTACACATTCAACATCATAAGCACTCGCGGGCAGCTTAAAGATCTTTTTATTGGCCGAAAATAACGATACCCCATCTGCTGATTCTTCAATAAAGGCGATATAATACTGGCTTAAATAATCATCGCAATAATAATTGCAGGTGGTAAAGCTGGGCACAAGGTACAGGTAGCCCTCTTCAAGCTTCACGGTATCGGCAGCATTGTAGAGCTTGCCTTCGCCGCCATCTATCAGGTACAGGCGGTAAAAAGTACTGGTTACATTCTTATAATTCCAGCTTTTATTTAAGCGGACATGATCAGTACTGAGTAATGAAAACGTTGATCGTAATATGCTTTTGTTCATGCCTTATATAAACGCAATGTAGCAAATATGCAAATCATAAGTATAAGCTGGTCGGGTTTGTGCAAATAATAGTTGTATTTGTGAAAGCCCGTTTGCCTGCCTTAGCGTAATATTGAATAAATTATTAAACCGAAAATTCATTCAGGCTATATGACCAAACGTTTATGTTTTCTGCTACTGCTGTGCGCATGTTGTATTAACACTTACGCCCAAAATTCGCCCTTAAAATTATGGTATACCAAACCCGCGGCCCAATGGGAAGAAACCCTGCCGCTGGGCAATGGCCGTTTAGGCATGATGCCCGACGGCGGCGTGCGGCACGAAAGAATTACGTTGAACGATATCACGCTATGGTCGGGGGCGCCGCAGGATGCCAATAATTACAACGCCTACAAACGCCTGCCCGAAATAAGGCAACTCCTGCTGGAAGGCAAGAACGATAAGGCGCAGGACATTATCAATAAAGATTTCATTTGTACCGGCAAAGGCTCGGAGGGAGCTAATTATGGTTGTTTCCAAACTTTGGGCAACCTCGAATTATCGTTCAGTTATAAAGGCACGGATACCGCTGTAAAATATCAGAATTACTACCGCGACCTATCCGTTAACAACGCCATAGCTACTACCCGTTTTACTGTGAACAGAGTAAATTACAAACGTGAATATTTCACCAGTTTCGGTACCGACGCGGATGTGATCAGGCTGACGGCGGACAAACCGGGACAGCTGAATTTAAAGATAGAAATGAACCGGCCCGAAAGGGCGACTACCGCCACGCGGGGAAACGAACTGCAAATGTTTGGTCAGCTGGATAATGGTATTGATGGCAAGGGCATGCAATACATTGCCCGGGTAAAAGCGCAGCTGAAAGGCGGTACGTTGTCCGCTGATGCACAATCGCTGAACATTAAGGACGCGACGGAAGTGATCATCTACCTATCTGCGGCAACCGATTTGAAACAGCCCTTGTACAAACAGAACAGCGCCAAAATACTTGCCGCCGCTATGAAAGTACCTTATGCTGCCGAAAAGAAGCTGCACATCGCCAAATACCAAAAACTGTTTAACCGGTTAACGCTAAACCTGGGTGCAGATAATATGCAAGGCGTTCCTACTGACGAACGTTTAAAGAAATTTCACGCCAACCCCAATGCCGATAATGGCTTGCCGGTATTGTTTTACCAATATGGCCGTTACCTTAGCATCAGCAGTACGCGTGTAGGATTGCTGCCGCCCAACTTGCAGGGCTTATGGGCCAACCAGATAGTAACCCCGTGGACGGGCGACTACCACCTTGATATTAATGTACAGATGAACCACTGGCCGCTGGAAGTATCCAACCTCTCGGAACTGAACCTGCCTTTGGCCAAACTGGTGCAGGGCATGGTAAAAAACGGCGAGAAAACCGCCAAAGCTTATTACGACGCCGATGGCTGGGTGGCGCACGTAATTACCAATATATGGGGCTTTACCGAGCCCGGCGAAGCAGCTTCGTGGGGTATTACAAAAGTAGGTTCAGGCTGGTTGTGCGATAACCTTTGGCAACATTATGAGTTTACAAATGACAAGGCCTACCTGCGCAATATATATCCTATACTGAAAGGTGCCGCCCAGTTTTATAACGGCATGCTCATTCACGATCCTAAAACCGGGTGGATGGTTACGTCGCCATCATCATCGCCCGAGAATGGTTTTTATGTGCCGGGCACCGATACTCATGCCAGTATTTGCATGGGGCCAACTATTGATAACCAGATCATCCGTGAGCTGTTTAATAACGTGATCACTGCCACTAAGGATTTGGGGGTAGATGCCCAACTACGCAATGAGCTATCGGCACAGCTTAAAAAGATACCACCTGCCGGAGTGATAGCCAAAGATGGTCGGCTGATGGAATGGCTGGAAGATTACAAAGAGCTGGAGCCGCATCACCGTTGTATCTCGCATCTGTATGGCCTGTACCCGGCCCCGCTCATCACCCCCGAAAGCACACCCGATTTGGCGGAGGCCAGCAAGAAAACACTGGAAGCACGCGGCGATGATGGGCCAAGTTTTTCTATCGTATACAAAATGCTTTGGTGGGCACGGCTGCACGATGGTAACCGGGCGTACAAACTCTTCAACCAGTTTATATCGCCAACCCTGGCCACTTTTATGAACTATGGCGATGGCGGCGGTATTTACCCCAATATGCTATCGGCAGGGCCGCCGTTTCAAATAGATGGTAACTTTGGCGGCACGGCTGCCATTGCCGAAATGTTGATACAAAGTCACGCAGGCTATATCGAATTACTGCCTGCCATACCAGATATCTGGAAGCCTTCCGGCGAAGTTAAAGGCATAAGAGCACGCGGAAACTTCACCATTGATATGCGCTGGAAAGATGGTAAAATAACTTATTATCACATCACTAACCCACAAAATAGTAAGGTAAAGGTTAAAATAAACGGGGTGGTAAAAACCATATCTACACAAAAAGTATAATAACTATTGCAAGTATTATTATATGTACATACATTTACGGCGATCTGTAAGCTATCAACCAATTAGTTTAATCTTCGCTGTAAATGAAAAAACGTATACTACTTATCCCGGCAATTTTATTTTGCCTTTGTTTTGGTGCTAACGCGCAAGTAAAGCATAACCGGCAACTGGCTAAAGCCATTGTTGAAAATAAAGATTTCGACACTATTACCGTGCGTGCGAAAAAGCTGCTGAATGGCTTTTCGGCGGGTACTTCTTATAATGAGGTATGGATCCGCGATTTTAATACCTTCATCAAGGGCTCGCTGGTTGCACACCCGAAAGAGGAAGTAAAAAAGATGCTGCTGATGTTTTTTCAGATACAGGGCACCGACGGCAATATTGTGGATGGCGTAGTTGACAGTGCCAAAGCAGGCGTTGGTTACCAGTACCGCTATTCAAAACTGTTACCCGGCTGGGCCGCGCACAAAAACACGGTAGAAACCGACCAGGAATCGTCGTTGATACAAGCCATCAAAAAATATATCGATGTAACCGGCGACAAAACCATCCTTACCGAAAAAATTGGCGACCGCATTGTACTGCAACGCATAGAGGATGCCATGAACTATATAATGAAAGACCGCTGGTCGGCAAAATATGGCCTGGTTACCGGCGCTACCACTATTGACTGGGGCGATGTACAGGCCGAAAGCGGCTGGGGTGTAGCCATTAACCAAAAAACCAAGTGGGCTATTGATATTTACGATAATGCCATGTTCGTTATCGCTATCAATAATTTCCTGTCGTTCAAGCCTGCATCGTACAAAACCCAACGCAACTGGGGTGTGGTAGCACAAAATATAAAGGCCAACGTACGCAAGCACTTGTGGATGGCTAAACAACAGAAATACAAACCGCATATTTATCTTAATGGCAGCCCGTTCTCCAAATCGTTCAACGAGGATGAGATCATTTATAGCGGCGGTTCTATCTGCGCTATTTTGGCCGGTTTTAATACCCGTGCCGAGGTACAGGAGATCAACCGCCAGCTGATCGCTATGGCTGCCAAAGAGAAATATGCTACCATCGGCATGACGGTTTACCCGCCATACCCTAAAGAAGAATACCCTAACGATCATCCCTACGTTTACCAAAACGGCGGCGACTGGACATGGTTCGGCGGCCGCATGACCGAAGCCCTGCTCAAATACAACATGCCGCAGGAAGCCTACGAAAACATTGTCCCGATGGTTAACCGCGCTATAACCAACAAAGGCTTTTTTGAATGGTACGATGTACAAACCGGCGCCCCCAAAGGTTCAGGCGATTTCCGCGGCGAAGCAGGCGTATTGTTTGATGCGATAACTTTATTGAATAAGTGGGCGAAGGGTGGTAAGTTGTAGGTTTTGGGTTGTAAGTTGTGAGTGCTTGTCATTGCGAGGAACGAAGCAATCTCGTCGCTTTTGAGTAATAAACTTAGCTTACCGCTCTATTATACTTTAGCTTTGACAACTTTTTGAAATAAAAAAAGCCTCTCCGTTTTGGAGAGGCTTTTCTATGTTATTCCTGGTCGCCTTCGATAACTACGCCCATTGAGCAGAATTTATCTATGCGTTCGGTTACCAGTTCGTCAATGTTCTTTTCTTTCAGGGTTTTCAAATCCTTCAGCAATTGCTTTTTAAGGATAGCTGCCATAGCAACCGGATCCTGGTGAGCGCCGCCAAGCGGTTCTTTCACCACGCCGTCAATCAGTTTGTTTTTCAGCATTTCGGTTGAGGTAAGTTTTAATACCTCTGCCGCGCGCTCTTTGTTCTCCCATGTTTTCCACAGAATGGTTGAGCAGTTTTCCGGAGAAATTACCGAATACCATGAGTTGTCCAGCATTAATACCCTATCGCCGATGCCTATACCCAATGCGCCACCTGATGCACCTTCACCAATGATAACGCAAATGATAGGCACTTTAAGTACCGACATCTCTAACAGGTTACGGGCAATAGCCTCACCTTGTCCGCGTTCTTCAGCTTCCAGGCCCGGAAATGCTCCCGGTGTATCTATCAGGGTAACTACAGGTTTGTTAAATTTTTCGGCCAGTTTCATCAGGCGTAAAGCCTTGCGGTAACCTTCGGGGTTAGCCATACCGAAGTTGCGGTACTGGCGCTCTTTGGTGTTACGGCCTTTTTGGTGACCGATGATCATTACTGTTTGGCCGTTGATGGTACCAAAACCACCAACAATCGCTTTGTCGTCGCCAACGGTACGGTCGCCGTGCAGCTCAATAAAATCATCGCAAATCAGCTCAATATATTGCAGGGTGTATGGTCTTTCAGGGTGACGCGAGATCTGTACCTTTTGCCAGCCGTTAAGGTTGCCGTACACTTCCTTTTTAGCTTCTTCAAGCTTAATATTAAGCTCTGCCAGCGTAGCCGACATATCCAGCTTGTTCTTATCTTCTATCTGTGTAACCTTATCAATCTGCGTTTGCAGTTCGGCTAAAGGTTTTTCAAAGTCAAATGTGATCTTCATACAATTCTTTCCGGGGCAAATTTAAGTAATTGTAATGGCATATTGTTATTTACCGTTAAGCAAACGTTCAAACTTGCTTATCTGTTTGGGTGTCAGCAAGCTTTGCACCTTTACACATGCCTGTAAAATGGCATTGCGCAACTCGCCCTGGTATATGCCATAGCGATTAGTAAAGAAGATAATGTTGCCGTCGTTTGCTTTTTTAGTGCGGAAAAGGCTGTCAATTACCCGCTCATTTTTAATAATGAAACCACCCATTTCTTTCTTTTTGCGGATGAGTTCGGTATTGATAGTCGTAAGTTTAGTTACCTGCTGCGGACTAAGATCAAGCTCTTTCTTATAATCGAGCACCTTACCCGGCGACGGATAATGGTTAAGCTCACCGGCCAGTGCCATATCGTATACATCTTCGCCTTTCAGCAGGGCATCATATTGCTTCAGGTTCAGCGTTTTTACCGGAGATCGCATTGTGGTACTATCAGCACTGCTTTGCGAATAACTTGCCGAAGCAGCGGCCATCAGCATAAAAGAAAATAGTGGTTTCAGCATAGATGTTTGTTTTTTGCTTAAACGGCATTAGGCCGAAGGTAGTATTTATAGCGGCAAAAGCAAAAGTTTGAAAATGTGTTTCATTCTCTTTTAATGTAAATTATTTAATTAATTGAAAATGTTTGCATGGTAACTGTACTGTTAATATCGCCATGCTAATAAATGCTGTTAGCGGCTGAATCAACTTTTTAAAGGTCTTCTTTAATTAAGGATGAGGGAAACCTGCAAACACAGGCGATTCTTTATCCCAATTATAGAACTAATGGGGGCATCGGCAACGGTGCCCTTTTTTAATGACTATAATTTTAATCGCTGTAAACCAACAGATCACTTTGAGCATCGGCATCAATTTATAACTTTACGGCAATTTATAATTCAGCATGATCATCGTTATCCAGTGCCGCGACCAGGTGGGTTTAGTGGCTTCCATATCTGCCCTGATGGCTAAACATCAATACAATATTATCTCGCTTGGCGAGCATGTTGATGTTGCCGAAAACCTGTTTTTTATGCGTCTGGAAGTGGCCGGAGATACGGTTAGCCCTGATTTAGAGCAGGAATTGCAAGCCATATTGCCTGCCGATGCTGTGATCAAAATAAACCCACAGCCCGATAAAAAAGTAGTGGTGCTGGTAACCAAAGAGTACCATTGCCTGGCAGATATACTGATCCGTAATTATTTTGGTACGCTGGGGGCTACAGTGCAATGCGTAATTGGTAATTACACCGTGCTGGAAGATATCTGCAAGCGTTTTGATGTGCCCTTTCACCATGTATCGTACGAAACGCAGGACAAGCTGCAAGCCGAACAGCAAATAACCCAACTGGTACAGCAATACGATCCGCATTACATTGTACTGGCCAAATTTATGCGGATCTTGTCGGCAGATTTTAATAAGCATTTCCCGATGCGGATCATCAATATACACCATTCATTCCTGCCTGCTTTTGTTGGCGCAAACCCTTACCGCAAAGCCTTTGAACGTGGTGTAAAACTGATAGGCGCAACGGCACATTTCGTATCCGACGAGCTGGACGAAGGCCCGATCATCGCCCAGCAGATCATCCCCGTAAACCATACCTACACCGCCGCCACCATGATGAACGCCGGCAAAGAAGTAGAAACATCGGTACTGGCACAAGCGCTGAAACTGGTATTTGACGACAGGGTATTTGTGTACAACAATAAAACCGTGATTATAGAATAGCTATTTATTTGCCACCGTTTTTTGTTTTGCGGAATAAGCTTTCAGGCAGATATACCCGGCGGATGCAGCCAAAACAGATGCTACCAATATAGCAAACTTGGCTTCGCTTTGCAGGGCCGGTGTGTTAAACGATAGCAGTGCAATAAATATCGACATAGTAAAACCGATGCCTGCCAGCAAACCCACACCTGCCATGTGTATCCAATTTGCCTGCTCCGGTAGTTTGCTTAATTTCGATTTTACTGCCGCCCAGGCCATTAGTAAAATGCCCAATGATTTGCCCAAAACTAATCCGCAAATTATCCCCAATCCTAATGGGCTAAATAACCCGCCTAACATACCACCCTCATACCGGATATTGGTATTAGCCAGCGCGAATAACGGGATAATTAGAAAATTTACAGGGTTTGATAACTTATGCTCCAGCACGGCTACCGGCTGATAACCCGACCGTGTTTTTACCGGGATAGCCATGGCTGTTAATACCCCCGCCACCGTAGCATGTACACCGGAGTGATGAATAAAATACCAGATGAATACACCCGGTATCAAATAAAAGGCGATATGTTTTATTTGGAACGCGTTAAATATTAGCAACAGCGCAAAAAAGCCTCCTGCATAAAGCAGCTGATCGTAATGGATACCCTGGGAGTAAAAAACAGCGATAACTACTATGGCGCCCAGATCGTCGACAATGGCAAGCGCCGTTAAAAACACCCTTAACGATGCCGGAATAAACTTTTTCAGCACATTTAAAATGGCTATGGCAAAGGCTATGTCGGTAGCCATGGGTATTCCCCAGCCGGCGGATGTAGTGGTGTTTTGGTTCAGTAAAGCGTAAATAACGGCAGGGAACAGCATGCCGCCCAAAGCGCACAACACAGGTAAAGTAGCTTTTTTAATATCTGATAGTTCGCCCTCTACTATTTCCCGTTTAATTTCGAGGCCGGCCATCAAAAAGAATATAGCCATCAGTCCGTCATTGATCCATGCGGAAACAGAAAGTTCGGTACCGGGATGGCTGTTAAGGAGATGATTAAAGGCATTGCCCAAAGATGAATTAGCGATAACCAGCGAGATAATCACACAGCTTAATAAGATGACTCCGCTTGATGATGGATGCTCAATGAAATCAATAGCCCGCTGTAATCGCCGTAATTTAGCCATAGCTGCAAGTTATAAATTTAAGATGGAAACAGGGGATCATGTTCCTGATTTAACTATAAGGAATACGAAGGTTTCCACGGAGTTGCACCACCCCAACATCCGATCCCGGAACCTGAAACCTCGAACCCCAATACCCACAACTCAATACTTCTCCGTAATTTTACATAACCGATGGAGAATGAAAGCACCATTACTTACCGTAAGATCATCCATATTGATATGGACGCGTTTTACGCGTCGGTTGAGCAACGGGATAATCCCGAATTGCGGGGCAAGCCTTTGGTAGTTGGTGGCCCGCCCGAGGGCAGGGGAGGTGTGGTGGCTACTGCGAGTTATGAGGCGCGTAAGTTTGGCATCCGTTCGGCAATGCCCTCAAAAAAGGCTTTGCAGCTTTGTCCGTATGCTTTGTTTGTGAGGCCACGGTTTGCAGTTTACAAAGAAGTGTCGCAAAAGATTAGGGAGATCTTTAGCCGGTATACCGACCTGATAGAGCCGCTATCGCTGGATGAAGCCTATCTTGATGTTACCGATGACAAGCTGAATGTGGGTTCGGCCATTGAAATTGCCAAGCAAATAAAACAGGCCATAAAGGATGAGTTGCAGCTAACGGCTTCCGCAGGGGTATCTGTCAATAAATTTGTGGCCAAAATCGCGTCTGACATTAATAAACCCGATGGTTTGAAATTCATTGGTCCATCGGCTATTGAGGCATTCATGGAGAAACTACCCGTGGAGAAATTTCATGGCGTAGGCAAAGTTACGGCCGATAAGATGAAGCGAATGGGGTTACACACTGGTGCCGATTTAAAAAAGCTCACACAAGATGAACTCACAGGCCGGTTTGGTAAGGTTGGCAAATTTTATTACCAGATAGTGCGTGGTGTAGATGATCGTGCGGTACAGCCTCACCGCGAAACCAAATCGATGGGTGCGGAAGATACTTTCGCTTATGACCTTACCACGGTTGAAGAAATGTACGACGAACTGGATAAAATTGCCCAAACGGTTTACAACCGCCTGCTGAAATACAACCTGAAAGGCCGCACCATAACCCTCAAAATAAAGTACCACGATT
Organism: Mucilaginibacter sp. GW821-FHT07G05; assembly: GCF_059418565.1. Taxonomy (NCBI): domain Bacteria; kingdom Pseudomonadati; phylum Bacteroidota; class Sphingobacteriia; order Sphingobacteriales; family Sphingobacteriaceae; genus Mucilaginibacter; species Mucilaginibacter sp. GW821-FHT07G05. Next base: position 136,448 of record NZ_JBWKQC010000008.1, on the reverse strand, counting down.
TCCGGCAGATCACCCGCAACCAATCTTTTCCATTCCCGGTAGGCGATCTCGAAACTATTGGTAACACTGCGAAGCACCTATTGCTTGCATCTGGTATTGATGATAAACGCATCCGCTTGTTAGGAATCTCGCTATCAAACTTTGGAGAGGCGGCTGTTAAAGTTAAAAGGGATGAAGTGAGTGAACAGTTGAAGCTGTTTTAAGACTTTTTCTTACTCAAACCCATGAAAAACCTGTCATGCTGAGGTACGAAGCATCTGTATACATCAAGCTGTCATCACTATTAAATCAATCGTGTCATTGCGAGGTACGAAGCAATCTCGTCGCGTTTTTCAGCTTCCTAAATAAACCATCGTCAATTGCGAGGTACGAAGCAATCTCTACTTAGGTTTTGCTTGTGATTTCCTCAATGCCAGTCTGCTCATTGCCGCAGCGGCTACTACTTTTGGCTGTGCCCCAAAAGTAGCAAAAGGTCATGTCCAGCAAAAGGCTTCTTTGCCGCACAAGGCCATTCCCCTGCAAAACAGTCAGAACTTAGGGCTGGAACGTTTGCCCCAACGCTCTTTTCCCTCCCCACATGCAACAAGTTCACTATGCCCGCCTTTCCGCTCATGGCCACCAAAGTTCTGCCCGTTTTCGCCCGAAGCTGTTTGCTGACGGCACATTCAACAGGGCAGTTCGTTAGTCTCTCTCGCTGTCGCGGGGTTGCACCCCGTGACCCGGCATGTTGGCAGCTGAAAGCTTACACCATATTTGGTCACGAGTTTAGCTTTGCTAAACTCGTGACAGCATTGCCTATTTTATCTTGTCTCCTGAATCTCTACTCTTGCATCTATCCTTAACCTTTCTTATTCTTATCCGCATAACTAAACACCTTTTGCAATAATGGTGTTGAGCGTGCCGATAGGTTTTGGCGAATGTTCAGTTCTTCTTTGGCTATCTCTACAAACAGGCCTTCAATAGCTTTTTGGGTTACGTAGGCGCTGATGTCGGGGTTAAGTTTGGTGCTAACCAGTGGTACTTTGTTATAGGCGGTAACTACATCGCTGTAGTATTTGGTAGCGTTAACTTTGCTTAAACTGGCTTGTATAACGGGTTTAAATCTTTCGGTGAGCTGGTTAACTGTGGTGCGTTTAAAGTATTCGGTAGCGGCATCTTTATTACCGAATAATATGTTGGTGGCATCTTGCAGGGTAAGCTGTTTTATTGAATTGATGAAGATGGGCTTTGCTTCTTTGGCAGCATCTTCAGCAGCGCGGTTAAGGGATAGTATCACGTTATCGCATAGGCTGTTCAAACCTAAAGAGCGTAATGTTTTTTCAGCTTTTTGTGCTTCGGGCGGAAAAAGTATTTTCACTACCGCGTTCCCAAAGAAACCATCTACTGCCGATAACTGGCCCGAACTTTTGGTGGTGCCTTGCTCCAAAGCCTGTTTAAGGCCCGATGCTATTTCTAAGGCTGATGGGTTGCCCAGTTGTTGCCCGGCAGTTTGTGCTACCTGGTTAAGGGTGTCGCAGCCTGATAGTGGCGCTAACAATAATAATGCGGCGGGGATTAGTAAAAATGCTTTTTTCATATGTAGTTTAAACCTTTATAAAGGTAAATGGTTTAGCGTTCATCTCGAAATACTTACTGTAACATGCCCGCTATAAGTATATTTTGAAACGGGATAAAAACAAAAAATCCCGGTTTTACTGGCCGGGATAATATATTGTGAATTGATTCAATATTGTTAAGCGAATACGCGGAACAGCGAATAAACCCCCGCGGCTATCAAGGCCGAAATAGGTATGGTGATGATCCATGCCCAAACCAAGTTAATGGTTACACCCCAGCGTACAGCCGATACACGTTTAGTTAAGCCCACACCGATAATTGAACCGGTAATGGTGTGCGTAGTTGAAACCGGTATACCCAAACGTTCGGTGATAAACAATGTTACGGCACCCGCGGTTTCGGCACTTACACCTTCAAGCGGGGTTACCTTGGTAATTTTGGTACCCATGGTTTTAACGATCTTCCAACCGCCCGACATGGTACCTAAAGCGATAGCGCTGTAACAGGTAAGCGGGATCCACTCCGGCATTGGCATACCATCGGTAATAACGTTGGTAGTTACCAACGATACGTAGATGATACCCATTACCTTTTGCGCGTCGTTACCACCGTGTGCAAAGCTTAGCGCGGCTGATGATACCAACTGACCTCTTTTAAACCAACGTTCGGCAGTAGAGGGCTTGGCATTTTTACACAGGTGTAATATGAGTATGGTAATAATATAAGCGATAAATAAACCAATGAACGGCGCCAATACAATGTAGGATATGATCTGGATAACATAATCCATTTTAACAGCGCTTAACATATTATGACCCATGTATAAGGCGTTGGTCATACCGGCACCGGCAAACCCGCCGATAAGCGTGTGCGACGAGCTGGATGGGATACCGAACCACCAGGTAATTAAGTTCCAGGTGATGGCCGCAATTAAACCGGCCATAATTACATGGATGGTTACATAATCGTGCAATACAATTTTGGCAATGGTATTGGCTACTTTGTGATCTTTAATAACAAAGAAAGCCAGAAAGTTAAAGGCTGCTGCCCATAACACGGCCTGAAAAGGCGTAAGTACTTTTGTTGATACGATGGTAGCGATAGAGTTGGCGGCATCATGAAAACCATTGATGAAATCGAAAATGATTGCCAGAACTATTACTACAACAAGCAGGGAAGTAACCATGTGTGGTGGTATAAAGGAAGTTACGCGTTTTTAACTAAAATTGATTCCATTACGTTGGCGGCATCCTCGCACATATCTGTCGCGGTTTCAAGCGCGGCATATATCTCTTTGTATTTTATCAGTTGGATAGCGTCTTTCTCGTACAGGAACAGGTCGGCAACGGCGCGGTCAAATACATAATCGGCCTGGTTTTCCACACTGTTTATCCTGATGCATGAATCAGCTATGTTACGTACGTTTTTAAGGTCTTTCAGTTCCCTTACGGCTTTTTCAAGGTCGATGCTGGCCTGTAATATCAGTTCAGATAATTTGCTGATATGATCGTTAGGGGCGTCAATACGGTAAAGGCTCATACGGTTAGCGGCACCGTGTATATAATCGGCTACGTCATCAATAGCGGTTGCCAGTGCGTGTATATCTTCTCTGTCGAAAGGAGTAATAAAGTTCTTGCCAAGCTCCAGGTAAATCTGGTGGGTTATTTCGTCGCCTTTGTTCTCTAACTTATCAATTTGCTTAAAAAGCTCCTCTTTAGTAGCAACATTGTTTAGGTTAACTGCCTCTACTAAAATGGTTGCCATTGCTACCACATTGTTTGAAGCCTGCTCGAATAATGGAAAGAAAACCTTTTTATCTTTAGGTACAAAGTATTGAAATATACTGTTTAATGACATCGTAATCGTATTTCCGACAAAGGTAACTTTGCAATGTTAAGTTAATGTTAACTTTTTAGCGTTGGTAAACTCGGGAAGGGCAAATTCTGCTTAGCTTTTTGCAATGTGAAGCCAAAGGTTGAACCTAATCCTTCGGTGCTGCGCACGTTGATGGTTTGCTGGTGCGCCTCTATAATGTGCTTAACAATGGCCAGTCCTAAGCCCGAGCCACCGATCTGCCTTGAACGGCTGGTATCGGTACGGAAAAAGCGCTCAAATAATCGCGGCAAAAATTTCTCTTCAATGCCGATACCATCATCCGTAATTTCTACCAGTACCTGCTCGTGCAGGTCGAACAAGCTTACGGCCGTGTTGCCGCCTTCTTTGCCGTATTTTAAGGAGTTATCTATCAGGTTGATGAGCACCTGGCTTATCTTCTGCCTGTCGGCATATACCAATATGGAGTCGTCGTATTTTTGCTTGAATATCAGCTTGATGTGGTGTTGCTTAGCTTTCATCTCCGATGCCTCGATCACCTCGCGCAGCAGATCGTTGATCTTAAACTTAGAGTAATTGATCGGTATCTCGCCCGATTCCAGTTTAGAAATTTCGTCAAGGTCTTTGATCAAATAGCTCAACCTGTCAACATTGCGGGCTGCCTTTTGTAGGAACTGGCGGGCCATATCCTTGTCCTCCAGGTCATCATCCTGTATGGCATCAATATATCCCTGTATGGCAAACAGCGGGGTTTTAAACTCGTGCGATATGTTCGACAGGAAATCGCGGCGGAACTTCTCCTGTTTGCGCAGCTCGTTGATCTCGTCCTTTTTTTGCGCTGCCCATTCTTTTACCTCGTGCTCCACATCGTTAATGGGGTCGGCGCTTACGTGTTCGCCAAGGGCATCGCGCAGGTCGCGGCCCAGTTTAAGGTTGTGTATCAGTTTGTAGATCAGTTTTATCTTCGAGTAGATATACTTCTCTATCAGGTAATAAAATATCAGGAAGCTGATAATAAGCGCCACCGAAAAGGTAACGATCACAGCATGCCAGTTATGTTGAAAATAGTAGTTGGCAACAGATAAGGTAACAGCAACGGCAAAGGCGTTGATAAAAACAAGTACACGCAGTTTCATACCGTAAAGTTAACCTTTAGAGGGTATTAGTTATCAACTAAACTTTATGAAATTGTTATTTAGTAATATCCGCCTCAATAAAAACGGTTACCTCGTCGCTTAGTACCATGCTGCTGCCGCCTACGTTAAAATCGTTACGGTTTATTTTAAAGTTACCTTTAAAACTGGCTGTGTTGCCTGTTTCGATATAAGTGAATGGTACATCAACCGCTTTGGTTTTGCCTTTTATGGTAAGGTTAAATTTCGACTTGAAGTTATTACCACTCTTTTGCTGAAACGAAACCGATTTTAAGGTAATGGTTGCATAATGCGCCACATCAAAAAACTTCTCGCTGCGCAGGTGTTCGTCGCGTTTGGTGTTTTCGGTATTGATGGAGTTGGCATCTATCGATGCTTCGATGCTGCTGGTGGACAATTGTGCCGGGGTGAATTTTATGTCGGCCTGTAAGCCGCTAAATTTACCCTCGGTAGTAATGCCCATATTTTTTACTTCGTACCTAACTACCTGGCGGGTTATAGTAGTTTTGGTTTGCGCGTACGCTGATGACATAATGAACGCGCAAACCAATAAGAAACCAAATCTTTTCATGCTCAATTAACGGTAATAAAAACGTTTTTATATAAATAGCTTCCTCTTATTTTTCTTTAGCGATGCGTGTAGGCGTGTCCTTGCCGCCTACTATAGTGCGCGAGCTTAAAGCGATAGCTCTAATGGTTGAGGTAATGTTGCCTGCATCCAGCGAGCTGAACTCATCTTTTACTGTGTGATATAATTTATCGCTGTCTATCTGGTCTGTTGAAATACTGTGTGCCGGTACTCCTAAACGAGCCAGTGTGGCATTATCGCTGCGGTAAAAAAGCTCCTGCTCTGGGTACGGATCCGGGTGAAACTGGAACACGGTACCTTTCAAGTTCTTTTGCAAAATGGTACCGAAGTTAGACCTTTCGTAACCGGTAATAAATGCCGAGTTGGTGCCGAATTTTGAAGCCTTACCAATCATTTCAATATTGAACATGGCTACAGTTTTTTCAGGATCAACCTTCTCCGAAAAATAATGTGAACCGTAACCGCCAATCTCTTCGGCTGTAAAGGCAACGAAAATTAAGGTGCGGGCGTTGTTGTTTAGCTTTTTGTAATACCTGGCTAATGAAATAACCGCCGTGGTGCCCGATGCATCATCGTCTGCACCGTTGGCTATGCTGTCGCCATCCATTGGTTTAATAATACCAAGGTGATCATAATGGCCCGAAAAGATCACAAACTCTTTAGGTTTGGTTTTACCTTTTAACACACCAACAACATTGGCCAAAGGCAGTTCTTCGGTTTTGCTTTCGTAAGTTACAGTGTAATTCTTTACTTCATCGTACTTACCCAATATAAAAACAAGGGCTTGTTTTTCGCTGCCTTTTGCTACAAGTTGACCGTCGGCCGAGCGCTGTTTTATCCGTTTAAATATAGCATGGAATGAAGTATCAACAATGATGATCATTTTTTTGCCGCTCTCTATATATTTAAAATACTCTTCCCTGAAGTTGGCTCCTGCTGGAATTTTTGCGACCTCCGCGCCGCTGTTGCTATCCCATGTAAAGGAAGCCCCGGCAGATACAAATGCCGAATCGGGAGATAATTCAGTCCCGTTAATGTTCACTGTTGATTTTAACGGTGTTGAACGGTTAATGCTGAAGCTTTGCAGGTAACCTTTATTGCCCGTTAATGGCGTAAGGCCTATCTGCTTAAACTCATTAGCTATAAATTTGGCTGCTTTTTCAATGCCCGGTGTAAATGTACCGCGGCCCTGCATGTCATCGGCCGAAAGGGTTTTGATAATCCGTTCCACATCGGCACGTTTTATTAGCTTGTTAACATTTTGCCCGAAGGTGTTAACCGATAAGGCAACTAATGCCGAAGCGGCTATAATATGTTTTATATTCATGATAGTATTATTTAACTTTTGATTGTAACCAGTTATTACGGAAAGCTTCCTGGTCTGCTGTTAATGTTTTGCCCGCCTTTTCAAACGGCACGACTTCAAAATACGGGTTTTCTTCTAACACGATAGTGGTTTGATGATCGCCTGTACGGTTCTTATAATTCACTACGATCTTATCGCCCGGTTTTTTAGTCGCTACGATATCGTTAAACTCTTTTTGTGTTTTTATACTCTTGCCATCTGTCTTCAATATCACATCACCGGCATCTATACCTGCTTTGTAGATAGGCGTACCTTGTACGGTGCTCGTCGCTATGAACAAACCGCTATCGGCCACTGCCGAATGTGCCTGCCCTGCACGGCTGCGGCCAAAATTGTTAAACAGCGGCCCGGCCCACGCCGCGCCCGGTTTTGCCTTTTGCATAGCAAAGCCCGCGTTGGCCAGTAACGGCACGTAATTGTTCTTCTCGAACCCGTAAATATACTGCTTGAAGAAATCCGACGCGAAGCCCGGTTCTTTGGTGAGTTGTGCCAGCGCAAGTTGCAGCATTGGTATGGTATAAGCTCTCTCTTTTTTGCCGTATAGTTGCCAAACCTTGCGCATATAATCATCAAGGGTAAGGTTAAACTCGCTGCGCAAACGAAGATCGAGCGCTAAGGCAGTTGCGCCGCCATATACATAATACGAGGTGAAAATGTTGGGGTTATTATTGGCATCAATAGATACACCTGCATCGGCAAATACCGCGTAGCGGCTCATTTGGGCCGGTGAATATTTAGCCGCGGCAGGCGTGTTCATTACCGAATTAACCAAACCGGCTAATACTTTGCCATAAGCTTCATCATCATAAAAACCGGCACGGCGCAGCAGCATTTCGCCATAGTATTGCGTAAAGCCCTCGGCAAACCAAAGTTCGGCACTTACGTTGGAGTGCTCAAAGTTGAATGGCTCTAATGATTTTGGGCGGATGCGCTCCACATTCCAGCTGTGAAAGTATTCGTGCGAGAAGGTACTCAGTACATCAACCTCGTTACCGCCAATTTTATCAATAGGATCGGTAATAATGGTGGAGTTGCGGTGCTCCATGCCATCGCCGTTTACGGTAGGGTGTACGTTGTTGATGAAGGTATATTCACCATAATCGTAATTTGGCAGTTCGCCGTACACCGCTTTTTCTTCCTGTACTACCTTTTGCACCATTTTGGCGAAGTTATCTACCACCTGCTGACTATCATCGGAATATACATGCAGGTTAACCTTTTGCCTTTTACCATCAGGGTTTACCACCTCCCACGATGCCGATTTAAAGTTCGACAACTCGGTAGGGCTATCCATCATGTATTGCAGATTGGGCGCGCTGTATACGTTATCGCCCTCGTTCTTTAACTGGGTTGATACCTTCCAGCCGTATTTTTCAATACCGTTGAACTTGAATTTTACAGGCCTTTTGTCGAGCCCTGCTACCCACATAAAACTGGCGGGCATATTCAGGTGCGCCTGCCCAGCATCAATACCGGCATAAGTGCCATCAACCCAATTACCAAACAGCGTATAGCTAATGTTTACGGTTGAGGGGTGCATGGCAACTTCGTACACATCGCCCTCAATTTGCTTAAGAGGAAGTTCGGTGCCTTTATCGGTAAATGCCTTTACGTTGTATATGTTTTTGCCAAATTCATGCGTGGCGTAACGCCCCGGCGAAGAACGGCTCATGCGAAAACGCATTGGTCCGGCAGGTGCCTGCGGTACGGTAATTACAATCTCGGCCTCGTGGTGTACCGCGTTTGGGAACGATACATTATAATATACAGGGGCTTGCGATCTTTTTTGCGCGAATAAAACGGATGTGCCTATACAGGCCACCGCCACTAATAGAAGTTTTTTCATGAGAACCAGTTAACAGGCTGAAATTACTATAATTTTTCAATAGCGGTAAAAAGCGCCCGCCTGTTAACCGATTATTATTGTAAAATATCTATTGCTTATTCGCTCCACGGCGAATGCAGTATACAATCGCAGAAGTTTTTACGGTGAAAATTGGGGATCATAAAAGCACATACATCAGCCTTAATATTACCAAAAGTAGTTTCGGTTTTATGCTCGAAGCCCGAGAAGAATGTAGGGATGATGTTCTTTTTAAAGTTGTTGCGCGGGAATGCGCTGATGATCTCTTCGCGGTTTTCGGTGCTAAGGTTTTCGTAACCTTCGCCCATTACATCTAAACCAACGCCCGAATACATTAAGGCTACTTCGTTTTCTTTATACTCGGCAATGCCAATGGTTGTATGTAGTGCAATGGTATCCCACACCAATTGCAACGATTCTTTAGGCAAGCCATGGCTTTTCAGAAAGTCGCGGGCTGCATTTGCGCCATCAACTTCAAAGCGTTTATCGGGGCTGCTATAATGTGGCACCAAACCCAGGTCGTGAAATACGGAGCTTACGTAAAGCAACTCGGCATCATACGGCAGGTTGTTACGCTGCCCGTTGAGCGACGAGAAAAGAAATACTCTTAACGAATGATTATATATAAATTCGGTACCGTGGGTTAATAAAAGGTCGGTGGCCTGTGTGGCTATAGCACTGTCAGGAATGGTGATACCGGCTACTGATTTTAATTTGTTAATTGCCATAATATTATTGTTTGCAAGCAAAGCTATGGCTAAAACAGCGCGCGATAAATGTTAATAACGGTTAATCAGATGCCAATATTTACAAAGTGCGAACGATAATCATTTGGCGAAACAAGGGTGATTTTTTTAAAAAAGTGACTAAACTGGTAGGGGTTTTGAAAGTTAAGCTGAAGGGCTATCTCCTTAACCGGCTTTGATGAAAATTGCAATGAACGCTTGGCTTCGGCAATGAGCTGACCGTTAATAATATCTTTGGCTCCCTTGCCGCTGCAACGTTTGCACACGTCGGATAGTTTGCGCGGGCTGATACCTAACTGTGCAGCAAAATCGGCAACCTCATGAGTATGATGATACTGGTTACTCACCATTTCTATAAATTGGCGGTAAAGCTGGTTTTCGTAGGTATCATACCCCTTAATTAACGAAGCGTTAATATTAGCTATCTTGATCATGATGATCTTTAAATAAGCTGCAAGCGCATCCAATTGATTGATATAAACCGGTTTGCAAAATTCCAGGCTAAGTTGCCTGAAAAGCATATCAAGCTCGGTAAGTTCAGCCTGTGCCAGCGGAATATTTTGATTGGCAGCGGCATTATTAAATAATACAGCTTTGCAATTACTGGCGCTGGCCGGTGTTTTTTCCCAAAAACAATCGCCAAAGCAAAGTTCGTGAGTGGTTAAGGTAGTGCCGGGGAGAAAGGAGTATACCTGCCCTTTAGCTAACAAAAATAATTCACTGCCGGTTATGGGGTGTGTATGATCATCAACCTGTATAGTCCCACTGCCGCTTTGTATTAAAAAGATACGATGATAGTTTGCCCGTTTTAGTAACTGATCTGTATATGCCTCTTGCTCAAAATATTGGATAGAAAAAGAATCCTTTATTTCCTGATCAACCAATGTAGTTAATAGCAAGTTTGCAGCCATCGTATCTTAAATAATGCAGGCATAATATTCCCTTTTGTGTAAGAATGTGTGCGCTAAGTTACAATTTTGTGCAAACATTAATCATAGCTATGCCTGCCCAGGTCATACTCTGCCTGGCCGGTAATCATTTGCTTTCGCTTGTTTACATCGGCATCAAGATGGTGATCGTATACGTTATCGGTAACGGCAATATCACGATCCTTATCCTTTTCGGCATGGTAAATATTGGCCTCTGCAATTTTGGCGATAGCTGTATCATAAGGCCCTTTGGGCGACATTAGTTTTACAAATACCGGCAAGCACTCAAACAAAATGAACAGGTAGCCTATGAACGCTATGGCAAGATAAGTATCCAGGTCGCGCGTGCCGTTTTCATTGTATGATAGCTGCCCCAAAGCCCAGTTACGGTCGGAGAAACCGGCAACGCTGCTGAGGCTGTCCAGTTGTTTTTCGGAAAAAAGGCGGGTGCTATTGAGTCCTTCGTAATCTTTACGGGCGCTGAGGTATTGGTCCATCTGCCCTAAATTATCGGTAACGGTTTTCAGGCGGGCCTGCTTTTCTTCTAATACCGCCTGCTTTTGCTTGGCATAAGTGCCGTAGCCTGAAATACCCGAAGTTTGATTGGTTTTATCACCAAAAACCTCCTGGTTAAGCTGGTAACGCGAGCGGTTAATATCCTTCTCTAAAGAATCCTTCTCCTTTTTCAGCTCTCCATTTTTACCCAGCTCCATAGCGTATTTTTGCTGATAGGTTTTTTGCAGGGTATCAATTTTACGGTGCTGACCTTTCAGGTAAGATGTTTTTAACTTCTGGCGTATTTCTTTATCAAATATCTTGAGTTCGAGCGGGCGCGATATCACAACACCTATCATAATAGCCAGTAAAATACGCGGCGATGCCTGTAAGATCTGCTGGTTGGTGCTGCCTTCTTTATTTATGCTTGATACGATGTACCTGTCCATATTAAAAATGGCGGTGCCCCACAGCAAGCCGAACAGTATGGCAAAGCCAACCGCAAAAGCACTGCCGCTAAACACGAAATACATAGCATAACCGCCGGAAAGGGCTGCAAATAAGGCGGTAAAGAATATGGTGGCGCCTATGCCAACATACTTATTATGTTCAATAGGGTACTTTTTTAGGGTATCAATATGCGCTCCTGAACAAAACCAGAAAAAGCGGGTAATTTTCTTCATCAATAATTAAAATTACTTTAACTACTATAAAACGCCTTTACTGCCTGATTGTTACAGCACAAAAGGTCAAATATTTGCAATTGGCCTTAAAGGGTCATCATTATAAGGTTTGCTATGTCGGTGCCGGAATATTTCAAGGTAATCACGCAGGCAACATTAAAACAAAAAACGGCTTCGCAATTATTCCAAAAGCCGTTTTGAGTTGCTTTAATATTTATTTATTGTAAATATTACTTTCGTTACGATAGCCGCTTTCTAAATTATCATACCAATCGGCAAACATGTTGCCACCGGAACTTGCCCATTGTTTGAAATGTAAGTAAGCGTCGGCTATATCAACATTTTCGAGTGGGTAATCAAACTTCCATCTGAATTTTATAGCCCATGGTCCGTTCTCTTTCGATAAGTAATATCTCCTTGCCAAAGTATCAGTATTATCATCTCCTGTTTTAAATAAGTTCGCATTAACTTTATCTGTTGGTTTTGTACCCGGTAAGTGTATTTCATAACCGCGGCGAAGATTGCTGATAAGGAATGGGTTAAATGGTGCTATTCCAAGATAGGCATTAGATAAAGGCGTAATAAATTGTATTTTTATCCTTGCTGTATCGCTAACCATTTTAGGTTTTGAATCGAGTGTGTTCACAAAATAAGCATAGCCCGGGTTATGAATAAGCGCGTCCTGGTTATCAAACGGAATGATAACAGCGTAGCTTTGTTCTGCTTCAACTCCGTTAGGGGCTAATTTTATATAATTGCTTATTAATTTTTGCCCGGTTACTGATTTTACACGGTCAGGAGTAATAGGTAATACAACGCCAAAGCCGTTTTTAAAAGACGCGCCTGCAGCTTTAATTATAAATTCGCCTGTTAATTTAACTACTTCGTTATTAGCGTTTCTATAAAATATATAATGCTGACCAACTACAAGGTCATTCATGTCATAATCGCCTTTTTGAGGCCAGTTATCTTCAAATGCTATATTGGCAAATGAAAATTCGGGATACTCAGTTACGTATGCCAGTGTCGGATCGTCAGCAAACCAATCTAACTGATCTATCACCCCGTCACCATCCCTGTCATCTGCCGAGTCGAGTTCCGGAACATTGGTGGGGTTAATTGCGCCTTTTTGGGATGTGCTTGCCAATATTACAAGATCCTCAAAGTCTTCATCCGATTGATAGCCCTCCGGGTTTGCAGAAGGGTTTTCCATGTTAAGATCTTCAAAGCCCAATACAAATAGTTTACGGGTTTTATTATACAGCATTACCATGTGCCTGTTCTTTACCTTTTCCGGATTGAACTTTGGCTCTGAGTAATATTTTGTATTGCCCGTAGCAATGCCGGTACCTGTCCAGCCATCTTGTATCAGCACAAAAGCTATTGATGTTCCTGGATCAAAATAACCAATATTTACTTTGTCGCCGGTTTTTAAACCTCCTAACGATCCATTTAATGAAGCATTCGGAAAAACATAAGTTAGTTTGCTTATTGAATTGGCTGTATTGCCTGCTCCTTGTTTGGGTGGGTTATTTGTTGGATAGGTATAATAAGCCAGCGTATTTCTGTAGCCCGCGGTTTCCGAAATAAAAGTTATATACACATTGGTTGGAGCTGTCACGTTTAGTGTTGAAACCACGTTGTTGCTTAAATATTCCGGATGTGTTTCATAAACAGATTTAACCGGTGATAGCGCCCCGTTAATTGCTTTCAAGAGCGTTCCATCAATACTATATATGCCGTCGGCCGTTGCATCGCTGGGGGAAAGAAGATATGCCGGAACACCTAAAGCAAACGGAAAAGTACTATTATTAACAATAGCCCTGTCAGGTAAATAACCCATAGGATAAACATATTGTGTACCTGTCTCATTATTTTGTAATGAGTTAATACGCGCAGTTTTATTACCAATGGTATACGTTTCCGGTATGATATTGCCATCATAACCTTGCGGACCACCAATAATTGCTGTAATATTATTATTGGTAATAGCTGCCTGGGCGTTATGCATTAAACCAATATATGCAGGATCGATAATTACCTTATTAAGATAAGTTGGTACAGAAAATTTACCTGAGAGTACACCCTGTTTATCTGTGAGGCCTTTGTAAATAGCGTTCTTTGTATTTTTAGGGTCGTAAATACTCACCAAAACACCCGACAGGGGCTCGTTACTGGTTGTTTTTAAACTGAGATTTAAACTGACATCCTTAGTAGTACTGTATGTAAAACCATCGGGCGCCATTTTATTGATGTTTTCGGCTGAGCCTTTAGTGGGTGAATGATCTTTTTTACAGGATACAAATGCAGTCGAGGCTAAAAGCAGGCAGGTAAATATTTTTTTCATATAAATGTTCTATGTAACAAGTGTTTAGTCAGGCCGCGATGTGCAAAAACAAAGCCACATATATAATTGTCGTTAAAATTGGGTTATTGCCTATTAAGCAAAAATATGGGGGAGCATCATTAGAGGAAAAGCTTGCTCAATTATCCCCGATTCCTCAATTTGGGGTACGGGAATTACCGGAGACTAAAGCAATTGAAGTATGTAGGCGATAAAGGAAATGGCTGTGGTGTAGTTATTTGTATAACGGTGTAGTCATAAACATTTAATGCTATTGTAAATATTTATTGGCCACAATAGCCATTTTGATTGTTTGCTATATAAAAAACATACATTTGAAAATTAAATAATTATACCATGAACGAGATTACCGTACAGGAATTAAAAGAAAAGCTTGACAGGGGCGAAGATTTCCAGCTGATAGATGTAAGGGAAGATTTTGAATACGAAACATCAAACATTGGCGGTCAGCATATACCATTGGGTGGTATTTTAATTGAGAAAGATAAATTATACAAAGATAAACCGGTAGTTATTATGTGCCGCAGCGGCAAACGCAGCGCGGTAGCGGTAGCGCAATTAGAGCAGCAGGGTTTTACCAACCTGTACAACCTGCAAGGTGGTATATTAGCCTGGCAAGCCGAAATTGACCCGGATATACAAGTGTACTAAGCCATGGGTAAAAAGATTGCACTTAACGTACTGTACAACGTAGGTATAGTAATAGCTATTATTATAGGTTACTGGGGCGTTGAACATGGCCGTTACGAATTTTTACTGGGCGCGATATTTATTGGCGGGGTGTTTATAGCCCTCAAAATAAGGCTGCGTAAAGAGGTAAAAGAGCTGATAGATCAGCACAGAAATAACTCGAAAAATTAAGCTTGCCATATTCCGGCCTTACGAAGTTTTCAAAACTTCGTAAGGCTTTGGCCGAGATACCAACGCTGGTCACCCTGAGCTTGTCGAAGGTGCGTGCGAAGGCCTTTCCGCGCGATCCTTCGACAAGCTCAGGATGACCACCCCTATAGTAACCCAATAACAACCATTCCCCAACACTCACGATGGACTATAACGATACCCCCTTTAAATCCTACGAATTTGAATTTGACGGCTACCCGGCATTTGCTATAATCAACTCAACGCTCGATGGCTTTGATAACAAGGCGGCCTATCCGGTATCGGTTTTTATAGGCATTGAACCCGAACAGGTAGATGAGAACGGGCACCCAAGCGACGCGGAATACGAGTATCTGGAAGCAATAGAATCCGGGTTGTTAGAGAAGTTAAAACCGTACGACGTGATCTATGTAGGGCATACCACTATACCTCAGCGCCGCGAAATTATATTTTACATCCCCGACGATGAAGCGCTTGGTGCCTTTTTTGAAGAATGGGGAACTACCACCGGCAGACTTACCGATGTTGACATTGAAGAGGATGCCGATTGGGAGAATATACAGGCTTTTATAGATTAATACCCAAGCCCGGTTCGCTGTTCAACATCCACCTGCCATTTTCAAAGCCGGGTTGCCGGTAAGGGTTATTCATTGTTAAAAACGGTCCATCCAAATCGGCCCAGTCGCATTGCGGGGCGAGGGCTGCCGCGGCGAGGGTAGCGCAACTGGTTTCGCTCATGCAGCCTATCAGTATTTTCAGGTTCAGTTCGCGGGCTTTTTGTATCATCAGCCCGGCCTCATACATTCCTGCCGATTTCATTAGTTTTATATTGATACCGTGGTAAACACCGTGGGTTTTCGCTACGTCGTCCAGCCGCTGCACGGCTTCGTCGCCAATAATGGGGATCGGGCTGCGTTCGGTAAGCCAGGCATTACCGTCAATATCGGCCTTGTCCATAGGTTGTTCTACCAGTTGTACATCTTGCTCATGCAGCCAATGCAATAAGTCGAGGCTTTGGTGGCGATCCGTCCAACCCTGGTTGGCATCGGCATAAAGCGGGGTGTCAGTTACCGAACGTATGGTACTGATCAGCTCTTTATCGGCATCGCGGCCCAGCTTTACTTTTATTACCTTAAAACCTTCGGCCTCTTTTACCTTTTGTCGTATCATTTCGGGCGTATCCATACCAATGGTATAGCTGGTTACGGGCATTTTTGAAGGATCACTGCCCAGCAATTGCCAGCAGGGTTGTTGTTTGATCTTTCCATCCAGATCATGCAGCGCAATATCGATGGCCGCTTTTATGGCCGGGTTGCCTGTGGCAAGGCTATCCAGATAGGTAATGATTTCCGCAAAATTGAAAGGGTAAGTAAACCGGCTTACATCAACCTTGTTTAAAAACGCTGAGGCACTTTCGTGACTTTCGCCCATATAGGGCACCATAGATGCTTCGCCATAACCTATATAGCCCTCGTGTTCAAGCTGTACCAGCGTTAGGGGCGTGGATGTGCGGGTGAAGCGAGCTATGGTAAAAGGGTGCTTCAGTTGCAGGTGATATGGCTGGTAAGTCAGTTGCATGTTATAAAATCAAAGCTAAAAGTTTCCAATCAATTTCATGCTTATCTTTGCGACCATGCCGGCACAAATTTATAATCCGTTCGAGAATTTTAATTTTAGTAACAGAAACTGCTTTTTAACCGGGCAGCAACTGATTAGTGAGGAAGAGAAGATACAGGTTTTTCCGCAATGGCTAATGAGCCGTTTTAATTTACAGGATCAGCCTTTTAAGCTGCTTGATGAAAGCATGGCTACCTATAAAGACCTTAAATTACCCTGCTCGGCACAAATTAACCACGACTACCTCGAACCCCTCGAAAACGAAATAGCCGAAGCTTTTGAGCGTGGATATGATGCCGTTAAACAGCTGGACGAAGTAAAGCTTTTTCAGTGGGCGGGCAAATTATTGTACGGTATCATTTTTAACGAGATACAAGCCGGCATACGCCAGCAGCACAATAATGGCGAAGATTTTAACATGTCGCAGGCTATTATACACCGGTTTAGTCACCTGCATTTGATGTTGCAAAGCCTTAATCTGCCTATCATATTTGACGAATTTACACCCTTCAGCCTTTTCCTGTTCAAAGTAAATAATAGCGAAGATATTTTTGGCTACCGCGATGAGATCAATACCCTTACATTTTCGTTGCGTATTAAAGATTTCGGCCTGATCATTTGCTTGCAGGATAACGGCACCAACAGAAACTACCATCACGAAGTGTTGGCAAAAATAGGCGACGAGTTGCTGCATCCTATTCAATTTGAAGAAATGAACGCACGGTTGTTTTATTCGGCCTACCTGTTTAACCGCTTGCCCGAATACAATATATTACCCGTTAACGAGGATATTTATATTGAAGCTATGCCCCTGAGGGGTATGAGCAGCAAGCCATTGTTTGATCACTGGATGAACAAAACCTACGGCCAGGTATTGGAAAACTTCTGGAAAAACTGGGGCTTTTTGCTGCTGGAGATCATCAAAGATCCCGAACACCCGGTAAGCTACCTGCTTGATAAAGAAGGCGAATTTATTAAAGCTAACGATATTACCCTCGCCCTATAGCCTTATCCCGAATTGGCTCAAACAAATAGCGATAACATCTGGATTAAGCGCAATGGTGATCAATAAACCGCTAAGCGCGCCATATAGGTGGGCATCGTGGTTAATGGCATCGTGTGAGTGTTTCGAGGCATAGGTGCAATACAATAAGTAAAGCCCGCCAAATATATACGCCGGTATTGGAAATGGGATAAACAGTATACCCATCTGGCTTTTAGGGTAATACAATATAAAGCTGAAAATAACCCCGCTTATAGCTCCCGAAGCGCCAAGACTGTGGTAGCCATAATTATCGCGCTGCTTGTAAATGGTCGGTAAATCGCTCAATACCAACGTTGCTACATATAGCAAGCCAAATTGCCAGTGCCCTATAGTCGCTTCCAGCATAAAGGCGAAGAAATAGTAGGACATCATGTTAAAGATGAGGTGCATCCAGTCCTTATGGATCAGCCCGCTGGTGAAAATGGTATAAATGTATTGCTTACGCGATACACTATACGGGTGCAGCATAAATTTACCATAAAGCGTTTCGTTTGAAAACGCCATTAACGAGGTAATAATGGTAATTATAAATATGAGTGAGGCCACCGGGGCCATCTGAAGATATTCAATCATTTAAGGTCAAGTTTGGTATCGGTCAATAACCTGCCGATAGGGTAGCGAAGATATGTTTTTTCGAAATAAGGTGAGTTGCGGTACACAAAATATAGCTGTGCTTCGGCATCGGTGGCCAGTATGCTATCCTTCGCCTTGGCTTCGTCGAGTTTCTTGCGTAGTTCAGGGTCTTTCTTTAGCAGGTCGGCAGCCATGTCTTCAAATACATAGTCGGAGAAATATTCCTTTTGCCCCAGTACCGAATCAAAAAAGTTCCAGGCAAAAAATGAATCAACACCCTGGGGTTCCAGCGTTTCAACAATATAGCGGTTTACCGGCTGGTTGGTGTACACTACGTAATCGCCGGCGTAAAACTTAATTTTGGCATCAACCGGGTTTAGCTTTACACCATTATGGGCATAATGCCCTTCGTACGGACGAGCCGCTGTTTTATAATCATCAATATAATACATCTGCAAAGCCAGCGTGGTATCGTGGCTAAGGGTTTGCATCTTTACGCCGTTAAGTTTAAACAGGTCTATCACCTTACCCCAGGCCTGCGGTATAACATAAGCCACGGGTTTATCAACAGTTATTATTGGTTTATAGGTATTATAGAACTTTACGGTTTTGGTGTAAGGACTGTTCCTGTCGTAATACAAACGTTTTAAGCCACTTACTTCGCTGGTTTTGTACTTGGCCTCGTAGCCTTTAAAGGTGATGGTATCTACCTTTTCCATATCCAAAGTCCAGGTAAGCGGGAAAGTTTTCTGCTTTTTAACCTGCTCATCTGCCTGGTGTTTCAGCTTACCTATCTGTTTTGCATCGCGGGCAATAGTGTTAATAAAGTTTTGCATTAGCGCGTAGGTGGCGTAGACCCGTTTATCAAAAGGCTTTAACATATGGGTTTCGGCCATGTAGCTGATCATGTTGTGCAATACTGCATAGCCTGTTGAAAACCTCGGCGATTCCATAAAACTCACAATGCCCGAATCCGGCAGTCCTGTTTCGCCCGCGCCATAAGGGATCATCTCGAAACCATCCTTTTTCATACCGCTATATAGGGCAGGGGTGAGGGTTTTGGTGGTGTAATTGGCCAGCAGGGGAGTCTGCTTGTCTTTTTGGGTTTCAATCAGTGTCATTACATACTGATAGTCGGCGCCATCGCTGGTATGGTTATCCAGCAGTACTTCGGGCTGCCAGGTATTGAGGATCTGCTCAAAAGCGAGCGCGTTACGACTGTCGGCCTTAATAAAATCGCGGTTCAAATCTAAATTGCGGTAATTACCCCTGAAGCCGTGTGCCCGCGGGCCGTTTTGGTTGGCGCGGGAAATACCCCGGTTCATGCTGCCGTCAATATTGTACAAGGCTATAAAGCAAAGCACTACATTTTTAGGCAATTGTTTATTTTTCAGCAGATCGCGTACCAGCATCATACTGGCATCAATTCCTTCCGGCTCGCCGGGATGGATGCCGTTGTTGATGAGAAATACCCGCTTATCCTGCTTTTTTATCAGCGCCGGGTCAAACACCTTATCAGCCGATAATACGACTAAAGTAAGTGGCTTGCCTGCATCGGTACTGCCGTAATTAATTAGCCGCATTTGCGGATATTGGGTAGCCAGCTTTTTGTAATAAGCAATTACTTCGGGATAAGCAGCGGTATAGTTTTTATCCTTACTTTGTTCAAAAGGAGTAAGCTGGGCAAATGTGCCGGTATATATAATACTGAAAAAGAGGGCGGCTAAAAAACGTTTCATCAGTTAAATTTAACCAAATATACCGCTCAGGTAGTAGCCTCGTTAATTTCGGCCTGTAATTTTTTGGTTAGGCCTTTAAATACCAGGTCGTATGAGTGGTCAACCATATCTAACAACTGTTTGAGGGTTAGGCTGCCGTTAATAAAAACGGTATTCCAGTTGGCCTTGTTCATGTGGTAGCCGGGCTGTACTTCGGTATGGCGTTCGCGTAGGTCAATAGCCAGTTCGGGATCGCACTTTACATTAAAACGATCGCCTTGCGGCAGGCCAGCCAGTAAAAATATCTTATTGCCAACCTTAAATACCAGCGTATCATTATCAAAAGGGAAGCTTTCGGTTACACCCGGTTTGGCAAGGCAATGGTCGCGTATTTCTTCAATGTTCATTTTACCTGATGCGTCTTATAAATTTATTATAAGATACCTCCCTGCCAAAATCGTACCTTATTCCTATGGTGATCTGGTTGTACTGATCGGGCTGATCATTCTTGAATATTTCGGGCGGGTCATTATAGCCATCTAAACCTTCGCCGAAGGTGAAGTTGTGCACATAACCTATGGTAATCCGCAGATACGGGTCGTCGTACTGGTCAAATATCTTAAACTCGTAACCAAAGCGTACCGGCACCATAAAGTTGCTGCTTTTATCTACCCCCGGAAACCTGTAGCCCACATTGGTACGGCTGTAGCGGTTTGTTTTATTATTGTTCATGATAAAGCCTACGCCTGTGCCGCCGTAAAAGCCCTTAATCGCATCCAGAAAACCGCTGTACGAATACTCGATGAACGAACCAAGTTGCACATCGCCGTAAATCAGGGCAGCCTTATAGTTATTAGTGAATTGACGGGTATCCTTATCGCTAAAAATATCGCCGCCCGAAAGCCGACCGAACTGAAATTCGGCAGTAAGCGGTATGTATGGATTATAGTTATACGTAATAGTTGCCCCGCCCGAATAACCAAAATCAGTTTTTTGCAGATCGCAAAATGGTTTGGTCATGCCGCCGGTTATACCAATCGCCCATTCGCGGTAATTATAACTTTGCTGGGCCATCACTTTTGCAGTAACGGTAAATAGCAGGAGTAAAAAAAATATTTTTTTCAAGGTTCAAGGGGTATTAAAATGATAATTTAGCATTGGTAAGATACGCTGAAAACGGGGTTATCTGCCCTAAATCAAATATACATGAATAACCTGAATAACTATACCGTGACCGAACGGTTTTTAAGATATGTAACGATAGATACCCAATCAGACCCTGAATCGGAGACTTTTCCATCCACCGAAAAGCAGAAGAACCTGGGCCGTGTATTGGTACAGGAACTATTGGAAATGGGCGTTGCCGACGCGCATTTAGATGAGTTTGGCTATGTATATGCCACCATTCCTGCCAATACCGATAAGGCTGATGTGCCGGTGATCTGCTTTTGCTCGCACATGGATACCTCGCCCGATTGCAGCGGCGAAGGTGTGAAACCTATTATTCATGCTGATTATAACGGGGCTGATATTGTACTGCCCGACGACGAAACACAGGTGCTCCGCCTTGCTGATCACGCCGACCTGAAGAATCAGATAGGTAATGACATTATCACCGCCAGCGGCACCACGTTGTTAGGTGCCGATAATAAAGCAGGCGTAGCCGAAATTATGGATGCCTGTTATCAACTGATCAATAATCCGGAGATAAAACATGGAAAAATCCGGGTATTGTTTACCCCGGATGAAGAAGTTGGTAAAGGTGTGGATAACGTAGATATTGAAAAGCTGGGCGCTTATGCAGGTTATACTATTGATGGCGAAAGCGCGGGCAATATGGAGAACGAAACCTTCTCGGCCGATGGCGCTAAGCTTACCATTAACGGGATCAGCACGCACCCCGGTTTTGCCAAAGGCAAGATGGAAAGCGCCATAAAGATTGCCGGTAAAATAGTAGCGGCATTGCCGGATAACCTGTCGCCCGAGCATACCGAAGATATGCAGGGTTTTATACACCCGGTTGGTATACAAGGCTATGTGGAAACAGCGGTAATCGACTTCATTATCCGCGATTTCGACGATGAAAAACTGCACCAACATGCCGAAGTATTGAAGCAGGTGGCAGATGATATACTTGCAGGATTTCCCGGTTCAT
This sequence comes from Mucilaginibacter sp. GW821-FHT07G05, assembly GCF_059418565.1. NCBI lineage: Bacteria > Pseudomonadati > Bacteroidota > Sphingobacteriia > Sphingobacteriales > Sphingobacteriaceae > Mucilaginibacter > Mucilaginibacter sp. GW821-FHT07G05. The sequence continues at coordinate 114,880 of NZ_JBWKQC010000008.1, read as the reverse complement.
CATACTCATTAAAAATAACCGCCCAATACCGCAACATGAAAAAAATGCTCGACCAGCATCCCGAAATAGTTGAATACGGTATGGAAGCCATCAAACGCGCCGGGTTGAACGCAAAGCTATGCAGCATCCGCGGCGGTACTGATGGTTCGAGGCTATCATTCATGGGGCTACCGTGCCCTAACATATTTGCAGGCGAACATGCCTTTCACAGTAAACAGGAGTGGGTATCGGTACAAGACATGCAAAAAGCGGTAGACACCATATTGCATTTATGCGCGATATGGGAGGAGCGGGCTTTTTAGTTGTGGGTTGTGGGTTGTGTGTTGTAAGTTGTGAGGGGAGGGTTTCAGGATTGGGGTTTCAGGGTAGGGAGGATAAAAACCTGAGAGCTCCATTAGAATTACTCATCCGGTCTTAGCTTCGCTCCACCACCTTCTCTGCTGCGCAAAGAAGTGATAGCTGTACTCCGCCCTCTTTACGAAGTAGAGAGGGTCGACCAGCGAAGCGAAGTCGGGGTGAGTTGATTGCCCGTTTATCCGCGATGCAATCGCTAACCCATATTAAGCACACGTCGCAGACGTGCGCAATTAGAAAAGAAAAAGGGTTACGAAGTTTTCAAAACTTCGTAACCCTGTCTTATCCCTCGAAAGGTCCTGATTCCTGTCTCTTAATTCCTGAATCTAAACCTCACTCTCCTGCTTTCTCCGCCAGCAAATCATCCGTCAGTTTCTCAAATTCGCTGATGAATTCGGTGTAGTGGGCGCCTGTAGCCGGGCCGCTAAACCCGGTGTGTATTTTGCGTACTTCGCCTTTTTTATCAATGATAATAGTTGTTGGGAAGCCCACTACTTTGCTCAACGCGGGTAAGCTTTTGGCTGTTTCTTTTTTGTCGCTGGTGTAACCGGTTACCAAAATTGGGTACGGAATATTGAACCTGGCTTTCAGCGGCAGCAATGCCTTTACCGATTTGTCGAAATCTTTGGTACGTTCATAAGCCAGGCCTACTACCTCTACGCCTTTAGCCTGGTATTTTTTGTAATAGTTAACCATGTAAGCGGTTTCGTCCATACAGTTTGGGCACCACGAACCTAATATTTGTACAATAACCACTTTGTTTTTGAAGCGGTCGTCGCTGGTGGAGATAGTTTTGCCATCTAAACCGGGAAAGCTGAACTCCAGTTTTTTATAACCCGGGTTTAAAGCCGTCAGCGAGTAAGCATCCGGGAGTTGGGCGTTCTCGTTGCGTACGGCTGTCCAGGTGGCAGAGCCTGAATAGCCCGAATAAAACCTGCCCGATGTTAGTATATTGGCATCGCTGATTTTCGCCTTAAACAAAAACGCGTGGCCGCCATCAAAGCACGAAAGGTATAAACTATCGGCAGCTACAACGCCCTCTAAAAAGCGGTAATCGCCGGTGGTAGTTAAAAATGTACCTGTAATTTTTTGTCCGCTTTGCTTAAACTCACCTACGGTGCTGTCGCGCCCTTCGCCCTCACCAAACACTGCCGACCAGCGGCCGCCTAAATTTTGAGTTGGTTTTGCCGGTTCTTTAAAAAAACGCCAGTTGGTGTTGGGGGTAGCGGTAAAATCGGTAAGTACATCGGCAGTCGCGGTATGTTTTATCCATTTACCGGCGAGGTTGCCGTTGGTTTGTTTCAGCTTAAATTCGGTGTTAAACAGCGGCATCTTTATAAATACCGAATCGCCCTGTGTGGTAACGTCGGTTACTTTAAAATGCTCGTTGCCGTTAATAATGGCCAGTTGCGGTTTGCCACCTTGCTGACTAACCTCAAAATTAAAAGGTATCTCATTGCCCGACGCGGTTTTTAAAGCACCACGCCAGGTGCCTGTTTTTAGTTGTTGTGCAAAGCCTGCGGTAAATGTAAATAGTACTGCCGCGGCCGTTATAAATATTTTATTGATCATCCCTCTTGAAAAAAATCTACTAAGTTGATATACTTTCTTCCAAAGGTAAATAAAAAGCCCAATTACTTTAGCACTTCGCGGGAAATGACAATCTTCTGAATTTCGGAAGTGCCTTCGTAGATCTGCGTAATTTTGGCGTCGCGCATCAACCGTTCTACATGATATTCTTTTACGTAACCATATCCGCCATGTATCTGCACGGCTTCAACGGTAGTTTTCATAGCAGTTTCGGAAGCGAAGAGTTTGGCCATAGCGCTCATTTTGGCGTAGGGTTGTCCATTATCTTTCAGCCATGCCGCTTGCAGGCAAAGCAGGCGGGCCGCTTCAATTTCGGTAGCCATATCGGCCAGTTTAAATTGAATGGCCTGGTGCTCGGCAATAGGTTTTCCGAACGATTTACGTTCTTTAGCATATTGCACCGCCAACTCGTAAGCTCCCGAGGCAATGCCCAAAGCCTGCGCGGCTATGCCTATACGACCACCCTCCAACACCTTCATGGCAAACTTAAACCCAAAGCCATCTTCGCCAATGCGGTTCTCCTTCGGCACTTTAACATCGGTAAACATCAGCGAATGTGTATCCGACCCACGGATGCCCATCTTATTTTCCTTTGGCCCTACAGTAAAACCGGCCATGCCTTTTTCTACTATAAAAGCGTTGATGCCGTGATGCTTTTTCGCCGCATCGGTTTGCGCGATAACGATATAGGTTGATGCCGAATTACCATTGGTGATCCAGTTTTTGGTGCCGTTGAGCAGGTAATGGTCGCCCATATCAATAGCCGTGGTGCGTTGCGAAGTAGCATCAGAACCGGCTTCGGGTTCCGACAGGCAGAACGCGCCTATCTGCTCGCCCTTGGCCAGTGGTACCAGGTATTTCTCTTTTTGGTAATCGCTACCGTAGTTTTCCAGCCCATAGCAAACCAACGAATTATTTACCGATACCACTACCGATGCAGAAGCGTCCACCTTTGAAAGCTCTTCCATAGCCAGCACGTACGATATGGCATCGAGGCCACTGCCGCCGTATTGGGGCGCTACCATTATGCCTAAAAAGCCCAGTTCGCCAAGTTTTTTAATTTGTTCTGCCGGAAACTTCTGGTGTTCGTCGCGCTCAATTACACCGGGTTTTAATTCGGTTTGTGCAAAATCACGCGCGGCCTGGCGTATCATCAACTGCTCTTCGGTTAATTGAAAGTCCATCGGTTTATAATTTAATTGAAGGTATGCGTTTGGTATGCAAGCATAGTAAATTTTAGTCAAAAAAAAAGAGAGCTTTTTTGAAGCTCCCTTTCCCCTAATTAATTTAAACTATTGATTAAACCCAAAACAAAGAACATAAAATCCCAGCCTGGGCGTCTGAGAATTCAAAAACAAAGTTTTTCAAAGGTAGATGTTGTTTTATATTTCTTCACAGATGATGCAAGGTCGATAAGGGAATAACAAACACGAAGCCACAATTTATAAACTTTGAAAAGGGGAGGTAACTAACCTGTTACAAATGGCCGGAATAAAATATTTTAACTGAAAAATTAACCTGATTGTAATTTTTTTAAGAAGAATTTATTTTGACAAATAATACATGTTACAACCTTAAAACATACGCTATTTTGTACACTGTATGTTATTTAAAACACATTTATGTATTTTATTCACTACAATGTCTTATTTTGATGGCACTTTTTGAGTAGTATTTGTGTGCAATTTTGTGTTGTTAACGTTTTGCTGCCATTTCGTTGAGGTTAATATAAATGCTTAACATGTTATATTTGGCAATAATGAACATCAGCCAGGAATTAAGCCAGTGGTGGCACCAGCAAACAGCTATCGAAATGGCTGGCTTTGTAACCGGCCTGGCCTGCGTTTACCTCGCGGCCAAAAACAATATCTGGAACTGGCCTTTCGCCATCGTTAATGTGAGCATCTATATCTTCATTTTTTTCAAGGCACACCTTTTTGCCGATATGTATTTGCAGGTATACTTTTTATGGATGAATATTTACGGCTGGTATTACTGGAGCCATAAGCCCGGGGCGGCACTTAAAACCCCGGTAAAATTAATTACCCGGCAACAGGTTTTGCTGTTTTCGGCAGCAATAATAGTGTTCACCGTTATATTAGGCAGCGTTTTAAAATACACCACGGCATCATACCCATATATCGACAGCTTTTGCGCCGCTTGTAGCATGGGCGCGCAAATATTAATGGCCCGCAAGGTATTAGAGAACTGGCTGATATGGATATTTGTTAACGTAGTATATGTAGGCGTATACCTGTTTAAAGATCTTCACCTTACTGCAATAATGTACGCCGTGTACATTGGTATAGCATTATTAGGCTATATTGAATGGCGACGAGACTGGAAGAAGCAGGTAGAGTGATGAAGAAAATGGAGTTATTCGTCAGCAAACAGCTTCGGGCGAAAGCGGGCAGAACTTTGGTGGCCCAAGAGCGCAAAGGCGGGCATAGCGAACTTGTTGCATGCGGGATGGAATAGCGCAGTGGGGCAAAAGTTCCAGCCCTAAGTTCTGCACGGTTTGCAGGGCATGGATATGTGCGGCAAGAAGCCTTTTGCTGGACAAGCCTTTTGTTACTTTTGGGCTCAAAAGTAATGGGGCACTGCGCCCAAGAGCAGACTAACGTTGATTACAGCACAAGCAAAACCTAAGTGGAGATTGCTTAGTACCTCGCGATGACAATCATCATTATTTTTTAATAACAAAGCATAAATGAATAACCCCTCTATAATAAAAATAGCCATCGTTGGGCCCGAGTCAACGGGAAAGTCAACCATGTCGGCGTACCTGGCGGAGTATTATAATACGATATGGGTACCCGAGTATGCACGCGGGTATTGTGAAAAACTTACCGAACCCTGTACCTGGCAGGACGAGATCAACATGTTTTACGGACAAATAGCTCTGGAAGAAGAGATGCTGCCACAGGCCAACCGTATTTTAATATGCGATACTACCTTTATTACCGTAAAAATATGGAGCGATGAAATATTCGGTCGCTCCCCGCAGGAGGTACTCGACGAACTACCAAAACACCCTTATGACCTGTACCTGCTGTTGGATATCGATATGCCGTGGGCGGATGACCCGCTGCGAAACTTCCCCGATATGCGTGAGCACTTTATGCAGGTTTGGCATAATGAGCTAAAAGCGCTTAATGCCAATTACCGGGTGATCTCCGGCCTGGGTGATGAACGCTACCAAAACGCAGTAAACGCTATCGACGCGTTTATTGGCTAACTATTATTACTGTGCTTTGGTAATATGCTTATTTTTATAATTGTTTGATATTTAGCTGTATTAATAAAATATTAAATAATTTATCACTCTCCGTGCAACGTTGGTAAATATCATGTGTCATATAACCAGAAAGCTTGATATCACAGTTGGAAGCCATATATATAGATAAACATTACGACCTGGTGGTTGAGTGTAAGCAGGGCAGCAAAAAAGCCTGCTACGAGTTATACCGCCTGTATTCTAAAGCCATGTTGAACGTGGCCTTCAGGATATTGGGAAATATTGCCGAAGCCGAAGATATTCTTCAGGAGGCTTTTCTGCACGCCTTTAACAAGGTGCACGATTTTAGGCAGGAAACCACTTTCGGGCTATGGCTCAAGCAAATTGTGGTATCGCGCTCCATCAACCTGCTGCGTAAACGCAAGCTGGAATGGGCCGAAATGGAAGGCGACGAGCTGGAAAACATACCCGATGAGGTAGCGCCCGATGATGATGAAACGCAATATAAAGTGGCCCAGATAAAACAAGCCATGAACGAATTGCCCGAAGGTTACCGTGTAGTATTATCGCTATACCTGCTTGAAGGCTACGATCATGAAGAGATAGGACAGATTTTGAATATTACAGAAAATACATCAAGAACACAGTTTTTGAGAGCAAAAAGAAAGTTGAGTGAAATTTTAAACAGAAAGGGAATTAAACAATGAGCAAGCGATTAGAAGATTTCATTAGAGCTAACCACAATGAGTTTGATGAGCTTGAGCCCCGCATGGAGCTTTGGGATAACATTGAAAAGCAGCTGACATTAAAGGGCGGCGATCAGCCAAAAAAGCAAGAGGCCAAAACCTTCTCGCTTGGCTTTGTGCTCCGGGTGGCCGCTTCCGTTATCGTTGTGATGGGTATAGGTTTCGCGTTGTATCTGCACAACGGCAAAAAACAAGGCGTAGACCTGGCCGCTATTAACCCAACTTATGCCAAACAACAAGTGCAGTATGCCTCAATGGTGCAAACCAAGCGTACCGCTTTAAAAGAACTGGCAAAATCAGATCCACAGCTATATAAAGAATTTAATGCCGAGTTGACAAAAATGGATTCGGCCTACAAAAAATTAAGTGTTGATTTAGGTACCAGCCCTAACCAGGAACGTGTTTTACGTGCAATGATCCGGAACTTGCAAATACAAACCGAAGTGCTTAATCAGCAGCTAAATGTGATAGAACAATACAATCAGATGAAAAAGGAAGAGAAAAATGAAATCAAAAGTATATAACCCCGCACTTTTTGTACTTATAGCGTTTTTGGCTATCAGTACACCCGGCCTGGCACAAAATGCCATTGCAGTGCCCCCAACACCACCTGCAACTCCGGCTCCGCAGGTAAACCCGGTTCCGCATGTTATTGTGATACCGAAAGATTACCACATTAGTAAGGATAAAGATTACCAAAAGAGCATGGCCAAATTGCAAACTCAAATGAAAGAGCTGCAAAAAAAGATGAGTAAGCTTAAGCTGGATAAGAACCTGAACAAGACCCTTACTTATACTTTTAAAAATTTGGATAAAACTATTACGACCAGTGTTAACAGCAGCTTAAGCAATCTCAACACCGATCTGGATATCAACTTTGATCACTTTGAGCCGCTGGCATCGGTTAATTATGATACCAACTCAAATACGATATTAATTAGTGGCGACAATAACATTCAAACACAGGATCTTGACGAGCAGGTGAAAACCTACAGCAAAAGTTACTCTGCCGATAGGAATGATGTACTTAGCATTGATAACCGTTATGGTAAGGTAACCATAAATACATGGACCAAAAACGAATTTAAGGTTGATGTGCAGATAAAAGTAGGTACCAACCGCGAAGGTGAAGCCAAAAAGATGCTGGATAATGTGAACATCAGCGATGGTAAGGATGGCGAAACCGTATGGTTCAAAACCAAAATTGACGATGAAAGCAATGGCGGCTCGTGGTCATCACTCTTCTCGGGCAGAAAAGTGGTACGTAAAATGGAGATCAACTATATTGTATATATGCCGGTTAAAAATGGACTGATAGTAAGTAACCGTTATGGCGCTACCGTACTGCCCGACCTCACCGGAAAGCTGAATATCAACAGTGCTTATGGCAACCTTACCGCGAAAAATTTGAGTAACCCCGATAACGTGATCAAGGTGAAATACGGCAGTGCCAATATCGAAGGCCTGGTAGGCAGCGACCTCGATGTGGCTTATGGCAGCCTTATACTGGGTGCCAGCGATAAACTAACCGCTAATGTAAGTTATGGTTCGGCCAAAATTGGCAGCATCAAAACATCGGGCAATATCAACGTACGCTACAGCGGCACGCTTAATATAGCAACGCTCGATAGAAACCTAAAGGCCTTGCAGGTAAATTCATCCTACTCGGGCGTAAAGGTAGGCATGGGCGCCTTAGATAATGTTGACTTTGACGTAACCGTACATTACGGAAGCTTTAATTATGATAACAATACCGTAAGCGTGGTTAACCAAACCCCATCCGAAGAAGAAAAAGGCTGGAGCTCTACCAAAAACTATAAAGGTAAGCTGGGTAAAGGTAATGGCGATAAAGTGATTACCATTAAATCAAGCTACGGCAGCGTGAAATTTGAATAAGCCCCCTTTCGATTTTAATTAATATACTAATTACCGCAAACCCTTGCCCCACGGCAGGGGTTTTGTTATTTTAGGCACTCCAAACACTCACACTGCCCATCCTATGGAAATATTTTCGAACCCGGAAACGTGGATCTCCCTCATTACCCTTACTGTGTTAGAAATTGTATTGGGTATTGATAACATCATCTTCATCTCCATACTTGCCGATAAGTTACCTAAAGATGAACAGAACAAGGGCCGCAAGGTAGGTTTGGGCATGGCCCTGATCACCAGGATATTGTTATTGCTGTCTATCAGCTGGGTAATGAAACTCACCTCGCCACTGTTCAACCTTTCGGGCTTGTTTGGTATTACCAATGCCGAATGGGTAGAAAAACTGGCTATCTCCGGCCGCGATTTGATATTGCTGATAGGGGGCTTGTTCCTGATTTATAAAAGCACGCATGAGATACACGGCAAAATTGAAGGCGAAGAAGAAGAAACCAACGTTAAGCCGCATTCTTTTTGGGGAACCATCTTCCAGATCATGATACTCGATATCGTTTTCTCGCTCGACTCGGTAATCACCGCCGTGGGCATGGCCGAACACGTGGAGATCATGATAGCGGCAGTAGTCATCGCGGTGGGTATCATGATGTGGGCATCTGAAAGTGTGGCCGGCTTTGTGAATAAGCACCCTACTGTAAAAATGCTCGCACTGTCGTTCCTGCTGCTCATCGGCGTGTCCCTGCTTGCCGAAGCCTTAGAACAGCACATCCCGAAAGGATATATCTATTTCGCCATGGCTTTCTCGGTACTGGTTGAAATGCTGAACCTTAAAGTTAAAAGTAAAAGCCAGGCAAAGAAGGCAGCCAAGAAATAAAAGAATTTGAAAAGCATCCCTCCCGAGGGAGGGATGCTTTTCAAACGAATATTCGTCTCTTAATTCTTAACTCTGCGATCGGTGTTATCAACAGTGTTCAGAAGATTATTTTAATTCCCTCCTTGAGGAGGGGTGTGTTGGGAACAGTGATGGGAGGGAGGTGTTTATGCAGTATTTTAAAATAGCTGATGAACCCAGATAGTTGACGTCGCTTGTACAGACCCCTCCCTACCCTCCCGTGGGAGGGATGCCTTTCAAACAAGTATTCTCGTCTCTTGATTCTTAACTCTTGCGTCTCAAAAACTAAAACACTCTGCACAACAACCCCTTCAAATACTCACCTTCGGGGAAGGATGACCTTACCGGATGATCTTCGGGTTGGCAAAACTGGTGGATGAACTGTACTTGTTTACCGGCATCCAGCGCGGCCCAGGCAAGTACCTGTTTAAAGGTTTCCATATCCATAGCGCCCGAGCAGGAGTAGGTAGCCAGCAAACCGCCCTCGTTAAGCAATAGCATGCCTACACGGTTAAGGTCTTTATAGGCGCGGGAGGCACGATCGAGCGCGGAGCGCGATGGCGCGTATTTGGGTGGATCGAGTATCACAATGTCGAACTTTTCGCCTTCTTCTTTGAACTTGCGTAACTGCTTGTTTACGTCAGACTGTACCGAGGTATGTTTACCAGTGTCGAAATTATTCAGACGGATGTTTTCTTGCAGGGTTTCAATGGCCAACGCCGAACTATCTACACTGCATACCGATGAAGCGCCGTTTTTGAAGCTGTTAAGCGTAAAGCCGCCGGTATAAGAAAAGCAATCGAGCACCTTTTTGCCTTTGGCGTATGATGCTACAATTCGGCGGTTATCGCGCTGATCGCAGTAAAAGCCCGATTTTTGTCCTTCGGCGATGTTGATGCCGTAGGTTATACCATTCTCTTTTACCTCCACCAGTTCGGGTGGATGTACGCCGGCCAGCAGGTTATTCACAGTTTCTAAACCCTCATGCGCACGGGATGATGCATCGCTTTTATCAAAAATACTTAATGTGTTGAGCAGCTTTTGTAGTTCATCGATAATTACCGGCATCACATTTTGTATGCCTGATGTAAGCACTTGTACAGCCAAATGATCGGCATATTTATCAACGATAAGTCCGGGCAGGTAATCGGCTTCACTAAAAATTAGGCGACAGGTATTGGTACTGCCATCTTCTAATATATGCTTGCGGGCGGCCACGGCGGTAGCTACTTTGGCACGAAACCAGGCTTCGTCAATAGCTGTTTCCTCGTCCCATTCCAGCAAACGTAAAGCAACCCGCGATTGATCGTTGTAAAAACCATAGGCCATAAATATGCCCTGCGCGTTCAATAACTTTACCACATCGCCATTAGCCGGTTTACCCTTTACCTTTTCAATAGCCCCCGAAAACACCCACGGATGACGTTGTAAAACCGCTTTCTCCTTACCCTTTTTAAGTATAGCATTGATCATAACCGCAAAGGTAACGAAATTAAGAGCAGGCAAATAAGAATTAAGTATTAGCAGTAATCTATCCAATGGCATATTATAGACGGGTCATCCTGAGCTTGTCGAAGGATTGTGTGCAGAGGCCTTTTACCCACGTACCCTTTGACAAGCTCAGGGCGACAGCCCATCCCAAATCATATATCATTACACCCTTAAAGTGCTCCCGGAATTTTAAACTCAGTAGGAAATACGTTTTTTGTTACTTTTGAACATTGCCTTTACCATTACATATTATGAAAAAGCTTGTTTACGCGTTATTAGTTGTCATTCTTTACGCTTCGTGCCAAAGTAAAACCACGCATCAGGATGATGATACCTCTAAAATTGTTGCACCCATAGCTAACGATGCGCCGGAACTTATAAATACTTTTAAGCCTATAATTAATGGCATCTGGATTAAAAAAGATTATATCGATAAGATTAGTAAAACCAAATCGCCATACGCGGCAAAAGATCTGGCCGAAGGTATAACAGGGATGGAGATCAAAGTAGGCTCTATTAAAGATGATAGCCTTATGGTATTAGTCGGATGGAATAATCACGATGCTGGTGAGATGCCTTTGAAATTTCGCAAAGGGAAAAGGCCATTTACAATTTTGCTTGGTGGAAACGATTTTGGATACGAGATAAAGGGCAAGGATACTCTGCTTGTTTTGTACTATGCGGAGGGAAATGTTAACCAAACTATTAAATTTATAAAGGCGCCCAATTTAAGCCCTGATGCTGGTTTACAGCCAGGTTTGGATAAATTAGTAAATCAAGCCATAATAACAGGTACTTACATTTTAAACGATAGCTTAAATGTGCATAATAAAGTACAGTTTACTACGGATGGTAAGGTAAATGGCTTAAGCAATTTTGAATTATATAATCTCCAAACCGATTTTAATTCAGGCCCAATGAATAATATGGATGAAATAGCTTTCGATGAGTATAAGAAAAATCAAGCTAACTTCATTTTTTTAATAAATAGGGATACATTGAATATTTATGAAACGCTTGCCAATGCCGATTCTTCAGAACTGGTTTTAGGAACGTTAAAGTATAAATTGGTCAGAAAGCATTAGTAACAATACTACTCCGTTTTCCTGAACTTGATGCTTAATTTGATCTCCTTAGGTTCGCCGTTGAGTTCGCCAATCCATTTAGGGCCTTCCTGTACCAAATCTATAGCCTGCTGATCAGTTTTAGGGCTTACGCTTTTCAGTATCTTAAACTCGCTTAAATCACCATCTGCTTCAACAATAAATGATAGTTTAACGGTTCCCTGTTTGCCATCCGGCGATTCGGCTGTTTGACCCAGATATTTGTTATACTCTTTCCAGCCGACTTCGGGGTGGGCGCTTTTTACAGGCTTTTGTGGTCTGCTATAGCCTGAAACTACTACCTCGTTTAAAGATTTTGAGTTAGGTTCCATAGCAATAACCAAAGAATCGAGGTTTTTATTAACCTTGATCTGTTTATTTTCAAAGCCTATAAAGGAAATATCTAATATTGATTTTTCGGGAACAACAGCAATTTTAAATTGACCGCGGGCATCTGTTTGTGTTGCTGTATTAGCGCCAATTACACGTATATTCACACCCGGAAAAGGCATGCCTGCTTCATCTAATACAGTTCCTGTAAAATAGCTTGGCGATATTTTTAAACCTGAAACTCTTCCTGCTAATGTATTTTGTACATCCTTTGATGCTTTTTTCAGAATATCATTTTCAGATACTTTTGCGTCCGCTGCATTATTTCCAAATACAATAGGTGAGGTGCCCGGTTTAGCATTGGCTGATAAGGATTTGTCTTCCTGTTTTTTGGTTGAGTAATCCATCACAACCATTTCTTCAAGCGCGCCGGTTGAATCTTTACCCTTACTGCTCTTATCAAATAACGGTACGCTTTCTTTTACTACAGGGGGGGCAAATCTTTTAGCCCGGTATCTGGTAGGGATGTATGCTTGTGCGGGAGGTTCCGTTTCAATTATCACTTCATCATTTGTAGCAGAATCCGGTTTTTTTTGCAAATCTACAGGCGGTGGCGGAGTTTGCTGTGCTTTTTCGGCCAGCGCTATCTTAGGTTTTTGCGCGCTTTGTTTAGTATCCTTATTTAATACCAATATACCTACAGTTAGCACAATCAGTATTGATGCGGCTATAGAAATTACCTTCCAGGGGATAAGCCTTTTTACAGGCGGATTCAGGCGTTGCTGTAACCGGGCTTGTATATCGTTCAGGTTACTTCGCTGATCGGCAGCCGCTTTTTCGTAGCCCTCTATGGCATCTGCCAAAAAAGGATCGTGCAGTGCTTCGCGTTCCAGTTGGTGCATAGCACGGGCATCCAGTTCCCCGTTAAGGTACTTGGTTATTCGCTGCGATATGTCGGTTCGTTTATTCACTGTTCTTCTCCAGGCAAATTTTAAGGTTGCGCTTTCCGTTTTGTATATAACTTTTTACTTCGTTTAAGGTATAACCGGTTACTTCGGTAATTTCTTTGTAGCATTTTTGCTGCAAATAAAATTGGTTTACGCTTTCTTTTTGCGCGCCGGGTAACTTATCCATACATCGTTCCAAAGCTTTAATGTGCTCTTCACTATATTCATTATCAGGATGCAAAACGGGAGTGAATTCCATAAAGTCGTCCAAATTAACGGTATCTACCTTTTTGGCCGACCGCAATTGCATCAGGCAATAATTACGGCTTAGTACGTAAAGCCAACTCCGGAACTGCTTAATATCGTGTTGCTTAGCTTTGGTTATCAGTTCTTCAAATATAGCCATTACAGCATCTTTGGCAGCATCTTCATTGGGCAGATACTTTAAACAAACACCATAAACTATAGGAGCATATTTTTCATACAGCGAGCCTAAAACCGACAGGTTACCACTGCTGCGGTAGCTGTTCAGCAACGCCGTATCATCCGCGTCGTCAGGTTTATTGGTTCGTTTAAAAAAGTTCATTTATGGCGTCACAAAATAAATTTTTTAAATGGTTTATGGAAATCTGCTTTTGGGTGCATCCTATCGGCAAAACCAGTAATCATGAAAAGGATCATTATCATTATTTTGCTGTTCACCGGCTTAACGGCATTTAAGCTAAACAGCAGCCGAACTATCAGCGGTACCGTATCTGATCAATTGGGCGTATTGCCAGGTGTGTCGGTAATTGTTAACGAAACAAATATCAGTACAGTTACCGATGCAAAAGGTTATTACAGTATTACGGTGCCCGATGGCAAAAAATATCTCACTTTCAATTTTATAGGCTTTATTAAGCAAACAGTTAAAATAGGGTCGCTTAATATCATCAATGTAGTACTTAAAGAGGATGGTAAAGCGTTGAACGAAGTTGTGGTTTCGGGCTATGCGTCCCCTGTAATAACGAAAAAAATGCGCCGCTCTGCCGAAAGTGTTATGATGTATAAGGCAACAACGAAAGATGTAAATTATGGATATTCAGATAATAAAGCCTTTTCGCCACCACCAATGGCCGAGAATACCGAAAGCTACAAAGGCATCACCGAAAACGGCTTTAATATAGCTAAGAGCAACCCATTATCCACCTTCTCGGTAGATGTGGACGCGGCATCATACAGTAATGTTCGTCGTTTTATAAATGGTGGGCAATTGCCGCCTGCCGATGCGGTGCGCATTGAGGAGATGATCAATTATTTTAATTACAACCTGCCGGGCCCTGCGGGTAATGAGCCGGTAGCTATCCACACCGAGCTATCATCAGCACCATGGAATAGCAAACACCGCCTGCTGCGCATCGGCCTTAAGGCTAAAACTATACCTGTTGATAATTTACCTGCCTCGAATTTGGTTTTTCTGATCGATGTTTCGGGGTCAATGGAGAGCGAAAATAAACTGCCGCTGGTAAAATCATCTATGAAAATGCTGGTAAACCAGTTGCGTGCTAAAGATAAGGTAGCTATTGTGGTATACGCAGGCGCGGCAGGTTTAGCCTTGCCACCAACCGACGGCGATAAAAAAAGCACTATTAACAATGCCATTGATAACCTGAATGCCGGTGGCTCAACAGCAGGCGGCGAAGGGATTAAACTGGCTTACCGTGTAGCTGCCGAAAACTTTTTAAAGGAGGGCAACAACCGCATTATACTGGCTACCGATGGCGATTTTAACGTAGGCGCTTCCAGCGATGATGATATGGAAAAGCTGATCACTAAAAAGCGAGAAAGCGGTATTCATCTATCGGTATTAGGCTATGGCATGGGTAATTATAAAGATAGCAAGATGGAAACCCTTGCCGATAAAGGTGATGGCAACTATGCTTATATAGATAACATTACCGAAGCCCGCAAAACGCTGGTTAGCGAGTTTGGTGGCACTTTATTCACCGTGGCTAAGGATGTTAAGTTGCAAATTGAGTTTAATCCGGCCAAAGTACAGGCTTATCGTTTGGTGGGTTATGAGAACCGGATGCTGAATAAAGAGGATTTTAATAACGATAAAAAGGATGCCGGTGATATGGGCAACGGGCACACCGTTACCGCCTTATACGAAATTGTACCTGCCGGGATAAAAGATGACTACAGCGGTTCGGTTGATGCTTTGAAATACCAGAAGACCGATGAAAAACCGGCGGCATCAAGCTCTGATGAAATGATGACTATTAAATTCAGGTATAAAGATCCTAAATCATCAACCAGTAAGTTAAGCCAGGTGGTTGTGAAAGATATGCCTAAAGAATTTAACAATACTTCTACCGATTTCAAATTTGCCGCTTCTGTAGCTGAAATAGGGATGTTGCTGCGCGATTCGCAATTCAAGCAGAACGCTACTTATGATCAGGCCATCCGCATAGCCCGTTCAGGCAAAGGCGACGACCATGAAGGCTACCGCGCCGAATTTATCAAACTGGCAGAAAGCGCGAAGCTGTTGGCGAAATCGGAATTGGCGGCGGGAAAATAGGGTGGTTTTAGAGTCAGGAATTTAGATACAAGAGACAAGAAAGAGACGGGAACAGATAGACAAGAGTTAGCCCGAAGAACCTACTTAAACCATATATATCACAAACAGAACCAGCGGTGGGGAAGCCACCGCTGGTTTGCTATTTTACTCTTTTGTTGTTGCATTTTACATTGATCGTCATTGCGAGGAGGAACGACGAAGCAATCTCTAAACTATACAGAGCGGCTCTGAAAGTCGGGGATTGCTTTCCTACGTTCGCAATGACGATAGGGGAATATTGTTAATCACACGTTCCGGACTTCCCGTCTTTCCGACTTCCGGACTCCCGCAAAAAAATTACTTCTGTTTCGCAGCCCAGGCGTCCATTTTACTTTCGAAAACGCTTAATGGCATGGCGCCGTCTTTTAATACCTGATCGTGGAATTCGGCGAGGTTGAATTTGTTGCCCAGCAGGCTTTCGTAACGGTTGCGCAGTTCGCGTATTTTTAATGCGCCGGTTTTGTAGCCTAAAGCTTGTGCCGGGATACCCATGTAGCGCTCAATTTCGGCGGTAGCGCCTTGCTCGCTGATGGCTTCGTTATCCATCATGTATTTAATGGCTTGCTCGCGGGTCATGCCTTTGGTATGGATGGCCACGTCGACCACTAAACGGATAGCGCGGTGCATTTCATCGCCCAAAGCACCCATGTGCTGATATGGATCGGTATACAAGCCAAGCTCCTTACCTAACGATTCGCAATACAGCGCCCAGCCTTCTACATAAGCGTTTTCAAATATCAAGAACCTGCGGAATTTTGGCAGCGAAGTATTTTCCTGTGTTAACGAGATCTGGTAATGATGCCCCGGGATGGCTTCGTGCAGGAACAATGATTCCATACCTGAAGTAATATTGAACTTGGTAGCATCCAGTATAGGCACATAAAAAATGCCCGGCCTTGTACCGTCCGCCGAACCCTGGTTGTATTCCGCGCTTGCTGACGCGGCTCTGAACGCTTCGGTTTGCCTGATCACAAATGGTGTTTTAGGCACGTGGTTAAACATTTTTTTCAAGTTGGGTTCCATACGTTTATGGATGTTCTCGAAGGCGTCAAGCACCTCTTTAGGCGTTTTATACGGTGTAAACTTAGGGTCGTTCTTCATGTATTCAAAAAACGCCTTTAGGTCGCCTTTAAAATCTACGGCATTTTTAATGCTATCCATCTGCTTGTTTATGCGGGCCACTTCATCCAAACCTATCTGGTAAATTTCGTCGGGCGTACGGTCTGTAGTGGTTTGTTGTTTTACCAGGTAAGCATATTTGGCAGCACCATCAGTAACCGACGATAAACCGGATGTACTGCGGGTGTGTGGCAGATAATCTTTTTGCAGGTAATCGGCCAGGCGCTTATAGGTAGGCACGGCCACTTCGTTTATAGCTTTTATGTAGGCATCGGTAACGGTCTTTTTATCGGCCTCGCTAAATTCTTTCGGCAAGTTTTTCACCGGCTCGTAAAACAAGCTCTTGGTGGCATCGGTAACCACAAAACTTTGCATTTGCGGTATCATTTTCACCACTAACGATTTTGGCAGTACCACACCTGTTTTAATACCCTTGTTAAAGTTGGCGATGGCAGTATCGGCCCAAACAGAGAATGCGCCGAGGCGTTTCAGCCAGTCGTTATAATCTTTAACGGTTTTAAAAGGCTGCGCGCCTGATCCCGAACCCAGCTGACCAATAGTAAGCGGCAAGGCGAACATCTGGTTAAACGGCAGGTATTCGAGGTGGTGTTTAAAGCCATCAAGCGCGGTTTGTGTTTCGTAAACAAATATATCGTACGATAGCTTGTCGTTATCGTTCAGCTCTTCGCGGTTAAAGGTTTTTACGCTATCAAGATAGGCGGTATAAAAATCGTGTGATTTTTTGAGGAAGTCCGCAGCGCCGTTATTGGTTAGTTGATCGTTATAACGCGTGTCGCCAATGTAGGTGGCAGTCAGCGGATCGAGCTTTAAATAGCCTTCATAATAGTTGTCGAACAGTTTGGCGAGATCTTTATTCTCTTCGCCCGTTGCGCTGCCCGATTTAGGCTGCTTACAAGCCGCGAAGGCGCAAGCAAGGCACAGGATTAAAATTGGTTTTTTCATTATTGCGGTAAGTTAATAACGTAAAGCTAATGATTGTGACGGGATTATCAATCGGGCGATTGGAAATCACCCTTTATGGGGGAGAAGGGGATGATTCGGGCAAATTTTCCACTTCACTCACCCTTTACAATGCTGAGTTCTTATGCGATTGGTTTTTGCGTCGATTAGTTCTTCGTTAGGAATGTTTCTGCTATTATTATCGTTAGTGGATGTTACTTTCTTTTTTCTCTCAAAAAAGAAAGTAACCAAAGAAAAAAGTCGCGGCTGCGCAAGGAACTATGCTTGGGTTGTGCTTAGGCAGGGCTTGTGCTACCCGTTCCTTACGATGCCGCATTTTCGTCGGTTATTAAGAGGTTGTGCGTTTGCATGGTGTTGGATAGGCAACCCTTGACAACTTTTTAAAAGTTGTCAAAGGTATCGTATAACTAATCCTCTTTCTCTCTAAAATCCTCAAAACCTCCGTTTAACTCCGTGAAAATCTCCGCGCACTCTGTGGTTAAAATAAACAAATGCCAAAGTTATTCACATAGCCAACTCTCTTTCACCTCCTACACTCAAAGCCTCCGCGTAACTCCGTGAAAACCTCTGCGCACTCTGCGGTTAAATCAACAACATATCGTCATCAACAACATGTCCCCACCATCAAATCTCCACAAAACAAAAAAAGCGATGAGCCTGAACTCATCGCTTTTCAATATGCTAATTCTTGGTTGATTAGATCAGTAACCTAACCGGTTCTTCAAGGAATGATTTTAACGTTTGCAGGAATGCTGCTGCTGATGCGCCGTCAACAGTACGGTGATCTGCACTCAGGGTAACTTTCATGATGTTGCCCGGTACTACCGCGCCATTTTTAACTACCGGTACTGCCTGTATACCGCTAACTGCCAATATACATGAATCAGGAGTGTTAATGATGGCGGTAAACTCGTCAACGCCGAACATACCTAAGTTAGAGATAGTGAAAGTTGAACCTTCCCAGTCAGATGGTTGCAGTTTTTTATCTTTCGCTTTCTTGGCAAATTCTTTTACCTCGGCAGATATGTGGCTTAATGATTTACCATCGGCAAAACGTACAACCGGTACTAATAAACCTTCGTCAACCGCAACGGCTACACCAATGTTCACATGCTCGTTAAAGCGAATTTTATCGCCCAACCATGATGAATTGATAACCGGGTGTTGTTTCAATGCTTTAGCAGTAGCTTTAAGCACTAAATCGTTGAAAGAGATCTTAACCGGTGCAACTTCGTTCATTTTGTTACGGGCCACAATAGCAGCATCCATATCAATTGACATAGTTACGTAGAAGTGAGGCGCGGTGAACAAGCTCTCAGATAAGCGTTTGGCAATAACCTTACGCATTTGAGTAACCGGTTTCTCGGTGTATTTCTCTTCGCCAACG
The DNA here is from genome assembly GCF_059418565.1 of Mucilaginibacter sp. GW821-FHT07G05. Taxonomy (NCBI): domain Bacteria; kingdom Pseudomonadati; phylum Bacteroidota; class Sphingobacteriia; order Sphingobacteriales; family Sphingobacteriaceae; genus Mucilaginibacter; species Mucilaginibacter sp. GW821-FHT07G05. The sequence continues at coordinate 96,216 of NZ_JBWKQC010000008.1, read as the reverse complement.
TAAGCAGGGATTGAGATGGTTTGGCCACCTTTGGCTGCTTCTTTAGCAGGCGCTTCTGCAGGTTTGCTTGCAGCGGCTTCCTGTACTTCTTTGGTAGAAGGGGTAAAGCCTTCAATATCTTTCTTAACAATACGGCCGCCTTCTGCGCTGCCTTTTACATCGTTAAGGTTGATGCCTTTATCTTTAGCTATTTTACGTGCCAGTGGAGATGCTTTTACACGGCTGTCATCATCAGATGAACCACCGGCTTGAGCAGTTGCCTGCGGAGCGCTTTCTTTAGCTTCAGGAGCAGTTTCTTCTGTTGCAGTTTCAGCAGCAGGAGCGTCGCCGCCATCCTGTAATAATGGGGTAATATCGGTACCTTCTTTACCTACAATGGCAATAATGCCATTAACAGGAGCAGCTTCACCTTCTTTTACGCCAATGTATAATAATGTGCCTTCTTCATAACCCACAACCTCCATGGTAGCCTTGTCGGTTTCCACATCGGCCAGTGAATCGTCGGCCTTTACTTTATCGCCTACTTTAAAGTTCCATTTATTGATCACACCTTCTGTCATGGTGTCGCTCAATAATGGCATGCGTATTACAGCAGCCGGGATGCTTGAAGTATCAACTTTTTGAGCAACCGGCGCATGTTTTTTATCTTCGGTCGGTTTTTCTTCGGCGGCAGGTTTTTCTTCTTTGGTTTCGGCAGCAGGTGCGCTTCCTTCGCCTTCTAAAGCGGCTTTATAGTCTTCGCCATCCTTACCTAAAACGGCAATTACAGCATCAACCGGAACAGCTTTACCTTCCTCAACTCCAATATACAATAAAGTACCATCCTGGAATGATTCGAAATCCATTGTGGCTTTGTCGGTTTCCACTTCGGCAATTACATCGCCTGATTTTACCTTGTCGCCAACTTTTTTATGCCATTTAGCCAATACCCCTTCGGTCATGGTATCGCTCATTTTAGGCATTTTAACTACTTCAGCCATATTAATTCAGATGTATATAATGGGTTAGTCTAAAATGTAAGGATAATCTTTTTGCACGTAAACATCAGTGTATAGTTCTGATGCCTCAGGCCAAGGTGACTCTTCAGCAAATTTTACCGCTTCATCAACAGTGTTTTTTATTTTGGCATCAATTTCCTCAATCCATTTCTCATCAGCATAACCTTCTTTTAATATGGTTTGTTTTACCACCTCAATAGGGTCTTTGGCTTTGTAGCTTTCAAGCTCCTCTTTAGTACGGTATTTTTGCGGATCAGACATCGAGTGACCTTTGTAGCGGTAAGTACGCATTTCAAGGAAGGTTGGGCCTTCACCTGCACGTGCGCGTTGCGCGGCTTCGTCCATAGCGTTGTGTACAGCTACCGGATCCATACCGTCAACAGCAGATGATGGTATACCGTATGGTAAGCCTAATTTATATATATCAGGTTGAATTGTAGTACGTGCTACTGAAGTACCCATGGCGTAACCATTGTTTTCGCAAACGAAAATAACAGGCAGTTTCCAAAGGGCAGCCATGTTAAAGGTTTCGTTAAGCGCGCCCTGGCGTACGGCGCCATCGCCCATGTAGGCAACGTTTAAAAACTCGGTACCTTTAAATTTTTCGGCGAAAGCGATACCGGCACCCAGCGGAATTTGACCGCCTACAATACCGTGACCACCGTAAAAATGGTTTTCCTTATCAAACATGTGCATTGAACCACCTTTGCCTTTTGAACAGCCGGTAGCTTTACCATACATTTCGGCCATAATGGCTTTAGGGGTTGTGCCTTTTGCAAGGGCATGAGCGTGATCGCGGTACGCGGTGATCATACTATCCTCATGACGTAATACCGACATGGCACCGGCCAAAACAGCCTCCTGCCCAATATATAAGTGGCAAAAGCCCCTTATTTTTTGTTGTCCGTATAATTGTCCGGTTTTCTCCTCGAACTTACGCATTAGCATCATCGACTCGTACCACATCAGGTAGGTGTCTTTATTTATTTCGATTGAACTCATTATATTTTAAAAGAACCAGTTTTGTGTTAACAGAAGCGCAAATCTAACTATATACTTTAAATTATGAAAATACATTACAAATGTTACTTACAATTATCCGGGTACGTAATGCAGGCTGCAAAAATTACATTAATTTAAAAAAAGTGTGCCATAAATTTGCAATTTTAAAATGTTTGGATAGCTTTGTATTCAACAATAGACACACTGTATAGTTTAATAAACAATCTGTTGAACCCCTATTAACAACAAGGTAAGGATTAAATGAAGAAAATTACTATTGCTATTGCACTAATTATCAGCGTGCTAAGTGCAAGTGCACAAACAAAGCCAGCCACGGCGGCTACTGATAATGCGGCAGATGATCAGGAAAGTTTAGCTAAAACATACCTCTCTCAAATAATGGGTGTAGCTTTATCGGCCACCTCAAACTTAAAACTTTTTGAATTTGTTCATGATTGGATCGGTACTCCGTATCGTTTCGGCGGAACTTCGCGCAGGGGCATCGATTGTTCGGCCTTTACCAAAGAGATGTACAGCAAGGTTTTTAACCTGAGCATCAAACGCAGCTCACGCGATATTTTCAGCATGGTTAATCCTGTTAGTAAAGATGAGTTGAAAGAAGGCGATTTGGTTTTCTTTAAAATACACAGCCGCAGCATATCACACGTAGGTGTGTATTTGGGCAACGGCAGGTTCGCGCACGCTTCATCAAAGGGTGTTGCCATATCAAGCCTTGATGATAACTATTACAACCGCTACTTTTATAAAGGCGGCCGTTTGCTGGCATCATACAAAGATCAGCTGGAAAACGAAGAAGAAGATGACAGCCAATAAGATTTTTATATCTTTGAATTAATATTTGAATCCTTTCGTTATAACGAAAGGATTTTTTTTTGACTATGAAACAGTACCTGAACCTTTTACTGATCACCCTGTTATTTTCGGCCTGTCGCTTCAATAGCGAACAGGGGCAAAAGCCCGATTCCGCGAATGTTCTTCAAAACGATACTGCCACCAAAACAGTGGTTAAGCACGGGGCCGATTCTATATGTATTGCCGCCGTTGGCGATATTATGCTTGGTACATCATATCCCGATAAGCATACTTTACCGCCGGATAGCGGCAAGAACAGTTTTAAGGCTGTGGCCGATGAGTTACGCAGTGCCGATGTCACCTTCGGCAATCTCGAAGGTGTACTCTTGGATACCGGCGCGGCTGCCTATTATAAACTGCACCAGGTAAGTAAAGCCTATTTGTTCCGGATGCCGCGGCATTATGCCGGTATTTTGAAGGATGCAGGCTTTGATGTGTTGAGCATTGCCAATAACCACGTAGGCGATTTTGGCCTTGCCGGGCAAAAGAGTACCGTAAAAATGCTCGATTCGGTAGGCATAAAATATGCCGGACTGCACAAATATCCTTCCACCATATTTAAAATAAATGGGGTTACTTATGGCTTTTGCGCCTTTTCGCCAAACGCGCCAACGGTATCACTGCTCGATCATGCCAAAGCAGCCGCGATCATCAGCGAATTAAAGCAGCGGGTTGATATAGTGATCGTATCGTTTCATGGCGGTGGAGAAGGAACCGATCATGAACACTTGCCTCCCGGACCTGAATCTTACAAAGGCGAACGCCGTGGCGATGTTCGCTTGTTTGCCCACAACGCCATTGATGCCGGTGCTGATGTGGTTTTGGGCCATGGCCCGCACCTTACAAGGGCTATGGAGAAATACAATAACCGTTTTATAGCGTATAGCCTGGGTAATTTTTGTACCTATAAAGGTGTGAATACTACAGGCGTTTGCGGCATTGCACCCCTTCTTAAAATTTATATCAACAAAAGTGGAGAGTTTTTGAGCGGCCGTATCATTTCAACCCGGCAATCAATGCCGGGTGGTTTACGTGTAGATACTGCTAACCGTGTAGTAAAGCGCATAAAAATGCTCAACGCTACTGATATCCCCGAAGCCGGCCTCAACATCAGCGACTCCGGGATTATTACACCCGCGGGTTAGGCTTCGTCTTTGGTGTTGCGCACAAGGCCAACGCCTGTAAAAAAGAAAATGATAGCGATTATGCCTACTACTATTAAGGTGGTGTAGGCTGAGCTTTTTTGTATCACACCCAGGCCGGTATAAATAAGTCCGATGATGCCCAATATGGTGAGTACAGTGCCGAAAGTACGTTTTAAGTTCATTGATTTTAGATTTACATTGTTAAAAAACAAATTATACACCAATAATTAATTTATATTTATTCCGTAATCAATTATTAATCATGGCGTCAACTATAAGCATTTCAATAGTAGTTTTTGTTTTAATTATTATTTTGTTCAGCTCGTTTGTAACTGTAAAGCAGGGTACCATAGCTGTAGTAACAGTATTCGGGAAGTATCGCCGGATACTTACACCAGGCCTTAATTTTAAGGTTCCGCTGATTGAAATGATCTACTCGCGAATCTCTATCCAGAACCGCTCGGTTGAGCTGGAATTTCAGGCAGTAACTTTTGATCAGGCCAATGTATACTTTAAGGCCATGCTGCTTTATTCGGTACTTGATCAAAATGAAGAGACCATTAAAAACGTGGCCTTTAAGTTTGTGGATGAACGTAACCTGATGCAGGCGCTGGTGCGTACCGTTGAGGGCTCTATTCGTGCGTTTGTGGCCACCAAACGCCAGGCAGACGTACTGATACTGCGCCGCGATATTGTAGAGCATGTAAAAGAACAGTTGGATAATATATTGGAGAGCTGGGGGTATCACCTGCAAGATTTGCAATTAAACGATATTACTTTTGATGATGTGATCATGAAATCGATGAGCCAGGTAGTGGCTTCCAACAATCTTAAAGCCGCTGCCGAGAACGAAGGTCAGGCTTTACTCATCACCAAAACCAAAGCCGCCGAGGCCGAAGGTAACGCCATCAAAATATCTGCCGAAGCCGAACGCCAGGCTGCTCAACTGCGCGGACAAGGTATCGCGCTATTCCGCGAGGAAGTGGCCAAAGGTATGACGGTAGCCGCCAAAGAAATGCAGCATGCCAATATGGATACCTCGGTGATCCTTTTCACCATGTGGACAGAGTCGATCAAGCACTTCTCCGAGAACTCTAAAGGCAACGTGATCTTCCTTGATGGCTCGGTTGAAGGAATGGAACGGACACTGAAAGAAACTATGGCATTAAACCTTTTAAAACAGGATGACGTCAAAAAGTAAAAACTAACTTTTTGATGTATGCTTTCTACCATTAAAAAAGCGATAGCTGCAAGCGTATTGCTGCTGTCGCTTTCCTCAATATCATTTGCCCAGGGCTACCGCATACTCACCGCGGCCGATTTTCAGGGTAGTCCCAAAATAACTAATTACGGTGCCGTAGCTTATACCAATTGCAGCATCAGTTATAATTACCAGGTTCGCCGCTTAAACGGTGTGTTCAAGCTCAATTTTAATGTGCAAATGGTAATGAATAAAGGGCTATCGTGGCTCAACCGCAGCAAAATAACCAACGATATGTTACCCGAAGTATTAAAGCACGAACAAGGCCATTACATTATAGCCTATCTCCAACAGCAGGAAGTATTGCGGACATTCAGCCAGACCCGTTTCGGCAGAGATTACAGCATTGTTGTCGCCAATATATTTAACCGTATTGATGCCAAATACCGCCAACTCAATATCGACTACGAAGCAGACACCAACCACATGCAAAACCGAGTACAGCAAGTAAGCTGGGATAGGTATTTTGCCAAATGTTTGGATAATATGCCGGCGGTAGGGGCTGGGTATTGATCTTGCGCTCGTTTGTAAGCACAAGTGTTGGGAAGGCCATAAAAGTCATGCTGAACTTGTTTCAGCATCTCACGAGCAAGGGAAACAATTTGCTTATTTGATACTTTTCTAATGAGATGTTGAGATAAATTCGGCATGACGGACTTATAATTTAATATTCTCACACTGCCAGTTGCAAATGAACGCAAGTAATCATCTTTAATTATTAATATCCAAAATTGCAGCTTTAAGCTCTACGGTAATATCAACCCACCGGGTTACGTCAGTTATTTTCAATGTGCACGAATATTCGTCTTTAACAACGCTGGTTATGTGTTTATACCAATCCAAATATGACCATTCTTTGGGCTTTGGTGAGTATAAATATTTGTTGTTAATATCCCAATGCACTTCAGTCGCACTCCGCCAAATCAAAGTGAAGTTTTCTTTCTCGGGTTTAATAAATAATTGACCGACACTGTCGATGCCTATTTCAATAATATTATCAGTTTCGCTCATAAGACTATTTTTCAAATATAGCACGTAATTCCTCCCAAACGCAAAACGGCCTGACTGATCACTCAGTCGGGCCGTTTTTATATGATGAGTTATATTATTTTACCTCTTCATAATCAACATCGGTAACGCCATCAGCATTGCCTGCTTGTGCACCAGGGGCACCGGCATCAGCACCCGGTTGTTGACCTGCTTCTGCCGAAGCTTTGTACATATCTTCAGAAGCTGAAGTCCATGCAGTGTTCAATTCGTTTTGAGCCACTTCAATATCGGCCAAGTTCTTAGATTCGTATGCTGCTTTCAATTTAGTTAAGCCTTCTTCAATTGGGGCTTTCTTGTCAGCAGGAATTTTATCGCCATACTCTTTCAGTTGTTTTTCTGTAGAGAAGATCAGGGCATCAGCAGCATTCAGTTTTTCAACTTCTTCTCTTGCTTTTTTGTCCGATTCAGCATTTGCTTCTGCTTCGTCTTTCATTTTCTTGATCTCGGCATCAGTTAAACCTGAAGAAGCTTCGATACGGATCTTTTGCTCTTTACCGGTTGCTTTATCTTTTGCAGATACATGCAATATACCGTTGGCATCAATATCAAAAGTTACCTCAACTTGCGGCACACCACGCGGTGCAGGTGGAATACCATCTAAGTGGAAACGGCCAATAGTACGGTTGGCAGCAGCCATTGGGCGCTCACCTTGTAATATGTGGATCTCAACTGATGGCTGGCTATCAGACGCGGTTGAGAAAGTTTCCGATTTTTTAGTAGGGATAGTAGTGTTAGCTTCGATCAGTTTGGTCATTACACCACCCATAGTTTCAATACCTAATGAAAGCGGGGTAACGTCAAGTAACAATACATCTTTAACTTCACCTGTTAATACACCACCTTGTATAGCGGCACCAATAGCAACAACCTCATCAGGGTTAACACCTTTTGAAGGCGCTTTACCGAAGAATGATTGTACAGCTTCCTGAATTGCAGGGATACGGGTTGAACCACCTACCAAAATAACTTCGTCGATATCAGAAGTGCTTAAACCTGCGTTTTTCAATGCAGAACGGCAAGGATCGATAGTACGTTTGATCAGGCTATCTGCCAATTGCTCAAATTTAGCACGAGTTAAAGTTTTAACCAAGTGCTTAGGCAAACCGTCAACAGCGGTAATGTATGGTAAGTTAATTTCAGTTTGCGCAGTGCTTGAAAGCTCAATTTTAGCTTTTTCAGAAGCCTCTTTTAAGCGTTGTAAAGCCATAGGGTCTTTACGCAGATCAATACCTTCGTCGCTTTTGAATTCATCAGCTAACCAGTCAATAATTACCTGGTCAAAGTCGTCACCACCTAAGTGAGTATCACCATCGGTTGATTTTACTTCAAACACGCCATCACCTAACTCAAGTATCGATACGTCATGCGTACCACCACCGCAGTCAAATACCGCGATTTTCATATCCTTGTGTGCTTTATCCAAGCCGTAAGCAAGGGCAGCAGCAGTAGGCTCGTTGATGATACGGCGTACTTTTAAGCCTGCAATTTCACCGGCTTCTTTAGTAGCCTGGCGTTGTGCATCGTTAAAGTAAGCAGGCACGGTAATAACCGCTTCTGTAACTTCATGACCCAGGAAATCTTCAGCAGTTTTCTTCATTTTTTGAAGCACCATAGCCGAAATTTCTTGCGGAGTATATTTACGGTCGCCAATTTCAACGCGTGGTGTGTTGTTTTCACCCACAACTTTGTATGGTACACGTGAAGCTTCTTTAGTAACCTCGTTAAACTGGTTACCCATGAAGCGTTTAATAGAATAAATAGTTTTTGTAGGATTGGTGATCGCCTGACGTTTTGCCGGGTCACCCACTTTACGTTCGCCGTTGTCAACAAATGCAACTACTGATGGCGTAGTGCGTTTACCCTCGCTGTTGGCAATAACTACAGGTTCGTTACCCTCCATTACTGCTACGCACGAGTTTGTTGTCCCTAAGTCGATTCCAATGATTTTAGACATATGATTGTTTTTTCTTATTTAATTGTATTTACCACTGCTATTTATCAATGCTTGTGCCAATTGACAAATGGCAGTAATACTGCTTTATAATGGCATTTGGCAGGGATATTTTTGCAGAAAAGGTGTATAGTGAAATGACAGGTTGTCAGAAATGGCGTTTGTTATGGCAAGTCTTATTCATAGCGTAAAATGTGTCATTGAGAGAATTTAATCCTTTTTGACGTTGGAGGTAAAATGACGATGACTCCCCCTCTCCCTGTCATGCTGAAGAACGAAGCATTTGGGTTTTAGGGGCCATTGTTGTAATTGACGCTATAAGTGTGTAATGGGAGTTAAATAATGTTAGCTTATCAGAAGGAGGTAAAAGCCTTATCTAATAACTTTCAGCAATCTACTGCACCTGGTGGTTTAGCTCCCCTCTCCCCTATGAAAGGATGCTTTATATTTCTTATGATTCGTTTCCCGTCAGCAAACAGCTTCGGGCGAAAACGGGCAGAGCTGCGGAGGCCACGAGCGCAAAGGCGGGCATAGGAACTTGTTGCATGTGGGGAGGAAATGAGTGTCGGAGCAAAAGTTCCAGCCCAAAGTTCTGCACGGTTTGCAAGGAAGGCCTTGTGCGGCAAAGAAGCCTTTTGCTGGACAAGGGTTTTGTTACTTTTGCCCTCAAAAGTAATGGGGCACTGCGCCCAAGAGCAGACTGTCGTTAATATAGCATCGGCACAGCCTAAGTAGAGATTGCTTCGTACCTACTCTTTACGTATTAAAAAAACTGTTATTCTGAACGTTTAAAGAATCTTCTTCGCTATGCTTATCTGCGATAGATGCTTCGTTCCTCAGCATGACAGTGGAGAGTGGGTGTGGGCAATCGTCATTTTACCTTCAAAGTGCAATTATACATTTTTCCTTACAGCCCTTACAGGGAGTAATTACACTAATAAGAGGAAAAGTTCTGCGAATTCAACAGGGGCGAATTTATTATATATCCATTATCAGGGCGTTACCTTCGGCCCGGGTTATTCGCTCATACGCCTACAGGCCTTATGCGCAATGGCCGGTATCCGCTACTACCCCTAACGCGAAACGGAGAAAATGTTATGGCATACCTCACGCAATTGAAAATGCAAGTGGCTGTTAATCCAAGAAACTGCCATAAACGAAAAACGCCCCACTTAAATAAGCGGGGCGTTTTTCGTATTGATCTCTTTTAAAGATTACTCACCTTTTTCAGCGTTTTCTTCTTTATCAGTTGCAGCTGGTGTTTCAGCGGCAGGAGTTTCTTCAGTAGAAACTGCTTTTGGAGTTTCTTCAACTACTACTGCTTCTTCAGCAGGAGCAGCGTCAGCAGCTTTAGCTTTACCAGAACCACCACGACGACGTGTTGTTTTCTTAGCAGCAGGAGCAGCATCAGCACCGTAAACAGTGTTATAATCTACTAATTCAATTATTGCAACTTCAGCGTTATCACCTAAACGGTTTTCCAGTTTGATGATACGTGTGTAGCCACCCGGACGGTTAGCTACTTTTTCAGCTACTTCGCGGAACAGGATAGAAACAGCATCTTTATCTTTAAGATAGCTGAATACTGTACGACGTGAGTGTGTAGTATCGCTTTTTGATTTTGTTATCAAAGGCTCTACATAAACGCGTAAAGCTTTCGCTTTAGCTAAAGTAGTTGTAATACGCTTGTGTAAAATAAGCGAAGTAGCCATGTTACTTAACATCGCCTTGCGGTGACTGTTGGTACGGCCTAAGTGATTTACTTTTTTTCCGTGTCTCATTGTTTTTTGTTGTTATGGCACGTGCATACCGTTGGGCGGCGTTACCGTCAAGCCCTCGGAATTATGCCGGGTTAAATTTATTTGATTTAAGAATAAAGAGCCAGGATGCAAGACAGAAGTCCTGATTCCTGACTCTTTGCTCTTTATTTCTGTTGATTATTCTTCGTCTAATTTAAATTTAGACAGGTTCATACCGAATGACAGGCCTTTTGATTTAACCAGGTCCTGAATTTCAGTTAATGATTTTTTACCGAAGTTTCTGAACTTTAACATATCAGCTACATCATAAGAAACCAGGTCTGCAAGGCTGCGGATATCGGCAGCTTTAAGGCAATTTAATGCACGAACAGAAAGATCAAGATCAACCAGTTCAGTTTTTAGGATCTTGCGCATGTGCAGAATCTCTTCGTCAACCTCTTTGGTTTCTTCTTTAGCTTGTGCTTCAAGCATCATGTTCTCATCAGAGAATAGCATAAAGTGTTGGATAAGGATCTTAGCCGCTTCTTTTAATGCATCTTCCGGATGGATCGAGCCATCAGTAGCAATATCAAGTACCAGTTTCTCGTAGTCGGTTTTTTGCTCAACACGATAGTTCTCGATAGTGTATTTTACGTTTTTGATAGGGGTGAAGATCGAATCGATAGCGATCACGCCTATGTTGGCATCAGGGTTCTTGTTTTCTTCGTTTGAAATGTAACCACGGCCTTTGGCAACGGTTAATTCAACTTCAAGTGTAACTGATGAATCCATATTGGCCAAAACCAAATCAGGATTTAAAACAGTAAAGTTATTTGAGAATTTAGTGATATCACCGGCTTTGAAAGTATCCTGACCGTTGATGATAACAAATACTTTTTCGTTGTCGCCTGATTCACCTGTCTTTTTGAAACGAACTTGTTTTAAGTTCAAAATGATTTCGGTAACGTCTTCAACAACGCCTTTGATCGTTGAAAATTCATGCGTAACTCCTGAAAAACGAACAGAAGTAATAGCAAAACCTTCTAACGAAGAAAGTAAGATACGACGCAGAGCATTACCAATGGTTACACCGAAGCCTGGTTCTAACGGACGGAATTCAAACGTGCCATCAAAATCAGTTGATTTTTGCATGATAACCTTGTCTGGTTTTTGAAATGCTAAAATTGCCATTTATATCCTTTGTTTATTGTTTTTAATTGAATTGATTTAAACCACAAAAATGATTGGTTTAATAAACCAACCATTATGTGGATAAGTATCATTACTTATTTAGAGTACAACTCGACGATCAGGTTTTCCTTGATGTTTTCAGGGATCTCATCACGATTTGGATAGGTTAGGAATTTACCTGTTAAGGTGTTAGCATCCCATTCTAACCAGCTATATTTATTGATCCTGCGGCCTGCTACAGAAGTAGTAATAGCCTCAAGAGATTTTGATTTTTCGCGTACGGCAACTACATCACCAGCTTTTAAAGCGTAAGAAGCGATGTTTACCACTTCACCATTGACAGTGATGTGTTTGTGACCTACCAACTGACGGGCAGCTGAACGGGTTGGAGCGATGCCTAAACGATATACCGCGTTATCTAAACGAGCTTCTAAAAATTTAAGCAAGTTTTCGCCGGTGATACCTTCTTTTGCTGATGCACGGTGAAACAAGTTTTCGAACTGACGCTCTAATACACCGTAAGTGTATTTAACTTTTTGTTTCTCTTGCAATTGAGTAGAGTACTCAGATTGTTTTCCTCTTCTTTTAGAGGCGCCATGCATACCCGGTGGGTAATTTTTTCTTTCCAGTGCTTTATCCGGACCGAAGATCGGCTCGCGGAAACGACGTGCAATTTTGGACTTTGGTCCTGTGTATCTTGCCATTTTTGTTTGTTGTTTAAAGTATCAGGCAGCCTGTAGCTGCTGAATCTTAGCTTTAAAAATCGAATTAATTAAACTCTTCTTCTTTTTGAAGGACGACATCCGTTGTGCGGAAGCGGGGTGATATCTTTAATGGTAGTTACCTCGATACCGGTTGTTTGTAAAGTACGGATAGCCGACTCACGACCTGAACCCGGGCCTTTAACAAATACCTCTACTTTACGCAAGCCTAAATCATAAGCAACTTTACCGCAATCGGCAGCAGCTTGTGAAGCAGCGTAAGGAGTGTTCTTTTTTGAACCTTTGAAACCCATTTTACCGGCAGATGACCATGAAATAGCCTGTCCGTTTTTGTTGGTAAGGGTTAAAATGATGTTGTTAAAAGTAGCGTTGATGTGTGCTTCGCCAACCGGCTCAACAATTACGATACGTTTTTTGGTAACTTTTTTAGTTTTAGCCATTTTTTTAATTATTGAGCTAACGAATTACTGGATCAATGCTATAACCCGGACCCGTTGAGCTGTTTTATAATTTTATAGTCCTGGCAGGCGTTAACCTGCCAATCAGTTATTACTTAGTAGCTTTTTTCTTGTTAGCAACTGTTTTACGTTTTCCTTTACGGGTACGTGAGTTGTTTTTAGTGCGCTGACCACGTAATGGTAAGCCCTTGCGATGACGGGTGCCGCGGTAGCAACCAATATCCATTAAACGCTTAATGTTAAGCTGTACTTCTGAACGCAGTGCACCTTCAACCTTTAAACGGTCGTTAATGATACCACGGATAGCGCTTAACTGCTCATCGGTCCAATCCTGTACTTTAATGTTAAAATCAATACCTGCCTCAGTCAAAATGCTTTGAGCTGTAGTACGGCCGATACCGAAAATGTAAGTAAGTCCGATCTCTCCTCTTTTATTTTTTGGTAAATCAATACCTGAAATCCTTGCCATATTTTTTTATTTGTTGATTTGTTGAATTCATGAACATTGAATTCACTCATTCAATTCTTCAATCCTTCACTAATTGTTCTTAGCCCTGGCGTTGTTTAAATTTGGGGTTCTTTTTGTTGATCACATAAAGTTTCCCGTTGCGGCGGATGATCTTGCAATCAGCACTGCGTTTTTTAATGGATGCTCTAACTTTCATCGCTTTATTTTATTTGTATCTATAAGTTATTCTGCCCTTGGTTAAATCGTATGGGCTCATCTCCAGTTTCACCCTGTCGCCAGGAAGAATTTTGATGTAGTGCATACGCATTTTACCAGATATGTGTGCAATAATCTCGTGGCCGTTTTCCAGTTCAACCCTGAACATTGCATTTGACAATGCCTCCCTAATTGTACCGTCCTGCTCAATCGAAGATTGTTTCGCCATATTTTGTTGATTATTACTTAATTATCCAGCCTTAAAAGCGGGACGCAAAATTAATAAAATTTTTTTAATTATTATTTTTTTCTTTTAAAACATCATCAATGTATGAAAACGTTGATAAGATGTCTGCTTTTCCCTTTTTTACCGCAACGGTATGCTCGTAATGCGCTGATGGTTTGCCATCAACAGTTGATACTGTCCAGCCATCGTCCCAAAACTTAACCCCGGCACGGCCGGCATTGATCATCGGTTCAATAGCTATCACCATACCTTCTTCAAGCTTAATGCCTGAGCCGCGTTTACCGTAGTTAGGCACTTCGGGTTTTTCATGCAGCTGTAAGCCTACACCGTGACCAACCAGTTCTTTCACCACACCGAATTTATACTGTTCAGCATGCTCCTGTACCGCGCTGGCTATATCGCCTACGCGTAAACCTGCTACGGCTTTCTCAATCCCTTTATCAAGGCATTCACGGGTAACACGCATCAAAGTCCTGGTAGTTTCGTCAACCTCGCCTATAGCGAAAGTAAAGGCCGAATCGCCGTAATACTTATTCAGTATCACACCGCAGTCAACCGATATAAGGTCGCCGTCAACTAGTTCTTTTTTACCTGGAAAACCATGGACCACCTGATCGTTAGGCGAAATGCATAACGAATAGGGGAATCCATGATAATTCAAAAATGCCGGTACGCCGCCGTTGTCCCTTATAAAGGTTTCGGCAAGCTCATTTAGTTTTATGGTTGTTACACCCGGTCCAATTACTTTGGCTACCTCTGCAAGCGTTTTGGATACTAACAGGGCACTTTCCCTGATCAGTTCAATCTCCTCTGCCGACTTGTAATGGATCTTAGACATCGATAATTAGATAGCCGGTGGAACAGTGCCTGTGGCAGCCGGAACGGCTGAACGGCCTTTAATTCTACCTGTTTTCATTAAGCCATCGTAATGACGCATCAATAAGTGGCTTTCAATCTGCTGTAAGGTATCAAGTACCACACCCACTAATATAATCAGTGATGTACCTCCAAAGAATCTTGCGAACAGGCTGTTTACACCTACAACACTTGCCAGGGCAGGTATGATAGCGATAATAGCCAGGAAGATTGAACCTGGAAGGGTGATCTTTGAAATTACATCATCAATATAATCTGCAGTAGTTTTACCCGGTTTAACGCCTGGTATAAATCCGCCGTTCTTCTTCATATCGTCTGACATTTGGGTTGGATTAACCGTAATGGCAGTATAGAAGTAAGTGAACAGGATGATCAGCACTGCAAACAGCACGTTATGTGCCCATGAGTTGTAGTTTGATAATGACATCAGCACACTGTTAGTAGCCAGGCTTGGCACAAACTGAGGGATAGTAGCCGGAATAAACATCAGCGCCTGGGCGAAGATGATCGGCATTACACCTGCAGCGTTTACCTTTAACGGAATGTACTGACGTACACCACCGTATTGCTTGTTGCCCACCATACGTTTAGCATATTGTACGGCAATTTTGCGCGTACCCTGTACTATAAGTATAGTAAACATTACTACCAGTATCAATGCTACAATTTCAACAATGAAGGTAATTAAACCACCACTGCCGCTTGTGCGCGTTTGAAACTCGGTAACAAATGCACCCGGTAACTGCGCGATGATACCCACCATAATGATGAGTGATACACCGTTACCGATACCTTTATCCGTAATTTTTTCACCCAGCCACATTACAAATAAAGTACCTGCGGTAAGTACGAAAGTACTTAAAATAGTGAACAATGGTTCGCCTATCAGTTTAGCTTCAGGTGTAATTTGTGCACGTGAGTAGGCTATTGACTGTGCTATGGTGATAGCAACTGTCAAATAACGGGTCCACTGATTGATTTTGTTACGGCCGCTTTCGCCTTCTTTTTGCATTTTAGCAAAGTAAGGTACAGCAATACCTAATAGTTGCACTACGATAGACGCCGATATGTAAGGCATTACACCTAATGCAAAAATAGAGGAACGTGAAAACGAACCTCCTGCAAACATATTCAGCAACCCAAGTAATCCCTCTTTAGCATTTTGGCTGTTAAGCGATGCCGGATCTACACCCGGCAGAACCACGAATGAGCCTATACGATATATTAAAAGAAATAAGAGTGTGTTAATAATACGCACTCTTAAATCTTCAATTTTCCAGATATTGGATAATGTAGTGAATAATTTCTTCATTGAAATTTACAACTTAACGATGGTACCACCAGCTGCTTCAATTGCTTTTTGCGCAGTAGCAGTAAATGCATGAGCTTTAACGTCTAACTTGGCTGTAAGTTCGCCACGGCCTAATATTTTAACAAGGTCGTTTTTTGAAGCCAGGCCATGCTCTTTCAATGTATCAAAATCAACTACGGCAATTGAATATTGCTCGGTTAATTTTTGAAGCACATCAAGGTTTACACCTACGTACTCAATACGGTTAGGATTTTTGAAACCTACCTTTGGTACACGGCGTTGTAACGGCATCTGACCACCTTCAAAACCAACTTTAGTGCTGTGACCTGAACGTGAACCGGCACCTTTGTGACCGCGTGTTGAAGTACCGCCACGGCCTGAACCTGTACCACGGCCAATTCTTTTTCTGCTTTTGGTAGAACCTTCAGCAGGTTTAAGATTACTTAAATTCATAATATTAAATGCTTTCTATTGCTACCAAATGATTAACTTTTCTTACCATACCGATGATAGCCGGAGTAGCTTCAACTTCCACGCTATGGTTTATTTTTCTTAAGCCCAGTGCCTGCACTGTCTTTTTCTGGCGCTCACTTCTATCGATCACGCTTTTAATCAGGGTTATTTTGACTTTTGCCATGATGATTATCCGTTAAATACTTTACCTAAATCTACACCACGGTGCTGAGCTACTGTAAAGGCATCACGCATTTGCGCTAATGCTGATACAGTTGCTTTAACCACGTTGTGCGGGTTTGATGAACCTTTTGATTTTGCAAGTACGTTGTGTACACCTGCCGACTCTAATACAGCACGCATCGCACCACCTGCAATTACACCGGTACCGTTTGCAGCCGGTTTCAAGAATACGAAACCACCTGAAAATTTACCGATTTGCTCGTGAGGTATAGTGTTGTTGATAATCGGAACCTTTACCAGGTTCTTTTTAGCATCATCAATACCTTTGGCAATAGCCTCGGTAACCTCTTTTGCTTTACCTAAACCGTAACCAACTACGCCGTTTTCATCACCTACTACCACAATGGCAGAAAAGCTGAAAGTACGACCACCTTTAGTTACTTTGGCAACACGTTGTATGCTTACCAAGCGGTCTTTTAATTCGATCTCGCTTGTTTTTACTCTTTTTATGTTGATTGTTGACATCTCTTGTTTCGATTAAAAGTTTAAACCACCTTCACGTGCACCTTCAGCCAGTGATTTAACACGGCCATGGTACAAATAACCATTTCTATCGAAAACTACATCTTTGATGCCAGCCGCGATTGCTTTTTCAGCTACCAGTTTGCCTACGGCTACTGATTGATCTGATTTAGTGCCTTCTGCTGCTGTGAAATCTTTTGATAAAGATGAAGCTGATACTATAGTTTTACCGGTTACATCGTCAATGATCTGAGCGTAAATACCTTTGTTGCTCCTGTATACTGACAAGCGCGGACGCTCTGAAGAACCTGAAATACGTTTTCTGATTCCTCTTTTAATTCTGTCTCTTCTTGATAATTTACCTGCCATGACGATTATTTTTTAGATGCTGATTTACCTGCTTTTCTTCTTAACACTTCGCCAACAAATTTAATACCTTTACCTTTGTATGGTTCAGGGGCACGTAACGAACGTATTTTCGCAGCTACCTGACCGATCAACTGTTTGTCGATAGACTCCAGAATGATAGTTGGGTTTTTACCCTTTTCAGCAGTAGTTGTAACTTTAATTTCTTGTGGTAATTCAAATACATAGTGGTGAGAGAAACCCAACACTAAATCTAAAGTATTACCTGTATTAGTTGCACGGTAACCAACACCTACAAGCTCTTGCTGAACTTTGTAGCCTTCAGTTACACCAACAACCATGTTGTTTAAAAGCGAGCGGTATAAACCGTGCAGCGCTTTATGACGTTTTTGATCAGAAGGGCGTTTAACTAATAAGTTTCCTTCTTCTTGCTCTACCGTGATATCCCTATCAACAGCTTGATGCAATTCACCTTTGGGGCCTTTTACAGTTACTACGTTATCTGCTGATACGGTAACTGTTACGCCTGAGGCTAATGCTATAGGTGCTTTTCCTATTCTTGACATTGCTTAAATTCCTCCTATTAATAAACGTAGCATAAAACTTCACCACCAACATTTAACTGACGGGCTTCTTTATCGGTCATTACACCTTTAGAAGTTGACAGGATGGCGATACCTAAACCATTTAATACCCTTGGCATGTTAGCCGTGCCTGCGTATTTCCTCAAACCTGGTTTACTAATACGTGAAATGCTGCGGATTGCAGGAATTTTAGTGATAGGGTGGTATTTCAAAGCTACTTTAATAGTGCCTTGTACACCAACTTCTTCAAACTTGTAATTAGCAATGTAACCTTTGTCGAAAAGCACTTTCGTGATTTCCTTCTTCAGATTTGATGCAGGAATTTCAACAACCCTATGGTTGGCTTTAATAGCATTCCTTACTCTTGTAAGATAATCTGCGATTGGATCTGTATTCATTATTGTTGTTTATGATGGTGGTTTCCTTCTGCTTCACAGCGACGACCTTCCATCGGTTAAAAAATTCATTAATCGGCAAGCGCAGGTATATGTTGCGAATTGCCGGCCGCAAAGGTAAGAATTTAATTCTCAACCTGCAACCGGCAATTCGGTACCTGCTTTTTGTATTACCAGCTTGCTTTTTTAACTCCCGGTATCTGGCCTGCTAATGCCATTTCACGGAATGTTACACGTGAAATGCCAAACTGGCGCATATAACCACGAGGGCGGCCGGTTAGCTTGCAACGGTTGTGCAATTTTACCGGTGATGCTGCTTTAGGTAATTTATCAAGAGCGATATAATCACCAGCTTCTTTCAAAGCAGCTCTTTTTTCAGCATATTTAGCTACTAACTTAGCACGTTTTACTTCACGTGCTTTTACACCTTCTTTAGCCATTAGTATTTTGATTTTTAAATGGTAATCCAAATTGTTTAAGCAATTCCAAAGCTTCAACATCGTTGGTAGCTGAGGTTACAAAGGTAATATCCATACCTTGAATTTTATTGATCTTGTCAATATTGATCTCAGGGAAGATAATTTGCTCAGTGATACCTAATGTGTAGTTACCTCGGCCATCAAAACCTTTATCGTTGATACCTTTGAAGTCACGGATACGTGGCAAAGCAACAGCGATTAAACGGTCAAGAAACTCATACATTGTATTGTCACGTAAAGTTACACGTACGCCTACCGGCATGTTTTTACGCAATTTGAAGTTTGAGATATCTTTTTTAGATTTTGAAGAAACCGCTTGCTGACCGGTAATGGTTGTTAACTCGGTGATTGTGTTCTCGATAAGTTTTTTATCGGTAGTAGCACCACCAACACCCTGGTTGATTGCAATTTTTTCAAGCTTAGGAACCTGCATTACGCTTTTGTACTGAAATTTATCTTTCAGCGCGGTGCGAATTTCGTCCTTATATTTTGATTTTAATCTTGGTACGTAAGTCATTACTTAATTTCCTCCCCTGATTTTTTTGCTACCCTTACTAATTTGCCGGCATCGCTTAATTTGCGGCCAACGCGGGTTGGGTTACCTGTTTTAGGATCAACCAGTGCTAAGTTTGAGATATGGATAGCAGCTTCTTGCTTAACTATACCACCATTAGGGTTAGCAGCATTAGGTTTTGTATGTTTTGATACCAAGTTGGCACCTTCAACTACAGCCCTGTTAGTTGCTGTGATCACTTCAACTATTTTACCTTGTGATCCTTTTGAATCACCGGCAATAACCTTAACAAGATCTCCTTTACGAAGCTTAATCTTGCCGGTTTCTACTTTCTTTTTATATGCCATGTTACAATACCTCCGGTGCTAATGATACAATTTTCATAAATTGTTTCTCACGCAGTTCTCTTGCAACCGGGCCGAAGATACGTGTACCTCTTGGCTCATCCTGGTTATTTAACAAAACAGCTGCGTTGTCGTCGAAACGGATATATGAACCATCTTTACGACGGATCTCTTTTTTAGTTCTAACCACTACGGCTTTAGATACGGTGCCTTTTTTAACGTTACCTGAAGGTATCGCGCTTTTTACGGTAACAACAATTTTGTCACCTATCGAGGCGTATCTTTTACCTGTACCACCTAACACACGGATAACTAAAACTTCTTTAGCTCCGCTGTTATCGGCTACATTTAATCTTGATTCCTGTTGTACCATCTTATTTAGCCCTTTCTAAAATTTCAACTAATCTCCAGTTCTTACTTTTGCTCAGCGGGCGGGTTTCCATAATTAATACGGTATCGCCAATACCACAGGTATTAGTTTCGTCATGAGCCATAAATTTGGTAGTTTTCTTTACGAACTTACCATAGATCGGGTGCTTCACCTTCCGCTCCACAGCTACAACAATAGATTTTTCCATCTTATTGCTAACTACCAGACCGGTACGTGTTTTTCTTAAATTTCTTTCCATTTTTTCGACGTTTAAAAAATTAATTTTTATCTGAAGCTGACGCCGCTTTACGCTTTGTTATTTCAGTATTTAAACGAGCGATGTCCTTACGCACTTTAGTGATACGGGTTGGGTTTTCAATAGCCGATACCGCATGAGCAAATTTCAGTTTGGTAAGATTGGTTTTCTCCTCACCGATCTTCGCAACCAATTCTTCGGTCGAAAGCTCTAAAATTTCTGAGTTCTTCATTTTCTTTGTTTGTTATTCGTTGTAATGTTGCAAAGTTGTAATGTTTAATGTTGCCTGTCTTTTCAAATGGCAGGTGTAATTTAACATTACAACCTTTCAACATTTACAACCTTTCAACCTCTTTATTTATGCCTCTACGTAATCTCTACGTACTATAAATCTCGTTTGTACAGGTAATTTTTGCGCTGCAAGGCGTAGTGCTTCTTTAGCTACTTCTAAAGGCACACCTTCTGCTTCAAAGATGATCCTTCCGGGGCGTACTACCGCTACCCAGTATTCAGGGGCACCTTTACCTTTACCCATACGTACCTCTGCAGGTTTTTTAGTTACAGGCTTGTCAGGAAATATCCTGATCCATACCTGTCCTTCACGTTTCATAAAACGTGTTACAGCGATACGGGCTGCCTCGATCTGACGGCTGGTGATCCATGCCGCCTCGAGTGATTTTATACCGAAAGATCCAAATGAAAGTTCAGCACCACGGGTGGCTAAACCTTTCATTCTGCCTTTTTGCATCTTTCTGAACTTCGTTCTTTTTGGCTGTAGCATTTTTTTAAGCTTTTATATCTAAACGATGTCTGTCTCGACTTTGTTAATAATTATCTTCTACCTGGTCCACCCGGGCGGTTTCCACCACCCTGTCCACCACGATTCTGACCACCTTGGCCACCACGATTTTGTCCACCCGGACCACGGTTGTTTCCACCCGGGCCACGATTGTTTCCGCCACCTCTGTTATCGCGACGCTCACCGCCTCTTTCGCCGCCGCGCTCATTGCCACGACCGCCAAAGCCTGCGTTACCTTCAGGACGGCCACCTTTGCCGCTGCTGCTGCTGGTGCCACCAATGTTAGGTGATAAATCGCGTTTTCCGTATACTTCGCCTTTGCAAATCCATACTTTAACACCTATTTTACCATAAGTAGTTAAAGCTTCAGCCAATGCATAGTCAATATCAGCACGGAAAGTGTGCAAAGGTATTCTGCCTTCTTTGTATTGTTCAGAACGGGCCATCTCCGCGCCGCCTAAACGGCCTGAAGTCATTACTTTGATACCTTCGGCACCCATTCTCATGGTTGCTGCGATGGTAGTTTTCATGGCTCTACGGAAAGATATACGAGCTTCTAATTGTTTTGCTATGCCTTCAGCTACTAATTGCGCGTCAAGCTCAGGACGTTTGATTTCGAAAATGTTGATCTGAACTTCTTTTTTAGTAAGTTTTTTCAACTCTTCTTTGATCTTGTCAACTTCCTGGCCGCCTTTACCAATTACGATACCCGGACGGGCAGTGTGGATAGTTACAGTGATACGTTTTAAAGTACGCTCGATAACTACTTTTGATACACCACCTTTATTGATACGTGCTGATAAGTATTTGCGGATTTTTTCGTCTTCAACTAATTTGTCGGAGTAGTTGTTGCCACCGAACCAATTAGAATCCCAACCTCTGATGATTCCTAATCTGTTACCTATTGGATGTGCTTTCTGTCCCATTTCAAATTAATTGTTTTCGTTTTTACTATCCACAATAAGGGTTACGTGGTTTGAGCGTTTACGGATACGGTATCCTCTTCCTTGCGGAGCAGGGCGTAATCTTTTTAACTGACGACCACCGCCTACTGATACTTCTTTAACGAATAAACCAGCATCTTCGGCTTTTTTGCCTTCGTTTTTAGCTTCCCAGTTGGTAATTGCTGATACCAGTAATTTCTCAACACGGATAGCAGCTTCTTTATTTGTAAACTTTAATATGTTTAAAGCTGCAAATACATTCTCACCGCGTATCAGGTCAACCACCAAACGCATCTTGCGTGGTGATGTTGGGCAGTTCTGTAACTTAGCAACAGAAGCGCCGCCTAGCTGAGCTTTTTTCTCAGTTTTGCGCTGTGCAATCAGTACAGACTTTTTAATTTTTGTTGTTGCTTCCATTGCTAATTATTTTTTCTTCTCTGCGTGACCGCGGAATGTACGGGTTGGGGCAAACTCTCCCAGCTTATGACCAACCATGTTTTCTGTTACGTACACAGGTATAAATTTATTACCGTTGTGTACTGCAAATGTGTGACCAACGAAATCAGGAGAGATCATGGAACGACGTGACCATGTTTTTACAACTGATTTTTTGTTTGTATCATTCAAGGTAAGAACTTTTCTTTCCAGGTTATGATCAATATAAGGTCCTTTTTTAATTGAACGAGCCATTATTTCTTCCTTCTTTCAATGATGTAGCGATCCGATGTTTTCTTTTTGTCGCGGGTTTTGTAGCCTTTAGCTAATAAACCTTTGCGAGAGCGTGGGTGACCACCTGATGAACGGCCTTCACCACCACCCATAGGGTGATCTACCGGGTTCATGGCAACACCACGAACTCTTGGCCTTCTGCCCAACCAGCGTTTACGGCCGGCTTTACCTAATACCTCATTTGCTTTCTCTGCATTTGAAACAGAACCAATGGTTGCAAGGCAGGTTGACAGTATCATACGTGTTTCGCCTGAAGGCAATTTGATAATGGCGTATTTGCCATCACGTGCTGAAAGCTGTGCGTAAGTACCTGCACTACGTGCGATAGTACCACCCTGACCAGGGTTTAATTCAATATTGTGAATAATTGAACCCAATGGTATGTTTTTCAAAGGTAAAGTGTTACCAACCTCTGGGGCTGCAGTAGCGCTTGAAAGTACGGTTTGACCAACTGTTAGGCCTTCCGGTGCTATCATGTACCTTTTTTCGCCATCAACGTAAAACAATAATGCGATACGTGCTGAACGGTTTGGATCATATTCAATAGTTGCAACCTTTGCAGGTATGTCAAACTTATTGCGTTTAAAGTCGATTAATCTGTATGACTGTTTGTGACCACCACCTAAGTAGCGCATGGTCATCTTACCACTATGGTTACGACCGCCTGATCTTTTGTGCGATACAACCAGTGACTTTTCAGGCACGTTGGTTGTTACGTCCGAATAATCAGCACCTACTCTGAAGCGGGTACCCGGGGTAACTGGTTTAAATCTTTTTACTGCCATCTCTCTTTTTATATAGTGCTATAAAAATCTATTGTTTCACCATCTTTCAACGTAATGATCGCTTTTTTGTAAGTTGCAGAGCGGCCTTGTACGGCACCTGCCTTAGTGTTGCGGGTTTTCAGTTTTCCGATGTACTTCATGGTGTTAACAGCTTTTATGTTTACACCATACATTTGTTCAATTGCTGCCTTGATCTGAATTTTGTTGGCTCTGTGGTCAACTTTGAAAGCATAACGGTTAAGCTTCTCAGTTAATTGAGCTACTTTTTCAGTAAGTAAGGGTTTCTTTAAAATTTCCATATTACTTAGCTAATGCTTCCTCCAAAGTTTTAATAGCACCTTCAGTTAACAAAAGTTTACCGGCGTTAAGCACATCATATGTGTTTAATTGTTCAACCGAAATAACTTTGGTTTTTTTCAGATTTCTGCTTGATAAATAAACATTGTTGTTTTCAGCAGCTGCTAATACTAATAATGTTTTATCATTAGTAACATTAAGATCAGCTTCCATTTTGATGTAAGTTTTAGTTTTGATGGTATCAAAGCTAAAATCTTCCAATATTACAATGTTGTTGTCTTGTGCTTTATATGATAAGGCTGATTTACGTGCCAGTGATTTTAACTTCTTGTTTAATTTGAAGCTATAATCGCGTGGCTGCGGACCGAATACACGGCCACCACCATTAAACAATGGTGATTTTACGCTACCTGCACGGGCACCGCCTGTACCTTTTTGCTTATATAATTTGCGGGTTGAACCTGCAATTTCGTTACGTTGTTTTGATTTGTGCGTACCCTGACGTTGGTTAGCAAGAAATTGCTTAACATCAAGATAGATCGCATGATCATTAGGCTCAATTCCGAATACGGACTCAGGAAGCTGCACCTTGGCACCTGTCTCTTTACCTGAGATGTTTAATACATTAATCTCCATCTTATTTATCCACTATTACGAATGAACCCTTAGCCCCAGGGATTGAACCTTTAACAACTAACAGATTATGCTCCGGGTAAACTTTCACAACTTCTAAGTTTTGAACTTTTACACGTACATTACCCATTTGGCCGGCCATGCGCATACCTTTAAATACGCGAGAAGGCCATGATGACGCACCCAAAGAACCCGGCGCACGTAAACGATTGTGCTGACCGTGAGTTTGCATACCCACACCACCAAAACCGTGACGCTTTACCACACCCTGAAAGCCTTTACCTTTTGAGGTACCAACCACATCCACAAAATCACCTTCAGCAAAAATCTCAACGGTAACAGTGTCACCTAATGATTTTTCGTCTTCGAATGTTTTGAACTCAACCAGTTTGCTTTTTGGAGCAGTACCGGCTTTTTGGAAATGGCCTTTCAGAGGAGCAGTAGTGTTCTTCTCTTTTTTGTCACCATATGCCAGCTGAACAGCTGCATATCCGTCTGTTTCTACAGACCTAACCTGTGTAACTACACAGGGGCCAGCTTCGATCACAGTACAAGGGATATTTTTCCCCGACTCGTCGAAAATGCTGGTCATTCCTACTTTTTTACCAATAATTCCTGACATTTTCTTATTTAGTTTGTGCCCATCGAAGCAGTAGGGCTTCGTTCAAGGCATATTATTCCCCTCGAAAGGGACGGCAAAGATAGAAATTTTAGATTAATTGTCAAATAGTTAGCAAGTTATTTTTAAATATTTATTTACAGACGATTAAACCAAAACCACCGGTGCCGCCATGTACAGAAAAGACAGGTGGAATGCGCGTGAAGAGGGTCGCGGTATTTTTATTTTCAGGCGAAATATTTTTTACTCCGTCATCAGTCGCCTGATGAGTTCGCCACTTTGTTTGTTGCCCTCGGCAAGGCGATCTTTAAAGAAGGCCTGAGTTTCATTAAAATGCTTTTTATAGCCTTCCATATCGCCATATCCTATTATTGCGGCCCACTCGCGCACGGCCGAATGGAACTCCAGATCGTCGCCTCGGATGGTTTTATCATATAATGCCGTTTCAATGGATTCTTCCAGAAGTTCTTCATTTTTAAACAGATACTCGGCAATACCTAAACGCAGTCGGAAAGGTGGCGTTTGCCCGATCAGGTTATCATAAGGGTTTACATCCAGGTGGTACCAGGCATCAACCATACTTAATATGCTCAGGTGCGAGTTGGGTTTTTGAACTTCGGCATTTTGCGATAACGAAAATTCTTTCATTACGCTATCGTTCAGCATAATAGGTTTACGACTTTCATGAAAAACAAACTCACGGGCACGGTACAGCCGCTCCCGAAATTCGTCTTCCTTCTCCATGATCATCAACTTAAACAATTCCGATTCAGATTGCGCGTAGCGTTTAACCTGCTGCCTTGCATAAGGGTTAAGGATAGCCAAACCTGCATATACGTGTGCCTTGTAACTGAATATACGCAGCGTGGTGAGTATCTTTACATTATCGATACCTCCTATGTACGAGCTATTATCCCAAGGGAAGAAACCGGCTGATTTCCAGGCGGTACCCATACTTTCGAAACCTACGTGTGTTACGGCCTGTGTATCGGCCACAATTTTATCGTGCTCGTGGTAATCCTTCAGTTCTACAATGTCTGATCCTATGGCCGTAAACAAGTCGAGCATGCGCTGGTAGGCATCGCCGGTTGAACGGTGGTTGATGAGGATCAGCTTTTGATTTTCGGGCTGAAAGCCAGGCCCGTGCATAGCATGAAAGGTGATGATGTTGGCATCGGCAGGCAAATGTTTTTCAAACATGGCAATCTCGGGCGATTTAACCGAGGTTTGCCCCGCCACAATTGCGCCGTATTTGGTAATAGGACCATATTGAGCAACCACCTGCGGTAGTTTTTCGGCCTCGATAGAATAAATGATGAGGTCGCAGGTGTGTGATACCTCTTTGCCGCTCTCCAGCAGTTTTATGCCAAGCGGACTAAGTTCTTCTTCGAGTTTCTCGCGGTTTTGGGGCATATCGCATCCGCACACATCATAGCCTGCTTTGGCAAAGGCCTTGGCGTATAAACGCCCCATATCTCCTAATCCTATAATACCTATTAACATTCGTTTATTAAAAAGGCTAAATATAATAAGGCTTTTTCTCAATAAGTACAATTAGGTGTGGTATTTTGTACATGTGGGGATATTAGGGCGGTCTTATTGTTCATTGGCCTACCTATAGCCGATTATTGAATAGTTTTTATAGTTTTGTTAAAAACAATGTCAATAATTGGCAATAATTTAATATTAAAATTGTTTTTTAGTACGATATATCTATTTAAGCCCATGATGAACAAATTAGTAAATACCCCGCTACTGGTTTTAATTGCACTTATTACTATTATATCAAACGTGTACGCGCAAGATTCTGTAAAGCGCACAGGCGTTGTTAAACCCACTACGTCGCAGTATGCGAAACCTGTAGTACAACAAGGTGCTAAACCAGGTACGCCGCAAACTACTGCAAAGCCTGTTTACACCCAGCAACAACCGCAACAAGCGCCTGTAGTGAATACCGACCGCACACTTAACGGGCAATACCGTTACCTGCTTACCAAAGTTTATAACTACCAGCAACCGCTTGTAGCGGCACTGTACCGCAACATGACGGATACGCTTAAAATTGCCCGTGCCGAATTGCAAAAAGCTAAGTCGACCGTTAGCAGCCAGGCGGCTACCATAAAAGGCCTGAATGCTGATGTAAGCACTAAAGACGAAACCATATCGGCCTCAAACGCCCGTGTAGACGAGATTCGTTTGCTGGGGATCCCTTTTACCAAGGCAACCTACAATTTATTAATGTGGGGATTGGTTATCGGTTTCGGCGTGGCATTGGCCATTGTGATATTTACTACCGCGAGGTTTAAGCACGAAGCAAAGTACCGCATTAAACTTTACGATGAGCTATCATCAGAGTTTCAAACCTATAAAGCCAAAGCCAACGAAAAAGAAAAGAAACTTGCCCGCGAACTGCAAACCGAGCGTAACAAGCTTGATGAGTTGCTGGGAAGATAGGTTTGAAGGGAGGCAAGAAATAAGAGTCTGGAGACAGGACGCTTTTGATTGTTATGCCTGGTTCAACTCCTTTTTCTTTGTTTTGACGACTCCCCATTTATAGGATACATACAATAGCATGCAGGTAATGCTTAATTGTATAATAGCTATAGCCATAATAGTGTTGCTTATAACGCCGGCATTCTCTATAGTAAAGGGATGCAGTTTGGGCAATGCGTAAGATGGAGGATCTATGGTGGTATGCCAGCCTGCCGTTACATGAGCGGGTGTTATTATCATAGTGCTTAATGTGACGATCATTTGCTCTGCCAATATGATTTGCGCGAGCAGAAATAATCCTGATAACATGATGATACTATTGGAAAATGGCCTGCTGAATTTTTTGAAAAGTTCCTTTATAAAAAATACCAGGAACACCACAAATGTGAATATCAGGGTTACTATCGTGGAGTTTTTGATCACGAAATAGGTATCTTGTAAATTGATATCTAAACTGTAGTTACCTGCTATTGTACCAAGGAAAGGGTATGCTATTAAAATAGTGATGCTGCCTGCAATAGCCAGCCAGGCCAGCTCTATTAATACAATTCGGTAGATAGGTTTCATATAGGTGATAGATGCGATAAGGCACCACAAGATAATAATTTGTGGCATTAACAACAAAAACAGATTATCCCCGCTGTACCATGGCTGCCAGCTTTTTTGGCGCTACAAAGCAATACGCGGTCTTAAGCGCGTCAGTTAGCAGTTGTTCGTTCACTTTAGCGAGGTTTACAATCGTCCAGCCTTGTTTGCCCCATTTATTGGGTACGGGGTAAATGATGGTATTATCGGCCAGTGAAAAAACGTCCTGATCAATTTCGGATAGTTTAAGCGATGCTAATTGCGTGTGCACATCCACAGTGGCAAATATTTTTTTATTAACTCTGAACGATGTTTTTTCAAAATGGGGTTGTTCACTAACCTCGGGGAGCGATAGTGCAATTTGCCGGAGTAGATCGATGTTTACCATTCACCAAGATAAAAACTAATTGGCAACATTTCTGCGATAAGTCACTGGCGCAAATGCCCCCTTAAATTGACAGTATTACACTCCGGTTTTGCAATAAATAGGCGCTATGTTTGAGTAATTAAAAACACTAACATTATGGCAAAGCAAATTTTTGTAAACCTACCGGTAAAAGACCTGAACAGATCTGTTGAATTTTTCACTGCGTTAGGATATACTTTCAACCCGAAATTTACCAATGAAAATGCAACCTGCCTTATTCTTGGCGATAATATCTTCGCGATGCTGCTGGTTGAACCATTTTTTCAATCATTTACCAAAAAGGGTATTGTGGATACCGCTAAAGGTAATGAAGTGATCGTATGCCTGTCGGCCGATAGCAGGGATGAAGTTGATGCGTTTGTTAGCAAGGCCGTAGCTGCGGGTGGCACCGTAGCCGGTGAAAAGGAAGATCACGGCTGGATGTACGGTCACGGCTTTCAGGATCTTGACGGGCACCTTTGGGAGATGTCGTATATGGATATGAGCGCGCTGCCGCAATAGGGGTTTGTATGATTAGTGATCTTCACTGTCACGAGTTTAACAAAGTATAACTCGTGACAGTGGGTAGGTTAAAAGATGGGTTCCTGCCGATTATCCCAAAAGTAAAGGATCTCGATTTTATCTTCAGAAACCTGATAAAACATCGAGCAATTTTTATGTACCAATCCTTTTCTTACAGAAGCGTCTGTTGATATGGCCTGGTATATAAATGGTGATTCGGCTATTATTTCGAGTATGGTGAGGATTCTTTTCTCAAACACCAGCACTTGCTTATTTCCCCATCTGCTCTGTATTTGATTTCTGATGGCATCAAAGGACTCAATAGCATATTCAGAAAATATGATCTGAAATCTCATTCAATAGAAGTCAGCTTTTTTTTGAACTCTTCTAATGATACTGTTCTTCCTGCTTTAATGTCTTCTTTGCCCTTAGCAATACCATTAATTACGTGCTGTGGCAAAGCTTCTTCATTTTTTTCAAACGAGATGTTTAATGCTTCAAGAAAAGCTTTCACAACCTTTTCTTGCGCCTTGGTGGGATATACAACGTAAGCAGCCATTATTACAAAATTATAGTTATTACTTTACATAATCAATAAGTAAATATACAGGCAACGGGCACAAAAAAAGACCATCCGTAAAACGAATGGTCTTTTTTATATCGAAGGTAATATTGCCTATCAAACTTTGATTTCCACTTCAACGCCACTTGGCAATTCAAGTTTCATTAGGGCATCAACAGTTTTTGAGTTTGAACTGTAGATGTCTAATAAGCGTTTGTACGAGCACAGTTGGAACTGCTCACGTGCTTTTTTGTTTACGTGCGGTGAACGTAATACAGTGAAAATTTTCTTTTCGGTTGGTAACGGAAGTGGTCCGCTAACTACAGCGCCTGTAGGCTTTACTGTTTTTACGATCTTCTCGGCAGATTTGTCTACCAAGTTGTAATCGTAAGATTTCAATTTGATCCTGATTCTTTGGCTCATTGTTAATTTAATTGTGGGATTTCACCGTTTATAGATGATTTCGCCGATTTGTTAATTGACTACCCTAAGAGCTATTTATTAGAGCAATCTTGTTTATGTTAAGATTACACCGACAATCTGTGAAATCACATATTTATCGGTGTAATCAAAAAATCAATTACGCGTTTTGAGCAGCTTTTTTGCCTTTTGCTTTAGCAACTACTTCTTCTTGTACGTTACGTGGCGCTTCAGCATAGTGATCAAACTCCATGGTTGAAGTAGCACGGCCAGAAGTAATAGTACGTAATTGAGTTACGTAACCAAACATTTCTGAAAGTGGTACAGTAGCTTTAATTACCTGTGCACCTGCACGTGAATCCATACCTAACAGCTGGCCACGACGACGGTTCATGTCACCGATTACATCACCCATGTTTTCTTCAGGGGTAAGGATCTCGATTTTCATGATCGGCTCAAGCAATACCGGTTTACATTTTGGCAACGCCTCACGGTAAGCCATCTTAGCAGCTAACTCGAAAGATAGCGCATCTGAATCGACCGCGTGGAATGAACCATCAATTAAACGTACTTTTAAGCTGGTTAATGGGTAGCCGGCTAATACACCGTTTACCATTGAAGCTGCAAAGCCTTTTTCAACAGATGGGATAAACTCACGTGGAATAGAACCACCGCTGATTTCGTTAACGAATTGTAAACCTTCTTTACCTTCATCGTTAGGTGAAAGTATAACCTGGATATCAGCGAATTTACCACGACCACCGGTTTGTTTCTTGTAAGTTTCGCGGTGTTGGACAGTACCTGTGATAGACTCTTTATAAGCTACCTGTGGCGCGCCCTGGTTAACCTCTACTTTAAACTCACGTTTCAAGCGGTCCATGATGATATCTAAGTGAAGCTCGCCCATACCTGAAATTACAGTTTGGCCGGTTTCTTCATCCGAGTTTACACGGAAGGTAGGATCCTCTTCGGCTAATTTACCTAAAGCCATACCTAATTTATCTACGTCGGCCTGTGTTTTAGGCTCAATAGCTAAACCGATAACCGGCTCAGGGAAGTTCATCGATTCAAGAATGATCGGGAATTTCTCGTCGCAAAGGGTATCACCTGTTTTAATATCTTTAAAGCCTACTACCGCAGCAATATCACCTGCACCTACGTTAGGTATAGGGTTTTGCTTGTTAGCGTGCATTTGGAATATACGTGATATACGCTCTTTATTGTCAGAACGCATGTTGTGTACATACGAACCTGCATCCAGGTTACCAGAGTATACGCGGATAAAGCACAAACGACCTACGAAAGGATCGGTCGCGATTTTAAATGCTAAAGCTGCAAATGGCTCTTTAACATCCGGTCTGCGTAAAATTTCTTCGCCTGTATCAGGGTTAGTACCAATAATACCTTCAACATCCATAGGTGAAGGAAGTAATTCCATCACATAATCAAGCATGGTTTGTACACCTTTGTTTTTGAAAGATGAACCGCAAACCATAGGAACGATCTTGGCATCTAAAACAGCTTTACGTAAAGCGTCAAGTACTTCACGCTCAGTAATAGTTTCAGGAGCGTCAAAGAATTTCTCCATCAGGCTTTCGTCATACTCAGCTACTGATTCCAGTAATTTTTCTCTCCACTCGGTTGCTTCCTCGATCATATCTTCAGGGATAGGCACTTCAGTAAAGGTCATACCTTTATCATGCTCATTCCAAACGATACCTCTCCAGTTAATAAGGTCAACCACACCTTTAAAGCTTTCTTCAGCGCCAATTGGCAATTGCAATGGCACGGCGTTGCTGCCTAACATGCTTTTTACCTGTTTTACAACATTTAAAAAGTCGGCACCAGAACGGTCCATTTTATTAACGAAACCTATACGGGCAACGTTATAGTTGTTAGCAAGGCGCCAGTTGGTTTCAGATTGAGGCTCAACACCATCAACAGCCGAAAATAGGAACACCAAACCATCCAATACACGTAACGAGCGGTTTACCTCTACGGTAAAATCCACGTGTCCCGGAGTATCAATAATGTTGATGTGGTAGCTATGATCTCTGTATTTCCAGTTTACAGTTGTAGCTGCAGAAGTAATGGTAATACCACGTTCCTGCTCTTGTGCCATCCAGTCCATGGTTGCAGCACCTTCGTGCACTTCACCAATTTTGTGGCTCACACCAGCGTAATACAGGATACGCTCGGTAGTAGTGGTTTTACCGGCATCAATGTGGGCGGCAATACCTATGTTTCTTGTATATCTAAGATCTCTTGACATAATATTTTGATTGAGTGAATTAGCGAAGTAGTGAATTACTGATTAGTATAATGTTACCAAATCAATAATTCACTACCTCATTCATTCAAAAATTATTTATTAGAATCTAAAGTGTGAGAACGCCTTGTTAGCCTCAGCCATTTTGTGCGTATCTTCTTTCTTCTTCACAGCAGCACCTTCACCTTTAGCAGCAGATATAATTTCGCCGGCTAATTTTTCCATCATGGTTTTTTCGCCACGTTTACGAGCGTAGCTGATCAGCCATTTCATACCTAAAGCGATTTTACGCTCCGGACGAACTTCTGTTGGAACCTGGAAGTTTGCACCACCCACACGACGTGATTTTACTTCAACGGCAGGCATTACATTGTTTAACGCTTTTTTCCAGGTTTCTAAGCCGTTTTCACTTGTTTTTTTCTCAACAATTTCAACAGCGTTATAAAATATAGAGTATGCGGTTGATTTTTTACCATCATACATCATGTTATTTACAAACCTTGTTACCAAAGTATCGTTGAACTTTGGATCAGGAAGGATAATTCTCTTTTTTGGTTTTGACTTTCTCATTGCTTGCTATCCTCCTTTAATTATTTCTTTTTACCTTTTGTAGGAGCAGCAACAACCTGTCCTGGTTTAGGGCGTTTAGTACCATATTTAGAACGACGTTGGTTACGGCCTGCAACACCTGAAGTATCTAAAGCACCACGAATGATGTGGTAACGTACACCTGGTAAATCCTTAACACGGCCACCACGGATCAAAACGATAGAGTGCTCTTGTAAGTTGTGACCTTCACCCGGAATGTAAGCATTTACTTCTTTACCGTTGGTTAAGCGCACACGGGCAACTTTACGCATTGCTGAGTTTGGTTTTTTAGGGGTAGTGGTATACACGCGTGTGCATACGCCTCTTCGCTGTGGACAGCTGTCCAACGCTGGTGACTTACTCTTGTCAACCATAGCTACTCTACCTTTTCTAACTAATTGCTGAATAGTAGGCATTTTTTCCTTTTTGTATTTACTGTTTTATCCTTATTTTAAGGACTGCAAAGGTAGGTACAATTTTTTTATTTTCAAGTAGTTGAGTGAAAATAATATAAGTCTAAAACGTGAACCTGTAAAATACCCTCATTTTTAGTATGGTATTTATCATACATGGGCTATGTATTAATTAAATTATGGCTTAGCAGTATGGTTTGTAGCAGGTTACTATTTTCAATAAAAAGTATTAAGGGTATATTATAAAATAATGGCACCTGTTTGGCAAACAATCAAAACTCATCGTATTGGCCTATTCTTGTATTGTTGTTATTTGTATTACTGTTATACGGTAGTGCAAACACATTTTAAGTACGTTGCAGATACAGATCATATAAAAGCAAGTAAACAAGTAGCCCTTGGAGAAGGTAGCATATACGGGCAACTTTTAATGATTATTGTAGGTTTGGGTGCCGCAATAATAATATTAATGCAGGCTATGATTTATAAGAATAACCGGAAGTTTAATTTTATAACTGCGTTATCACTAATAGGAGCTCTGACAGTTTCCTTATACCTGATCGATTTTTTTTGAAAGCAAGTCCGGTAGTGCTTTTGCCGGGCCTGCTCCTGCTTTCCGCTCATACTGCACAGGCCTTAGCCGCATTGGCCGGTATACGCTACAATCAGGTTTAGTTGTGTACGGCAGGGCTCAACTATCCGGATTTAGCTATTACCTATTTTGCCACATCATTTTTCAGTCATTAAAGCTGAAAGGCCGGGTGGGGCGGCCACGTGAACATTGTTTTTATCATCAAGCGTTACCGGCACAACTGTAAACTTGCCTTGATAATACCAAAAAAACTGATTGGATACCGGTGCGGTACTTTCTGAATATGACTTATTAATTAACGGCAGCATTCGTTGTATAAACTTAACAAAGTCAACAGGTTTTGCCTTGCTTATCTTGCAAATCGAAATTAATCCTTTATTAGGTATAGCAACCACAGAGCCCCATTCGCCCACAAATGCAGGCTTATTTATTGCCAGGTTAAGTGCATAACTTGCTGCATAATCTTCATTCTCTAAAAAAGTAAACTCTATTTTGGCGCCATCAATATCTATTGTTGGAGAAGCGCTTGCCATTTGTTTATTAGCTACATTAGCAAGTGCATCTGTAAACACATCATCTGTGTGTTTTTGCCATGCCTCAAATTGTTTTTTGGACACCGGGGTGAATGCATCCGGAAGGTCCAGCATCAGTAATGATTTTGTACCGGCGAGATCGGTTCTGGCAACCAGTGTTTCTGTACCGCCTCTTTGCGCTATAGTGGCATCATTATAAATGCGTACACTTAAATAGGGCTTTATCTTATCGTAATTAAACGCATCAATACCCTTTTGTGCTTCAATTGAGCTGAATATGGCGTTAAAATGCGCTTTTATAATGGTCGGCCATTTAGAATGGTCTGCTTCTTTACTACACTTTAATATTAAATTATCTAAATTAAAAACCTGCATCCCCTGGCCGCTTGCAAGAGTGATGGTGCCATTTTTTACGTTGTCAATTTTATAACGTTTGGCTATTTCTGTAATGGCGGTATCAACAATGGTTTTATATTCGGCTGTGTTAACCGTGTTTTTAAAGCCATCGGGCAGGTTGTAAGTAATTGTTTGAGCAAATAAATTGCAGTGCAGTAAAACTGCCAACAAAAGAGGAGCGAATAATCGTAATCTCATGGTAATTATTTACAGCTTCATATAAAAAGACTATTTACTCAGCTTTGCGCAAACTTCTTTTATACTTTGGCTCACTGGCTTAAACTCAATACCGATAGCTTTTTTGATTTTGCTGTTATCAAACTCTTTTAGCATTACTGACGATTGCGCGGCTATTTTATCGATAAAAGGATCTTTACCGGTTATGGCGGCCACAAATGCGGCTATGCGCCACGCGAGGCCCATCATCCATGGTTTAGCTTCGCTGGCCGGTGGCTTTATGCCGAAGCCTTGGGCAATTTCTTCTACCAATTGCTTGTAACTGCGGTTTTCGGCGTTGATAATATAGCGTTCGGCGGTAATGTCGGTAGCCATCAGGGCGATCATGCTTTTGGCCACATCGGCCACATCTACCAGTCCGGCGGTACCCGGGGTATAAAATTTAAGCCCTTTACGTACGGTTTCAAACAGCTGCCCCGTGCCTTCGGTACCGGCATCGGCACCTAAAATAAGTGATGGGTTTACTATTACGGCATCCAAACCTTCGGCAATGCCACGCCAAACTTCCATTTCGCTTTCCAGCTTTGATATGGCATAGCCGTCGTTTTCGGCAGTCTCTTCAAGGTGATGGTTTTCGGTGATCAGTTCGCCGGGCTTGGCCAGACCTAATGCTGCTATCGAACTTACATGCACCAGCCTCGCGCTGAACCGGATACACAGGTTAACGATATTAGCAGTGCCCTCAATGTTGGCAGCGATCATCGGTTTTTTATCCTTGGTTTTTAACGATACCCAAGCCGCGCAATGGTATACCTGCGTAACGTTTTCAAAAGCGGCTTCCAGCGCGAAAATATCCAGCATATCGGCTTCTGCCCATTCAATTAAGCCGTTATAAGGTTGCAATATGGCAGGTATGGCAGATGAAGCCCGTTTAGTACAACGGATATGCTCGCCTCTTTGTGCCAGCTGCCTTGCTACTTCGGCCCCAAGAAAACCGGTTGCGCCTGTAATTAGTATCATATTTTTGGATGTGCAAATGTGCTGATGTGCAAATGTGCATATTATTGACCACGATTTTGGATCAGAATTTACAGGATTTGAGAATTTACAGAATAAGTAATTAGGATTTAAGAATTTATAGAATGGGGATCAGTATTTTCAGAGACTTGTGTTGTTTTTATACAATTTAGATAATTACGTGTGTAAGCTAAACCATTTAAAATGTGCTGACGTATAATTCATTAATTCTGTAAATTCTTAAATCGTGTAAATTCTGATCAAGATTTCGCACATTTGCATACCGCCATTACACAATGATGTCATTAGCTGATTTTTTTACACCCATCGATATAAAGAAGATAACTCCTAAAAAAGGTTATTATACCAGTCAGTTGGGGCAAAAAATTGAGCACCACTCTGTTGACTTTCCTGATCTGGAACAAAAAGTGGATATTGCCATTGTTGGGGTACAGGAAGACAGGAACGGCACCAATAACGCGGGCAGTTCCTTAGCACCCGATTATGTGCGCGAAAAGCTGTACCTGCTGCACGAGGGCAGCTACACTACCAAGATCGTAGACCTGGGGAATATTAAGCAAGGCGCAACCGTAACCGATACCTATTACGCCCTTAAAACGGTGGTAGAGGAATTGATAAAGAACGATATTCTGCCAGTCATCATCGGCGGCAGCCAGGATCTTACCTACGCCCAGTATCTCGGTTACGAAAATCTCGAACAAAAGGTAGACCTCGTAGTGATCGATTCCCATTTCGACCTTGAAGAAGATATCAATGAGGGTAGCATTGCCACCACATCAAGTTCATTCCTTAATAAGGTTTTCCTGCATGATCCTAACTACCTCTTCAACTACAGTAATTTAGGTTATCAAACCTACTTTAACAGCCAGGAGAGCCTGCGGGTGATGGAGAAGCTGTATTTTGATGTGCACCGCCTGGGCGAGTTAAGCGGCAACATTGCCGTTACCGAACCTGTGATCCGCAACGCGAACATGATCAGTTTTGATATTTCGTCTATCCGTTCGGCTGATGCCATGGGGAATGCAAATGCGAGCCCGAATGGCTTTTACGCCGAAGAAGCCTGCCAGCTATGCCGCTATGCCGGTTTCAACGATAAGTTAAGTTCTATAGGCTTTTACGAGTTTAACCCGGCTTATGATAATAATGGCCAAACCGCTATGCTGCTGGGCCAAATGATATGGTGTTTTATTGACGGTTTTTATAACCGCAAGCGCGATTTTCCGCTCAATCCTAAGTCGCAGTATCTTATTTACAAAACCAGTCTTAAGCATGAAGATCATGAACTGGTATTTGTAAAAAGCAAAAAATCAGATCGCTGGTGGATGCAGGTACCTTACCCTACTGCGGGGTCGCTCAACGAGCGTTTTCACCTGGTGCCTTGCCGATATGACGATTACAAGACCGCTGTATCCGGCGAAATGCCCGATCTTTGGTGGCGTACTTATCAAAAATTGATCTGATAAGGCAATCCCTAACCTGTTTATCCGTTAAAGTAGCTCAAGTTTTTAAATTGATGAAGAAGATATTCTTTTATATAGCGGCTTTTGTGCCGGGATTATCCATGGCGCAAACAGCGCAGCCTTTTACTATTGATGCTAAAATTGGCAAACTGAACGCGCCTGCCAAAGCATTTCTGGCCTATCGTGTGGGCGGTACTAACATTACCGATTCGGCCACTATCAGCAACGGCGCTTTTAAGTTTAGCGGTACGGTTGCTGAACCTGCCAACGCCACGCTTTTTATTGATTATAAAGGTGTAGGGTTTGCCAAATACGTGCAGCAGAATTTCCCGGATGGCGGCCCGTCAAAAACGGCTGATGCGCTTACCTTTTTTGTGGAGAAAGGCACTATTAACATAGCGGGTGCTGATTCGGCCAAAAAAGCCGTGGTTACAGGTTCGCCGGTTAACGATGATAATAAAAAGCTCATAGCCCTGCTAAAACCGGTTAACGATAAAGCGCAAAAGTTAATGGCCGAAAATAAAGCGGCTACCGACGTGCAAAAACAATCGGCCGATTTTCAGAACGCTATGCAGGCTAAATTTAAGGTATTGCAGGACGAGCAAAAAAATGTATTGCGTGCTTTTATCAAGGCCAACCCTAACAGTTACATGAGCCTGCTGGCTTTAGGTTCGTTAGGTGGCCCATCGCCAAACCCTGCCGAAATTGAGCCGGTATTTAACAGCCTGGCACAAAATATACAGGAAACCAATTTGGGCAAATCGCTTAAAAGTTCATTAACTGTATTGAAAGGCGTTTCGGTAGGTTCCATAGCGCCCGATTTTACACAGGCCGATGTTGATGGCAAAGATGTATCGCTATCATCATTTAAAGGCAAGTACGTATTGCTCGATTTTTGGGCTTCATGGTGCGGCCCGTGCCGTATGGAAAACCCTAACGTGGTAAAGGCATACAATAAATACAAAGACAAAAACTTTACCGTATTAGGGGTTTCGTTAGATAACGAGAATGGTAAATCAGCCTGGTTGGCAGCCATCAAAAAAGATGGTTTAACCTGGACCCAGGTATCCGACCTCAGATACTGGAATAACGAGGTTGCCCAGTTATACGCCGTGCAATCCATCCCCCAAAACTTTCTGATCGACCCAACCGGCCGCATCATCGCCCGCGATCTGCGCGGTGCCGATCTGGAAGCTAAATTGCTTGAGTTGTTTGGGAAGATATAAGGTTTTTGAATCTCTTTAACTGTCATCCTGAGTGTAACGAAGGATCTATTATGCGATTGTAGTTCTTCGTTAGGAATGGTTGTGCTTTAATTGAACGTTAGTGAATGTACTTTTTCTTTTCTCCCAAAAGAAAAAAGTACCAAAAAGATACTAAGCGTAGCGACCTAATGAACACCTTAAAAAAGTAAACAACGTCGCGGCTGCGCAAGGAACTATTAACGTTTGTGCTTGAGCAGGGCTTGTGCTCCCCGTTCCTTACGATGTCGCATTTTTTTAGGGTATGTTAGGGTAGTGCGTCTGTTGGTGTAGAGGACTCACCCCGACTACGCTTCGCTGGTCGACCCTCTCTCCACTTTGTGGAAAGAGGGTAAGAGAAAGAAAAAATTAGAAAATCCCTCTTTGCGCAGCAGAGAGGGTGGTCGAGCGCAGCGAAGATCGGGTGAGTTAACTAATCCGTTGCTATGCTGATTTTCAAAAAAATCAGTGAAATCACCAATAAAATCGGTGTAATCCAAAGAAAATTAAAAACCCTTCTTCCTCCTAATCCCTGCCGGGCGCGCTTTCTTCTTATCGGGTTCTTCCTCGTCGCTGCCAATGTCGGTACCGTAACGACGGGCCATTTTGGCTACACGTTCTTCGAGGGTTTCGGTGGTGAGTTTGTCGCGGCTTAGGTTATCTACCATTATCGGGAAGGCGAACGGGGTAGGGCGTTCTATGGTTTTCAGGATGATGCTTTGCTTTTCTATCCGTTGCAGTGCCATCCTCAGCCTGAACTCTTCCAGCTGAAAAGCGAGGGCTTCGTTATAGGCTTGTCGTATCAAAAGGTTGTCGGGCTCATACTCGCTGAATACCTCGAAAAGCAGGGAAGTAGATGCCTGCAAATGCTTGTTCTTGATTTGCTGACCGGGATAGCCTGTAAATACCAGGCCGCCGATGTGGGCAATATCCCTGAAACGGCGTCGGGCCATTTCGTTGGCATTCAAACTATGCAGAATGTCATCTAATAAATTATTGATGGAGAAAAAATCGGCATCTTCCAATATTTCTTCAATGGCGATGTCTTCGTCAGACAGGAGCTCAAAGCCGTAATCGTTCATGGCGATGGAAAAGCTGGCAGGCCTTACCTTGGCAATGCGATAGGCGAACAGTGAGGCCATACCTTCGTGTACCAAACGCCCCTCGAAAGGGTAAAATATAAGGTGGTGCCCCTCGCGCGATTTAAACGACTCTATCAAAAACTCGTGACTTTGCGGCAGGTGCGAAAGTTCGGCCTGTAATTTAAACAGCGGCTTCAGGGCAATCACCTCTTCGTCGGTTTCGCCGCCATGGGCTACTTCGTCCAGTTTGTCCCTGAAAACGGCGGATAGCTGTGATGACAGCGGCATTCGCCCGCCTGCCCAGCTGGGGATAAGGCC
Organism: Mucilaginibacter sp. GW821-FHT07G05; assembly: GCF_059418565.1. Taxonomy (NCBI): domain Bacteria; kingdom Pseudomonadati; phylum Bacteroidota; class Sphingobacteriia; order Sphingobacteriales; family Sphingobacteriaceae; genus Mucilaginibacter; species Mucilaginibacter sp. GW821-FHT07G05. Next base: position 56,360 of record NZ_JBWKQC010000008.1, on the reverse strand, counting down.
TTTTTTAGCATTGGATTTTTTTACAAAGGCCGTCATCTCCTTTACATGTAAAAACTCCAGACTGCGGCCCGCGAACCAAAAGGTGTTGCCCGGTTTCAACTTTGATATAAAGCCCTCTTCAATAGTACCCAAACTACCGCCGCTAAGCCATTTCACCCGGATGCTTAGTTCGCTGGTGATGGTGCCAATGCTAAGTCGGTGGCGCATGGCCACCCTACGGCTATTTACCTTGTATAAGCCTTCTTCAACCTCTACCTTTAAAAATTCATCATATTGGGCGAGGGTTTTGCCGCCGTTGGTAATGAAATCGAGCAGTTGGTTGTACTCGTTGCGATTCAGATCGGCAAAGGCGTAAGTTGATTTTACTTCGTTGAACAATTCATCTGCCCTGAAACCATCAGAAACCGCCAGCGTGACCATGTATTGTATCAGCACATCCATGGTAAGCAGCATAGGGTCGCGGCTTTCAAATATGCCCTGTCTTATGGCCTGTTTAAGCGCCGCGCCCTCCAATAGTTCGAGCGAGTGGGTGGGTACAAAATAGGCCTTTGATACCGCGCCGGGGTGGTGACCGCTTCGCCCTGCACGCTGCATAAAACGGGCCACGCCTTTAGGGCTGCCCACCTGCACCACGGTATCTACCGGCCGAAAATCGACCCCCAAATCTAAACTTGATGTACATACCACTGCCTTCAGTGCTTCGGCATGCAGGGCTTGCTCTACCCAGTTGCGTAATTCATTATCCAGCGAGCCGTGGTGCATGGCCAAAATACCCGCATATTCCGGATAGTTATCGATGATGGCATGGTACCATATTTCTGCCTGTGAACGGGTATTGCAAAATATCAGTGTGGTTTTACTTTTGGCCACCAACTCCATTACCTGCGGTAACAGCTTTACGCCGATGTGCCCCGTCCACGAATAGTTTTCAATATTGGGTGGAATAACTGAACGGATATCCAACTTCTTTTCCAGATTAGCCCGCACCATCTTTATCTTATCCGCCGGGAAGGTATTGCCTAATAATACTTCTGCTGCTTGTTCTAAATTGCCAATGGTGGCGCTGATCCCCCAGATTCTTAGGTGAGTTGTGGGGGTTAAGTGCCCGTTGCTTAGTACTTTTAGTTTGCTTAGGCCCAGTTCAACCTGTACGCCGCGTTTGGTGCCTAATAGTTCGTGCCATTCGTCAATTACAACTACTTGCAGATTTTTAAATATCCTGGGATACTCCTTTTGGGCCAGCATCAGGTGCAGGCTTTCGGGGGTGGTAAGCAGTACTTCGGGCAGCTTGCGTTTTAGTGCCTGTTTTTCGGCGGCAGATGTATCGCCGGTGCGGGTACCAATGCGCCAGGGCAGGCCGAGCTCGTCGCAGGCTTCCTGCATGGCCTTGCGGATATCGTTGGTAAGTGCCCGCAGTGGGGTGATCCACAGCATTTGCAGGCCATTATCCTTACGGGTTGAGTAGGTATCAGGGTGCCGGTTAATATAATCGGCCACGAAGGGTAAAAACAGCGCGAATGTTTTGCCGCTACCGGTAGGAGCATTCAGCAAGCCGGAGTAACCTTGCAGGTAAGTGGCCTCCATTTCTTTCTGAAACGGAAACTGTCTCCAGCTTTTTTCCTTGTACCACGCTTTTATTACCTGCTGCCCTTTACTGCTCATATAATGCAAATAACAAAATAAGGTTGATTTGGTTATATATCTGTTATACCAAAACTACAACTATGTTAAAACGAACTTTTGTTATACTTTTTGCACCGCTAATGTTTGCCTGCAATCAACCCGATAAAAAAACTGAAACTACCGATACTACAGTAGCCAATTCGGCCGATACAGCGGTTGCTACCGTTAAAGAGAATACCGCCAACCAACTCATCAGCCCGGGGCAGGGCATTGGCCATTTGCGTGTAGGGCAGCCTGCCGATAGCGCCATTGTGCTGTTGGGCAGGCCCGATTCGTCCGACGCGGCTATGGGGAGTTCGCTGATGGCCTGGTATGCCAAACACGATAGAAAGGGCTACCGCACCGCCATCTTCGCGCATCGTAACATGGGGGGCAAGGATGAAAACACCAGTTACATCAAAAAAATAATGGTGAACTCGCCATGGTTTAAAACACCCGAAGGCTTATCAACAGGCGCCGGGTTGGAGGAGATAAAAAAAGATTACACGCTAAAGCAGGTAAGCAGTTTTACTGCCGAAGGTAAAAAGGTAATTGTGTACGATGATAACGCCAAGGGAATTACTTTCGAGGTAGATTCGGCAAGTAATAAATGCGTGGCCATAGTGGTGTACAAGCCCAATGAAGGCTCGGGGACTTATTTGGATATGCATTGATGATTAGATGCAAGAGTAAAGATTCAGGAGTTAAGAAAGTGGATTTTACCATAGGCACAGAGATTTACAAGACTTACAGTACTTAAGATAAAACTTTGTGTACACTGTGCAAACCCTCGTTCTCAGTGGTTAATTATACCTGCATTATAAACAAACAGGATGATTTTGCCATAAGAAATGATAACCCGAAGCTTTTTCTTTTATACCAAATGTTCTGTAAGTATAAAAGAAAGTATCAAAACTACACAGCATCACTATCTGACATCCAACAAAAAAAACAGCTATAATATATAGTACAATTGTTGCTGCCTTGTTAGGTTTAATAGGAGTTATAAAGCGATCAATTATGTAGCATATTAAAAGGCAGAACAGGAAATAAACTAATATATCAATCAAAAATTCAACAATAAAGTATTGAAACGACATTGAACTTCCCCAGGCCGAACCGGTATACGGTAATGGAAAACCTTGAAAAGCTGTATTTGGAGCATCGTCAACTTCCACACACCACCATTTTGTAATAACGCCAAATAGGATGACCGTTAGCGGAAGTACTAATTTCAATATCAGTGGTTTCATTCGTTTAGCTTTACAAGCCCTTCACAAACTCCCTTATCGCTGCTCCCGGGTTTTCTTCTTTCATGAAATTTTCGCCTATCAGGAAACCGTTGAAACCGGCTTGTTTTAATTGTTTGATCACTTCGGTATTGCTGATGGCGCTTTCGGAGATCTTTAAAAACTCATCCGGAATATGCTTTGCCAGTTGGAAAGAGGTTTCAACCGATACGGTGAAATCGGCCAGGTTACGGTTATTTACACCAATGGCATCCAGGTTAGGGTTGATGCTGCGCTCCAGCTCTTCGAGATTGTGCACTTCCAGCAGCACATTCAAGCCAAGGCTTTTGGCCAGCGATGCCATAGTTTGTATTTCGGCCGGGGTAAGTATGGCGGCGATAAGCAGGATAATATCGGCACCCATCGCTTTGGCCTCAATCACCTGGTACTCATCAATCATAAAATCTTTACGCAATACCGGGATGGTGTTCAGCTTACGTGCCCGCATTACATCCGCTTTGCGGCCCATAAAAAACTGCTTATCCGTTAATACCGATAATGCTGATGCACCCGCCGCCGCATAGGCCGTCGTTACTTCTTTTACGGTCACCTTATCATTAATGATCCCTTTTGAGGGCGACTTGCGCTTAAACTCGGCGATGATACCGGTGCGGTTCTCGTCGAGCAGGAAATCTTTAAACGAGTATACATCCCGGTGAAAATATTCAGATTCTTCCAGTTTGGTATATGATGTACGGTTTTTTGAGTAAGCTACTTCCTTCTTTTTGTTGGCAACTATTTTATCAAGTATGTTCATAAATTCCCCCGGCCTTCTGCCACTTGGCAAACAGGCTTTATTATGTCAAAATTGTATTAAATCAGTTTATTTTATCCCTATCAATTCCCTTAGTTAGCTTGAGGAATTAACCAGTTTTTCATCATTGCGCGGCCATATTCGGTCAGTATCGATTCCGGGTGAAATTGCACACCCCGAACATCAAACTCTTTATGCCTTAATGCCATTACCGAATTATCTTTTTCATCAATAGCGGTAATAGTAAGCACTTCGGGCAGCGCCTTTTCATCAACCACCCACGAGTGATAACGGCCAACATTAAAGCTTTCGGGCAGGCCAATGAACAGTTGCTCATGGTCGTCGGTAACTTTTATAGGCGTTGCTATACCATGCATCGGCTGACTTAAATTGTACAGCCTGCCGCCAAATACCTCGGCAATAGCCTGCTGACCAAGGCACACGCCAAAAATACTCTTGGTAGGCGCGTAACGCTCAATTACCTGCAACAGCAAGCCCGCTTCTGATGGTATCCCGGGGCCTGGGGAAAGGATGATATGATCGTAAGCATCTACATCTTCAATGGCAAACTGGTCGTTTCTCCATACATCGCACTGCAAGCCAATTTCGTTAACCAAATGCACCAAATTATAGGTGAACGAATCATAGTTATCTATGATCAGGATGCGCTTGCCCTGCGCCTTATTTATATCTTGTGTTATTTCACTCATTTTATTGTTTTTTATTACCACCGATTACTCTGATTTTTTTGCCACCGATTACACGGATTTTAAAAACAGGATTTCACCGATTTCTTCTACTTAACATAATACAACTCACAACTTACTAAAGCTCCTCTGCCAGCTCAATGGCTTTGCGTAGGGCTGCTATTTTATTGTTTACTTCGTTTAGTTCGCTTTCGGCTATTGAGCCTGCTACTATACCGGCACCGGCCTGGTAATGCAGCGTATTGTTTTTGCTCAGGAAAGAGCGAATCATGATGGCGTGGTTAAAGTCGCCGTTGAAACCCAGGAAACCTATGGCGCCGCTGTAAAAGCTGCGTTTAATATTTTCGTTCGCATCGATGATCTCCATAGCACGGTATTTTGGGGCACCGCTCAACGTACCCGCCGGGAAGGTGTCGGCCACAATTTTAAACGATGATGCTCCCGGATGCAGTTTACCGCTCACATGCGATACCAAATGGATGAGGTGCGAATAGTACTGAACCTCTTTAAAGGCTTTCACCTCAACCTGCTCGCAATGACGGCTCAGATCGTTACGGGCCAAATCAACCAACATTACGTGCTCGGCCGATTCTTTAGGGTCGTTTTCGAGGTTGTGTGCCAGTTCGGCATCCCGCTCATCATCGCCGCTGCGTTTAAAGGTGCCCGCTATCGGGAAGATGCTGGCTACACGGTTTTTGATAGTGATCTGTGCCTCGGGCGATGAACCGAAAATGCGGAAATCGCCATAATCGAAATAGAACAGGTATGGCGACGGGTTGATGGAACGCAGTGCACGGTACACGTTAAATTCATCACCGGTAAATTCCTTAGAAAATGCCCTTGAAGGTACTATCTGGAAAACATCACCGCGATAAATATGCTGTTTCATCTTCTCCACAATGGCAATGAACTCCTCATTGGTCAGGTTCGATTTTTCGTCGGACTTGCTTTGGAAAGTATACTCGGGGAAGTTTTTGTTTTTAATGAGGTATTCTACTTTTTCAATACCGCCATTTTCCTTTTCGCCCTCAATTTGGTTGTGGAAAATGTACATCTCATTTTTAAAATGATCAATAGCGATAATGTAGCGGTATATGTAATACTGCATTTCGGGGATCTGGCGGGCAGTATCGCTGCTTTGCTTTAGCTTAATGGTTTCAAAATGCTCCACCGCCTCGTGCGTAAAGTAGCCGAACAAGCCGTTCGATATCATTTTTGCCGGACCATCGGTAGTTTCAAACAACGATAAAAAATCGTTGATCTGCTCCAGCAATTCAAACTCGCCTGGTTTAAACGTTGTTTTGTCATCACCGGGATATTGAATTTTAAGTTCGCCCTGGTTAAGTGCCAGTCCGCTAAGGGGCTCGCAGCAAACATAGCTCATGCTGTTTTCGCGGCTATGGTAATCAGAGCTCTCCAGCAATAGCGAATTTGGGTAAACATCGCGCAGGCGAAGGTATATACTCACCGGCGTTGTGGTATCGGCCAGTAGTTTTTTGTGTGTAGTTACAATTTTATATTTTTTCATCCGTTAAAATCTTAAAAATAAAAAAACCCGTCGAATTGGTGTTCGCCGGGTTCCAAGTAGGTTTATAATTGGTTAGTAGTTTGTATCAAATACTCCATCCGGCTGCCAAGGTTAATTGGTGCCACCAAATGTTTATTTGAGTGATTTTGATCATATTGCGTGGCAAATTTATAAAGAAATTTGAATTACCAAACTTTTTGTGAACTTTTTAGTGCGAAACACCAAATAATGGTCGGCCACTTTGCACAATTGCCACAATAATTACCAATAAAGCTATCCCGTAAAATATCGCGATGGTTTTGTGTTTGCCTTCGGGAAGTACGATCTTTTTAGATTTACTGTGACCGATAGTGATCAAAACTATTGCCAATATCATCATTACCACGTGTTCCATTGTCCAGTAACGGGTTTCGGCATTTTTCATGGTTTGGCTGGTAAATTGCACAAACGGACTTAAAAAGTACAACACTAAACCCAGTAAAAGCTGCACGTGTGCAGATATGAGGGTGAACAAATTCCATTTGCGGTTACCCTCGGTATATGATTTTTTACCCAACCAATCGGCAACAGCTCTTATAATGGCAATTACGATTAGAAAGAACACAATATACCTGAAACCGGAATGTGCTTGCTTTAAGATGTTGTATAAGTTCATGTGTAAGAAATTTTGCGCCAATATACAAGTTTTAAATCATGGGTTGATGGCTTAGTAACCAACTGAAAAGCGTAACGAAATTTTGTTGCTTTTAGATGATAACTCACCCTGTCATCGCTGCGCTCGACTTCCCTCTCTGCTGCGCAAAGAGGGTGTTAGCCAAATTCATATTGCAATTTAACCATCTTTGCAGCAGAGAGGGAGATCCAGCGAAGCGTAGATCGGGTGAGTTAACCCGCAAAACTGAACTTCCCCATCAATACAGCAGGGTTATCCCCTATCTTCAGCGGATTCCCTACCAGGGCTTCATTACCTAATAACGCAAACAATATCGCTTCTTTAGCGTCCGGATTTATCCCTAAAGCGCGGGTATTGGCTATCGGCAAAGCCGGTAATGCCTTTTGCAGCTGTTCAATAATAAATGGGTTGCTTGCCCCGCCTCCGCTGGCAAATAACTTGATACCTTCGCCTGGCAGGTATTTGTTAATAAACGCCGCGATACTCGTGGCTGTAAAAGCGCTTAATGTAGTGATCAGATCGGCCGGGCTGATGTGCGTGGTATCACTTCGTTGTTGTGCTTGTTCTACATAAGCAAGATTAAACAGTTCGGGACCGGTAGTTTTAGGTAGATCGGCCTCGAAAAAAGAGTTATCCAGCAAGGCATCCAGCAAGGCTATATTGATGGTGCCCGAATAAGCTATCCGCGCGTCTTCATCGTAAGGCTTGTTGAAATATTTCTTTGCGGCGGCATCTATCAACGTATTTCCCGGCCCAATATCGGTACAAATTATTCCCGACAGATCGTCGCCCGGCAACCAGGTAAGGTTGGCTATACCACCCATATTGAGCAAAATACGGTTCTCACCTTTTTTGCTGCCCAGTATGGCATCGCCATACAAAGCCAGCGGAGCGCCCTCGCCTCCGGCAGCGATATGTTTCTGCCTGAAATCGCTGATAGTGAGTATGCCTGTTTTTACAGCGATATGATCGCCGTCGCCAATTTGCAGGGTGCTGTTTGGGTAGTCAAGCTGCCCGTGGGCACGTGCCGGGGTATGATAAACCGTTTGCCCGTGACTGGCTATAAAATCAACTTCAGCGGCCTCTATACCCCACTGATCAAGCGCCTGCAATATCAGTTCCGCATGAAGATTGCCGATGTAGGCGTTGAGCAAACAAAGCTTTTCCATATCTGCCGACCGTTTTGCAAACACCTGCCGTACCTCGCCCTTAAAATGGTCATTGTACGCGATAGTGATAAACTTCAACAGCTCAAACTCCGTCTGCAAACCACTGCCTGCAAACCTGCACAAAGCAATATCCAGGCCATCCAACGATGTACCCGACATCAGGCCGATACCAATGCGTTCGGGCTTTTGAGCGATATTAACGAGGTGTTGCAGGTTAGTGTTCAGCGGTATCATGTTCAAAGTTATTAAAATTTGAGTTGTGAGTTGTGAGTTGTGAGTTGTGAGTTGTGAGTTGTGAGTTGTGAGGCTCCCTGTGGGAGCCTCTTTGTTTTTGCGTTTCGTCAGCAAACAGCTTCGGGCGAAAGCGGGCAGAACTTTGGAGGCCATGAGCGCAAAAGCGGGCATAGGACCTTGTTGCATGTGGGGAGGAATAGCGCGACGGGGCAAAAGTTCCAGCCCCAAGTTCTGCACGGTTTGGCAGCGCATAGGCCTCGTGCGGCAAAGAAGCCTTTTTGCTGGACAAGGGTTTATTCGCTGTTTGTTTGTTTTTTATAGGTGCTCATGAGATCGCTTCGCTTAGTATGTTACTTTTGCCCTCAAAAGTAATGGGGCTCTGCGCCCAAGAGCAGACTGGCGTAAATCACAGCACAGACCAAACCTAAGTAGAGATTGCTTCATTCTTTGCACCGACAATACCCCAAAAACAAACACTTTTTTTAACTATGTTTACATATCAACAATACCCTAAATGAGCCAGGCATTACCCGCTAAACGACTGCTTTCTCTCGACATTTTCCGTGGCGCCACCGTTGCTGCCATGATATTGGTTAATAATCCCGGCGATTGGGGCCATATCTATCCGCCGCTGGAACATTCCGTTTGGAACGGCTGTACCCCTACCGATCTCATTTTTCCGTCATTCCTGTTTATCGTAGGCGTATCTATTGTTTACGCTATGGAGAGCAAAAAGGAAACGCCTGCCAATCATACTAAAATGATATTAAGCGCATTGCGCCGTGCGCTGATATTGATCATTATCAGCCTCGTTACGCAACTCATCTTTCATCCCGGTTTTGAGCACCTGCGCTTTCCGGGCGTGTTGCAGCGCATCGGGGTGGTGTTCTTTATATGTTCGGTATTATATATTAAAACCTCACAAAAAACCCGCGACTGGTTATTCGGCATATTACTTATCGGCTACTATATTATCATGTGCTTTGTACCCGTACCGGGTTTCGGCCATGCCAATCTCGACCCCGAAGCCAATATTGGAGCATGGGTAGACAGGCTGGTGTTTACCGAGAACCACCTTTGGAGTCAATCGCGCACCTGGGATCCGGAAGGTTTGCTGGGCACCTTGCCTGCCATTGCCACAGGGCTTTTTGGTATACGGGTGGGCAGCTGGTTAAAAGGTAAACAGCACGATGATGGCACCAAAGTAAGCTGGCTCTTTATTTACGGAACCGCGGCTGCCGTGGCAGGCTTAGCCTGGGGTTTATTCTTCCCCATCAATAAGGCATTATGGACAAGCTCTTTCGTACTCTATACCGGCGGACTGGCAACTATGGGATTAGCCTTTTGTTACTGGCTGATAGATGTGCAGGGCTACAAAAGGTTCAGCGGCATATTTATCCCTTTCGGCATTAACGCTATTACGGCCTACGTGCTTTCGGGTTATATCCCGCATTATCTGTACAAAATAACCTTCCATACCGCATCGGGCGAAAAGAACTTTTACCAGCTTGTTTTTGAGCCATACTTTTCACCGGTGAACGCGTCGCTGGCAGCCGCGGTGGCATTAGTGGTGCTGTTATGGGTAATTATGTGGGCGCTGTATCGTAAAAAGATCATTATAAAAGTGTAGTTTAGCTTTATAATTACACTAAACCAAATGCGTCACATCCACTCTAAAAATAACTTTAGCAACAATTTTATTTTTGATTTTAAGTTAGATGTTAATTGATTAATATTGGCAACTAATTGTTTCGTTTATAGAATATTGTATACTCCCCCGATTAACTAAAAATATGCATATTAATTTAAAGCTCACCGCAGCTGCCCTTGCACTGTTCGTGGTATCACAAGGCGCATTCGCGCAGGTTAAAAAAAAGCCTGTCGTTTCGCCAAAAAATAAACCGGCCGCTCCCGAGGCCCAAATAAAAGCGGCTGTATTGCCTATCGATAAAAATGTGATCATCGGTAAGTTGCCAAACGGTATTACCTATTACATCCGTCAGAACGATTTGCCGCAAAACCGTGCAGAACTTTATCTGGTAAACAAAGCAGGCTCTATACTGGAGAGCGACGCGCAACAAGGCCTTGCCCACTTTACCGAACACATGGCCTTTAACGGCACACGCGATTTCCCTAAGAACGCGCTTGTGAACTACCTGCAAAGTGCTGGTGTAAAATTTGGCGCCGACCTTAACGCTTATACTTCATTTGACGAAACCGTATACCAGTTACCCTTACCTACCGATAGCGTAAAGGTATTTGAAAAAGGCTTTGATATACTGGCCAATTGGGCTGGTTATGTAAGCTTTGATCAGGCTGAACTGGATAAAGAACGCGGTGTGGTACTGGAAGAACTTCGCTTACGCGGAAAGAACGCCCAGGAACGCCTTCAACTGCAAACCCTGCCGGTATTGCTTAATAATTCGCGCTATGCATCGCGTTTGCCAAAAGGTAAAGAAGATATTATTAAAAACTTCAACTTAGCTACCATTAAGAGTTTTTACGAGGATTGGTACCGCCCCGATCTGCAAGCAGTAATTGCCGTGGGTGATTTTGATCCGAAACGTGTTGAGGAACTCATCAAACAAAAATTCTCGGGCCTTAAAAACCCTGCCGGCGAAAAACCGCGCACCGAATACAGCGTACCTGCTACACCGGGTACCATTGTAAAATTTGCTACCGATGGCGAGTTTCCGTACACGCTGGCTCAAATTATTGTTAAGCACCCAAAAACAAACGTTAAAACCATTACCGATTACCTGCAAAGTATGCGTGTGGCCTTGTTTAACCAAATGCTTAATGCACGCTTAAACGAATTGTTGCAGAAGCCAGCTCCACCATTTTTATACGGCAGTGCCAGCTATGGTGGCTTTTTGGCAAATTTAGATGCCTTTTCGTCGGTAGTAGTTGCTCGTCCGGGTGAGTTGGAAGGCGCAGTGAAAACCCTGGTTGCCGAGATAGAACGTGCCCGCAAATTCGGCTTTACCCTTACCGAATTTGAACGCGCCAAACAAAACGCGCTGATTCAAATTGGCAACTCATGGAAAGAACGCGATAAAACCCGCTCTGTTAATTTTGTAGGCGAGTACCAACAGCATTTCCTTACAGGGCAGGCTATACCGGGTATCGATTACGAATACAGCTTTTATGTAAGCAATATCAACAACATCACGCTGGCACAAATGAACGCGTTGGCAGGTAAATTCATATCCGACCAAAATCGTGTTATTATTGTTGAAGCGCCAGATAAGGAGAAAGATAAGTTACCAAATGAAGCTACGCTATTAAGCTGGATCAATACCGCCGGTAAAGCTGTTACCCCTTATGTGGATAATGTAAGCACCAAGCCATTGATGGAGAAAATTCCGGAGGCGGGTACTATTACCGATGAGCAAAAAGATGATTCGATAGGTGTTACCAATATTACTTTATCAAATGGTGTTAAGGTGATACTTAAACCAACCAACTTTAAAAACGACCAGGTGGTAATTACCGGGTACAGCTTTGGCGGTACATCATTGGCTGCTGATCAGGATTATACTTCGGCAAGCTTTGCCGGGCAGGTGGTATCAAGCAGCGGCGTGGGCGAGTTTAACCAAATTCAATTGGACAAGCTGCTTACCGGTAAAAACGTCACCATCAATCCATACATCAGCGATAATACACAAGGTTTCTCGGGTAACGCGGCACCAAAAGATCTGGAAACCGCGTTCCAGTTGATCAACCTGTATTTTACCCAGCCACGTAAGGATTTGGATATTTGGCAGTCAAGCATCTCGCAAACCAAATCGCTTTTAGCTAACCGCGGTCTTGATCCGGGTAGTGTATACCAGGATACCGTAAGCGCTGTAATGAACAATTACAACCCGCGTGCAATGGTGCCTACAGTTGAGAAACTGAGCGCGGCATCGCTTGATAAAGCTTTCGATTTTTACCACAAACGCTTTTCCGACGCCAGCAATTTCACCTTTACACTGGTAGGTAGCTTTAACGTTCTGTCAATAAAACCATTATTAACCACTTACCTGGCCAGCCTGCCATCAAGCAATAGTAAAGAAACTTTTAAGGACCTGAATATGTATCCGGTAAGCGGACAAGTTACCAAAACCGTGTACAAAGGCATTGGCGATAAGAGTAATGTGCAGCTTGTTTTCAGCGGCGATTATCAGTACAGCGAGGATAACAATATACAGATAGATGCCCTTGAAGAAATATTGAACATTAAACTGACCGAGCGCTTACGCGAACAGGAAAGCGGCGCTTATGCGCCGGGGGTAAACGCGCATTACAACAAAACGCCGAAAAGCAAATACAGTATTACCGTATCTTTTGGTTGCGCTCCCGAAAATGTAGACAAGCTGATTGCCGCTACACTTGAAGAAATAAACAAATTGAAACAAAACGGCGCGGTGCAAACCGACATTCAAAAGTTTGCTGCCGAAGACCTGCGTTCAACCCAGGTACAACTGCGCGAAAATTACTTTTGGACAGGCTACCTTGCAGGGGGCTCACAAAACCAGGAAGATCCGCACCGCATTATGTATCACGATAAAACGGTTGCCAAAGTTACCGTACAAAGCACAAAAGAGGCCGCCAATACTTACCTGAACGGCAAAAACCTCATTAAACTGATATTAATGCCGGAGAAGAAATAATCTTTCCCATCTTTATAACATACAAGCTCTGTGAAGCTTTGTGATCTTAGCATACTGTGAATTTAACCACAGAACACTAAGATTTCACGAAGAAACACAGAGCTTTTTTATTTTCCGTATAACTGAATATTAGTGTTTTTAACTATAGAGGATTTAACCACTAAGGACACGGAGGTTTGCACGGAGTTATACAGCGGTTTTTGTTATTGGCAATAGCCCTTTGCCGTAGCCGCTACGGCCCCGGCCGAGTGGCAACTATTACGCGGCGTCCCGCCGCCCACATAAACCCCGACCCTGAAACCCCACAACTTACACCCCACAACTCACAACAAAAATCATTATCTTTGCAACGTCTTAATAATTACTACAATGTATTTAGTATTCGCTTAGTATTTCAATCCCTGGGTTCAGCTATTCCTACATAGCCGGATTGAAATTTATTACCATTAATTATTTTATTGTGTTGCCGGGTTAACTGTGTATGTGCATTTTATGCTATTTTGGCATACGGGTAACTAAAACAACTTGTTTTATTAACTTGGCATTTAGATTGTAAATCATTTTACTGAATGAAACAAAAATTTTATGATACTGCTGTGAAGCAGGAAAGAGCGATTTTGGTGGGCGTAGTTACCGCTAACGAAACCGAAGCGCAAGAGAAAGAATATTTAGAAGAATTAGAATTTCTGGTAGCCACGGCAGGTGGTGATACGGTTAAGTATTTCACCCAAAAGCTGCAACGACCGGAGCGTGCTACGTATGTAGGTACCGGTAAACTCGAAGAGATAAAGGAATATGTAAAGGCCGAAGAAATTGATATTGTGGTGTTTGATGATGAGCTTTCGCCATCACAACTGCGTAATATCGAGAATGAACTACAGGTGAAGATACTGGACAGGAACAACCTGATCCTTGATATTTTTGCAGGCCGAGCGCAAACCGCGCAGGCTAAAACCCAGGTAGAGCTGGCACAGCTGCAATACCTGCTGCCACGCCTTACCCGCTTATGGACGCACTTGGAGCGCCAAAAGGGTGGTATTGGTATGCGCGGACCGGGTGAGTCGCAAATTGAAACGGATAGGCGTTTGATCCTGAACAAGATATCGTTACTGAAGGAACGCCTGAAGCAAATAGATAAGCAGAACGAAACGCAGCGTAAAAACCGTAACCAATTGGTACGTGCGGCGCTGGTGGGTTATACCAACGTAGGTAAATCAACCATCATGAATATGATTTCCAAATCGGAGGTTTTTGCCGAGAACAAATTGTTTGCTACGCTGGATACCACGGTACGTAAAGTGGTGATTGAAAACGCGCCGTTCCTGTTATCAGATACGGTAGGGTTTATCCGTAAGTTGCCTCACCACTTGGTGGAGTGTTTTAAATCGACACTTGATGAGGTACGTGAGGCCGATATTTTGGTGCACGTGGTGGATGTATCGCACCCTAACTTTGAAGACCAGATCCGTACGGTGAACGAAACGCTTAAAGACCTCGGTGTGATTGATAAACAAACTATTACCGTATTCAATAAGATTGATGCTTACCAGCCTGTGCAAACGCATGAAGGCGAAGAAATGCAGCCCTTAACACTGGAAGATTTTAAACATACCTGGATGGGTAAAAACAATAGCCCGGCGGTATTTATATCGGCATCAACCCGCGAAAATATCGACGAGTTCCGCGATCTGCTTTACCAAAAAGTGAAAGCCATCCATACGGAAAGATACCCGTATGATCATTTGCTTTATTAATAGAACATTTTAGTAAATATTGTATAAACCGCTGTTATGCATGGCATAACAGCGGTTTTGTATTTAAGGTAACGGCACGGCTGGATTACGGCCTTTCAAGTACCAATGCCAAAGCAGCATGGTGGCTACCGTTTGGTAAGGTTGCCATGCCCGGGCAATAGCGGCTAACTCTTCTTTACTTGTACCCGCAGGTATATTCTTTACTTTTTTAAGGGCATTTACGGCGGCAAGATCACCTACCGGGAAAATATCCGCACGTTGCAAAACAAACATCAGGTAAACATCAACTGTCCAATTGCCAATACCTTTAAGGGCGGTAAGTTTGCTGCGGATCTCGTCATCGGGTAAAGCGGCCAATTCTTCCAAATTAATCTGTCTGCTCAATAAAGCTTCAGCAAGGTAACGGGTATAGGTGGTTTTTTGGCGACTAAAATAGCAAGCCTTTAACTCTTCATCGGTAAGCAGTAAAACCCTTGCCGGTGTAATGTCCTCTATCCGTTCGCGTAATTTATTAAGTGCCGATAACGCCGAGGCCAGCGATACCTGCTGCTCCAGTATGATATGCACCAACGTTTCAAACGTGTTCGGCCGCGACCACATGGGCGGGTAACCATAAGTGGCGATAATACCCGCCAGATCAGCATCGGCAGCAGCCAGCTCATCGCAAATGGTATGGAAGGTAGATAAGTTGAACGTTCGTATCATTTTTTTATACGGACTTTATTAAATACAGAATCCCGGTATATGATGTTTTTTCCATGTAAAGTCACTATTTCATTTTTAAAATATCCGGGTAAAAAATGCGGGGCAAGAGTAATAGTATAATCAGCAGCTGCACTGTCCTTTAAATTAAAAACCCAGGGTTTATAAAAATAAGCCCCAAAATCAAACACTAAATTGTCGTATTTACCTACCTCAACACTAAAATCTCTATAAGTTTTGTGGAAACTGATGCCAATCCAGTTGTCGTTATGCGAAACCCCGGAAAATCTTATAGTCTCACCTATAAGGTTTTTAAAGGAAACTTTTATTTCATTATTATTATTTGAGTTTTTGGATAAATGCCAGTATCTAAGCGCTTCGGTTGTATCATTATCGGAACTATTAAGGATTAACTTATTATCATAATTTTTATACCATACACCGCTCGTCGCAGTATGTGAACAATCGTAATTTGCTCCCCTTGATGTATCAGATGGGTTAAAAAACTGCTGGATATCTAATTTCTCATATTGAAATGTATGATCGGCATTAATTTTTAATACATTATAATTACTGTTTTTATAACTGTAAATACCAACAATTTCGGGTTTAGTTGTTTTACAACAAGTGAATAGAATAATGATAAGGTATAAAATAGATTTTTTCATGTTTGGCAACACAATTTACTAACTTTTTTAGGATTTAGCGTTTAGTTTTCTGAATTTTACTCGTATGAATAATCTGCCTCCTTTAGCCGAACGCATGCGGCCAAAATCGCTTGATGATTATGTTGGCCAAAAACATTTGGTTGGCCCCGGTGCGGTACTGCGCAAAGCGATAGAAAGCGGTTCGCTGCCATCTATGTTGTTTTGGGGGCCGCCGGGGGTGGGTAAAACTACGCTGGCTTATATTATTTCGCAATCGTTATACCGCCCGTTCTTTTCGTTAAGCGCTATTAATTCGGGCGTTAAGGATGTACGGGAGGTAATTGAAAAGGCATCCTTACTGAAAGAACAGGGTGAAATATTGCCGATATTGTTTATAGATGAAATTCACCGTTTCTCTAAATCGCAACAGGACTCCCTGCTTGGCGCGGTAGAACGCGGCATTGTTACGCTGATAGGCGCTACTACGGAGAACCCGTCGTTCGAGGTAATATCGGCTTTACTGTCGCGATGCCAGGTGTACATTTTGCAGCCCCTTGCAGAGGACGATCTTGTAAACCTGCTACAAAAAGCGATGAAGGAAGATGTGGTGTTGAAGGAGAAAAAGATCAACATTAAAGAGCATGAGGCCTTATTACGCTTGTCGGGTGGCGACGCACGCAAGTTGCTCAATATATTTGAACTGCTGATAAACGCTTTCGATAGCAAGAAGATAACACTCACCAACGATGTAGTGCTGGAGCACGTACAGCAAAACATGGCGCTGTACGATAAAGCCGGCGAGCAGCATTACGATATTATTTCGGCCTTTATAAAATCAATGCGGGGCAGCGACCCTAACGGTGCCGTTTACTGGCTGGCGCGAATGATAGTAGGGGGGGAAGATCCCTCGTTTATAGCCCGGCGGATGTTGATATTGGCATCTGAGGATATTGGCAATGCTAACCCCAACGCGCTGCTGCTGGCGCAAAGCTGCTTTGAGGCGGTAAATGTGATCGGTATGCCCGAATCGAGGATCATCCTGTCGCAAACGGCCATTTACCTGGCTACTTCGCCAAAAAGTAACGCGAGTTATATGGCCATTAATGAGGCTATTTCACTTGTGCACCAAACCGGCGATCTGCCTGTGCCGCTACATCTGCGTAACGCGCCTACCAAATTGATGAAGAATATTGGCTACGGTAAAGATTATAAATATGCCCACAGTTATGATGGCAACTTTACCGATCAGGACTTTTTACCTGCCGCCATAAAAGGCCGCAAAATATACCAGCCCGGCAATAACCCTAAAGAATACGAAATAAAAGAGAAGCTTAAAAAGCTTTGGGGCGACAGGTATAAGTATTGATAGAGAAGTAAGAGTAAAGATTCAGGATGAATAAATCGCGTCATTGCGAGGAACGAAGCAATCTCTACTTAGGTTAAGCTTATGCTATTATTAACGTCAGTCTGCTCTTGGGCGCAGGCCCCATTACTTTTGAGGACAAAAGTAACAAAACCCTTCGTCCAGCAAGAGGCTTCTTTGCCGCACTTGGCCATGCCCTGCAAAACGGGCAGAACTTGGGCTGGAACTTTTGCCCCAACGCATAATCCTACCCACATGCAACAAGCTCCTATGCCCGCCTTTGCGCTCCTGGCCGACAACGTTCTGCCCGTTTTCGCCCGAAGCTGTTTGCTGACAGAAAAAGCCTTGCCTAAATCCTCTCCAAAGGAGAGGATTTGCTTAGCGAAATGGTATACTTTTTACCTGTACAACCAACAAATACCGGAACCTGAAACCTCATCTCCCCTCACAACCTTCAACCCGCAACTTACAACTCAGATCAAATCTCTTCAGTAACCTTTTCGCCGATTTGCTGCCTCCACATGGCGTAGTATAGGCCTTTTTGGTTGAGCAGGTCGAGGTGGCGACCCGATTCGATGATGTTGCCCTTTTCCAGTACGTATATCCTGTCGGCATGCATAATGGTTGACAGGCGGTGAGCGATCAGTATGGTGATATGGTCGTTCTCTACCGATACATCGCGGATGGTTTCGGTGATCTCTTCTTCGGTTAACGAATCTAACGCGGAAGTAGCCTCGTCAAACACCAGCAGGTCCGGACGGCGCAGCAGGGCACGGGCGATAGACAGACGCTGTTTCTCGCCACCCGATACCTTAACGCCACCTTCACCAATTACGGTATCCAACCCTTTATCGGCACGGGCTAATAAGGTTTGGCAGGCGGCACGCTGCAATACATTCATACACTCGGCATCTGTAGCACCGGGACGAACGAATTGTAAATTCTCCCGGATAGTACCCGAGAAGAGTTGCGTATCCTGGGTTACAAAACCTATCTTTTCGCGCAGCTGGTCGAGGTCGATATCCTTACTTAAGATCTTATTGTATAAAATATCACCTTCCAGTGGCTGATATAAGCCCACCAGTAGTTTCACCAGGGTGGTTTTACCCGAGCCGGATGGGCCAACAAAAGCGATGGTTTCACCCATATTGGTTTCAAAGCTAATATTGCTTAGCGCGTTGCGGTTAGCTGTTAAATGCTTAAAAGTAACGTTGCTGAAGGTAAGGTTGGTCACCTTTTCTAATAACACCGGCTTTTCGGGTTTAACATCAATAGGCGTACTCATTATTTTATGGAAGTTACCTAACGATACCTCGGCCTCGCGCCATGATAATATCACATTGCCTAACTCCTGCAAAGGATTAAACAAAAAGAATGAGTAGAACAAAAAGCTGAAATATTGTCCCGGTGAAATGGTGCCTTTAAATATCAGCATCAATAACACTACCACCATTACGCTGCGAACCAGGTTTACGGTTGTACCCTGTACAAAGCTCATACTGCGTACGTATTTTACCTTTTTTAGCTCAAGGTCGAGTATTTTATAGGTGGTTTTGTTGAGGCGCTCAATTTCCTGATTGGCAAGCCCCAAGCTTTTTACCAGCTCGATGTTCCTTAATGATTCGGTAGTTGAACCCGCCAGCGCGGTGGTTTCGCCCACAATATTCTTCTGGATTGTTTTTATACGGCGACTCATGGCCATACTCACAATGGTAATTACCGGGATGGCTGCAAAGTAAACCAACGTAACCTTGTAGCTCACACTTGCCGAATACACAATTACAAACACCATACCTATCAGCGATACAAACAAAATGCTGATGAACGCGGTGATAAATTTTTCGCTATCCAGGCGTACCTTTTGCAAAATGCCCAGGGTTTCGCCGCTGCGCTGGTCTTCAAATACCTGGTAGGGGAGTTGCAGCGAATGCTTCAATCCATCGGCATACATGGCCGCGCCTACCTTTTGGGTAATGATGTTGGTAAAGTAATCCTGAAAATTTTTAGCTATACGCGATACCATGGCGACACCAATGGCCCAGCTCACCAGTTTTAAAACATTGTGCAGGTACTCGTCGTATTGTAGTTTGCTGCGCTGCTCAATAACGTGGTCAACAATTCGGCCGGTTATATATGGATCAAGTAGGGAGAAACCTATGTTGAGGCCCGCCAGTATCAGTGCCAGGGCAACTGTTAAGCGGTGCTGTTTTAAGTAAGATAATAGTACGTTCATATTTCGAGGGGCAAAAATAAAAAAAGGGAATGGCTAAGTAGCTCATTCCCTTTTAATTTGACATTAGTTTGGTTTTATACCGTCATGATGTCTTTTTCCTTAGCTTCTGATAATTGGTCAACCTTAACGATGAACGCATCGGTAAGTTTTTGAACTTCAGCTTCGCCAACTTTTATTTCGTCTTCAGAAACACCTTCTGATTTTAATTTTTTGATCTTCTCGTTAGCGTCTTTACGGATGTTACGGATAGCGATCTTACCGGTTTCGGCCTCACCTTTAGCTTTCTTAACTAAATCGCGGCGACGCTCTTCGGTAAGCGGTGGTACGTTGATGCGGATGATCACACCATCGTTTTGCGGGTTTACACCAAGGTTAGCTTCTTTAATGGCTTTTTCAATAGCCGGAAGCAATGATTTTTCCCATGGCTGAACGATAATGGTACGTGCATCGGGCGTGTTTACGCTACCTACCTGGCTTAAAGGGGTTGGGGTACCGTAGTAATCAACCGATACATCATCAAGCATTGATGGATTGGCTTTACCTGCACGTATTTTATTCAGTTCACTGTCTGCGTGTTCAATGGCTCTATCCATTGATGCTTTAGCATCGCTTATTTGCTTTTTAATGAGTTCGCTCATTTTTAAAAATTTTTGACAAAAATAGTAATTTCTACGATTTTAACTCACCGCAATTTAGTGTTAATGCACATATATCAATGTTTCGCTATCAAATAAATTTGCCTTTAACGAATAAAAGCCTGCAATCTGCAAGCTTTTATTCGTTAAAGGTATTAGTGCATAATACTTTATTTTACGATGGTACCAACGGTTTCACCGTTAGCAATGCGCATAAAGTTGCCCTCTTTATTCATATCAAATACGATGATCGGCAGTTTGTTTTCGCGGCAAAGGGTAATGGCGGTCATATCCATAACGTTTAAACCTTTATCGTAAACTTCCTGAAAAGTGATCTCTTCGTAACGTGTAGCAGTTGGGTCTTTCTCCGGATCGGCGGTGTAAATACCGTCAACACGGGTACCTTTCAATACCACATCCGCTTTAATTTCAATAGCGCGTAATGATGCAGCTGTATCGGTAGTAAAATATGGGTTACCTGTACCTGCGCCAAATATTACAATGCGGCCGCTGTGCAAATGCGTCATGGCACGGCGACGGATATATGGCTCGCAGATCTGCTCCATTTTAATGGCCGATTGCAGGCGGGTTTCAATACCGATATCCTCTAAAGCGCTTTGCATGGCCATACAGTTGATAACGGTGGCCAGCATACCCATATAATCTGCCTGGGCGCGTTCCATACCTGATTTTTCGGCACTTAAGCCCCTGAAAATATTACCGCCACCTATTACTATAGCAATTTCAATACCGGCATCAAAAACAGTTTTAATGTCCTGCGCGTATTGCTGCACCCGGTTATTGTCAATACCATATTGTTTCTCGCCCATCAGCGATTCTCCGCTAAGTTTTAGTAAGATCCTTTTGTACTTCATCAGATGTGTTTTAGATATATGTGTCAGTTAAATTTTGTTAGCATAGATGATGTTACCCTGCAATACGGTTGCCACGGGTGTAAACTTATCATTAAATATTATAAAATCCGCATCAAAACCGGCCTCAATTTTCCCCTTGCGGGTGAGTGATGCCAGCTGCGCCGGATATAAAGAAGCCATGTTTACAGCTTCTGCCAGTTCGATACCTGCTTTTTGTACCCCGTTTTGTACGGCTTTCAGCATGGTAAGGTTCGAGCCGGATAGCGTACCATCGGGCATTACAAAATGATCGCCGTTGAGCCTGTGTTTGTATTCGCCGCCGTTGGCAACCGTTACCGCGTCGGTAATGAAGAAGAGGCGGTCGCCCAGTTCACGTTTGGCCAAAGCGATCATCGCGAAACTTACATGAATGCCATCGGCAACAATGCTGGTATACGGTCGTTTTTCAAAAATGGCAGGGATGATACCCGGTTTACGGTGGTGCATTTGCGGCATGGCATTGTATAAATGTGTAGCTGCCTGTACCTGCCTGTTGAAAAAAGCGGAAGCCTGCTCATAACTCGCATCGGTATGCCCGGCTGAGATGATGATGCCTTGCTGATTCAGGTAGTTGATCACTTCGGCATCCTGTAATTCGGGCGCTATGGTGATCATCTTTATGATGCCTTCGCCTTGCTCAATCCATTGGGTGATCTCGCTTAGCGTAGCTTTCTTGATATACTTTTCGGGATGCGCGCCTTTGCGTGCGGCATTCAAATACGGTCCTTCGAGGTGTAAACCTAAAAACGCGCCTTTGGCTTGTTGGCTGTAACTTTTAGCGGCTTCAATGCCTTGCTCAACCACGGCATCGCTATTGGTTGCAATGGTGGCTAAAAAGCCGGTAGTTCCCTGATTGATCAGGTTATCTTCCAGTTGCTGCAAGGCTGCCACACTTGGCTCACCGCCAAAAAACAAAGTGCCAGCGCCATAAACCTGCATATCAATTAAACCCGGGGCAAGGTATGCGCCGTTAAGGTCAACTGTTTGAATGTTTGAGGGGAGGGCGGCTTTGTCGATAACAGCGCTGATCTTACTACCATCAATTAATACCGCTTTGCCGGAAAGTATAGTTCCGCCGGATATTAGTTGTATGTTATGTAAGGCTATTACCATTCTTTAATTAACGCCGTGTTTATTCCGTAAAAAAGCAATCTCATCGTAATACTGAAATTGCTCAAATGCACCGCTAACTGCGATAACGAAAATATATATCAAAAAAAATCCCCGCCTTTCGGCGAGGATTAAAATATTTAAGCTCCTAAAGCAACTCGCTTGAAGGCGGTAACTGTAAGGCCTTTTTCAACAGTGTTTAAGAACTGTGAAATAGTTTTCGATGGGTCTTTAACGAACTCCTGGTTCAATAAAGTTGAATCTTTGTAGAATTTGTTCAGTTTACCGGCAGCAATTTTCTCAACCATTTCTTCCGGTTTACCTTCTGCACGGATCTGATCTTTAGCGATAGCTAATTCACGCTCAATAGTAGTAGCGTCAACGCCATCTTTATCAATAGCTACAGGGTTCATGGCAGCAATTTGCATTGATACGTCTTTACCTGCTTCATCAGCACCTTCAGCGTTAGCGCTTAAAGCAACCAATACACCTAAACGGAAGTTACCGTGGATGTAAGCGATCACTCTTTCGCCTTCAACTTTTTCAAATTTAGATACACCGATCTTCTCGCCAATTTTACCGGTTTTTTCGGTAGTGGCTTCGCCGATTGTGATACGTGCAGTATCAACATCGATAGAAAGGTTGTTCAGTTCTTCAAGAGTTGCAGGGTTTTGCTCAACAGCTTCGTTAGCGATAGCGTTAGCGAAAGCGATAAACTCAGCGTTCTTAGCCACGAAATCAGTTTCGCAGTTAAGTTCGATGATCACACCACGTTTGCCATCGGCAGAGGTACGTGCAATAACCACACCTTCGTTTGATTCCCTGTCCTGGCGGCTGGCCGCAACTTTAGCACCTTTTTTTCTTAAGAAATCGATAGCAGCTTCAAAATCGCCATTGGTTTCAGTTAAAGCTTTTTTGCAATCCATCATACCGGCACCAGTTTGCTGGCGCAGTTTGTTTACGTCGGCTGCAGATATTTGTACTGTAGACATTGTTAATTTTTTTGTTTTATGTTAAAAAGTTGCGAGTTATAAGCAAAAGTAGGTTACTACTGTTAACTTACAACTCACAACTAAAATAAATTATTCTTCTGAACCTTCAGCAGCAGGAGCTTCTGTTTCGGCTTCAGCCTCAGCAGTTACTCTTTTTCTTTTACCACCTTCGGCAGTTTCAGGAGCGTCAGCTTTTGCTTTAGCAGCAACTGCTTCTTTTTCAGCTTCGTCTTCTTTATCGCGTTTGCGCTCATCTAAACCTTCTTCAATAGCTTTGATGATGATAGAAGTGATCAAAGAGATTGATTTGGTTGCATCATCATTCGCCGGGATAGGGAAATCGATGTTTGAAGGATCAGAGTTAGTATCAACCATTGCAAAGGTTGGGATATTTAACTTTAACGCTTCAGAAACCGCGATATGCTCTTTTTTAACGTCGATCAGGAAAAGCGCAGCCGGTAAACGGTTCAGGTCGGCAATACCGCCCAAAAGGCTTTCCAATTTGATACGCTCACGCTGAATCATCAGTCTTTCTTTTTTAGAAAGATTGCTGTAAGTACCGTCTTTAGTCAATTTATCGATGTTTGACATCTTTTTGATCGACTTACGTACGGTAGCGAAGTTAGTTAACATACCACCCAACCAACGCTCGGTGATGAAAGGCATGTTTACTGTTTTTGCTTGCTCAGCAACGATGTCTTTAGCTTGTTTCTTGGTAGCAACAAACAAAACTTTACGTCCTGATTTTACAATTTGTTTTATAGCTGCAGCAGCTTCTTCAACCTTAGTTAAGGTTTTATTTAAATCGATAATGTGGATACCGTTACGCTCCATGAAAATGTACTGTGACATTTTCGGATCCCATTTGCGGGTAAGGTGACCAAAGTGTACACCTGCATCCAGTAAATCCTGATATGTTGTTCTAGCCATTGTTGAGTCCTCCTTAAAATATTAACGTTTACTGAATTGAAATCTTTTCCTTGCTTTCTTGCGTCCTGGTTTTTTACGCTCAACCATACGGTCATCGCGGGTCATTAAACCTTTAGCACGCAGTGCCGGTTTCTTTTCAGCGTCAAGCTCAACAATAGCTTTAGCGATAGCTAAACGAACGGCTTCTGCCTGTCCTTTAACACCACCACCTGCTACGTTTACCTTAACATCGTATTTGCCTGCAACACCTGCAACTTCAGTTGACTGAGTTACAATGTATTGTAAAGGCAATGTAGGGAAGTACTCTTTGTAATCTTTACCGTTAACGATAATAGCGCCGTTGCCATCGTTAAGATAGATGCGGGCAACTGCTGTTTTTCTTCTGCCTGAAGTGTTAGTTGTTGGCATTTCTTTTCTCCTTTGAAATTAAAAAATTAAATGGCTTTTGGGTTTTGTGCAGCATGAGGATGCTCAGCACCTGCATATACATGCAAATTGCCGAATAATGCTTTGCCCAAACGATTTTTAGGTAACATACCACGTACCGCTTTTTCAATTACACGGTGAGGATGTTTTGCCATTAACTCCTTAGGAGAAATGAATTTTTGACCACCCGGGTAACCGGTGTAAGAAACATATTGTTTATCGCTAAACTTGTTTCCGGTCAACTTTACCTTGTCTGCATTGATAACAATAACATTATCACCGCAGTCTACGTTCGGGGTGAAACCAGGCTTGTTTTTTCCTCTGATGATCATAGCGATCTTAGAAGACAAGCGCCCCAAAATCTCGCCTTGTGCGTCAACAACAACCCATTCTTTGTTAACGGTTTTTTTGTTGGCTGAGACAGTTTTGTAACTTAACGTATTCACTTGCTTAAAATTAAATTAATTAAACGTTTATTATACCCCGTAATTACGGGACTGCAAAGATACGTCTTTTTATATCAATGTCAAATGCTTTTTGCGATTTGTTTTTATACCCGACAATTGCAGGTATAGGGTTGATTGTGTGGTGGGTTATATGCTTGGGTGGTGAGATATAATTCGTTAGTAAAACGAGGCTAAAGTGAGTATGCTGATGAAAGCTAATATGTGCCGAATTGCAATAATGTGTTTTATATGAAAATCAATGGCTGTGGTGCTTTTGTTCCGGTAGCCCCGCTTTTCGCTCATACGCACACAAGGCCTTAGGCGCGGGGCAGGTATCCGCTCCAATCGGGTTTAGTTAGGTTTTGAGGTTCGGGGTTCGGGTGGGGACGTGGGGTTTGGGGCATCAGCATAAGCGTAAATAGTTCAAATGCTACAACAAAAACATGTCGCGTAAGCAACTCACCCGATCCAGCGCTTCGCTGGATCTCCCTCTCTTTGCAAGCAAAAAGAGGAAATGGAACAAATTAAAAAATAGAAAAACCCTCTTTACGCTTGCGTAGAGAGGGTCGACAAGCGAAGCAATGTCGGGGTGAGTTAAAATAAAGTGCAGATCAACTTATACTCTCCCGCTAAAAAGTAGTTGTATAACCCTGCTTTATAAATACTGCTTCATCTATCCCGCTGCCGGTAATTAAATATTGGGCGTATTGTGGTTGGTATACTGCTTTGTGTAATATCCGCTGGTAATTATTAATGAGCTTTACCCTGCCAATAATTGTGGGGTTTTTATCCTTGCATCTTATTTCACTCACTATCTCGTCGTTTTTCAGCGTACGGCTAATCGTGCAGTCATCTGAAGTAATATAGCTCGACTCTATATGCACGATATCGGCAATCTCCATATTTTGCTTTAACTCGAAAATATGATCGATAACGGCGTTGTAGGTATTGCCGATGTGCCCCCGTTCGCTTACCGCTATGGCTTTTTTTCCGTTGATCATTAAAAAGCGTATGAGTGGTGTTTTTACGGCTTTCGGGCTGTTCTCATTGGCTTCCATCCATTTGCCATTGATAACTTGAGGAGCACTGCTTACCTGGTTTAATGTTGTGCTATGCGCAATTAAATTATAGCTGATACGATTTGCCGAACGGAGTTTTATCATATACAGCGCAACATCGGCATTGTAACTTATCTTAAATATCAAGGGTTGCGATACCGCCCTGGCATCGGCTAATATCTTCTTTATTTTATTCTCTACCAGTTGGGGCAATGCCTCTTTGGGGCTTATAGAATCGTTATAGGTTACAAAGCTATTGTCGGACCGTTTGATAGCCAATAATGCATTCGCTTTGCTTTGCGCTATAGCTAAGTTAGTAATAAGGCAGAGCCATATAGGTGCAACTATCTTTAAGAGGCGCCGATGGGTTTTTAACAAGTCAATAGTTTTGTACAGCATGTTGAAATTGTAAAAGGTTGGGGGGAACCAGTGTAGAATTGGTGGCTAAAATTACTAAAAGCCTTACAAAACGTATGTGTATTTACTACACATATTAGGTACAATTTATAGTGGTATTGTGTGGTGCTAATGGCAGTGGTTGTCCGGCGGTATCTTTTGCTTTTGCCGGGTGTTTTAATCATCGGAAGGAAGAGTGCAGGTATTGGGAAGGCCGATTTCTCTGATCCGTCATGCCGAATTTATTTCGGCACCCCATTGGAAAAATTTCAAATAGGAAAGTGTTTACTCTGCTTATGAGATGCTGAAATAAATTCAGCATGACCTTTTGTATGCTTTCAAACACCTGTGGAAGGGGTGCTGATACACAGCCGCGACAAATAAATCTTATTTTTTTTCAAAATTTTTTCAATACACTAAGTCCTGCTTAAAACCGGTGCTTTCTTAATAAGCATTTTTAAGCGGCGTAACCATGTTGTAACACTTACACACTAAGCCGGTAATTCTTAAAAAAGTTTTATACCCTGTTGTAACGCCGGGCAAAAAAAATCCGTCATGGCTTTCAAATCGTTGCAAATACAGAAGGTACCCTGATTGGCAGCAATAAACATTAACACAATTTATCAATACCCGGGTGTAACAACCCCACAAACTTTACACAAAATGAAAAAATCACTCTTAGCTCTTGTAGCAATAACCACCCTGTTTTTTGGCGCTTGCAAAAAAGACAGCAACAAACCAGGCGATAACAACAATAACGGTGGGGGCGGCGATACCTACCAGCCATTCACCACAGGTTCTGTTTGGAAATACCGCTCAACCTTTTTAGGTGGCGAAGCTCCTGAACTGGATACTACCATCAGCACCATGACTGATAAAACAAAAACCTTCGAGAACAAAAAGTTCCACATTGTTAACTCAACAGATGGTACCGAAAACTACGAAGAATACCTTGGTCTGAACGATCATGTATACAGCACTTACATGTACGATGCCGGCTTGGGTGAAAGCATTGAGTTTGCTTACCTTAACGACAGCAAAGCAAAAGGCGATAGCTGGGTAGTTGCCAAAACCTTTGAAACCGAAGAAGGCAATATTGACGCGCAGATAAAAACCACTATTGTTGAAAAAGGTATCAACAAAACCATACTTGATAAACAATACAGCAACGTAATTCAAACCAAAGTAGAGGTACAGTACAAAGTACAAAACAACTGGGTTACCTTAACCTCTATTGATTTTTACGCTGCAAAAGGTGTAGGCGTTATCGGTATCTATAGTTCAATACAAGGTGAGCTTGTCTCCAAATCAGAATTGTTTAACTATACCATCAAATAATATCACATAACCGGTACGCAAGCATTACCAACGGGCGTACCGGTTATTCATCTGCCTTCCACCTAAACATGCTCCTGGACTTAATACAGGCGCATCACCTCTAATCACCATGAAATCACTAAAACACCTACTATATATAATGTACGTAATGCTTATTTCGCTGGCATTATTCTCGTGCAAAAAAGATAGCAAACCCTCAAAACCCGCAGAGGATAATAATACAGGCGGCGGCGTGGTACGCTCATCATTCAGCTGGACAGGCGAGCAGCGTATAAATGCCGAAATTACCTTCGTTAACGAATCAAAGAACGCCGATACCTATAAATGGGATTTTGGCAACGGCGAAACATCAACCGAAAAAAATCCGGCTAAGGTTAAATATACCGGCGATGGCCCGTATAATGTTATACTAACAGCCACCAAAGCGGGTAAGCACTCCTTTTCGCAGCAAACCATATTAATAGCAGCCGATAACAAGCCGCTGGCGTACTTTTCTTTCACTTTTAAAGATCAGAAAAGTTCAGTACCCGCGGTGGTGCAGTTTAGCAATGAGTCGGTAAACGCTACCAGCTATGTTTGGGAAATTGACGGTACAAGTTTTACTGAACCTAACCCCGAGTATACATTCAGGCAGGCGGGCGAACACATTGTAAAACTTACCGCTAAAAATGGCGACGCTACCGCTACTTACAGTGATACATTAACCGTTGAAGCAAATCACGACCCCGTAGCCGCCTTTGTGCTGGCCTATCATCCATATCCGTATACGGTTAATGAGGAGATTCAACTGGTTAACAAATCAAAAAATGCCGATACCTACCTTTGGCGCTTTGGCACCAACGGACCGCCAAACTCAACCGACGAACATCCGGTAATAAAGTTTTCGGCGCCGGGCACTTATACCATATCGCTTACCGCCAGCCAGAAGGGGGCAGATAAAGCAGCAGGAAAATCAATTAATTTAAAGATAAACCCTTAATGAGTACTTGTCGTATAAGGGTGGTATAGCCACAATCAATAATCGGGATATTTAAATATTTTAATTACTTTTTGGGGTTAAAGAAATTACATATATTTAAATTCCTGATTAATTGATATGAAACATCGTTTACCCATCCTTTTTGCCCTTTGCCTGCTGGCATTATCGTCATGCAAAAAAGATGAGCCCATCTTTACAGGTTATGATCTTACGTTTAACAACGAATTTCAATCGTTAAAGGCAGGCGAGTATTGGGAGTACGAATCTGTTAGGGATACCCTTGATGTTGTTACCATTGCAACCGTGCGCAATACCATTACAGGTGGCACTACGCTTATCGACGACAGGTTATACCACAACGTTAATACAACAATAGAATTTCCCGATCGTACCGAACGCTACCCGAGATATTTCCGGGTGATCAACCACGAGTTCAGCATACGGGAAATAGCCGCTATAAAATCCGCCAGTCCGGAATATTTATACCTTATTGATACTGCCAAAGTAGGCGCCAGCTGGAGCACCCGTATTACCGATAATGGCCTGGCCAACGGCTTGCCGGTACGTTTGGTAGGCACCCTGCTCGAAAAAGATGTAGTTAAAGAAGTAAACGGTACGGTATACGCGGGTGTATCACACACGCATTTACAGGTACTGCTTGACCTGGGTACAGGTACCGGATTAAACGTAGCCGGTACTTATGATTACTATATTGCCAAAGGCGTAGGTATTATACAAATGGAATATGAAACCCTTGGCGGCATTAAAGAAACCCAAACGCTTACCGCTCACGTAGTCCCGCTTAAATAATAGCTGCCTGTAATGGCAATGCCATAATACGCGGGGCTGTCATCTGCGCAAACCTTCCTGCTATACATTTGTGGTCTTATATATTGATTTATAATGAGCACAAAGAAAATACGCTTGAGCGTGCTTGATCAGTCGCCGATACGCAAGGGCGCTACTGCCGAACAAGCCGTACAGGAAACCATAGCTTTAGCAAAACTGACCGATAGCCTGGGTTATTCCCGCTATTGGTATCAGAACATCATAACACCGGCATACTGGCCGGCTCAACGCCCGAAGTGCTGATAGCGCACCTTGCCGGGCAAACCAAAAACATCCGCTTAGGTTCGGGTGGTATTATGATGCCTAACCACAGTACCTTAAAGGTTGCCGAAAACTTCCGGATGCTGGAAGCGCTGTTTCCGGGGCGGATAGACCTGGGCATGGGCCGTGCACCGGGCACCGACAGGATAACGGCCAGCATGCTTAACCCGAGTAACCAGTTCAGGGAGCAGGACTTTATTGAGCAGCTGGACGACCTGGTGAATTACTTTCACGATACAGGCGCGCCCGGTACCATACAAGCAAAAATCAGGGCCATACCACAAATACAAACCGTGCCATCCATGTGGCTGCTAAGTTCGAGCGGACAGAGTGGCTTGTTCGCCGCGCATTTCGGCATGGGTTTGGCTTACGCGCACTTTATTAATCCTTACGGCGGCCCCGAAGCGGTAAAGCTATACCGCGAACGCTTTCAGCCATCGGCAGATCTGCCCCAGCCTGAAGCCAATGTAGCCTTGTTCGTTTTTTGTTCGGAAGATGAAGAAAAGATAAAGCAACATCGTGCCGTAATGGAACATCGCTTTTTGCAGTTTGAAAAAGGCGGGCCTATAGTACCGCTGGCTTATGAAGATGTTAAGGATATTGTATACACCCCATCCGAGTTGGAGCGCATAGCCCATAACCGGCCCCGGGTAATAACCGGTACACCCGGCGAAATCAAACTGCGGTTAAAATGGATAGCCGAAGATTATGATGTGGATGAAATAATGGCCGTAACCATTACCGAAGATTTTGAAGACAGGATACGATCATACGAATTACTGGCCGGGGTTTTTGAGCTGGAAGCAAAGGTGTAAAGTGTTTGTTGTAATTTTTTTGTGGTAGTTTGGGTAACAAAATTGTCATTATTGTATCTTAACAAAAAACTACTAAATGACCTCAACTTTTATAAGCCACGAATTAAAAGCGTTTTGGCGCACAAAAAACAAAGGGAAGTCTATTGCTGTAAAAATTATTATGGCCCTGCTGATGTTGTATCTGCTTGCCTGCGTATTTATAGTAGGTTTCGCGCTCGATAAAATATTAGAAAAGATGTTCCCGAAGGATGAATTAGTTGCTTCCTTTAGCGGCATATTGATCCTTTATTACCTTTACGACCTGCTGCTGCGCCTGCAATTACAGGAACTCCCGACTTTAAGGGTACAGCCCTATCTGCATTTGCCTATTAAACGGAACTCGCTGGTGAGCTATTTGGCTGCAACATCGCTGCTTTCGGTATTTAACCTGTGGCCGTTTATACTGTTCTTCCCTTTTATATTTAAGGTGATCATATTTGATTACAGCGCCTTGGTTACGCTGGCCTTTATAGTCGCTATTATCGCGCTGGCGGTTTTTAACAACTACCTGGCCCTGTACATTAAACGTAAAGCCAACCTTAACGGCTGGGTGTTTTTGGTTGCTGTAGGTATAGTAATACTGCTTACCATGGGCGATTTTAGCTGGCACCTGTATTCAATCCGCGGTATTTCGTTCGCGTTTTTCGGTAAGCTGATCACTCAACCGGCTTTGGCGCTGGTACCTGTGCTTATCGCGGCAGCCATGTATTACCTCAACTTTATCTACCTTAAACAAAACCTGTACCTCGAAGATCTTAACTCGTCAAAGGCCTCTGCCTATAAAAGCAGTACCGACTATCCTTTACTCAACCGTTTCGGCAGTGTTGGCGATTTGGTAGCCAACGAGATCAAACTGATATTGCGCAATAAACGTTCGCGTTCGGCACTTACTATGGGTTTGCTGTTCATGTTTTACGGGTTGATATTTTACACCAGGCCAAAAGAGTTTGGAGAATGGTCGAAAGTGTTTGTAGGCATGTTCATGACCGGGATATTCATCATCAACTACGGGCAGTTTATGTATAGCTGGCAGTCCTCACATTTTGATGGTATACTGGTAAGCAAGGTAAACTTTACCGACTTTTTGAAAGCCAAATACATGCTGTTCACCATGGTGTCAACCGTAGCGCTGTTACTTACTACGCCTTATGTTTATTTCGGCTGGCGGGTACTGATGATCCATTGTATCATGTACGTATGGAACCTGGGGGTTAATACCACCATTATATTATACTTCGCTAACCGCAACCACAGGCGTATCGACCTATCGAAAGGGGCATCGTTCAACTGGGAGGGTGTGGGCGCTACGCAATTTCTGGTTTCGTTCCCGCTGCTGGTTACGCCATTTATTATATATATACCGTTTAGCCTGTTGGGGCATGTTGATATCGGCCTGGGCATTATTGCCGCTGTGGGCATACTGGGTATTTTAACCCGCCAATTCTGGATAAAAAAACTGGTAGAAGATTATAACACAAAAAGATACACCTTAGCCGAAGGCTTCAGAAATAAATAATTATGATAGAAGTAAAAGACCTTATTAAAGCTTATGGCGGTAAAACCGTTGTAAATGTACCTCAACTTACTATAAATAAAGGCGAAAGCATTGGTCTGGTTGGCAACAACGGTGCTGGTAAAACTACCCTGTTCCGTATGGTGCTCGATCTTATCCGTCCTGAAAGAGGCGAGATCCTGTCGAAAGGCGAAGCAGTAGCCGGGCAAGAACATTGGAAAAATTACACGGCCTCGTATCTTGACGAAGGTTTTTTGATAGATTACCTTACCCCCGAAGAATACCTGTACTTTATAGGTGGCTTGCACGGCCAATCAAAAGCGCATGTTGATGAGTTTTTGATTACGCTTACCGATTTTTTTAACGACGAGATCATTAAAAAAGGAAAATATATCCGCGACCTATCTAAAGGTAACCAATGCAAAGTAGGTATAGCCGCTTGCTTACTGCAAAAGCCCGAACTGCTGATGCTTGATGAGCCATTCGCCAATATCGACCCAACTACGCAAATCCGTTTGAAGAACCTGTTGAAAGAACTGAACAGGAACGGGGTTACCACCATTGTATCCAGTCATGACCTTAACCACATTACCGATGTGAGCGATCGTATCATTTTGATGGAAAAAGGCGTTATTATTAAAGACATCGCTACCAGCTCGTCAACACTGGCCGATCTGGAAGATTATTTCGCGGTGGGGCAAAATATTTAATAAATGTACTTTATACGAACTGCTACGGTTAACGACGTAGAAACTATCATGCAACTGGCCGAAGATACCTGGTGGCCTACCTATTCGCCGATACTGGAGAAAGAACAGATCAGCTTTATGCTGAACGAAATATACAACGCGGAAAAGCTAAGGGATTTGATCGCCAACAATAAGCAAACATTTTTGCTGCTTATTGAAGATGAAAAACCGGTAGCTTTTGCCGCCTACTCGCCGCGCGAGGAGGATACCGATATTTACAAGCTGCACAAACTATACTGCCTGCCCGCTACCCAGGGCAAAGGCTACGGCAAGGTGCTGATTGATGCCGTTGCCGAAAAAGTAAAAGAAGCCGGTAAATCAGTCCTCGACCTTAACGTGAACCGCTACAACAAATCCACAGGGTTTTACCAAAAAATGGGCTTCGAGATAGCATACGAAGAAGACATAGCCATTGGCCCTTACTGGATGAATGACTATGTAATGCGGAAGGTTATTTGAGTTGTAAGTTGTGGGTTGTAAGTTGTATGGAGTGTTGGAGAATCGCTGGAGTTACTCGTGAATAGCGAAGTTTTTAAGTTTCCCCTCCTTGGAGGGGGCGCGTAGGGCAATGTAGTGGCAGGGGTGGGTTTATGCACCATGCTCTACATCCAAACTCTTAGAAGCTAATCGCATAAACCCACCCCTGCCTTCGCACAATTCTGCCCGCCCCTCCAGGGAGGGGATGAAAAAAAACTTCTAAACAGCAGTCAAAAACAAGTCCTTCTTAATTTCCGGAATCACATTTTTCTCTGTAGCGGTATCAAAAAGAAGCTTGATCGCTTTTCTGCCTTCCTCGCCTAAATCAACCGAATATTGGTTTACGTAAAGCTCGATGTGTTTGTACATTACTTCTTCGCTCATTTCCTGGGCATGTGAGCGGATAAACTCCAGTCCGGATTTTGGATTGGCAAAGGCGAACTCTACCGATTTGCGCAGAACGCGGTTTATTTTATGCTGCACCTCAACAGGCAGATTGCGGTTAGCCACAATCCCCCCCAGCGGAATTGGGCAGCCGGTGCGTTTTTCCCAGTAATCTCCCAGGTCGATGATCTTCTTCAGGCCTTTATCCTGGTAGGTAAACCTGTTCTCGTGGATGATCAATCCGATGTCGATCTTTTCCTGCAATAAAGAATCCTCGATCTCGGAGAAAACGATCTCCTGTTTATTGGTCGCTTCCGGGAACGCCAGTCCGAGTAAAAAGTTAGCCGTGGTGTATTTGCCAGGGATACCTATTTTGAGATTTGAGATTTGAAAACTGAGATTTGTGATAATTTCATCAACCGATCCCTGCGCGGCGTAATCCTTTTTAGAGATCAGCATAGGGCCAACACCAAAACCCAGCGCGCTGCCTGCATCCAGCAGAATATACTTATCGGCCACGTAGGCAAAGGCATGGTAACTGAGTTTGGTAATATCCAGTTCGCCACGCAGGGCCTTTTGGTTAAGGGTTTCTACATCGTCATAAAATACCTCAAACTCTAAACCCTCGGTATCAATTTTATGGTGAATAAGGGCATCAAAAATAAAAGTATCGTTAGGGCAGGGCGAAAAGCCAAGTGTTAGTTTCATAGTTCTGTTTGTTTGAAGGTTGGAACGTTTGAAGATTGTAACGTTGTAAGGTTGAACAAACTGAGCTTGTCATTGCGAGGTACGAAGCAATCTCGTAGCTATGCAAATCGGCTTTGTATTGTTCGCGATTGCTTCGTGCCTCGCAATGACAAATTTATAAACGCGTGTCTGTAAAAACGAGTCATCCTGAGCTTGTCGAAGGATCGTGCGCAGAGGCTTTCACCCACACACCCTTCGACAAGCTCAGGGTGACAGGCCACGGTATTCACATGCTGCACTATTCGCAAACGTTATTTCTAAACGCTCTTCAAATATTCCACAGCAAATGTATTCAGATTTTTTATGGCCAACCCTATCTTCCAGGCTTCGCGGTTACGCTTTTCCACGTAATTTGACACTGCCCTGATTTGCATGCAGGGAACGCCCATCTGCCGGCAGGCATAAAAAAACGCGGCGCCTTCCATGCTTTCAAGCTGCGCGTTTATACGGCTGCTTAGTTTTTGTATGGATGCCTCATTGCCATGAACGGTGTTTACAGTAATGGCCGTCGCCTGTGCAATACCCGCATCGGCAGGTAACGTATAGGTAGCGTTGAATGTTCCCTCGCCAAAACCCAATTGGGCTATCGGTATAAATTCCTCATCGTCTTCGGCACCCAGTTCAGCAAAGGTGTCTTCGGTAATGTTTACAATATCACCAAGGGCGATTTCGCGGTCGAAACTACCTGCTATACCTAAATTAATAGCCAGATCATACCGGTTAGCAGCTAAGTGTTGGCCTAAAGCAAATGTAGTGGGTACCATGCCTGCGCCGGTGATAAGGGCGGTGGGTTGAGTTGTGAGTTGTGAGTTGTGAGTTGTGTGGGGTGAGGTTCCGGGTTCGGGGTTTGGGAGGCCGGTAGTGCAATCGTAAATGGTAAATGGGAGGGTGGTGATCAGTTCGTTTATCTCTGGCCTGGTGGCTGCTACTATCAATATCCGCATAAGGGCAATATTTTGACTGCTAAGATAAAACAACTCGGCTGTTTTTGTTTTGTATATTTGCACCCACAATAATTATGATGATTTATATAACGCGCAGAGAACATTTTAATGCGGCCCACAGAATGTACCGTGAGGAGTGGAGCGAAGAGAAAAATGCCGAGGTATTTGGCAAATGCGCAAACCCAAACTGGCATGGCCACAATTACAACCTT
Source organism: Mucilaginibacter sp. GW821-FHT07G05 (assembly GCF_059418565.1). Classification (NCBI taxonomy): domain Bacteria; kingdom Pseudomonadati; phylum Bacteroidota; class Sphingobacteriia; order Sphingobacteriales; family Sphingobacteriaceae; genus Mucilaginibacter; species Mucilaginibacter sp. GW821-FHT07G05. The sequence continues at coordinate 20,776 of NZ_JBWKQC010000008.1, read as the reverse complement.
TTTGTAACCATTAAGGGCCATGTTACGCATGCAACAGGTTATCTGATGGATTTGAAAGATCTTAAAGTGATCATCAACAAATATGTTGTTGATAAGCTCGATCATAGCAATATTAACAAGGATGTTGATTTTATGCAAGGTAAAATGGCATCAACCGAACTGCTTTGTATTGAGATATTCAACCAGTTAAAAGGCCCTATTGAAGAAAACGAAGGCGTGTTTTTACATTCGGTGAAATTGTTTGAAACCGAAAATAACTCCGCGGAATACTTTGGCGACTAACCCTGCATCATGAATAACGAAAACCATATACCTGATCGCGATGATGATATTGGCGGTTACGAAAAAATAGACCGTTACAATCCCGATCTTATTCAAAGCCTGTCGGGCCATTACCGTGAAGTGCTTAAACAAATAGGCGAACACCCCGACCGTGAAGGCTTGCTAAAAACTCCCGAGCGTGTGGCAAAAGCCATGCTGTACCTTACCCATGGCTATGATCTGGATGCTAAGGAGATCCTCAACTCGGCTATGTTTAAAGAAGAATACAGCCAGATGGTGGTAGTAAAAGACATTGAGGTATACTCCATGTGCGAGCATCACATGCTGCCGTTTTTCGGCAAAGCGCATGTAGCCTACATACCTAACGGGCATGTGGTTGGCTTAAGTAAAATACCACGCATTGTTGACGTGTTCGCGCGCAGGCTGCAAGTGCAGGAGCGCCTTACCAACGAAATACGCGATTGTATACAGGATACCCTTAACCCTATAGGTGTAGGTGTTGTTATTGAATGCCGCCACCTGTGCATGAGCATGCGCGGTGTGCAAAAGCAAAATTCGGTAACTACCACATCGGCATTTAAGGGTGAATTTTTGAAGGAAAAAACCCGTACAGAATTTTTAAACCTGATAGCATCTAAATTAAGTTAAGCGGTAAAACAGTTATTGCAGAGTAGTGATCTTAAGGGGATTAATATTTGTTTGGCACGCAAACAAATATTGAACAAAAACCTTTAAATAAGCTAAGCTGTTATTGCTGACTGAACCGTTTGCTATACATAAACCGATCTTTGATCAATAACTAACAAATTATTAATTTGAAAGCATACATTTTCCCCGGACAAGGTGCGCAGTTTGTAGGTATGGGTAAAGACCTTTACGACCAATCAAACGAGGCCCGCGAATTATTTGAAAAAGCTAACGCGATATTAGGCTTTAGCATTACCGATATTATGTTTAACGGCACCGATGAAGGCCTTAAACAAACCAACGTAACACAACCGGCCATCTTTTTACACTCGGTAATTTTGGCCAAAGTTTTAGGTGACGATTTTAAACCTGAAATGGTAGCCGGGCATTCATTAGGTGAGTTTTCGGCATTGGTTGCTGCCAAAGCCTTAAGCTTTGAGGACGGACTTAAACTGGTAGCCGCACGCGCGAATGCCATGCAGAAAGCCTGCGAATTGCAACCATCAACCATGGCGGCAATTTTAGGTCTGGATGATTTTACTGTAGAAGATATTTGTCAGCAATTAACCGATGTGGTTGTGCCGGCCAACTATAACTGCCCTGGCCAGCTGGTAATTTCAGGAACTATTGCCGGTATTGATGCCGCTTTAGAGAAGCTAACCGCCGCAGGTGCTAAACGTGCTTTAAAATTAAACGTAGGTGGCGCTTTTCACTCACCGTTAATGGAATCGGCAAGGGTTGAGCTTGAGGCGGCTATTGTGGCTACCGATATTACCGCGCCAATTTGCCCTATCTACCAAAATATTGATGCCAAACCGTATACCGATCCGGCAAAAATTAAAGAGAACTTAATAGCCCAGCTTACCGGTGCCGTACGCTGGACACAAACCGTACAACACATGCTGGAAGACGGCGCCACTTCCTTTACCGAAGTAGGGCCGGGCAGTGTGCTACAGGGCCTTGTTAAAAAAGTAAACAGGGCGATACCAACCAGTAGCGCCGAATTGCCATCATAATTTTACAGAGCCATCAACCGATGGCTTTGTTTTTTTATCTTAATTTTATACCATCTACACGAAAACAAATTGAGTTACCGGGCGAAAATACGTTTACTGCTGGCCTTATTAACCGTCAGCCTGCTCATCACGGCTATTATTGTGCCGCGGTCGTACACGCCTGTTAACAGTTTAGAGCAAACCGCTCACATCCTCGAAAGTAACGTAAACAAAAAGGAGCGCTACATTGCTGGTCTGCTCAATGATAAGGATTGGTATAGTAAACTAAAAACGGTAGACGTAAACCAGCAAACCGGACTCAAATACATACAGGATGTTACGGTAGACCATCGCGTATGGTTTGTTATACTGCGTAACAACAAACTCACCTTTTGGAGTGGTGTTAAGGTATTGCCGCCGCAACCCGAGCGTATAAAAGAAGGTTACTCCTTTACCCGGCAGCCTAATGGTTACTATGAAAGCTTCCGCAAAAACGATGGTGATTTTTCGGTGATCTTTTTTTTCCCGGTGAAGATCAGTTACCAGTTTCAAAACAAGTACCTGCATAACGGCTTCGACAAGGATATTTACGATGAAGATAATATCCAGCTGGCCGAGTTTACCGATACCGAGATCTATTCGGTACACAGTATCACCAATGCCTACCTGTTTTCGGTTAAGCTGAAGCCCGATACGGTTAATTACCGTTTCCTGTACTCCGAAATTACACTGTGGATCTTAACGCTGATCACCTTTTGTGTATTGGTTCATGATCTTTGCGGTTATGTAGCTTACAAAGGTTTCGGCCTGCTCTCGGTGCTGCTGCTGGCCTTGTTTATTGTGGGCGTACGGTATATAAACCTGCGCTATCAATTGCCCGATTTTACCCTCCGGCTCGATCTTTTCAAGCCCATCCTGTATGCATCGAGCAAAGTAAACCCCTCCCTTGGCGATTTCTGTATCAACCTGCTGGGTATATGCTGGCTGGTGGCTTATGCTTACACACAGCGTAACAGGCTGGTGCGTAATGTGAAGAGCCGGGTATTGAGCTATATAATACTCGTTAGCTGTATTTTGATCATGATAGGGGTATCCACGGCCTTGCTTAATCTGTTTTATGGCCTGGTAATTAACTCGCATATCAATTTTGACGTAACCAATGTGCTTAACCTAACCGGGTTTAGTGTTATTGGGCTCGTTATGCTTTGTTTCGCCTTCCTGATATTTTACCTGCTTAACGATACCTTCCTTAATATTTGCATAAAGCTGCCGATATCAAACTCGCATAAATTCTTCGTGTTCAGCATAGCTGTGATATTGGCAACGGCAATATATGCTTATAATAACCAGTTTACGCTGTTCTACTTTTTAATGGCTACGCTGGTATTTATACGGGGCTACTCGTTCAGGTATAAGCATGGTAAGTTGTCATCATCGTCGTTATTGCTTATCGTACTGGTATGCGCCCTCATGTCTTCACTCGAACTGGTGAGTTTTGGCGACATAAAAGAGGGCGAAACCCGCAAGGCTTTGATACAAAAACTGCTGGTTCCCGATGATGGTACGGCAAACCTGATGATCAAAAAAATCGAAAAGAAGATCATCAACGACCGCCGTGTACGGGAACTTTTTAATGATACGAACCGCGTTAACAGTTTAAAAAACCGGCTCGAAAAGCTGTATTTCGACGGTTACCTTTCTAAATACAGCATCAGTGTGCACGAATTTGACGCGAACGATAAACCTTTATCGGGCGATCAAAACTATTCGCTGGATGTTTTTAACGATATGGTGCTGTACAGTTCGTTCAAGGTGTCCGATTATTTTTTCAGGGAGAACGAGTCTTTCGGTTCGCAAAACTATTTTGCTGTTATCCCGGTTAAAAAACGGGGCAAACACGCGGGTACTATCGTTATTGAGTTACGGTCGAGAGATCCGCGGCAGAGCAATAAGTTCCCCGAACTGTTAACCGAAGGCTTTGGTACCTACCATGATGAATTTAAAGAGTATTCGTACGCGTTTTATACCGACGATAAGTTGGTGAACCAAAACGGTACTTTCGTATACGACCTGGTGAACCATTACTTTAAAGCGCCCGAACAAAAATACGCTTTTAAAACATCCGCCAGTATTTACCCCGAGTGGTACCGTCGCTTTACTACTTATAACCACCTGATATTTAAGCCTGCCAAGCGTAACCTGATAGTGGTGAGTAAAGAGGAGAACAAACCTTTTTACGTGATCACTTCACTTACCTTCTTCTTTGTGATGCTGCTTTTATTCAGCATGCTGGTCATATTGGTGCAATGGCTGTGGCTGCGTATCAAAATTCTTTCCATCAGCGAAAATAAGATCCGCTGGAACTTCCGGATCAATTTTGATAACGTATTATACAAAACCCGTATCCAGTTCTCCATGATAATGGCGGTAGTGGTTACGCTGGTAATGGTTGGTTTTATCACCTTCCTGTTCATCAGTACGCAGTATAATACCCAGCAGGAAAAAATGATCCGCGAGAAGATCAACCGCATTACCGACGCGTTTGAGGAGGGGCTGTTCAACAAGTATATCAACAATATACAAAAGGAAAGTATGGTTGATTTTGATGAACTGGCTAATACTTACGCTGCCGACCTTACCTTGTTCGATACCAGCGGCATCCCGATAATTACCACACAGCCCAAGTTTTACGAATATGGCTTGCATGCCCGCCGTATGAATGCAAAGGCCTTTATTCAGCTTAATAAACTGCATAAGGCAGAGGTAGTGAATGATGAAACCATTGGCGAACTGAAATATAAATCGGTATACGCGCCATTAAAGGATAGCAAGAGTAAAACCGTAGCTTACCTGCAATTGCCTTATTTCTCTAACGAGGCCGATTATAATGAGCGTGTTGGCTCCTTGCTCAACGCTATGATCAATGTATACGCGCTTATCTTTATCGCCATAGGTTTGTTTGCCATGGCGATAGCACGACAAATTACCTCGCCGCTAAACTTTATACAAAGCAAGTTGAGCGGTATAATTTACGGTAAAAAGAACGAACCTATTAAATGGGGGCGCGATGATGAGATTGGTTCCCTTGTAAAAGAATATAATAAAATGATTGCCGCGCTGGAGAACAGCGCGCAAAAGCTGGCGCAATCTGAAAGGGAGAGCGCCTGGCGCGAAATGGCCAAGCAGGTGGCCCACGAAATTAAGAACCCGCTTACGCCGCTAAAGCTGGGCTTGCAATTGTTAGATAAATCTTGGAAGGATAAAGACCCTAAGTTCGATCAGAAGTTTGAGCGGTTCAGTAAGTCGTTCGTAGAGCAGATAGAAAGTTTGTCGTCGATAGCGTCGGAGTTCTCGGCATTTGCCAAAATGCCAGATACCAAGCTGGAGCAGATCAACGTGTTTGAAATGCTTAACCAGGCTGTTACCATATTTAAGCAGATGGATAACCTGCAAATTATGTATCAGCCACCCGAAAAGCCATTCATTATACTGGCCGACCGCGACCAACTGCTGCGTTGCTTTAACAACCTGCTTAAAAACGCCATTGAAGCTACCCCTCCCGACCGGACAGGATTGATAGAGATCAACGCGTTAATAACCAGCAAAAATATTTTGTTAAGCATCAAGGATAACGGCAACGGCATCCCCGAAAATATGCGCGAAAAGATCTTTGAACCCAACTTTACCACCAAAAGCTCGGGTACAGGTTTAGGCCTGGCCTTTATCAAAAACTCCATAGAGAACGCAGGCGGCAAAGTATGGTTCGAAACCGTTATTGGCACAGGTACCACCTTCTACTTGAGCCTGCCTGCTGCTGCGGGCACGGAGGAAGGGGTTTAGTTGTAGGTTGTCTGTTGTGTGTGTTAGGCTTCAGGTTCGGGTGTTTACTACATAGTAAAATGACAATAGCTCACAACCCCTCTCCACTGTCATGCTGAGGAACGAAGCATCTATCGCACATAAGCATAGCGAAGAAGATTCTTCAAACGTTCAGAATGACAGTTTTTTTAATACGTCATAGGTAAGAATGAAGCAATCGCGTCGTGTTTTATATCGTATTGTTACGGTCGCTAACCCGTGTTAAGTTTCTTTTTCAACTGCAAGTGTTGAGAAGAAAATGTCATTTCGAACGAGGTACGAGGAGAAATCTTCTGATTAATAAAAGTAGCAGACTTACATGGCGAAGAAGATCTCTCACTGCGTTCGAGATGACAGCGGTTTTACCAAAATTTACGATTACAGGCCGGAATTATTACAACATACAACCCACAACTCATTGCATAAAAAAACCGATGGTAAGTAGCCATCGGTTTTTTTATGCAATGAATCTTTAATTATTTCAATGTGATGCTTGTTTTACCCATGGTGAAACCATCGGCATAAAGCAGCACGGTATATGTGCCTTTGGTGAATGGAGCAGGGTTTATCCAGTCGATAGTATAGGCGCTGCCATCATCTCTAAAGTCGATAGATGTTTTGTAGGTGTATTGCTGCTCCTGGGCATCGGCGGTAAAATTGCCTGAGTCATCCTGGGTTAACAGGTTGCCCGATGGATCTATCACGCGTACATATACATCATGCAGGGCTTTGTCGGCAACAGAATTGGCCGCGAGTGTAAAGCTGATCTTTAGTTTTTTAGCTGTTTTAGCTTTAGTTACGTCAGATTCTTTTCCGCTGCTTTTTATTTTGTAAGCAATTACTTCAGATGTAGCCACTTTAAGGGCCGATGCTTCCTGTACTTTAGCGCTCAGGTCTTGATTTTGTTTTTCAAGAGTAGTAGCTTTTTCGCTAACAGTTTGCAGGTTGGTTTTTAAAGTATCCCTTTCGGTGATCAATGAGGTGTTTTGTTTTTTAAGCTCCTCAATATCGGCAGTATATTTAGTAACAAAGTAACGCAGTTGTTTTACATCTTCCTGTGCTTTGGCAAGCTCTTCTTTAGTTAGTTTGCCCTTAGCCAACGCTACGCGCAGGGTTCTGATCTTGGCTACCAGCGAATCGTTTTTAGCCTGCAATTCGGCAGTCATTTTGGTTTTAACGCTGTTTACCTGCTCTATTTGTGCTTCCAGACTGTCAAGCTCGGTTTGTAAGCGGGTCTTCTCGTCGTTTTGGTATACTATCTTAGTGTCCGACTTGTTTTTTTGCAGGTACAGGTAAACATCTGTTCCCAGCAGAGCTATTACAACTATAATAAGAAAGTAAATTACATTTGAATTTCTTTTAGCCGGTTGCTGCTCAGGTTGATAATTATTCTCCATTATAAACTCTTTTTGTGGTAAAAATAATAGCTAATACAAGCCTTATAGGTATAATATATACGTAAAAACTACAGAAATATGATAAACGGGTATGATTTTTTTAATTTAAAATATAGCGTTGTATCACTGCTAAAGTAAGTACAATATGGTTAAACACAAAATGCAGGCAATTATTATTGGTAATAATAAATGGGCATTGTAATGAGTTTATATCTTTGCACCTGCTCAATAAACCGATTTATTAATGCATTTATATAAAAAGCTTATACCCCTGCTGATACTGCTGTTTGCCTTTGCTACCACCAAGGCACAGCCTGATAGCCAAATAGATATAGAGGATGCTTACAAGCCGGAACCCAAGCGCGAGTTTAGGGGTGTGTGGATTGCTACCGTAGTAAATATTGATTGGCCATCGAGCTCAAGAATTGGACCCGACAGGCAGAAAAAAGAATTATTAAGCCAGTTAGACGCGCACCAAAAAACGGGGATCAACGCTATTATGCTACAGGTAAGGCCTGCGGCCGACGCGCTTTATGCTAAAAGTTTTGAGCCATGGTCAAAATATTTAACCGGTAAACAGGGGCAGGCGCCTGGTGCAGATTTTGATCCGCTGGAGTTTGCCACTACCGAGGCCCATAAACGCGGCATGGAGATGCACGCCTGGTTCAACCCATACCGTGCCACCTTTGATGGTAACTTCGCCGCCTTGGCCAGTGATCATATCACCAAATTGAAACCCGAATGGTTTTTTATATACGGAGGTATCAAATTATTTAATCCGGGTATTCCCGAAGTGCGCGAGTATATTGTACGTGTGATATTGAACGTGGTGGATAATTATGATGTAGATGGCATCCATCTCGACGATTATTTTTACCCCTACCAAATTGCCGGGCAGCGCATCAACGACTCCGACGCTTATGCCAAATACGGCGGTAATTTTACCGATATTAAAGAATGGCGTCGCGATAACGTGAACCAGCTGATAAAAATGCTGGGCGATAGCATTCACAAGCATAAGCCGAGCATGAAGTTTGGTATCAGTCCGTTTGGGATATGGGCCAATAAAGGACAAAACCCCGAAGGATCAGAAACCCATGGCGGTTCATCATACTACGAACAGTTTGCCGATACCCGTAAATGGGTGCAGGAGGGCTGGATAGATTATATCAACCCGCAACTGTACTGGCAAATAGGCAACCGCTCGGCGGCGTTTGATACGCTGCTGGATTGGTGGAGCGATAATACCTATAACAGGCACTTATATATCGGTATAGCGGCTTACAGGGTGCTTGAGCGTAAGCTGGCCGCCTTCCGCGATCCTAACCAGTTGCCATCGCAAATACAATACCTGCGCGAGAACCCACGGGTACAGGGCAGTGTATACTTCAGCTCCAACTCGTTGTTAAGTAATCCGCTTGGCTTTACCGATTCGCTTAAAAACAACTATTATAAGCATCCGGCTTTGCCTCCGCCAATGCTTTGGCTCGATTCTATTCCGCCTAACGCGCCGCGTGAATTGATAGCTAAGGGAGGTGCCAATGGTATCTATCTTAAATGGCAAATGCCTTTACCGGCAGAAGATAAAGAACCGGTATTCGGTTATGTGATTTACAGGTTTGATGAAGGCGAAAAAACGGATTTGAACGATCCGAAGAACATATTGAAGATACAATACAGTACCGATTTGTTCTACACTGATACCACGGCCGAAAAGAGTAAAAACTACCTCTACGTAGTTACCGCGCTCGACCGCATCAAGAACGAAAGCGACCGTACGCCTGCCATAGCGGCATCGTATTAAATAAGGTTACGTTTACCGAGGCTATCAAGGTAAATGTCCAGCTCGGTATCGCCCATGCCGTATATTTTTTCGGCTATCCAAAAGGCTTTGTAAATTTCGGGTTTGGTAGTGATGCCGCTGTGGTAAATACCAACCAGCTTTTGCTCAATATAATTGAGTCCGCTTTTGTTAAGTTGCAGGCGTTTTAGGTGCGCTTGCAGGGCGGGGCCCAACAGGTGCAGGTTACCCCAAAAACTGATACCATCCAGCCATTCGGTTAACAGCGCCGCATTGCCGCTCAGGTAGGTTTGCCAGGCTTCGGTAGCTAAAGAAAAATCGTATTCAGTAAGTTGCACCCTTATGTTATCGTATAAAAATTCCAGCTGGTTGCCATTGAGCTCGCCCATGCCGGCAAAGTCATCCTTACCCGGGAAGCTATCCGGACTGATCAGGTAAACTGCCGGGGCCGACATGTTGGTCATTTGCTCCAGTAGCATCATCACCCCAAGCAGGTTCACCTGACAATGCAGGTCGAACTCAAACCATAGGTTGATCTCATCGTAAGGTTCATTAAGCTTACCCAATTGGTCTACCACATCGTGCTGATAAGTTTCGGGCGTGGTATTAAACGTTTCGGTTATCCAGGCTTTACGTGCTTCCCAAAAGGCTGCCGAACTAACATCATTAAACAATGGTCCTTCCGAAAAAACTTCGCGCCAAATAAGTGTATCTCCATCAATACCGGTTTGTTTAAACCCGTGCCAGGTAGAGTCGCCGTTAAGTACATGCAGTATGTTTGCCATAAGGTTGCTTTGCTATATAACGCAAAGCTATGTGTATCGTTTTACCTGTACTGTCATTTCATTAAAAAAGCCCGCTTGCGTAATGCAGCGGGCTCGCGGTTTGGTTGAAGCCTTGGTATTTACTTTTTTGTGGTAATAGCTATGGTACTGTAGCCTTTTTCGCCGGTTTTCTTTTCGGCGTCTTTAGTAATATCGATGCTGGCAATTGTTTTAGGGTCAAGGGCATCCATTTCTTTTTTAGTGATCTCTTTACCATTAAGCGTTATGGTTACATCATCTAAAGTAGCTTTGGTGCCATCTGTTTTGTATCCTCTAACAACAACGTTGCTAAGGCCTTTACTTAAAGAGTCGGGCGTTGAAGGATAGCCTACTACAACAATACCGCTTACTTTGCCTTTTATATTTTTCGGATCTATAACGACAGCTTTTTTGGTTGTTTTGTTAACCTTTTTACCGCCATCGGCATCAGTTAGTGTAAAGTTGATAGGCATGGTAAACTGTACGCGTACCAGGTGATCGTTTTGCACGCCCGGCGACCATTTTGGTGATAGCGACATGGCGCGTACCGCCTCGGCAGCAAGTGTGGTGCTTGGCGCTCGTAACGATTTTATATGGCTTATTTTGCCATCCTCTTCCACTATAAAGCTTACTATTACTTTACCTTGTATGTTCTTGTCCCGATCAATTTTTGGATAATTTACTGTTTTGCCTAAAAATTGGTACAGTTTTTCCATTCCGCCCGGAAAATGAGGCGGTTCTTCAACCTGTGTAAATATTTCACTTTTTCTATCGGGTACGGTGTCAACAGTCTGCATTTGTCTTTCAGATACTACTGCTTTTTCCATTACCGTGGCGGGTATTACCACATTTTCGCGGGCATTATCTATTTCTTTTAAAACAGCCTTGGCAACATCGTTATTAACTGACCTTATTCTCGATATAACCACAGGCGTTGCCGGTGTGGCAAATACCTGTTCGGCTGTTTTATTAATGGTTTCTACGGCTTTGCTCTCGTTCACCGTTGCCGATGAAAGTACAAGCATGAGGGCAAACAGGGGTGCTGATAACCCATATTTTATGAGCTTTATGCGCTGCGATCTGTTCTTCTGTAACATCATAATTCGTTGTTTTAAAAGGCTGTGATTAAAAAATGGGTTTACTAAAGTATGTGAAGGGTTATTAAAGGTTTGTTTTAATAGCAGCATAGCATAACCGGCCTTATCAATACCGGTTGCAATTACGCGGCTATCGGCAATAAACTCGTGTATGTGTTTAATGGCGCTGCGGTACAGGTATACTACCGGGTTAAACCAGTTGAAGATCATTATCAGCTCAATCAGCAGCACATCTACCGAGTGCCATTGTTTGGCATGTACTTCCTCGTGCGATGTAATAGCTTCGGCATCATCATCGTGCACGGTTTCGCTCAGCTTTATCTTGTTAAAGAAGGAATAGGAGGTAGCAGCTTCCGGCTGTTTTATAATGCGGTTAAGCTTGATGAGCTGCCATGCAAGCCTTATAATAAGGAAAGCCACGCCTGCCCCGTATAGCATGCCCAGCACATCGCCAACCATAAGTTGAGTATCGGGCACCTGCGGCGCTTTTATGGTAAACACCGGGCTGTTATAAATAACATACTTAACCTGTTGGGTAATAAATAAGTTCTTTACCCAATCGGCCTGTATGGCCGGTATCAAAAACGATAACAAAGCTGCCGCCACAAGATAGATCCTGTTAAGCTGAAAAAATGTTTCTTTGCGAAGCAGCAGCGCGTAAAACCCGTAAAATAATACCAGATACAGGTTTGCCAGTAATAAATATTGCCACCAGGTCATTGCTATTTTATTTTTTTAGTTTTTCAATCAGTTTCATAATCTCATCGGCCTCTTTCAGGTCAATCTTTTCTTTCTTCACAAAAAAAGAAAGCATGCGGTTAACCGAATTATCAAAGTATCCGCTCAGTAGCTTGTCCGACGCGAAATCCTGGTACTGCTCCTTGCTGATCACCGGGAAATACTCATGGCTTTTGCCGAATGCCTCATGATCTACAAAGCCTTTTGTTTCCAGTATCCTGATAATGGTTGATACCGTGTTGTAAGCAGGCTTTGGTTCGGGCAAAAGTTCAAGTACATCTTTTACATACCCCTTTCCCAGCTGCCATAATACCTGCATAATCTGTTCTTCCGCTCTTGTTAATTCTTTAAATTCCATATTGTACCGGCTTAATTTTTGGTTTGTTAGTGATTGTTGAACTAAGGTATTAGTTATAAATGATATTTGCAACTAATTTTTTAGTTTATTTTTTATAATGAACTTTTATCGCTCAATTTAGTTTGATATTACACAGCTTAAAAATAATATATGCACATAGTTTTTCATGGTGCTGCGCGCAATGTTACGGGCAGTAAACATTTGGTCCGTTTAAATGATGGCACCGGTATATTGCTTGATTGCGGCATGTTTCAAGGCATGGGCGAGCAAACCGAAGATATGAACGAGCACTTTGGTTTTAACCCCAATAAGGTGGACTATATGATCCTCTCGCATGCTCACATTGACCATTGCGGTTTAATACCCCGCCTGGTGGCCGAAGGCTTTAACGGACAAATATTTTGCACCGCCCCCACAATGGACCTGGTGCGGATACTGCTGATGGATTCGGCACATATACAAATGCAGGATACCGAGTACAGCAACCGCCACAGGCAGCGTAAAGGGCAGCCGCTGCTTGAACCCTTGTATAACGAAGAGCAGGTGATGGAAGCCCTGCGCTTATTTAAAATTGTTGATTACCACGAAGAATATGAGATAACCCCGCGTGTAAAGTTTCAGTTTACCGATGCCGGGCACGTGGTGGGCAGCGCGGCTGTGCATTTAACCGTGCTGGAAGACGGCAAGGAAACCCGCATTACTTTTAGCGGCGATGTTGGTCGTTACGGTGATATGCTGCTTAAAAGCCCCGAACCTTTTCCGCAGGCCGATTATATTTTGCTGGAATCTACCTATGGTGATTCACTACATAAAGACCTGGCGCCAATTGAAGATGCCCTGCTGGAGATTATCAAACAAACCTGCGAGATAAAAAAGGGTAAAGTGATTATCCCCGCGTTTAGCGTTGGGCGTACGCAGGAGCTATTATATGCGTTAAATTCGTTGGAATTAAAAGGCGTATTGCCTGATTTGCCTTATTTTGTGGATAGTCCGCTATCTGAAAAGGCTACCCGTGTACTGATGGATCATCCCGAGGTATACAATAATAATGTGAATGAGGTATTAAAGGTAGATGCTAATCCCTTCGCGTTTAAGGGGCTGCGGTTTGTGCAGTCAACCGAAGAATCTATCGCGTTGAACAGTGATCCGCGGCCTTGCGTAATCATCTCATCATCGGGTATGGCCGAGGCGGGCAGGGTGAAGCACCATATTAAGAACAACATAGGCAACCAAAAGAACACCATATTAATAGTAGGCTATTGCGAACCCAATTCGTTAGGCGGCCACCTGATGCGCCACGAACGCGAGGTGTATATATTTGGTGAGCAATACGAGGTAAAGGCCGAGGTGGAGGTTATCAAATCAATGAGCGCCCACGGCGATTATGAAGACCTGCTGCATTTTATCTCCAATCAGGATCCGGCCAAAGTAAAAAAAATCTTCCTGGTGCATGGCGAATACGATGTACAGCAAAACTTTGCAGAAAAGATAAAAGAACAAGGCTTCAAAAATGTGGAGATCCCGGCACAGCATAGCAGGGCTGATTTGGAGTAGGGGGTAAGTAAGATAGAAATTCAACGGCAAAAATATCGTCATGGGTAGGTACGAAGCAATCTCTAAGCTATACAGAGCGGTTCTGTAAATCGGGGATTGCTTCGTCGTTCCTCCTCGCAATAACGCGATTTTTTAATCATATCAATCTTCCTTAACAATTCGCTTTACCGCAGTAGCCGCGCCTTGCTTAATTTGCAAATAGTATATACCGTTTAAAGCCAGGGTAAATGTTTTGCTGAAAGCGCCCGCGTTGGCCTTATCGCTCCAAAGCAATTTGCCTTCGCTATCTTTAAATTGTACTTCGGCGTTGGTTTTCGTAGGGAGGTTAAAGGTCAACGTGGTTTTCCCTGTAGAAAACTCCGGCGACAGGTTAAGGTCTTTCAGGCCCAGCTCCGCCTTATCAACACCTGCAATTTTGGTAATCTTTTCTTTTGAGGCATCGCTTACCCGGTAGCTGATATGGGTGCTTATGCCATCGTTATCGGTACTGGTGTAGTTAAAGTTTTGTGTATTGCGTACATCAAAGCCATCAAACGCGCGGCGTAAAAACACCTGGTTGTCGGGCCCGTTGTTCATTTTATAATTAAACGCGAAGTTTTCTTTTTTGTCGCCGGGTTTACCGGTGCGCAGTTCAATTACTTTACCCAGGCTGTCTTTATAAATCACACGGTCGGTAACCATGGCCAGTTCATTGTCGGTATCGCCACCGCTCCTGATAATAATACGGCGGTTGCCATTTTTATCGTTAGTGGTGCTGCGCTGAACAAAAACCTGCCCTCTGCCGCTATTATCTTTAATAATATCAAATGCGATGTTACGGCTGGTTTCCTGCAAATCGCGCAGGGCATTTTCGCGGTCGCTGCCTTTAAGGTCTTTCAGGTTTTTACCGTTTATAACGGTGTCGCCATCGGTAATACTTATATCAATATTCTTCTTTACTACTGTTTCCTTCTTATTTTGTGCAAGCACCAACGGAGGCAGGCACATAATACTGATGATGCTTAAAGCGAACACGCTCTCGAAGCACGGTTTTAATATTAGTTTCTTCATGATTAGTGATTTAAGTATTTACAATTATCAAAAATACCAAACTACTAAATACCAAGATGTTAAATGATTTTTTAAAATTGTTAAAAATTGTTAAAAGCGATGGTTATGCGTTTATTTAAAATATTTTTGTTGAAAGGATGAAGAAGAGAAGCATTAGATTGATTATTGGGCTGATGGGGCTTGCGCTATTGGGCGTAATGGCAATGCAATTCTATTTTCTGCGCCAATCGTACATTATGCAGTCGGAACTTTTCGACCGCGATGTTAACGAGGCCCTGGGTAAAGTAGCCAGCAAAGTTGCCAAGCAGGATGCCATGACGTTTTTGAACAACAAGGCACAGCGTACCTACACATCGGTAACGCCGTTGCACGATGCCATAACCACCATTACCACAACCACGCAAAAAACGCAGATAACTGTAAATCATAAGCCCTTTAACGAGAACTCCATCAAAAAGAAGCTTTCGCCGCGCCAGCGCAAACTGGCTTTACTGCGCGACAGCCTGCGCCGGATGGTGATGCAAAAACAAATGGACGAAGAGATGGATGCCCTCACACAAGAGGGATCGTTAAATTTCAGGATCCGTATTGAGGAGTTTACCGATGAGTATGGCGAGGTACATGGCCGTATGATACCCGAAGTAGTGCGCACGCTGAAACCAAAAGCCAAAAGACTCGGCCGGCCTAAAAAATACGATACCCTGCATTTTACTTATGCCGATCCGCAATTTGGTCAGCAGGTAATATCATATCCGCGCATTAATCCGCAGTGGAAACTGGAACAGGAGCGCCTGCGTAAAGAGCGCCAACTGCAACAGGTGAAAAAATTACTGGAGGCCGATTCTATTGAGAACCTGGCGCAACAGCAGGCCGGCAAAAAGAAACCAAACGTTATTGAAAACCTTGCCGAAGAATACAGCAAATCGGGCGAGCCGCTTAACAAACGTGTTAACCCTTTCTGGATTGATTCGCTGCTGCGTTTTGAGCTGCATAACAAAGGCATATACCTGCCCTTTAGCTACGAGGTACTTACTGCCAACAGCGACTCGCTGATATTCGCCAATGCAATGGATATGCAGGGAGGTGCCAAACCAGTATTTATCGAGGCCAATACTTATCAAACCTCCATCTTCGGTAACGAGGTAATTAACGATCCGGGTAAAATCAAGATCGCTTTCCCCGAAAAAAACTCCTTGATATTGAGCCGCATGACGGCCAGTATGGGTACTACCGCCGGTTTATTGCTGGTGCTGATCTTCTGCTTCGGGTACACCATATTTTCAATACTGAAACAGAAAAAGGTATCTGAAATGAAGATCGACTTCATCAACAACATGACCCACGAGTTTAAAACCCCGGTATCAACCATCATGATTGCCAGCGAGGCTTTAAAAGATGATGAAATAACGGAGGATAAAAGCAGGGTATCGCGTCTGGCCAATATTATATATGAGGAGAACCTTCGCTTGGGCAGCCATATTGAAAGGGTGCTCAACATTGCCCGTATAGAAAAGAACGACTTTAAGCTGGATACCAAACCGCTCGACGTAAATGAGATGATCAGCGTGGTGCTGGATAGTATGGCGCTTAAGCTGCAAAAATGCGAAGCACAAACCATATTACACCTCGATGCTGAAAGGCCGATGATCATTGCTGATGAGCTCCATTTTTCTAACGTGATATATAACCTGGTGGATAATGCCATAAAATACAGCAACCAACCGCCCGAAATAACCATTACCACTACCAATAAAAGCGGCCACATTATTATTAGGGTAGCCGATAAGGGTATAGGTATGGGCCGCGAACAGCAGGCAAAAATATTTGAACAATTTTACCGCATACCTACCGGCAACCTGCACGATGTGAAGGGCTTTGGGCTTGGTTTAAGTTATGTGAATACAATAGTGAAAAGGCTTAACGGCACCATTGGCGTTAAATCTGAAAAAGAAAAAGGCTCGGAGTTTGAACTTAAGTTTAACTTAGCCTGATCCATAATTAATTACCTTTTATAGCCCCTGATGAAGAGAATACTGCTTGTTGAAGACGACCCCAATCTTGGTTTACTGTTACAGGATTACCTGCAACTAAAAGGCAAATTTGACGTGGTTTTATGTAAAGATGGCGATGAAGGTTTGCGCGCGTTCACCAAACAAATATACGATTTGGTGATACTGGATGTAATGATGCCCAAAAAGGATGGCTTTACCCTGGGTAAGGATATCCGTAAGATCAACGAGCATGTGCCCATTATATTTGCCAGTGCGAAAGGGATGATAGAGGATAAAACACAAGCTTTCAATCTCGGCGGCGATGATTACATTACCAAGCCCTTCCGCATTGAAGAACTGCTGTTGCGTATTAACGCGCTGTTGAAGCGGTCGGAAAGCAGTGAGAAAAAGACCGAAGAGCAACAAACGCAGTTTAAAATAGGCAAGTACGATTTTGATTATAAAGCCCAGCAGATCAACATTGGCGAACATCAGCAAAAGCTCTCAACTAAGGAAGCCGAATTGCTGCGTTTACTTTGCATCCGTAAAAACGAGGTGCTCACCCGCGAAGAAGCCCTGCTGAATATCTGGCACGATGATAACTACTTTAACGGCCGCAGCATGGATGTTTTTTTAAGCAAGATCCGCAAGTATTTAAAGAATGATCCAACTGTGGAGATTATCAACGTGCACGGCAGGGGGTATAAGTTATTGATTAACTAATATAGAGTACGCCCCTCCCTTCCTGTCATTCTGAGTTTTAAAATCCTGAGAACTATGAGAGTGAGGTGACGAGTGAAAAATCAGATAAAGGCATAGCCTGTCACCCTGAGCTTGTCGAAGGGTGCGTGGGTAAAGGCCTCTGCGCACGATCCTTCGACAAGCTCAGGATGACCCATTTATAGGCATTTTTCAAACACGTCATGGGTAACATAGTGAAGAATCGTCGTCGCGCTGCTAAGCCTGTGATAGATCCTTCGTTCCTCAGCATAACAGGATTATAGAGCACTACTCTTCATCATCCTCGCCAATATCTTCACCAAAATGGATAATGTTGCCGTTGTTATCCAATATCGAGAACTGACGCATATTCCATGGCATATCGGTTAGCGCTCCATTCGGGTGAATGATGTTGTGTACTTTATATTCTTCGTACAAAGCATCAACTTCCGTTACGTTTACGTAGCAGCCTGTATTTTTAGGGATGTCCGGGTTTTGGCATGGCCACAGGTGTATCTGTACGCCCTCTCTGCTAAATATTAAATACCCCTCCCAACCGGAGTGAAACGTGAAACCCAGTACTTCTGTGTAGAATTTTACGGTTTCGTCCTCATTTAACGAGGCTAAGATGGGGATGGCGTATTTCAGCATGGTTATCTGTTTAAATTTTCAAGATCGTCAATATCTTTAGGCCTGCCAGATGCTATTTTAGCATTTATCAAGTTATCAATATGAATTGTCCTTACCTCTATTCCGTCATCCTCAAAGAAAACCGCATTTTCAAAACAGTCATCAAAACTCAAACCTAATACCTTAACCATAATATCAATTGATGAAGGCGGGTTACCAAATGTAAATACATCCCATGACGGGTGGTTTAGAAAATTATTCTCTGTCATATCAAAAACAGGCATTCCAAAATTTAAGAAAGCTTGTTTTAACTTCTTATAGTTTTCCAGGGTTCTGTCAACCCAAATATCCATATCACCCGTGGTGCGTGAATAACCATGCAGAATAACGGAATAGCCGCCAACTAATATATATCTTACACCAGTACTATTCAGGCATTGGATAAAGTCTCTAAAATCTTCATTAAAGATGTTACCCATATTATCAACGAGATCTTACTTTAAACACTGTTTTATCTAAACGCGGCGGTTCATTTTCAGGATAATTGTATGCCACACTGTTTAAATAATTAGCTATCCGCATGCGTTCCTGCCATGTCAATGTCTTATAATATTCTGCATGATAATCCGAGGCCTCTTTAGCAGTATGTGCTTTAAATGCCGTTTTATCCAATCTGTAGGAACTCATACCCAAATATAACTCAATTATGCCACCTGTAACAACTTTGTTAAAACCTGTTACTCAGTTTATTTTTGGATAGATTTGGGCAACTGATCATTTTTAACTGACTGACAAATGAAAAAACACTTACTCCTATCATGCCTTCTTTTAGCAGGCATAGGCACTTCCGTCTATGCACAGGAACCCGTGGATGCCGCCATGACCCCAAAAATTCGTGAAGAGGGTTTGAAAAACTCCAAGGTTATGGAAACCGCTTTTTATCTTACCGATGTATCCGGCCCCAGGTTGGCAGGTTCACCCGGTTTAAAACGCGCGCAGGAATGGGCCGTTGGCCAGCTTACCAAATGGGGAATGGCAAACGCTAAACGCGAACCATGGGGCAAATTTGGTAAAGGCTGGGAAGTGCAAAAAAACTATGCCGCTATCACCGTACCTTACTACCATGCCATTATAGCCATACCAAAAGCATGGACACCCGGCACCAACGGCTTGCTGAAAAGCGAAGTAATATTAATTAAAGCCGATACTATTACCGATTTAGATAAATACAAAGGCAAATTGCAAGGCAAAGCGGTAATATTTGATGTGGCCACCACCATTAAACAAAGCTTTAAGGCCGATGCAAACCGCTACACTGATAGTGCCTTAACCGCCATGGCCAATACTAAACCGCAGGCAAGCCGTCAGCAACAGCGCCCGGCAGATTTTGCTAATTCGCCGCAATTTGCAGCCATGCGTAAGGCGAGGGCTATGCGTACCGCCATCAACGCTTTCCTGAAAAACGAAAATGCAGGCCTGATCTTGAGCATGGCCCGCGGATCTGACGGAACGGTATTTACCACCAACGGCGCGTCGTATGCCGATACCGCGCAAACCGTAGCTCCCGAACTGGAAACCAGCGGCGAAGATTACCTGCGTATTTTACGTTTAATAAAAGGCGGACAAAAAGTAGAGATCGAGGCTGATATAAAAACCCAATTTTTTACTGATGACCTGCAGGGTTATAACGTAGTTGCTGAAATACCGGGCACCGATAAAAAACTGAAAGACCAGGTAGTAATGATAGGCGGTCACCTCGATTCGTGGCATGCCGCTACCGGCGCTACTGATAACGCGGCGGGCAGCGCGGTAATGCTGGAAGCTATGCGCATTTTAAAAGCGGTTGGCTTTAAACCAAAACGTACCATCCGCATAGCGCTTTGGAGTTCGGAAGAGCAAGGCTTATACGGTTCACGTAATTACGTACTTAATCACCTCGGCGATCCTAAAACAATGTTGCTTAAACCGGAACAAAGTAAAATATCAGCTTATTATAATTTAGATAACGGTACAGGAAAAATCCGTGGTATCTATCTGCAAGGCGATTCGGCTGCCGGACCGATCTTCCAAACCTGGCTCGATCCGTTTAAAGACCTTGGCGCAGCTACCGTTACCGCAGGCAATACCGGCGGAACAGATCACCTTTCGTTCGACGCGCTGGGTATCCCGGGCTTCCAATTCATACAAGATCCTTTGGATTACGGAACCCGTACCCACCACACCAATATGGATACCTTTGATAAACTGATTGAAGACGACCTTAAACAAGCAGCAACCATAGTTGCATCATTTGTTTACAACACTGCTCAACGCAAGGATATGATTCCGCGTAAAGCGTTGCCTAAAGCGCCGGAAGTAAAATAAGGGGTTCTGAAACGAATTTAAAAAGGCTGAATAACGGATTACTCTGTTATTCAGCCTTTTTTTTGTGAGGATAAAAAGATTGCCGGTGTATCGAAGAAGTTCACTTCGGTTTGGTTTGTGCTACAATCAACGTTAGTCTGCTCATTGCCGCAGAGGCTATTACTTTTGTAGCCACAAAAGATAACAAAAAGGCTTGTCCAGCAAAAGGCTTCTTTGCCGCACATGGCAATTACCCTGCAAACCATGCAGAACTTAGGGCTGGAACTTTTGCCCCTCGGCGCCATCCCTACCCACATGCAACAAGTTCGCTATGCCCGCCTTCGCTCCTTGACCTCCAAAGTTCTGCCCGCTTTCACCCGAAGCTGTTTGCTGACTGTCTCGTCCTAAAAAAAGTTTACAGGTTTTTAAGATAGTCCTGTCATGTGTTTACGGTTACAGTGATGTCCTGGGC
>NZ_JBWKQC010000007.1:0-319477 GCF_059418565.1 Mucilaginibacter sp. GW821-FHT07G05 | reverse complement strand
GGTGACCGACGCTTTTCTTTTAATTCTTTTCCTTTCATTTGATTTACTTTAACGTAAACCCTTTTCAGGACAAGACAGACCGATAACGAGACTTACGAAGTTTTTAAAACTTCGTAAGTCTTACTCTAAAAATACGTCATTGCTGTAAGGAGGAACGACGAAGCAACCCCGGTTTGCAGAGCCGCTCTGTATAGCATCGTAATTGCGAGGCACGAAGCATTACGATGCTACCTGCTTCAACCAGCTGCCTATAAGTAAACTCAATATATATGTAAAAACCCCTTTCTTGTGTGTCAGAAAGGGGTTTTCTTTTTATATCTGTAAATATTTTTATTAGAATGGCAGATCGTCATCATCCGGGGCTGCGCTCAAGTCAACCGGTGGGGCGTATTCAGGTGTAGCACTTGCGCCGGCACCGCTTAATACGTTAACTTTCCATAACTGCAATGAGTTAAAGTATGATTTTTTACCCGTTTTGTCAGTCCACGGGCGACCTTTCAAATTAAAGAATACTTCAACGTCATCACCTGTTTTAACAGTGTCAAGCAGGTTGCAACGATCTTGTATAGCTTCAAATTTAAGGTATTCAGGGTATTGCGGGTTCTCTACGTATTCAATTATCAGTTCTCTCTTTTTTAGCGAGTCAGTAACCTGTACGGTTGGTGACACTTCGTGTACTTTGCCTTTGATGTCCATAACTACAAATATATTAAAATGTAAAGTTAATGGTAACAAATTAAAATTGAGGTGTATTTAATTCATAAATTCGCAGAAATATTATGCAAGTTTTCCACAACGAAAGTAAAATCATCATAACCTGTAACAAAAGGTTATCGCCCTACCTGCAACAAGAAGTTGAGGAACTGGGCTTTACCCCAACCCGTGTC
Source organism: Mucilaginibacter sp. GW821-FHT07G05 (assembly GCF_059418565.1). Taxonomy (NCBI): domain Bacteria; kingdom Pseudomonadati; phylum Bacteroidota; class Sphingobacteriia; order Sphingobacteriales; family Sphingobacteriaceae; genus Mucilaginibacter; species Mucilaginibacter sp. GW821-FHT07G05. The sequence goes on along the minus strand of NZ_JBWKQC010000007.1, from coordinate 318,590 downwards.
TTTCAAACCGGTGTTGAGTTATTGGGTACTGTTACCGATTGTATACCACTCAACCTTAACCTGCGCTGCGCAAGCCAGGTGCTATACTCATTAAAAACATTTACCGCGAATGATCCGCAGGAGTTGTACGACAACCTGGTTGAAATTGAGTGGGAATTACTGATAGACTTTACCGGTTATTTTTCGGTAACGTCAAATGTTAATAACGAGCATATCCGCACCCCGCTTTTTGCCAACGTTAAGGTAAAAGATGCCATTGTTGACCGTATTAAAAAAGTAAAAGGCATCAGGCCAAACTCAGGTGCCGATAATAATAAAACCGTAGTACACCTGTACTGGCAGGATGATAAGGCCGAAGTATTTATCGATACATCGGGCGAAACACTGGCTAAGCACAGTTACCGCAAAATACCGGGCAAAGCACCAATGCTGGAGGCGCTGGCCGCGTCAACCATTATGGCTACCGGTTGGGACAGGAAGAGCACCTTTATTAACCCTATGTGCGGTTCGGGCACGCTCGCTATTGAGGCGGCCCTGCTGGCTACTGATAAACACCCGGGCCTTTTCCGGATGAATTATGCCTTTATGCACATTATGGGTTATGATGAGCAGGTGTTTTTTGTGGAGCGCCGTAAATTAAAAGATAAAGCGAAGAAGGAAACCGGCTTTAAAATTATAGCTACCGACCTCTCTGCCGACGCGGTTGAAATTGCACGCCGTAATGCCAATACCGCCGGTGTAGAACATTTGATAGATTTTAACGTTTGTGATTTTGCGGATACCGAAGTACCCGAGCAACCGGGCGTGGTAATGTTTAACCCCGAGTATGGCGAGCGTTTAGGCGTGCACACCAAGCTGGAGGCTACCTACAAACGTGTGGGAGACTTTATGAAACAGGATTGCAAGGGTTATAAAGGTTATATATTTACCGGTAACCCCGATCTGGCTAAGAAGATAGGGCTGAAGGCGTCGCGCAAAATTGAATTTTATAATGGTAAGCTGGATTGCCGCCTGCTCGAATACGAGCTATACGATGGCAGCAAACGCGAACCGAAAGCAGAAGAATAAATGAGAAAAATAATAATCGCTATTTGTATCCTCCTGGCATCGCGCGCGGCAATGGCGCAGCAGGAACTCGCCTTCCCGTTTCAGGGAGGCAATAAGGTAATGGGCAAGTTTTTTAAGGATAGCCTAATGGTTACGCCCGAGATTATAAAAAAACGGGCTACCGGTACGGCTGTATTTAAGTTTACTGCTGATGAAAAAGGCAATATCAAAAAGATAATTATTTATTATGCCGATGATTATGTGCTTACCATACCTATTATAGAAGCCTTAAAAAGATCGAACCATAAATGGATCATCCCTGATAAGGAAAAAGTGCACGATTTTATTTTGCCGTTCTCTATCAATTTTATTCCGCCGCCAACAGGGGCCGATAAGGTAGAGAAAGAAGCCTATGATTATTATGTAAAGCGTAAGCCAATCATGTCATTTGACCAGGTTCCGCTGGATATGGCGACGCTGTTGCCTACGGTAACTATTAATTATAGCTTGAAGTAAGCACACTATCAGTTTTCGATATTCAGACTTACGAAGTTTTTAAAACTTCGTAAGTCTTTTTTATTCCCACCGCCGTCGCTCCGGCTCCAGCCGGGTGACAACTATCCCACGGCCTCCGGCCGCTCTAAATAAGTCGTCGCTATACTTTATACACATTTGCAAAGAGCTTAATATGCTTTTTACAAGCGCTTCGCTTTCATCACATAATAACTTTGCTTAAGCCGATTTAGCTAATTATTGTACATCGATATTCACAATTTCTCGCTTATTATCAGTATATTATAAATTATTTGTACATAAAGTTATTATTAAAAAATCCGTGCTTAAAAATTTCTCGTTAGTACTGCAATTAATACGCGATGAGACTATGAAAGATTCACTGAGCCTTAAGATAAGAAGTGTTGCAGCTAACATCAGGAAACAGCGTGAGTCCAAAAACTACACACAGGAGTATTTGGCAGCTAAGCTGAAGATATCGCAAAACGCATATAGTAAAATTGAACTGGGTTATACGAAAATAACCCTCGAACGACTTTTTCAAATTGCTGACGTGTTGGGCGTGAGCAGTATAGATCTTATAAATATTGATCAGTTTGAGGCAGCGTAGTTAACGCTGTTTCAAACTGCTATATTTGCCTGATGTTGACACAAGAGCAGGCATCACTAATAGAAAAAACGAAAGCGTTTGTACGCGATACGCTTCAAAATGCCGAGGGCGGCCACGATTGGTGGCACATTAACCGGGTTTGGAATAATGCCAAACTGATAGCCCGCGGCGAACAAGCCAATCAATTTATTGTTGAATTAGCAGCCCTGCTGCATGATATTGCCGATGCCAAATTTCATGGCGGTAATGAAGATATTGGTCCGCAGGTGGCCGGCGACTGGCTGCGCAGCATCCATGTTGATGAAGAAACGGTGCACCATGTTCAGCAAATTATCAGGTACATGTCGTTCAAGGCCAGTTTTGGTGAGCAGGTGTTCAGTTCGCCCGAAATGCTGATCGTTCAGGATGCCGACAGGCTGGATGCCATTGGTGCCATAGGTATAGCGCGGGCATTTAGTTACGGAGGTTTTAAAGGCAGGGCAATGTACGATCCGCAAATAAAACCCAACCTCAACATGAGCAAAGAGGAATACAAAAATACCACAGCCCCAACCATCAACCACTTTTACGAAAAGCTTTTGCTGCTGAAAGATAAGATGAACACCACCACCGGCCGGCAGTTAGCACAAGAAAGGCACGCCTTTATGGAGAACTACCTTCAACAGTTCTTTTTAGAATGCGGAGAAGAATAACGGGATAAAAGAAAAAAAAGCCGGTTAGCAAAAACTAACCGGCTTTCTTATTATCAACGCAGAAAATCTTATCTCCAGATTCTCAACTCTTGCTTCTCTCACTCCCCCTTCAGGGGGCTGGGGGGTTAATTGTCTCTTTCTTTTTCCTGGTAACTTTGCACTATCGCTATGGCACCGTCAACGGCATCGCTTAGGGTAGTTACAAAAGCGCCGGGTTGGGCCAGGCCAATTACATAGCCTACAGCTTCGGTATTGGTTAACCCTATCACCTCGAATGATTGCGATGGATTTACTTCCATCATACCCTCGGTCATCAGGCCAATGATGTTCTCTTTGGTGCGGCCGCGGGTGTGATTTTCCTGACGTATAACAATATGATCAAACATGGTAGCTGCTAAACGGCCCAGTTCGCGCAGGTCATCGTCGCGCCTGTCGCCGGTACCGGCTATCAGTCCAATTTTTTGCGGCGAATCAACATGTTTTAAAAACTCCCTTACACCAATGTAGCCATCCGGGTTATGCGCGAAATCGATCATGAAGCGGAACTCCTTAAAATCGAAGATGTTCATCCTGCCCGGTGTTTGTGCTGCCGACGGAATAAAGGTTTCCAGCGAAATGCGTATGTCCTCGGTTTTAAAACCGCACAGGAAGGTGGCCAATGTAGCCGCCATTACATTATCAATCATGAAAGGCACGGTACCGCCAAAAGTTAACGGGATGGCAATAGTACGTTGCACACGAATCTTCCAGTCGCCTTTAATAATGGTGATAAAGCCATTTTCGTAAACGCAGGCAATACCGCCTTTTTTACAGTGTGCCTTAATTACAGGATTTTTTTCGTTACGGCTAAAGTAAGCGATGTTGCAATGCGCGCGTTTACCAATACGTACGCAATATTCGTTATCGGCATTTAATACACCCCAGCCATCCGTTTTTACCGAATCGATAATTACGCTTTTAACACGGGTAAGGTCGTCCAGGTTATGTATATCGGCCAAACCAAGGTGATCTTCCTGTATATTGGTGATCACGCCTATGTCGCTTTTGCCAAATCCCAATCCCGAACGTAAAATACCTCCGCGGGCGGTTTCGAGCACCGCGAAATCAACAGTAGGGTCTTTCAGTATAAATTCGGCGCTTACCGGGCCGGTGGTATCGCCTTTCAGCAGCATGGTGTTCTGCACGTAAATACCGTCGGATGTGGTAAAGCCCACCCGGTGCCCGTTGTTTTTTACAATGTGGGCAATGAGGCGGGTAGTAGTGGTTTTACCATTGGTGCCGGTTACAGCTATAATAGGGATCCGTGCCGATTTACCTGCCGGATACAGCATATCAATCACATGCCCGGCCACATTACGCGGCAAGCCTTCGCTGGGCGCTACGTGCATCCGGAAACCCGGCGCGGCATTTACTTCCAGTATTACACCGCCGGTTTGGGTTAATGGTTCGGTAAGGTTTTCGGCCATTATATCGATACCGCAAATATCCAGGCCGATGATCTTCGAGATGCGCTCGGCTATAAAAACATTGTCGGGGTGTACATGGTCCGTAACATCTACCGATGTACCGCCGGTACTCAGGTTAGCGGTCGATTTTAAAAATACCGTTTCACCTTCCGGCGGAACACTCTCTAAAGTATACTCCCTTTTTTCAAGCAGGTCTAAAGTATCTCGGTCTACAGATATTTCGGTAAGTACATTTTCGTGTCCGTAGCCACGGCGGGGGTCGGTGTTTTCCTTGTCGATGAGTTGCTGTACCGTGAGTACGCCATCGCCTTTAACATGGGCGGGCACACGCAATGCGGCGGCAACCATTTTATTATCTATCACCAGTACACGAAAATCGTACCCGGTAACATAACGTTCAACAATTACCCGGCGCGATATTTTGGCGGCAAACTCATAAGCCGCGATAGAATCTTCACGGGTTTTTACATTAATGCTGATACCCCGGCCATGGTTACCATCCAGCGGTTTAAACACCAGCGGAAAGCCTACTTTACGTATCACTTCGTCAACCTGGTCGGTTGATGAAATGGTCATGCCCTTGGCAACGGGAATAGCTTGTTCCTGCAACAATCGCTTGGTTTCTTCCTTGTTGCTGGCAATATCAACGGCTATGCTGCTTGTTTTTTCAGTCATGGTGGCGCGAAAGCGGACCTGGTTTTTGCCGTAGCCCAATTGTATCAGCGATTGATTGTTCAACCGGATCCACGGGATATCGCGCGCTATGGCCTCATCAACGATGGAACCGGTGCTTGGGCCAAGGCGAGTGTTCTCGCGTATTTCGCGCATCTGCTGTATGTCGTGCTCCAGGTTATATTCTTCGCCATCAATCAAAGCCTGTGCTATACGTACGGCAGCTTCGGCAGCATAAACGCCTACTTTTTCTTCAATGTAATTGAAAACAACATTGTAAATGCCGGTGGTTTTGGTTTGGCGGGTGCGGCCAAAGCCGGTATTCATGCCTGCCAGGGTCTGAATTTCGAGGGCGATGTGCTCAATAACGTGACCCATCCAGGTACCGGCAATTACGCGTTCAAAAAAACCGCCCGGTACGCCCGGCGAGCAGCGGTGCTCGTATAATGAGGGGATGAGTGCCTTCATGCGTTCATAAAACCCCGCTATTTCATTGGTGGGTTTATGCTCAAGCTCCTGCAGGTCTAACCGCATTTGAATTAATTTTTTACGTCTGATGCTCCATATGTTAGGGCCGCGTAACACTTGTATATTCTCAATCTTCATAAGTAAGGTGCCGGAGTGTGATTTTTTGTTCCTAAAACTAAGAAACGTAACAATGGAAAGAAACTTTTGATGTGCAAATCCGTCACTTTTTTAAAAATACCCTATTGTTTCTGAGCTATTTTATCTTAATTTGTATTAAGCGATATAAAATATGGGTGTCCCGAAAGGTAAATTGATCATAATAGGCGGTGCAGTTGATATGGGCAGCAACATAAGCGCCCAGGAACATATAATGCAGCCCAATTATATCAAGTTTTTTGAAAAGGGGATATTAAGGCGCATTATCACCGAATCTGCCAATCACGAGGCTTCGGTAGTGGAGGTAATAACCACCGCCTCGCAAATTCCTGAACTGGTGGGCGATGAGTATATCAAATCGTTCGGGCAGTTGAATGTTACGCATGTAAATGTAATGCACATTAAAAGCAGGGAAGATGCCGGCCGTAAAGAATACCTCGACCGCCTCAACAAAGCTGATGTAGTGATGTTCAGCGGCGGCGACCAGCTGCGCCTTACCGCTATTTTTGGCGGTACTGAATTTTTGCAGATCCTGAAAAGGCGCTATCAGAAAGAGCATTTCGTGATAGCCGGTACATCGGCAGGCGCGGCAGCGGCTTCCACTCACATGATCTATCGCGGACAAAGCAACGAGGCACTGGTAAAAGGCGAAGTACAAATTACCGCCGGACTGGGTTTTGTTGACGGTGTTATTGTGGATACCCACTTTGTACAGCGCGGTCGCATAGGCAGGTTACTGTACGCGGTAGCCAGTAACCCCGGCATATTAGGTATCGGTTTGGGTGAGGATGCAGGTTTGCTGATCACCGAAGGCAGCATGATGGAAGCCATAGGCTCGGGCCTGGTAATACTGGTTGACGGTAAATCAATGGTTGAAACCAATATATACGATGTAGAAATAGGCGACCCGGTATCTATCGAGAACCTTAAAGTGCACGTAATGTCTATATTTGATAAATACGATTTGCAACAGCACAGGCTGTTAATAAAAAAGGCCATAAAGGTAGAGGATGGTGTATTCCTGAACATGCCCGGCAATGATGATCTTTTACAATGATCGTATCATAAAAAACACAATCGTCCGTTATAAACTAATTGTACCCAAATGAAGTTAATTATCCACGGCGGTTTTTTCAGCGAGTCGCAAACTAACCAGGAGGTTAAACAGGCCAAGCAAAGTGCTTTAAAGGAGATTGTAGAGGCCGGTTATAAATATCTGGAAACCCATACCGCGCTCGAAACTGTGGTACGCACCGTAGGTTTGCTGGAGGATTGCGAACTGTTTAATGCCGGTACCGGTTCCCAAATACAAAGCGACGGTAAAATAAGATTGAGCGCCTCCCTCATGGATGGCAAAACCCAGCGATTTTCGGGCGTTATCAATATTGAGGATGTAAAGAACCCTATTTGTATAGCCGAAAAATTATTGGCTTATGAAGACAGGGTGCTAAGCGGCAAAGGCGCGCAGGATTTCGCGCGCGAGAACGGCTTTAAATATTACAGCCCCGAAATACCGCAGCGCCGTAAGGAATACGAAAAAAAATTAAGTGACTCTATCCGTTTAGGTACCGTTGGCTGTGTAGCGCTTGATGTTTACGGCAATATCGCGGCGGCTACATCAACAGGCGGCAAGGGCTTTGAAATACCCGGCCGCGTGAGCGATTCGGCCACCACGGCCGGTAATTACGCCAATGCTTTTGCAGGTATATCATGCACCGGTGTTGGCGAGGATATTGTAAGCGGATCAATTGCTACTAAGATAGTTACGCGCGTAAGCGATGGTTTTTCGCTGCACGCGGCATCTGATAAAACCCTCGACGAATTAAAACCGTATAATGGCTTCGCGGGCATAATCGGTATTGCTGCCAACGGTGATATTTACCACGACGATACCCATCCTTACATGGTTTGGGCATTGTGCGACGGCGAAACCGAGGTATTTGAATAACCCGCGCAAACTATTGTATATCTGGTAATTAATAATTATGTTTGAGTACCAGTTAATTTATTAAACCCGGGCAAATAAATACATGAAATATTTTGTACTTGTTCTCTTTTGTTCAATAAGTTTTTCGGCATCGGCACAGTGGTGGAGGATTGGCCCTTTAAAGGGGAAACGCTTTCCGCCCATAGCTAACACGACAAACCATTCCGTTGAAAAAATAAAGTTTGAGGCCGTATCGTGCCCAAAGATAATAAGCAGTGAGTTAATAAGCTGGTACCGCCTTAATATGGCCGAGTACAAAACCATGCGTAATGCCCAGCATAATATGCGTTTTAGGGAGTACAGCACGGCAAGCTATAACTTTAGCGATCTGGCAAATATTTATATCAAGCAAAACCGCCTTTCCGAAGCTAAATGGTACCTGTTGCAAAGCATCCTGATATCGCGCCGCGAAAATAACAGCAGGCATACCCTTGCCAATTTGATAAGCCTTGCCAATGTTAAAATTGATATGGGCGATGTTAACCTTGGCCGTCAGGATTTGTTGGAAGCCAGGCAGATAGCCAGCAGTAACGGTTGGAAGGCAGATGAAAAAGTAATAGTTAAAAAGCTGGAAAGCATACAGGGAATTAACTCGCAAGCCCCCAAAAGCGAATTAAAGTATGCCGACAATGTTGAGCCGGTTGCAAAATCAAAGTAGTAATAATTATACTTTTTTGTAACAATAGCGTAAAATGCCGAGTCATATACAATACAAGTAAAACATTATCGTAATATTGTTATTCAATTAATAAGTAGATGGACAGCATAATATGCTGTCTTTTTTTACATTAGCAAATAAATAAAAAGAGGCACAAGTATTGATGTTGAACATAAACCTTGAATTAAAGACGGTAAAAGATATGCTAAAGAAACTATATGTAGTGTTGGTGGTTAGTGCTGCGCTTGCCTGCCAGGCCTCTCCCTCTAAACCGGCGAAAGTTGCCGGTTCTAATGATCTGCAACCAGATGAGCAGCAAAGCATAGTGGCCAAAAAAGTGGCCGAATTGATATCAAAATACAATTATAAGAAGGTAACTCTTAACGATTCTATCTCAACAGAGGTGTATAACCGTTACATCAAATCGCTTGATGTTAACCATAATTACCTGCTGGCATCTGATATAAAAGAGTTTGAAAAATATAAAACCGTTTTAGATGACGACCTGAAAGCCGGTAACCTGGCCAATGTGTTCTACATTTTTAATGTGTACCAAAAAAGGTATAACGACCGCATTAAGTATTCGCTTACGCAGATCAATACCAATTTTGATTATAGCAAAAACGAAACGTTTACTTTTGAGCGCGACGACTTACCTTGGGTTAACAGCGAAAGCGAAATGAACACCCTTTGGGGCGAACGTGTAAAATACGATCTGCTTAGTTTAAAGGTAGCCAATAAGGATATGGCTAAAAATAAAGAGGTGCTGAAAAAACGTTACGATAACCTGTTGTCGCAATCAAATAAGCTGACTAATCAAGACGTATTCCAGATCTTTATGGATGCCTTTACCGAGGCTGTTGATCCGCATACTAACTACTTTAACCCGGCCAATGCCGCTAATTTCAACATTGAAATGTCGCGTTCGGTACAGGGTATAGGTGCATCATTATTGTCAGAGAACGAGTACGTAACTATCAAATCGGTAGTACCTGGCGGTCCGGCTGATAAAAGCAAGCAAATTAATGTTGACGACCGCATTGTAGGTGTTGCACAAGGCAAAACCGGTGAGTTCCAAAACATTGTAGGCTGGAGAACGGAGAACGCAATTTCACTTATTCGTGGTACTAAAGGTACAACTGTACGTTTAGAGATATTGCCAAGCGGTGTGAACACTTCAAGCAAGCCAAAAATTGTTGAAATGGTGCGCGAGAAGATCATCCTGAAAGATCAATCGGCCAAAAAAGAAATAAGAACTTACAACAGCAACGGTAAAACTTTTAAAGTAGGTATCATCTCTATCCCGGCATTTTACCTTGATTTTGATGACTACCGTTCAGGTAATCCTAACTACAAAAGCACCACCCGCGATGTTAAACTGATACTGGATACCCTGAAACAGGAGAAAGTAGACGGTGTAGTGATCGATCTTCGTCAGAATGGTGGTGGTTCGTTAACTGAAGCTATTGAACTTACCGGCTTATTTATTAAAACAGGCCCGGTTGTACAGGTAAAAGACGCTGCAAGCCAAATTGAGGTGAATGATGATGAAGATCCAACGGTAACCTACGCTGGTCCGTTATTGATCAATGTTGACCGTTTCAGCGCTTCAGCATCCGAAATTTTCGCCGGCGCTATACAAGATTATGGCCGTGGTTTAATTGTGGGTACCCAAACTTATGGTAAAGGTACCGTGCAAAGCGCCATCAATTTAGATAAAGTAATAGGTAATTCACTGGTTGATAAGGTTGCTAATTTAGCAGGTAACAAACCCAAAACAGCCGGTAACGGCAGCCAGAATACTTATGGTCAGTTAAACCTTACTGTTGCCAAGTTCTACCGCATCAGCGGTGGATCAACCCAGCACAAAGGTGTATCGCCTGATATTGATTTCCCATCGGTTATTCCGTTGGATAAATATGGTGAAGATACTGAACCATCGGCATTGCCTTACGATGTGATCCCTAAAAGCGCTTACACCAAGGTGGGTGATTTTGCAACCGTATTACCCGAACTTAAAAAGCTGCATCAGCAACGTATGGCAAAAAGCGATAGTTATAAATACCTGTTGCAGGATATCGCGGATTTTAAAAAGCACGATGCTGAAAAAAGTGTAACGCTTAACGAAGCGCAGTTTAAAAAAGAACGCGACGAAGATGAAACTACCGCCTTTGAACGTGGTAACAAACGCCGTGTAGCTATGGGCTTGCCTCCGCTTAAAAAAGGACAAACAAGGCCACGCAACGAAGATTTGGATTTTATTAAGGTTGAGGCCGGACAGATCCTGATCGACTATATTAATTTAGATAACAAGTTTACTTCGGTAATGAAGTAAGCGTAGCTAAAAGCATATTTAACAGATCCCGGTTCGGAAACGAAGCCGGGATCTGTTGTTTTAAAACCAATTGGTATTACAATGGTTATCTAAGCACCATGGCTAAACCATTGCTTGAATTTACCGATAGGGGCATCTACTGCGAACAGGGCAAGTTTTATATTGACCCCTGGAAACCTGTGGACGATGCCGTGATTACCCACGCCCATGCCGACCATGCCTATTGGGGGCACAAGCATTATTTGGCCCACCATTTATCGCGCGAGGTTTTACTGTATCGCCTTGGCGAAATTGAACTGCAAACCGTAGAGTATGGCGAAACGGTAATGAAGAACGGCGTGCAGATCTCGCTCTTCCCGGCGGGGCATGTGATAGGTTCGGCACAGATCCGGTTGGAGTATAAGGGTGAAGTTTGGGTGGTATCCGGCGATTATAAAACGGAAGACGATGGGATATCAACACCTTTTGAACCGGTACGTTGTCATCATTTTATATCAGAGTGCACCTTCGGGATGCCTGTTTACCAGTGGAAACCGCAGGTTAAAATATTTGAGGATGTAAACAGCTGGTGGCAAAGCAATGTGGATAACGGCGTGGCTACGGTAATTGTGGGTTACTCGTTAGGCAAGGCACAACGCATTTTGCAGAACCTCGATCTAAATATTGGTAAGGTATATACCCACGGCGTTATCGAAAATACCAATGAAGCCCTGCGCCGCAATGGTGTTATACTGAACCCTACTGAACGTATTACCATAGATAGCCCGAAAGAGGAAGTACGCAGGGGAATCATACTCGCCCCGCCATCATCAGTAGGCACACCATGGATGCGGAAGTTTCAGCCATATAGTTTCGGCTATTGTTCGGGCTGGATGGCGATCCGCGGAGCGAAAAGCCGCAGGGCTGCCGATAGGGGTTTCATTCTCTCCGACCATGCCGATTGGGATGGCCTCATCAGCGCCATTGATGCTACCGGTTGCGAAAAAGTATACCTTACCCACGGTTACACGGCATCGTTCACTCGCTATTTAAACGAAATAGGTTTTAACGCGCAGGAGGTGCATACGTTATATGGTGATGATGAAGAGGGTGCTTCATCTCCGGCAGAGGGGGAAGTTGTTGAGGAAAAAGAAAAGGCGCTATCACCCGGAGAGGATTTAGGTGAAGCTAAGGAGGAATCTGCTATATGAAAGCATTCGCCCAACTCTTTCTTTCCTTAGATGAAACCAACAAAACCAACGAAAAGGTTAAGGTTTTAAAAGAATATTTCACCAGCGTGCCCGATTCGGACAAGATGCACATGCTTGCACTCTTTACCGGCAGGCGGCCGAAGCGGCCTATCAATTCTACCCTGGTGCGTAACTGGGCCATCGAGGTATCAAACATCCCGGCCTGGTTATTTGAAGAAAGCTATCACGTAGTGGGCGATTTGGCCGAAACTATGGCCTTGCTGATGCCTGCCAATGAGAACAGCAGTCATAAATCGCTCACGGAATGGATTGCCGAAATAAACGAAATTGCTACCCGCACCGAAGAAGAGCGTAAGCTTTGGCTGGTAGAATCATGGGCGATGCTGGATAGCCAGGAGCGTTTTGTGTTCAATAAACTACTGACGGGAAGTTTCAGGGTTGGGGTATCGCAAAATCTGGTAATTAAAGCGCTGGCGGATATATCCGGAATTGAAGCGCCCACGCTTACCCACCGCATTATGGGGAGCTGGATGCCCGAAACTTATCATTACCCGCAATTGATACAGGCACAAGGCGCGGCCGATGATATTTCGAGGCCGTACCCTTTTTTTTTGGCTTACCCTATACAGGAAACTTCAGAAAAGAGAAAGTCGGCCGATGACTTGCAGACTTCATTAGGCGATGCCGGTGACTGGCAGGCCGAATGGAAATGGGATGGCATCCGCGCGCAGATGATTAAGCGCGAGGGCAAAATATTTATATGGAGCAGGGGAGAAGACCTATCCACCGATAAATTCCCCGAATTGCACCCGTTTTTAAATGCCCTGCCAGATGGTACTGTTTTAGATGGGGAAATACTGAGTTTTCGGGACGATCAGCCATTACCGTTCAATGTGTTGCAAACACGTATTGGCCGCAAAAACTTAAGTAAAAAAATACTGGAGGAAAGTCCGGTTGCGGTAATTGCCTACGATTGTTTGGAGTACGAGGGCGTAGACATCCGCAGTAAAACGCAAAGCGAGCGCCGCGAGATACTGGAAACCTTACAAGCCGCCACGTCATTTTCGGATATATTCAGAATTTCGGCACTCATAAAGTTTGATAACTGGGGCGAACTGGAAACCATCCGCGAGCAATCACGTGCCATGATTGCCGAAGGTATTATGCTGAAGCGTAAGAACGCCACTTACCAGGTTGGTCGCCGCCGTGGCGATTGGTGGAAATGGAAGATAGATCCGCTGTCGATAGACGCGGTGATGATCTACGCGCAAAAAGGCCACGGTCGCCGTGCCGATCTGTATACCGATTACACCTTTGCCGTATGGGATGGCGATAAGCTGGTACCCTTTGCCAAAGCCTACTCGGGCCTTACCGACCAGGAGATAAACAAGGTTGATAACTTTGTGAAGCGTAACACGCTCGAAAAGTTTGGTCCGGTACGCACCGTAAAACCCGAACTGGTATTTGAGATTGGATTTGAGGGCATCAATAAATCAACCCGCCACAAATCGGGCATCGCCCTCCGTTTCCCCCGCATCCTCCGCTGGCGGCATGATAAAAAGAAAGAAGAAGCGGATACTTTAGAGAGTTTGAAATCGCTTTTGAATGAATGATGTTTTCTTTTGTCATTGCGGAGAGCGAAGCAACCTCTTTCTCCTTCACGTCATTGCGAGGTACGAAGCAATCTCTACTTAGGCTTTGCTTGTGCTGTGATTTACGTTAGTCTGCTCTTGGGCGCAGTGCCCCATTACTTTTGAGGGCAAAAGTAACAAAACCCTTGTCCAGCAAAAGGCTTCTTTGCCGCACATGGCCTCTGCGCTGCAAAACGTGCAGAACTTAGGGCTGGAACTTTTGCCCCGCCACTCTTGCCCGCCCACATGCAACAAGTTCGCTATGCCCGCATTTGCGCTCGTGGCCTCCACAGTTCTGCCCGTTTTCGCCCGAAGCTCTTTGCTGACGGGGATGCGTTTATAAATGGGTCATCCTGAGCTTGTCGAAGGATCGTGTGCAGAGGCCATCACCCGCGCACCCTTCGACAGGCTCAGGGTGACAGGCTATGCCTTTCTGATTTTACACGTCACCTCACCTTCATTCCCGAATTTTAAACTTCGCAATAACGATAGTTTGATTTATCCTACTTCTTAAACCGCTCCACAACATTTACCGCACTGCCCGGTAGTTTTACTTTGTAACGGTAGCCGCCGTTAAAGGCATCTTCTTCTTTAATAAACTCATGGGTTTTCTTGGTGATCCAGAAGGTTTGGGTGAATTTGGCGCCGTTGTGTTCTCCATCGTGCAGCAGTACCCAGCAATCAACCTTTTCGTTATTTAACAGGGTGAGCGTTTCGCTGCCGGTTACTTTGTATAGGATATAGTCGGGTTTCAGGATGCCGGCATCGTAAAAGTTGATGGCGAAAGTTTTTCCGGTCGCCAGCGGCAGCATCTCAAATGTTTCGATATCTAAATTCCAGTTAAAGTTGGGAATGCTAAAATCAATCTTGAAATCCTTAGCCAGGTTGTTTGCAACGGTATCTGCCCCAACTACTTTATCAGCATACCAATTATACGCCTTGGTTTTAGTGCCGATAGTTTCGGAGTGATAAACAGGGGCGAAGTCTGCTTTTTTATTGATGGATATAATGTGGCGGTACTGGTTGGTATCGGCGGCGTACCAGTTTTGGGTAACCTTATACACCGGCTGGTTTTGAAATGTGGTGACGCTAACATCGCGCGTCCATAAGGAAATGCTGAGCACTTTGTTGCGTACGGGCATTTGAAAATAAACCATGTATTGTTTAAACCCGGGTTGCAAAACCGATGTGAGCAGACGCTTGTCCTTCAACCGGATGGTGTCTACAGTTTGGGCAAATGTATAGCTGCCCATACAGGCCAGCAGCAATGCGAAAAGTATAGCTTTTTTAATCATGATAAGTTTTTTATTGCCGGTTTGACTTGTTGCACAGGCATTTGTTACAGGCCCGAAAATCATCATCAAAATTTACAAATGTTAGCCATTGACCAATGTGAAAAACCCGCATTTAAGTTCAAAAGCCTATTCAGTTTGTTCATTCAAGGCTGATACAGAACCTGTTGAAGTTTGTAGCCGTTAAGATTTTAACTGAGAGCAAAAAAGTTTTCGGTGCGACTAACGAACTAATTAATATTATGATGAAAAGACTACTTTCAATCCTGCTGATTGCTTCAGTTACGGGATTTGTATCGTGTAAGAAGGACAAATCGAAAGATAATGGTCCGGATGAAAACCCAACCAAAATTGCTCCCGACGGTTTTACCTTTAAAACCAGTAAGGATGTTAACGTTAATGTAACGCTTAAAACCAATAACGATCAGCCAATATCGGGCGTAGTGGTTAGCGTATACAATGTAGGCAGCACCAATAGTGATCAGGCCATTTATAAGGGCGTAACCGATGCTAACGGTAATTTAAAAGCCACCATTAACGTAGCAACTTCTGTAAGCCAGTTAGTTGTAGACCCTGCTTATGTAGGCTTTATACGTAACGCCCGTGTTGCTATCAACGGCTCATCATCAACAGTGGTGCTGGGTGGTAAAGCAGGTGCCAGCGGCGATATCGTAGCCGAACAAATAAACCCGACCGGCGTAATAAGGGGTAACGGTTTAGGTACCACCGGTGTTATCACTACCGATTATGGTTACCCAACAGGTTACACTGCATCTAACGCTTTTGTAGCGCCAACCAACTTGGGCAAACCTGCCTATCTGGAAGCTACTGGCGATATTATCGATGCCTCTTTACTCTCTTATGTAAACGCCTCGTTGCCGGAAGGCACACCATTAACTACTTCGCACCCTGAATATTTAAGTTCGAGCGCGGTAGCTACTATCAACGTAACCGCTAAATCAGATGTTTGGATCACTTTCGTATCTGAAGGCGCTGGCTTTTTAAATTCGCTGGGTTATTATACTTATAAAACTACCGATCCGCCAACCTTATCAACAGGCGGTACATTATTGGGTGGTATTGATAAGGTAACCTATGTATTCCCTAATGCTTCGGCCTTAAACTCTGGCGGTGCCTTAAAAAGCGGCGATAAAGTGAAACTGGGTACTTTTGAGGCAGGCACTTCTATCGCATTCGTAATATTACAAAACGCGTGGACTGGCTCTACAGTAAATACAGCCGCCACGAAGTTTTATACCAACCCTAACTTTAACCCTGAAACTACTACGGCTACTAAACGCCACTCGGTAATGCTTTATGATAATGTGCATAAACTATTCCTGCTGGGCTTTGAAGACCAAAACAGGCAAAGCGGTTCGGATAACGACTTTAACGACTTAGTTGTTTATGCTACCGCTAACCCTATTACGGCGATATCAACTACTAACGTAGCAGCCATTGATGATGGCGGCGATACCGACGGTGATGGCGTGGCCGATGAATCGGACGCGTTCCCTAACGATGCTACAAGGGCATTCATCAGCTATTTTCCATCAGAAAGTACTTATGCGCAGGTGGCATTTGAAGATAACTGGCCATCAAAAGGCGATTACGATTTGAATGACCTTATCGTAAACTATCGTTATAAATATATACTAAATGCTAAAAACCAGGTAGTAACCCTGCAAGGCGATTATATTGCCCAGGCAGCAGGCGCTTCATTTAAAAATGGTTTCGGTGTGCAACTGCCGGTAGCTGCTTCAACAGTATCATCGGTAACCGGGCAAAAAATTATCAGTAATTATATAACCTTTGCCAGCAGCGGGGTAGAAGCCGGGCAGGCCAAAGCGGTAATTATTCCGTTTGATAACCAGGATGGGGTATTGAAATATCCTGATGGATCATTCCTGGTAAATACATTAACTAATAAGGATAAGGTTGCGGGTACCCCGGTATCAGTACTGCTTACCTTCGCGTCGCCTATAGATCAGGCTAATTTAGCGGCTTCATCATTCAATCCGTTCCTGATCAGTAACCTGCGCAGGGGCTATGAAGTGCACTTACCAGGCAATGTGCCAACTGATAAGGCCGATACCAAACTATTCGGTACTGCCGATGACGTATCGGTACCATCAAGTGGTAAGTATTACCTGTCGGCACAAAACTGGCCATGGGCTATCAGCTACAACACAGCCATCAGTTACCCAATTGAAACGGCAACTATTACCAAAGCCTACCTGCACTTTGCAGACTGGGCGGCATCGGGCGGTTCGAGCTTTACCGATTGGTACAGCAATACCGCGGCAGGCTATCGCGATAATAGCTTCATTTACTCAAAGTAGGATTTCTTTAATTAACTAATAATGGGGAAGCGTCACAAGCAATTGTGGCGTTTTTTTGTTTGTGGGGAATTCATTTTGTGGAAAATTTTCCCAAAGTGAGAAAAAGTGTGAAGTAAAATATTGACCTTTGGCACGCAAAAAGGGCTATTTCGTGCTTGAAACCCAGTATTGGCAAGTTTGGACTTATAGTTGCATAAGACTGAACAAAAAGACACACTAATTAATTTATAACATGAAAAAAGTATTTACCTACCTGTTGATGTTTGGAATCGCGGGTATCGTATCTTGTAAGAAAGACGGTTCAAACCAGGTTAACCCAAACCCAACCACCTCTACTGACAAAATTGCCCCTGAAGGTTTCAACTTTAACACTACTAAAGATGTAGCGTTAAACGTAACATTGAAAACCAACAACGACCAACCAATTGATGGTGTAGTTGTAAGTGTTTACAATCCTAACAATACTACTTCTCCAATTTTTAAAGCAGTAACTGACAAAAGCGGTAACTTCAAAGCAACCGTTACTGTACCTACTTCATTAGATAAACTGATCATCGATCCTGCTTACGTAGGTTTAATGCGCAACGCAACTGCTGCTATCAATGGTAACGCTACTACAGTAGTTATCGGTGGTAAAAACAGCTTCGGTGGCGATATCATCGGTTACACTGCTGATCAAACTTTAAAAACTAACTCAATACGTACGGCTACTACAGGTAACGCTCTTAACATTAAATTCGCTTACCCTTCACCATACACAGGTTCAGCCGACGCGGTATTTAACAACTCAACTTATCCGCTGAGTGTTGGTCGCCCTAAATATTTAGAGGCAACCGGCGACGTGATCGACGCTTCATTATTAAAATTTGTGAACGCTTCATTGCCAGAGTCAAACCCGGTTCCTAAAAGCCACCCTGAGTACTTGTCAAGCAAAAACACTACTACGCTTAACATTACAGCACAGTCTGACGTTTGGATCACTTACGTATCTGAAGGTGCAGGTTTCTTAAACACTTTGGCTTACTATACTTACAAAACCGGTACTCCCCCAACCAGCGCAAGCGATATCACTAACGCTACTATCATATTGCCAAACGCATCAAACACAGGTTCGGCCGGTGCTTTAAATGCAGGTGATAAAGTAAAATTAGGTCGTTTTGAAGCAGGTACTTCTATTGGTTTCATCTTATTACAAAACGCATGGACCGGTTCAGGTATCAAAACTGACGGTACTAAATACTTCTCTCAAGATAACTTGAACCCTGAGAGCAGCGCGAGCTTAAAGAAACACTCTATCGCTTTATATGATGATGTTCATAAATTGTTCCTGATAGGTTTTGAAGATCTTCCAAGAGATGTTGACTCTGATAACGATTTTAACGACTTAGTTTTCTACGCGACTTCTAACCCAGTAAACGGTATATCACAAGATGGCGTACCTGTAATTGACAAAGGTGGTGATACAGACGGTGACGGTGTTGCTGACGATCAGGATGCTTTCCCTAACGATCCTACTAAAGCTTACATCAGCTACTACCCATCTGCTACAACTTATGCTCAAGTAGCATTTGAAGATAACTGGCCTAAAAAAGGTGACTATGACATGAACGACTTAGTGATCAACTACCGTTACACTTCAGTATTGAACGCTAAAAACCAGGTAGTAACTTTGCAAGGCGATTACTTGCCACAAGCATCAGGTGCTTCATTCAAAAACGGTTTCGGTGTACAACTACCGGTAGCAGCTTCTACAGTAGCATCAGTAACAGGCCAAAAAGCTATCAGCAACTACATCAGCTTCGCAAGCAACGGTGTTGAAGCCAGCCAAAGCAAAGCGGTTATCATTCCTTTCGACAACCAGGATGCAGTATTGAAAAACCCTGACGGTTCATACTTCGTGAACACTTTGAACGCTAAAGATAAAATGACAGGTACTACAGTATCGGTATTGGTAACTTTCGCTTCACCTGTTGCACAAGCAAGCTTAACACCATCAACCTTCAATCCGTTCCTGATCAGCAATCTGCGCAGAGGTTATGAAATTCACCTGCCGGGTTATGTTCCAACTGATAAAGTTGACGCTAAATTGTTCGGTACTGATGATGATGCTTCAAAACCATCAGCAGGTAAATACTACTTATCTAACGAAAACTGGCCATGGGCTATCAGCTATAACACTGCTATCCTTTATCCACTTGAAACAATTAGCATCACCAAAGCATACCCTCACTTTGCTGAGTGGGCAGCTTCAGCCGGTTTGTCTTTCACCGACTGGTACAGCAACACTGGTGCAGGTTTCAGAGATAACAGCTCTTTATACTTGAAATAATAAAATATTAGTGGTTTGATTTGATGAGGCAACGTCGGTAACGGCGTTGCCTCTTTTGTTTTATAAGAACCGGTAATATATATACCCGACGACCGCAGCACTGACGGTTGTTTCCCGCGAAACCGAAATTCACTTAATAGATTAAATTTAACTGTGGCGAAAACTCCACTGTGCCAATTTAAATTAAAAAACTAATCATTTTGTTCACACACTTCATACCTGTTGTGAGAAGTGTAAATGCCGAAATAATAATGCTTTGGAGGTTTTTTTAATTTTTGTGAAATCTGCTTCACAAGCAATTGGGGAAATTTGGGGAAATGGTAATCGGGGATAAGTGTGGAATTTTTTACTATGCCCAAGTAATTTAATTTCACCAAAATGGAGCTTTCTTTCTATAAACTATATGTTTTTGGGGAATGGTGCAGTGTTTGCAATATGGCACTTACATCTATTTACTAAATTAAAATATAAATGAAGAAGCACTTAACCTTACTTATTGCCTTAGCTGTAACCGGCATGGTATCTTGTAAAAAGGATGTCCAAACCGGCTCAGATAACACAACCACTGCCGCGAATGGCAAGGCCGCTCCGGATGGTTTTAACTTTAAAACCTCTAACGAGGTAAATGTTAACATTACTCTTCGTGCTAATAACGACGAGCCTTTATCAAACGTACTGGTACGCATATTCGACCCGGCCAATACTAATGCTGATGAAGCGCTGTACACCGGTATGACGGATAATGCGGGTAACATACAAGCTAAGGTGAATGTGCCTGCCGGCTTAAGCCAGGTAATTATAGATCCTGCTTATGTTGGTTTAATGCGTAACGCTATCGCTAAAATAAACGGCAGTGCAACTACTGTAGTTATTGGTGGTAAAACTACTTTCAGCGGCGATATTATAGCACAGGCGGTTACTCAAAAAAATCGTAAAATATTCAGCACAGGTACACAGGCGGTTACAAGCACCCAGTTTGTATATCCTGCACCTTATACTTCGGCAAGCGATGCTATCTATAACGATGCTAACTTCCCGTTGTACTTAGGCGTACCTAAATATAAGGAAACGCAACGCGCTAACATCACACCGTTGATGCTTAAATACATCAACGCGTCGTTACCGGAGTCTGTCCCGGTTGAAAAACTGCACCCGAAATACCTTACTAAAAAAGCGGTACCTACTATCAACGTAGTTAAAACATCTGAAGTTGATGTAACCTTTATATCTGAAGGTGCTACTTACCAAAACACGTTGGCTTACTATACTTATCCAACCAACAATCCTCCAAAAAACGCTAACGATATTAAAAAGGCAACTTTTGTGTTCCCTAATACTTCGGCAGCAGGTTCGGGTGGTGCTTTGCAGGCTGGTGACCAGGTAAAACTGGGTACTTTTGAAGCCGGTACTACTATCGCTTTCATCGTATTGCGTAACTCATGGACAGGTTCAAGCATCCAAACCGATGTAGATAAATTTTACTCTATCGATGCTTTCAACCCTGAAACTGATAACACCATTAAAAAACATACTGTAGTATTAAATGATGATGTGCACAATCACTTTGTGGTAGGCTTTGAAGATATTGCCCGTAACGAAGCCATCTGCGATCATGACTTTAACGATATCGTTTTCTACGCTAAAGCAACCGTTGCCGACGCGATTGACCCTACTGATATTCCTATTATTGATAAAGGTACCGATACCGATGGTGACGGTGTAAGCGACGAAGCTGACCAATACCCTAACGATCCGGAACGTGCTTTCGATAGCTACTACCCATCTAAAACCCGTTTTGCCCAGGTTGCTTTTGAAGACAACTGGCCTAAAAAAGGTGATTATGATATGAATGACCTGGTGATTGATTATCGCTACAAATTTGTACTTAACGCTAAAAACCAGGTGGTTGACCTGCAAGGTTTATATGTGCCAATTGCAGCCGGTGCCTCATTTAAAAACGGTTTCGGTGTGCAATTGCCGGTGCCTGCATCAGCAGTTAAAAGGGTAAGAGGCCAGCAATTAATTGGCAGCTACATTAAACGTACTGCCGAAGGTAACGAGGCAGGCCAAAGCAAAGCGGTTATTATACCATTTGATAACCACGATGCCGTGTTGAGCTATTTCGACGGATCATACTTTGTAAATACCAAACCTGAAAAAGATAAGGTAGAAGGCAAACGTGTTACTGTAACCATCAACTTTAACGCACCTATAGATCAGTCAGCATTAAGCGTGGCCGATTTCAATCCGTTCCTGATCAGTAACCTTAACCGCGGCGCGGAGGTTCACTTGCCGGGCTATTTACCAACCGATTTGGCTAATGCCAAATTATTCGGTACTGATGATGACAGCACTAACCCGGCAGCTAACAGGTATTACCTGTCGCCAAATAACCTGCCATGGGCTATCAGCTACCAGTATTCGGTTAAATACCCTATTGAAGGTGTAAACATTAACGATGCCTACCTGCACTTTAATGAGTGGGCAATGTCTGCCGGAAGGCAATACCCTGAGTGGTATACCAACGAAGGCGCAGGCTACCGCGATGTTTCAAAACTATATCAGAAATAAGTTTACCACACTATAAACAAGCAGGCCCCGCTGATATCAGCGGGGCCTGCTTGTTTATAATAGAATTTTGAAAACCGTATTATATATTCTCGGCGTTTTTTTCCGCGGTCTCGCGTTCGCGCAGGTTACGCATTATTTTGGTGAAGCCATGATGTACTCGCGTTTCATCGTATAGCGGGAATACCAGTCCGGAGCCCCAGAAACGTGTGCCATCCTTGCGTACATGGTAGCGCTCATCAATAGCACGGCCTTCACGCAGGGCGGTGCTAAGCTCTTGTTCGGGTATACCTGTGGCCACATCTTCGGGTGTGAAGAAAATTTTAGCGCTTTCGCCCAATATCTCTTCCTCCTTAAACCCCAAAACCTTTTCGGCACCGGTATTCCAGCTGTTAACATCGCCATTGGTATCGGTAGTTACCACGGCATAATCTTCCAGGCTATCCAGTACCTGCCTGAAAAAGTCTTCGCTCATACGAAAATAGCTGTCGTTATATACTGTATTGCCCGTAATGCTGTCGTTATCGCTGGCATAATCAAGCATAACAACGGTATTGCCCGGGCTGCTGATCATTTGCAGCGGCTCGCGGGTTATACGATAATAGGTTTCGTAACCATTGGGTAAGGCAAATACATCCGGCTGTTGCTTTACGGGCTTCAAAACAATGGGTAGTTTATTGTCGGCATCTTCGTTAAAAGCGATGTTGGCCAGCATATAGGTGTATCCTTTTTCAATCAGATCGCCCAGTAACTGTGGTGTAAGTATAATTTGCATCTGCTTATTATTATTATTCAGTGTTAACTTATATAACTCTCATAATCAGCATGTGTTTTAAAAAAGAAAACCCCATCATTACTGACGGGGTTACTTGGTGTAAATTAACTATTATAGAGGGTTGATCTTTTGTTGATCAATCACTGCACTTATATATTGCAGTGCAAAAATGGCCTCATAATTTAGGTGGATATGGTAGTAAAGGCCATACGTATTTGCATCGGCTAAAATGCGTTAATAATATTTAGTAGGGGAATGTTCAAATGTAATAAGCCTTACTGAATTTGAAATACAGAGTTTTCCACAAAGTACATAAAGCATACCACATAAGTAGTTGTTTATACTTAAAATAACTTTATTTGGCATATTAACGGTGTTAATAAATAGCATTAATGTTACGCAATAAGGCTATATATTACTTTTTGCTGATTGGTTTTAACTTGTTTTAACACTACATTTAGGTTTTAACAAATTTATACAATGAAAAAACTGACACTCATTGCCCTGTTAGCTGTATTTACAATAGCTGCCAAAGCGCAGGATACCGCCAAACTATACAACCCCGCCGCTGATGCCAAAGCCGAAATAGCCGCCGCGGTAAAAAAGGCTGCCAAAGAGCATAAGAACGTATTGCTGCAATTGGGTGGTAACTGGTGTAGCTGGTGCCTCAAGTTTAATAAACTGGTTACCAACGATGCCGACCTTACCAAATACCTTAACGATAACTATGTTACGGTACACGTGAACTACAGTAAAGAGAATAAGAACGAAGCCGTACTGGCCTCATTAGGCTATCCGCAGCGTTTTGGTTTCCCGGTATTTGTAGTGCTTGATGGTAAGGGTAACCGCCTGCATACCCAAAACTCAGGTTACCTGGAAGAAGGCGATGGCCATAGCAAAGCCAAGGTGATGGAGTTTTTCCAGAACTGGTCAACAAAAGCGCTCGATCCAAAAAGTTATGTGAGTGTTAAATAATTTTTTATTAATTGTAACGTTTTTGTTATATTGCATTTACAACTAATTTAAATTATTGAGCTATGGTAATGGTACGGATTTATTATGACTACTACTTTGGCAGCCTCGACAAGATGTTCGTAAAGGTTTGCTCAGCAAAAATCTTCTGACAAAACAAAAAAAGCCGCATAAAAAATGCGGCTTTCGTTTTATAGCTGTATTGGGTTACCGAATACTAATTATTCAATAACGCTAACTTTTAACATATTGGTTTTGCCTTGTTTTACAATTGGCACGGCAGCAGTGTTAATTACTACATCGCCCGGTTGTATAAGATCGGCAGTTTTAAGTATGCCATTTACATCGCTGATGGTTTGATCAGTACTTTCCAGTTTATCGTAGTAGAAAGCTCTTACACCCCAAATTAAACTTAAAGCGTTTAACAGTTGAGTGTTAGAGGTAAAGATATAAGTACTTGCCTTTGGCCTGTAGCTTGAAATTTCAAAAGCGGTATAACCAGAAGTGGTCATTGATACGATACCTACCGCGTTACTATGCTCTGCAAGGTAAACAGCCGAACTGCAAACCGCGTCGCTTAAGTAATTAGGTGATGCAAGGTCTAAAGTGCTCTCTTTTGATGAGTTGAACGGATAACCGAACTCTTCAACGTTACGCACAATTTTAGCCATTGTTTCAATAACAATAACCGGGAACTCACCAACTGAAGTTTCGCCGCTAAGCATTACCGCGTCAGCGCCATCAAGTACAGAGTTGGCTACGTCATTCACCTCGGCACGGGTTGGGCGAGGGGTAGTGATCATTGATTCCAGCATTTGTGTAGCCACAATTACCGGTTTTGAAGCCGCGCGACATTTGCGAGCAATCATTTTTTGCAACAAAGGCACTTGCTCTAATGGCATTTCAACACCAAGATCGCCACGGGCCACCATTACGCCATCAGTAGCGGCAATAATAGCATCAATATTGTCAATAGCTTCCGGTTTTTCAACCTTGGCAATTACGCGTGCAGCGCTGTTGCGTGAGTTGATCACGCGTTTCAGTTCAATAATATCTGAAGCATCACGCACGAAAGATAAACCGATCCACTCTACATCGTTATCTAAAGCGAAGTGCAGGTTAGAAAGATCTTCTTCGGTTAAGCTTGGAATAGATACTTTAGTGTTTGGCAGGTTAACACCTTTACGTGATGTTAAAATACCACCGTGTACAACCTCGCAAACTACGGTGTCTTTACGGTTGGTTTCAATAACGCGCATTTGCAGTTTACCGTCATCCAGCAAAATGATCTCGTTAGGTTTTACATCCTGCGGAAAGGTTTCGTATGTGATGTAGATCTGGTTGTCGTCACCAATGCACTCATTGGTAGTAATGTTGATGCGTGTACCATTCACCAGGTGAATACCACCATCTTTAACTAAGCCGATACGTATTTTTGGTCCCTGTAAATCAGCCAGTATACCAACATTGGTTTTGTACTGTGCATTGATTTCGCGAATGGTATCGATAGTTTTTTTGTGATCTTCGGGTTTTCCGTGAGAAAAATTAAGACGGCAAACGTTCACGCCGGCCTTTATCATCGATAATAAAACATCTTTCGGCGACGATGCGGGACCCATCGTGGCTACTATTTTTGTACGGTTATAACTCAGTTTCATATGGGGGTAACTTAAATTTTACAATGGTGTAACAATCACACTCAAAATTGCGCCGCTAAAATAGGAGATTTTCGCGGGATTTTAATTTTTTAGGATCAATCTTTACGGCGGCAACAATTTCGGGTATCTTATTTAGCGAAAAAACAAGCGTATCAAGCTCATCATCATCTATATAGTTTTTTATCATCAAAAAATAATCGATCTTTCGCATTTCGGGTATAAGGTAGCCATCTGATCCTTTATTGGCAATAAAAAAGAAATCTGTTTCGCTGGCTTCCCAATGATGCTCGTAAATAGAAAAGAAAACAGGCTGCGCGGCCTGGTTTATATCAACCTCAAGGTCGGTTTTTTTAACAAAATTAAAATTGAGGTGCTTATTTATAAGGTAGCAAATGCGGTAATCTTTTAACGAAGTTGTTACTGCGATCAAAACAAAATCAAGATCGATCTCAAACTTTAAAAATTTCCTGTTCAAAATCACTATTTTTACAGCGGTAAATTTACAAATTGAAACTGTAGGCATAAAATTTTGTTACTGATATTGTGCAAAAGTTTTACATTTGATATTTAACAGAATTTATTTTTCTTTGCAACTGAAAAATTATTAATCATTAAACTATAAGACTATGTCTGATATCGCTTCAAGAGTAAAAGCTATAATCGTAGAAAAATTGGGTGTTGACGAAAGTGAAGTAACACCTGAAGCAAGCTTCACCAATGACCTTGGTGCCGACTCTTTAGATACAGTAGAACTGATCATGGAGTTTGAAAAAGAATTTAACGTAGCTATACCTGACGATCAGGCAGAAACTATCGGTACAGTAGGTCAGGCAGTTGCTTACCTTGAAAAAAACGTTAAGTAAGACTCCCTAAAGCTATTAAATGGAGTTTAAAAGAGTAGTAGTAACCGGGCTTGGTGCGCTTACTCCTATTGGTAATACCGTTCCTGAATACTGGGACGCTTTATCAAGAGGGGTAAGCGGTGCTGCCTTGATCAAGAGTTTTGATACCACACATTTCAAAACCAAGTTTGCCTGCGAGGTAAAGGGTTTTGATGCTGATGGTTTTCTGGGGCGCAAAGATGCGCGTAAGCTTGATCCGTTTGTGCAGTATGCCTTGTTTTCAACCGAAGAAGCCGTAAAGGATGCCGGATTAGACTTTTCAAAGCTGGATACCAGCCGAATAGGTGTAATTTGGGGTTCGGGTATTGGCGGTTTAAAAACGTTTTTAGATGAAGTAATTAACTTTGCTAAAGGCGATGGTACACCGCGTTTTAATCCGTTCTTCATCCCTAAAATGATTGCGGACATTGCCCCCGGGCATATTTCAATTAAATATGGCCTGCGCGGACCAAACTTTACAACAGTTTCGGCTTGTGCTTCTTCAAACAATTCGTTGATTGATGCCTTCAATTACATCCGTTTGGGTAAAGCAAATATGTTTATCTCTGGTGGTTCTGAAGCTATTATTAACGAAGCCGGTATAGGTGGTTTCAATGCCATGCATGCCCTCTCAACCCGTAACGATGATCCTTCAACAGCCTCAAGGCCGTTTGATCTTGATCGTGAAGGTTTTGTGGCAGGCGAGGGTGCAGGTACCATTATATTGGAAGAACTTGGCCATGCAATTGCCCGTGGTGCAAAAATATATGCCGAAATGGTAGGCGGCGGCATGAGTGCTGATGCGTATCACATGACGGCACCACACCCTGAAGGTTTAGGCGCGGCCTTAGTAATGAAAGCGGCGCTTGAAGATGCAGGCCTTACACCTGCCGATATCGACTATGTAAATGTTCACGGAACATCTACACCGATTGGCGATCCGCAGGAAATTAAAGCCATACAAGATACTTTTGGTGACGATATCTATCGCATCAATATCAGCTCAACCAAATCAATGACCGGGCACTTGCTTGGTGCTGCGGGCGCGGTTGAAGCTATAGCTTCTATTATGGCTTTGCAAACAGGCATTATACCTCCAACCATCAATCACTTTACTGATGACCCAGTATTTGATCCTAAAATTAACTTCACCTTTAACACTGCACAAAAGCGCGAAGTTAATATAGTTCAAAGCAATGGGTTTGGTTTTGGCGGCCATAACGCGTCTGTTATATTTAAAAAGTACGAAGTTTAAAAGTATTGAATGCCTATTAGTCGGTTTTACAAGCTTTACCTATCTCCTAACAGAAAATATGTTAAAGTACTAAAGAATTTGCTCGGTTTTGTGCCGGGCAATTTGTCGTTATACCGCTTGGCATTTCGTCATAAATCTGTAGCACAAAACGTAAAGAAGGGTGTTAAGAACAGCAACGAGCGCCTGGAGTTTTTGGGCGATGCTGTTTTAGGCAGCGTTGTGGCCGAAGTGCTTTTTAAATTATACCCTTATAAAGACGAAGGTTTTTTAACCGAACTGCGATCAAAGATAGTTAGTCGTGTTAACCTTAACCAGTTAGCACGCAAACTTGGCTTTGAGCAGTTAATTGAATATGATAACCGGATCCTCAATTCCGGCAGGCAGGGCTCGCTTTTAGGCGATGCCTTTGAAGCACTTATTGGTGCGGTGTATCTTGATAAAGGGTACGATTTTACCAAAAACTTCCTGATCAACCATATCATTAAATCGCATATTGATATCCATACGCTTGAGCAAACCGAAACCAATTTCAAAAGCAAGCTGATTGAATGGTGCCAGCGCCATGGTAAGGATATTAGCTTTGACCTGGTAGGTAACCAAGAGGGCGAAAGTACCAAACTGTTCACCATACAAACCAGTGTCGACGGCGAAATAATGGGCTTGGGTAAGGAGTTCAGCAAGAAGAACGCCGAGAAATTATCTGCGGAGAAAGCATGCGAAGCGCTGGGCATTTAAAGCGAAAAGGTGAAAGCTTAAAGGAGAAAGGTGACATGTGTTGAGAATCAAGAGATAAGATTCAAGAGACAAGAGTTGAGAATCAAGAGATAAGATTCAAGAGACAAGTTAACGCCGAAGTCTTGATTCCTGAATCTAAATTCTTGAATCTAATAAATCAGTCTCTGCTTAGCCTTATAGTATCAGTTCCGGGATTGCTTAGTGGGGAAACTTTTATTCGGTTTTTGTTTTTTTGGTAGTAGTCGAAGTTTTTCTTGACCTTTTGTATCAGTTCATAATCGTTCCAACCTTTTACATCTTCAAAAGAGGGGCGGTAAAAATCCATGAATTTCCTGATCTCTTCGTCATCAGTTAAGCCGGTTGAGCTTTTTACAAGCGCTTTGGTGTAACGGTGACTTACTTCGGCTTCCTGCAATTCGTTTTTGGCGTAGGTAGCAAAGTGGCGCGCCTGTCCCGGTGTTTTGCCGAAAAGTTCGTAAAAGCCGGTGATAGGGGATACTAAAAATAATAATGCGGGTGGCTTGCCATCAAAAAATACGCCTTTGCCACGGTAGCTCCGCATCACTTCGGCCAGTTCCTGCTGCTTGGTTTGCGCTTTTACGCTCAGTCCTTTCAGTTCAATTTCGGGCGAGAGATATATTGCGATGTCGTTTTTACCTGCTACTATCACTTCTTCGCTTCCATACGATTTTTTGGTTACCAGCAGGGTGTCACCCGTAGCAGCCGGAATAGAAAAAATCCCCAGTTCATCGCTCATCATAATGGTTTGGGTACGTTTATTGGTAACCAATGCCTGCGCCACACGAATGGATGCCCCCTTTTTATAAATAACACCCTGGATGCTTTGCGCACGCGTTAAACCGGGCAGGCCAAGCATGCAAAGCAGTGTTAAAAGGGTGTTGGATATTTTAATTTTCATTCGGTATTAATCAACGTAAACATAAATATTGTATTTTAGATACAATGTGAAAAAGTGTTAAAACCACAAAAAGGTAAACATTAAGATACATAGTTTAGTAAAACAGTAAAAAAACTATCTTTGCACATGATAAAATCCATGACAGGGTATGGAATTGCCAGTTTTGATTCGGGCAGCACAAAGTACACCGTTGAAATAAAATCCCTGAACAGTAAATTTCTTGAACTGTCGTTAAGGTTACCCAAACTGTTTTCTGATAAAGAGTTTCAGCTGCGCAACGATTGCAGCAAGCAAATAGATCGTGGTAAGGTAAACCTTTCTATTAATGTAGAGCAAAGCGGTTCGGCCGTTAAAGCTGCCGGTATTGATAACGATCTGTTAAAACACTATTACAATCAGCTTAAAAATGTAAGTGCCGAGTTGGGCGAACCATCGGGCAACTTGCTGCAATTGGCTTTGGGTTTACCCGAGGTAGTTAAATATAACGAGGAAACCGTATCTGAAGACGAATGGAAACAGGTTGAAAAAACTTTTCAGCAGGCATTGGCCGCTTTCCAAAAATTTCGCCAGGATGAGGGTGACGTATTGGAGAAGGATGTTAGATACCGTATTGAGGTAATTTTGAACAACCTGAAAGCCGTTGAGGTAGAAGAGCCGAAACGTGTGCCGCTAATACGTGAACGCCTTAACCAGTTTTTAAATGACGCGGTAGCCCGCGAAGCTATCGACCAGAACCGTTTCGAGCAGGAATTGATCTATTATATTGACAAGCTTGATATTACCGAAGAAAAGATAAGACTGAAAACGCATTGCGAATACTTTTTAGAAACCCTGAAAAATCAGGATGCTAACGGTAAAAAGTTAGGTTTTATAACCCAGGAGATAGGCAGAGAGATCAACACCCTTGGTTCAAAAGCCAACGATGCCGCTATACAGAAACTGGTAGTAGGCATGAAAGAAGAGCTTGAAAAAATTAAAGAACAATTACTAAATGTGTTATAGTCATTAGGTCATTGGGTCATTAGTCATTGTAAAGGTTAACGCTTTTCATTAATGACTAATGACCCAGTGACCAATGACCATTTTAAAAAAATGGACGGTAAATTAATCATATTCTCAGCACCATCCGGAGCCGGTAAAACTACTATTGTGCACCATTTGCTGGGTAAAATTCCTGATCTGGAGTTCTCCATATCGGCCACCACCAGGTTGGCCCGTGGCGAGGAAGTTGACGGACAGGATTACTATTTTATAAGTAAAGAAGAGTTTTTGCACCGTATTGCCAAAAAGCAGTTCGTTGAGTTTGAAGAGGTATATAGCGGTACATTTTATGGCACCCTGCGTACCGAAATTGAGCGGATATGGCAAAAAGGTAAAACGGTAATATTTGATATTGATGTAGAGGGCGGCATGCACCTGAAACGTAAATATGAAGACCAGGCGCTGGCCATTTTTGTACAGCCGCCATCGTTAGAGGTATTGAAGGAGCGTTTGAGTGGCCGCGGTACCGATAGCGCCGAAAAATTGCAGGAAAGATTCGCCAAAGCTGAAAAGGAGTTAAATTACGCCCCTCAGTTTGATATTATCCTCAAAAATTACGATCTTAACACGGCATGTGCCGAAGCAGAACAATTGGTGAGCGACTTTATAAAGTCGTAACTTACTTAATTAGTTCTCAGTTGTAACCGGGACGATTGTCATTGCGAGGAAGGAAGCAATCTCCGGTTTAATTTGTACGCTGTATAGTTCGCGATTGATTCGTTCTTCGCGATGACAGGTTTCTTACAACAAGCTTTATAGTATTTCAAGAGAAATAGATTTCTCTTTGTCCTTTGGCTAACTATTAATCCGTGAACAAGAATGAAGATAGGCTTATTATTCGGTTCATTTAACCCCATACATATTGGGCATTTAATTATAGCCAACTATCTGGCTAATCATACCGCGCTTGATAAAGTGTGGCTGGTGGTATCGCCCCAAAACCCGCTTAAAAAATACGGCGACCTCATTAACACTTACGACAGGCTGGAGATGGCTAAACTGGCAACCAGTAATTCTGATAATATTGAGGTGAGCGATGTAGAACTGAAATTACCGCAACCATCATATACCATCGATACCTTAACCCATCTGCGTGAAAAATACCCTCAGCACGAGTTTGCCGTTATTATGGGTTCGGATAACCTGATTTCGCTGCCCAAGTGGAAAAACTATAAACTGATACTGCGCGACTACCGCGTATTTGTATACCCTCGCCCCGGTTATGAAAATGCCGAACTGGCATCGCACCCATCGGTAACCATCACGATGACACCGCTGATGGAACTCTCGGCCACCTTCATCCGTAAATCGCTCGCCGATAAAAAGAACGTGCAATACTTTGTACCCGATGCCGTTCTGAGCTTTATTGAGAGTAAGAATTTGTACAGGTAAATTTGGTATAGGGGAGGGTGTTTGTATTCTTCACCGCTGTCATGCTGAGGAACGAAGCATCTGTCGGTTACTTTTAAAGCGAAGAAGATTCTTCACTACGTTCAGAATGACAACTTTTTAGCCCGTAATTGCTTCGTCGTTCCTCCTTGCGATGGCATGATTTCAATTTCAGCAGTTCTTAGGAACCGAAAATGTAACATTCAAAGCCTGCCACTATCTAAATAGCAAATTATTACATATGGCAATAGATTCTACTTCAACTAATTTAGCAACTGCTGTTACTTTTGATGCCACTTATGAGGCTTTGAAAGAGAAGTTTAGTATTGAGCCGACCGGTCATATCGATTTTCAGCTGAACGATTTTGGTGTGTTTAAAGATTACAGCAGCGTTGCCGTTACGGCATCGTACCGCATCACCACCGACTGCGACAGTTGTTATATTATTTTTGCCGATACCACCCGCAAGGTAGCAGGTTCGCGAGGGCGTATTACCGAGCAGCGTGAATATCAAACCTGGGCCATTGCCTACCTCAA
The DNA here is from genome assembly GCF_059418565.1 of Mucilaginibacter sp. GW821-FHT07G05. NCBI lineage: Bacteria > Pseudomonadati > Bacteroidota > Sphingobacteriia > Sphingobacteriales > Sphingobacteriaceae > Mucilaginibacter > Mucilaginibacter sp. GW821-FHT07G05. The sequence continues at coordinate 286,472 of NZ_JBWKQC010000007.1, read as the reverse complement.
GCGCGACCTTGGCCGCATACTCATTCGCCGTGAGACACTGGCCGACAAAATAATTGAACTGATACACCCCATCGAACTTGATTTCAAGGAAGACAAGCCTTTTAGCGATACCTTTTATGTACTGGTAGATAACCTGCAAAAAGCGATAGCCGGTATCGACCGTAATTTCCGCAACGCGGTAATGGACATCCGGGAAGACGATTTCATCATCGAAATAAACAACCACACCCTACTGGCAGGCAGCCACAAACCCATACCACACCAAAAAGCCCTTCATTTGGCAGAATTTATAGAACGTTTGATTTCTACCTATTGAGTTGTAGGTTGTGTGTTGTAAGTTGTGAGTATTCGAAGAACAGGGATGTAGGTGTTGAGTAGTTGACTTACAACCTGCAACACACAACTTACAACACAAACTAAGCCGCTTCAGATATATACTTTACCAAACTCCTTTTGGCTACGGGTAGCAGCGTTTGCTCGAGCGGGAAGGTAATATCGCTATGTACGTAGTATACCGCCGGGTTGGGGGCATATTTATTGCGCTTTATCAATTGTTGCTTAAAGGCCTCCGGCGTGTTTACTATGCTTTGCTCGTAGGTATCTATCAGGCTGATATTGATGCCGCGGTATTTATCATCCTTGCCTTCAAAAATGGTAAGGTTATACTCGTATACCATATTGGTAAGGTCGGCACCATTACGGAGCGAGAAATAGCCGTGGTATGGTAAAAGGGGCACTAAACCCACCGGGTCGATATTGAGGCGGCTTTCCACAAAATCGTAAATTTCTTTACCGGTTTGTATAGCCGGGTCCATTTTGCCAAGCGAGTAACTGATAATGCGTTCTATCTCCAGCATGGAGCTGTCGTCTTCCACTATTTTTTTATAGGTAAGCTTTACCGCGTTGATATTGGCTTTGGTAAGTCGCTGCGGAAAAGCCTGTTGCAGCACCGTTTTGTTTTGCTTAAAAGCGAGCAGGTTATTGTAATGAAATATCAGATCGGCCAGATTAGGGTACAGCCTGCTTTTATCAAAATGCCGGTTAATCTCTTGCAGGTAATCGAGCAAAATGTATTTTTTATACTCAAAATCAATAGCCCCTTCAATAAACCAGTTCACGCCCAGCATTTTCATAATTTCAATCTCCTTTCATACAGCTTAAATTAAATAAAAAAAGGCAATTTTGCAATATGGCCACAGGTACCCTCTTTTTAATACCCGTTCCGCTTGCTGATGACGCGGCGGCAAAATCGTTCACCCCGTTTTTGGTTGATACCATTAACAGCATTAAGGAGTACATTGTGGAGAACGAAAAAACCGCGCGCCGCTTTCTTAAACTCGCCGGGCTGAAGATGCCACAAAGCGAACTCATTATTCATGATTACGGTAAGCATAACCGCGATAACATAGGCAATGATTTTTTTAAAGGGCTGATGGCCGGTAACGATGTAGGCCTGATGAGCGAAGCGGGCTGCCCCGGCGTGGCCGATCCCGGTGCGGATGTAGTGGCCGAAGCACACCGTAAAGGTATAAAAGTGGTTCCGCTGGTGGGGCCAAGTTCTATTTTATTGGCGTTGATGGCATCGGGCTTTAACGGGCAAAGCTTTACCTTTCATGGTTATTTGCCTATTGATAAGGTGCAGCGCAGCAAAAGCATTAAAGACCTCGAAGCCCTGGCCGACCGCAACAAACAAACGCAGATATTTATTGAAACGCCTTTCCGCAATAATCAACTGCTGGAAGAAGTGCTTAAAACCGGCAACCCTAAAACCAGGCTTTGTATAGCCTGCAACATTACAGCTGCCGACGAAATGATAAAAACACGACCGCTGGCCGACTGGAAAAAACAACCGCCCGACCTGCATAAACGTCCAACTATTTTTTTACTTTTCCGTTAGTTTAACATGGTTATATCGGAGCAGCATGTACAGGTTTTAATTGTAGGCGCAGGTCCTTCGGGGCTGATGATGGCCGCGCAATTACTCAGGCATGGTGTGCAGCCCGCTATAATAGATATCCGGCAAGGCCCTACCGATTATTCAAAGGCGCTGGCCGTGCAAGCCCGAACGCTCGAAATATACCGCCAAATGGGTATTGCCGAACGTATTGTTAAAGAAGGTAAACATGCTTCGGGAGTTACCTTTAACAGTAATGGCGAGCCGCAAGCATCTTTATCATTTGAGGATATCGGCACCGGTAAAACGGCTTTTCCTTATGTGCATTTTTACCAGCAAAGCAAGAACGAGCGCTTGCTTTTAGATTACCTTACGCTCAACTGCTGCCCGGTTTACTGGGAAACATCGTTAGTAAGTTTACAGCAGGATACCGATAAGGTCACCGTACAATTAAAAAATACCGACAGCGAATATACCATTACCTGCGACCGCCTGATTGGCGCGGATGGCGCGCATAGTACCGTACGTAAGCAATTGAATATTCCATTTAAGGGCGACACTTATCAGCATAAATTTTACCTGGCAGATGTGAAGCTGGCTAATGAACTTGGCGATAACATACAGCTTTACCCGGCGAAAGATGGCTTCGCGGCCTTCTTCCCGATGCCTGAAGAAAACTGTTTCAGGATAGTAGGCAGTTTGCCTTACAACCTTACAGAAAGCGAAGAGAGCCTGCAACTGGATGATGTATTGCCGCATTTAAGCAAAATTGCGGGCTACCCGGTAAAGGTGGTACACTGTAATTGGTTCACGTTGTATAAGCTGCACCACCGCATGGCCGAGCACTTCAGGCAGCAGCGGTGTTTTTTGGTGGGCGATGCAGCGCATATCCATTCGCCGGTTGGCGGGCAGGGCATGAACACTGGCTTGCAGGATGCTTATAACCTGGGCTGGAAACTGGCAGGCGTAGTTAGCGGGCAAATCAGTCCGGCTATATTAGATAGCTACGAAACTGAACGTATGCCCGTAGCTAAAGACCTGCTAAACTCTACCGACCGTGCCTTTAGTATCATCATGTCGAAAAACTGGCTGGCGGGTTTGTTTAAAAGTTGGGTACTGCCTAAGCTCTTAAACTTTATGTGGAGCAGCCAAAAACTGAAAGCCGCCTTTTTTGAGCAGGTATCGCAAACTGGCATCAGTTACAGGCAAAGCCGGCTCAATCTGCATTTGAGTAATTCGTCGCCCGTAAAGGCTGGTGACAGGTTGCCTTACGTTAAAATATTCGACGAGAAAAAACAGGAAGAAACCGACCTGCACGAATGGTGCAGCAAACCCGGCTTCACCCTGATCGTGTTAGGTAAACTACAGGAGCTCGACCTGTTTACGCTTGCCAAGTGGATCACCCAGAATTATAATGGAAACCTTAACTTCTTCTACCTGCCGCCATCGGCTAAAAACCAGGAAGTATTTGATCATTTTAAGATAGGGAAGAAACAAAAAAAGGCCTTCATTATAAGGCCCGATATGTACATCGGTTACATTAACGATGTGGTGGATATTGATATGATGGATAATTACCTGCTCAACGTAGTGGGTTTTGTAAAGCGGGTTGCCACATAAGCAACAGAGGGTTCAATGTGTATGCAGATGTCCTTGCATCATGTCTGCATTGTCATTGAAATAGTCCCCCTGTTTTATGCCATGCGGATAATGCTTTAATCCGGCACAGCCGTCAAAAATCACTTACTGAGTTTGTGCTTTATTCTCTACCCAGTTCTCTATTGCCTTTAACAACTGTATATGTACAGCGAGTGATTTTTGAGCGGCTGCGTGACGTTATCTACCACAATAACTATCAATACCCGGTTAAATAATTATGATATAAAAGTGCGGATTAGCATGCGGCAATTACCCAATGTATCGGTAAACCGGCTATATGTATCGACTAATGACGTGCTTATCTTTTAGCCCACTCTTTAATAAAATCGGCATAGCTATCGCTTACCGGTAACTCAATGCCGGCCAGCTGTACCTTGCGGCTCTGTATCGATTTTATTTTGTTAACAGCTACCACATAGCTGCGGTGTATTCGCCGGAATTTATCGGCAGGCAGCTTCTCCAGCATTTTCTTAAGCGGCATCAGCGTAAGCACAGGTTTTACACCCGTCAGGTGGATCTTTACGTAATCCTCCATGCTTTCAATGTACTCAATGTCATTAACGTTCACCTTTACCATGCGGTACTCGCTGTACACATAAATGCTGTCGTCGGGCTGGTCTTTAGGCTCTGCGTTTTTATACTTATAGTACTCGGTGGCTTTATCAACGGCTTTGGCAAAGCGGGTAAAGTCGATGGGCTTAAGCAGGTAATCTATTGCCTCTAACTCAAAACCCTCAAAGGCGAAGTTTTTATAGGCTGTTGTGAAAATTACCATCGGTTTCTTTTCCAGCGAACGCACCAGCTCTATCCCGGTAATATCGGGCATATTGATGTCGATAAATAACAGATCGACCTGCGCGTGTTTTAAAAATTCGGCACCGGATATGGCATCCTCGAAAGTTTTAAGCAATTGTAATGATGGTATGCGCGATACATACTCGCTGATCAGCATCAGCGCCAGCGGCTCATCATCTATGGCAACACATTTTAATTGCATATCAGGCTTTTAAAGTAAGCTGAACGGTGTACATATCATCGGCATCAATAATATCTAATAAATACCTGTTGGCATACAAATGTTCCAAACGTTTGCGGGTATTTTTTATGCCGATGCCGGTGCTTTGGTTCTCCTTACTAATCGGGAACTTTTGGTTGCGGCAAATAAATGAGATTCCCGCCTCGCTGCTATCAATGCTAATATCGATAACTGATTTTATATTTTTGCTTACCCCGTACTTAAATACGTTCTCTACAAAGGTCATCATTATTAATGGTGCTATCTGCCTGCCAAAAATATCGCCCTTTACCTCAAAGTTCACCTGCGTGTTTTTGCTTATGCGGAGTTTTTGCAGTTCGATATAATCGCTTATGCAATCAATCTCGCTTTGCAGGGGTACCATATCGGCAGTTACATCGTCGGTTACATATCGCATAATGTTCGATAGCTTCATGATGCTATCTGCCGTTACCTGGCTGCCTATTACGGCCAGCGAATATATATTATTGAGGGTATTAAATAAGAAGTGCGGGTTGATCTGCGCTTTCAGAAAGGATAACTCGGCGCTGGCCTTATCGGCTTCGGCACGGGCGGCACGCTGCTCGGTAAGCTGCCACTGCTGCATGGTTTTGGTAGCCGTGCTCAGTGCCATTATCATAGCGAAAATGAAGATGCTGGTGCTGTCAAAATGCCTGCGCCTCATCATCCGGCGACCATCATCCTGCCTGAAATTACCATTAGGCGGGCCTTGTGGTGGCGGCATACTGCCATCGCGGGGCGGTGGCGGTGGTTGCTGACCATTAAGCGGCATACCAAAAGGCGGCGGTTGCATCCTGCCTTGCTGCTGATACCGCATGCCGTTGCGGTTTTCGTTGTTCCTCAGTAATTTATCAAAGGGCTGCAAAAAGAATACGCCGCATAGCAATATGGCTGTAACTACGGCGTAATCCATGTATTTCTTTTTCAGGAAAATACGCGGGATGAGTACGTATACATTCAGGTAAAACAGCGCGATGTACGTAAAACAAAACAGCCAGTAATACGGCGAGGTAAGCAACTGGTACTGGTTGGTGGTTTGGCCGTTATTGTTTAAAAACAATAAGGGGAAGGCCATAAATAGCAGCCAGCCTGCTATGTGTATGATAACTATATATGATTTGAAGCGCAACATACACAAAACAAGTTATTTAAGCTATATAAACCCACAATGTATCGGCAATTGCCCCAATTGTGTAGACGAACTACCCGTGGATGGTTTCGCCCTTGCCGTAATTTTGTATCAGTTGAGCCTCAAAATCCAGAAATTCTTTCCAGCGCGCATCCACATCGATATCGCCGGCATACTTTTTAGCCAGGCGAATAAACATGGCATAATGGGTAGCCTCGCTCACCATCAGCTCGTGGTAAAACTCGGCAAGTTTGGCATCGTTAATATTTTCAGACAATACTTTAAAACGCTCGCAACTGCGGGCTTCAATCATGGCCGCAAACAGCAGGCGTTCTATCAGCTGATCTATACGGCCGCCGCCGGGTTTCATGCCCTTGGCCAGTTCGCGTACATAATCATCTTTACGTTCTTTACCCAGTACGTAACCACGCTCCAGTATAATATCGTGTACGCGTTTAAAGTGCTCCAACTCCTCCTGCGCCAGGGCAAGCATTTCCTGCACCAGGTCGGACAGGTTAGGGTTCTGTATAATGATGGTTATGGCATTGGTAGCCGCCTTTTGCTCACAATAGGCATGGTCGGTAAGTATTTCCTCAATGTTGCTTTCCACCACGTTTTTAACCCATCTTGGGTCGGTAGGCAGCTGTAGTTTTAAAATGGTTCTTTCGCTCACAACAACAAAAATAAGGTTTAATGTTGGCGCTTAAAAGAGGGGAGGGATATTCGCTTTCAGTTGTAAAGTTAACTCACCCGGTCTACGCTGCGCTGGACCACCCTCTCTGCGCGAGCGCAAAGAGGGAAGGAAAAAACAAAAACAAAAACCCCTCTTTCCGCTTGCGGAGAGAGGGGTGACGAGCGTAGCGATGTCGGGGTGAGTTGATGAATCAACCCTTAATCTGACTGCTATGCTCAAACAATAACTTATTTCAATTTTGAAAGTGCTTCTTTTATTCTTGGGATAGTTTGCCTGATATCGGCATTGGTAATAGTACCCACTGAAGCACGGAACCAGGCCACATCTTCGCCGGTACCAAATGCCGAGAACGGAACAAAGGCTATACCCGCGTTTTTGATGAGGTAAAAGTTAATATCAGTAGCGGTTTCCAGCACTTTGCCATCGGGTGTGGTTTTGCCGAAGTAATCTACCTTAACAGTCAGGTAAATTGCACCCATGGGTTCGATAGAATCAACGCTGAAACCTTCAGCCTTTAGTTGTTGAAAGCCCTGGTGCAGGCTGTTCAGGCTGGCTTGTACGTTGCCTTTCAGCTCGGTTAAGTAGGTCTCAACACTGCTTTCGTCCTGTAAAAACTTAGCCATGGCAAACTGTTCGGCTTTTGGCGCCCATGCACCCATGTGGCCAACAATTGCTTTCATGTTATCAATTACATGCGCCGGACCAAAGCCCCAGCCCACACGTACACCTGTGGCCGCGAAACATTTTGAACCGCCATCAACAAAAATGGTATAATCCTTTAGTTCGGGGCGCAAAGTAACCGGGTCGAAGTGTTTGTGTTCGCCAAAGGTTAGCTGTGAATAGATTTGATCATATAACAGGTACAGCGGTTTTTCGTCTGCCGCGCGGTTCTTGTTTTCTTCAATTACCAGGTCGCAAATTTCTTCCAGGTCTTTTTTACCAAACATGGTACCTGTAGGGTTAAGCGGCGAGCATAATGCGAGCAAAGCGGCTCCTTTTATATGCGGACGAATTTCATCGGCCGTAGGCATAAAGTTATTTTCGGGACGGGTTTCAATCATTACCGATTCGGCCGAAAGCAGGTCGCAGTAATGGTTGTTGTTCCACGATGGGGTAGGGAAAACCACCTTTTCGCCGGGATTAACCACGGCCATATAAATAGAATAAATGAGCGGGCGTGATCCGCCTGAGATCAGTATTTCGTTAGAAGCCGCGTAATCAAGATTATAGCCATCCATCAAAAATTTAGATACACTTTCGCGCAGGCTCAACAAACCATCCGCAGGCGGGTAATTGGTTTGATTATCGTTATAAGCCTCAATAATACCTTGCTTTAAAGCAGTTGGTATAGGATAAATGTTCGAGTCAAAATCGCCAATGGTAAGGTTGGCTATGTTTTCGCCGCGGCGTTTCAGTTCGTTGATCTCGCCGGCAATCTTTATAATTTCAGAGCCCCTTAAGTTTTGGGCCAATACCGATACACTCATTGTAGTTATTTTTTGTGTGGCAAATATACATTATTTGATAAGGATGGCGGGGTTATCAGCCCTTCATTTCATGGTCATAAATGATCGTTCTACTTCAAGCACAACAAATTGTTATCCCATAAAAAAGCCCCTGCTGAATAGGCAAGGGCTTAAAATATTTTTATACTGCTACAGGTTTTCGTAGCTTGATGAGCCTTGTCCAATGCATCAGCTTCATAACCGGGTAAACAGGATCAATCTCCCACCACTTAGCGCCGAAGTTAGCTTGATTAGGGTGACGATGGTGATTGTTCTGAAACAATTCGCCAAGCATCAAAAAGTCGAAAGGGGTAGTATTCTTTGATTTATCGCCGTTGTTAAAGTTAGCGTAACCATATTTATGACCGCACCAGTTTACAATAGCGCCATGTAATGGACCCATTATAAAATGAATAGGCAACAACAGGAACATCCACCAGCTGGTAGCAAAGGCTACATAAAACCAGGTGTACAAGCCCATAAACATAAAGCGTGAAAAAAGAGACGAACCGAAGTTATCTATCAGCGGCCATTCGGGAGTATTACCTTTAAAGCGTTCTTCAGGCTCTTTTAGCTTGCGTACATGCTGCCTGTAGCTCATAGCGGTATACCACATCATCTGGAAAACATCCCTGAAGAAGTGTGGTGAATGCGGATCTTTTTCGGTATCACTATAAGCGTGGTGCTCACGGTGCATAATGGCATAAGCCCTCGGGTTTAAATATGACGAACCCTGGAAAAAGAAAGTTAAGAAATGGAATACGCGTTCATTGAATTTATGTGTGCTGAACATTTTGTGCGACGCATAGCGGTGCAGGTAAAACGTTTGGAAGAACAGGGATAGAAACCAATGTGCGACGAAGAAAATTAATATATACACAACTGAGATTTATAATATAGAAAATTTTATTTAGAATGCTTACAAAGATACAACTTTATCCGGTTATTAGCTTTTTACCGTATAAATCTTTCTATATAATACAAAAGCCGCCCCGTATGTTTGGGCGGCTTTCGCATTTTGCGGGTTAATTATACAGCGCTGTCGCGTAGGGCTTTGATCCTGTCGTGGCCTTCGTCAATCTTTTGTTTTTGATCAATGATCAACTGTGTAATTTGCGATGAAAGTCCGCCGTTATCTTCTGTAAGGGCATTTTGATACGCTTTTTTAATAGCGTCCTCGCCACGTTCGCATTCGGCTAAAATAGCCTTGCGGTCGTGACCTGAAAAGGTGGCCTTAACATCCAGCCATGCACGGTGGATAGTGCCTGTTACGGTATTGCCGGTATCAGGCTGCTCGCCTAACTGGGCTACAACCGCGGTAAGCTCCTGCACGTTGCGGCGGCTATCCTGTGCAAACAGGGTAAACAGGTTTTTCAGATCGTTGTCATCGGCGGTAAGATCCTTGCTCGCGCGGTCAAAACCGTCAATACGGTCGTTATTAATAGCGATAAGATCGTTTAGTACTTCAGCAGATTTTTCAATGGTTTCCATAATAGTAGATTTAAAAATTATTTTAAAAGTTAAATAAATAACCTTTGAAAATAATTATTGTTTCGATAAATCTTCAATTATTTAGGTGTTGTGAGTTGCAAGTTGTATGTTGTGAGTTGCAGGTTATTGGGCTTCATACTAAAAACATACAACCTGCAACACACAACTTACAACTACAACGTAACCCCCGTTCCGTTAGGGAAAAACATGTTTACGCTTACGGGTAGTTTGCCTGTGGGTTTCATTTGGCCGGTGATAACCTTTACGGCGGCGCGTTGCAGTTCTTCGCTGTTTTGGTAGCCTACTAAAAGGCTACCGCTTTTTTCAATACCCGGTAAACCTGCAATGCTATAAGCATTGGCGAATACGCTGGTTACGGTATTTTTTTGAGCCGCCAGTTGCGCTATCAAAAAGCGAACATCTGAACTATAATCCAGTTTGCTTTGCGGGCGCAGGCGGGTATCGTGAATGCTTATGTATACCTGGTCGAAAGTTTTGAGCGAGATAAGCATATTGTTGAGCTGCGATAATGGCGTGCTTTTGTTTACCAGGAACAACATACTGTTAGGGTACCATTTCGATAGCTCCATCTGGAAGATGGTTGGTTTATCAATGCCTATGCTTACTATCGCTGTTTTGCGCATTGGATCGAGGCGTAGGGCAGGAGTATTACCTTTTAATAAGGTGATGGCGGCATCGCTCAGTTGCTGTATCAATTGTTTGGCTTCGGGGCGATTGATGGATGCGATGATGCCTGCCGGGTTAACCGGTTTATAATCATTTAAGCCTGCCCAGTATTTGGCGGTAAGTACCTTTTTTACCTTGGCCTCAAACTCACGGGCATTGATCTTCTTTTTGCGGCAAACCTTACTGATCAGTTTAATGGCGCGTTCGGAGTTTACCGAAAGCTCCAGGATATCGTTTCCGGCTAAAAATGCCTGTACATCGGCTTCCCCGTTAGGGAAATATTTTACAACGCCTTTCATCTCCATAGCATCAGATACTACCAAACCTTCAAACTTCAACGAATCTTTCAGCAGGCCTGTAATAATAGGTCGCGACAGGGTAGAAGGACGGTTTTTGGCGGTATCAAGCGCCGGAATATTCATGTGGGCTATCATAATACCGCTGATGCCTGCTTTGATAGCTTCGCGAAAAGGGTATTCTTCCAGCGAATCGAGTCGCTGGCGGGTGAAGGGCAACAAGGGCAAATCGAAGTGCGAATCAACATTAGTATCACCATGACCGGGAAAGTGTTTGGCTGTGGTAAGCAAACCGCCATCCTGCATGCCTTTAAAATAGGCTATGCCCTTTTTTGCCACGTTGAAACGATTATCGCCAAACGAACGGTAATTGATCACCGGGTTATTGGGGTTATTGTTGATATCCATCACGGGGGCAAAGTTCATTTGCAGGCCTATACGCTTAAAATCGGCGGCTATCATCTGCCCCATTTTATATATCAGGGTGTTATCCTGTATGGCGCCCAAAGTCATTTGATATGGGTATGAAATGGCCGAATCAAGACGCATGCCCAAACCCCACTCTCCATCCATCGATACCAGTAAAGGTACTTCTGATGCCTTTTGATATCGGTTGGTTAAATTGGCCTGCCTCACCGGCCCGCCCTGAAAAAACACCAGGCCGCCAACATGCTGCTCACGGATCACCATTTCAACCGAATCTTCATAAGCACGGCCTTTATTAGTATGGGCGCGAATAAAGAATAGCTGGGCTATCCTTTCAGCTTTGGTCATGCCGTTATATACCGAATCAACCCAGTGGTTTTGCCTGTCGAGCGATTGTACAAATTCCTCCTTTTGCGCAAAGGCATTTATGGCCAGAGTATTAAATAGTATGATTGATATTATATATAGTAAGCGTCTTTTATATCCTGTCATAGCCCAAATGTAGGGTTAATTTGATTTTTGCAACAATTGTTTTACAAGCTTCCAATTAATTACGAATAAACCTTTCTGTTCAGTTTCTATCTATCAGTTATAATTAAAAACTATAGGATATGAAAAAACTTCTCTTTTTCGCGATACTACTACTTGTAGCAGGCGAGGTGAGCGCGCAGCGCCGTTATGCCCGCCGTCCGCCGCCGCCACGGCACCAGCAACGTAACAATTATTATGATGACAACCGGGTTACGGTAAGCATTATCGGCGGAGCCAACATTACCAATTTGGTGAGCAGCTACTCGCGCGATTTTAACTACAACAGCATTGCCGGTGTACACGCGGGACTATCAGTCGATATCCCTATCGACGATCAATTGTTCATCACGCCCGAGATCATGTTTTCGCAAAAGGGTTACAGTGCCGTTACGCCCGATGGCGAGTTCAGGCAGCGGAATAATTTTATTGATGTACCTGTTTTCCTGAAATTTAAGCTGTCAAGGTCGTTCAGTTTGATGGCCGGTCCGCAGGTGTCGTTTTTAACATCAAGCCGTAATAGCTTCAACAATGGCTTTGTAACTATTGTAGATGGCTATAACTACCGTGATAATTATAACTACACCGGCAACGATGTATTGCTGGGCGGTGTGTTAGGTGTTAATATTGGTTTGAGCCGTAATGTTGAACTGCGTGCCCGTTACTCGCTCGATCAGTTTATTAACGACGACGATCCGTACGCTTATATTCCCCGCTACCGTAACCAGGTTTTCCAGGTTGGTTTGGGTATAAAGCTGCGCTAACCATTAAGTGTTTATCAAAAGTCCTTACGAAGATTCAGTAACTTTGTAAGGACTTTTTAATGCTTTTTAATGATCTCCATAATCATATCATCGGTTGATAATGTTCAGCTAAACCAGGTAGCCAAAAATATAGAAGACACAATTGGTGTGCCGTATGAAATAATAGCTACCGATAACAGCCTTGGCGAAAAGGGTATTTGCGAGGTATATAATACCGCGGCCATAAAAGCAAAATACAATATATTGTGTTTTATTCATGAGGATATTATCATCAGGTCGGTAGGATGGGGGAACAAGTTGGTACAATCTTTTGCCAGAGACCCGGAAGTGGGTTTGATCGGGGTGATCGGCGGGTCATATAAGCCATTGTCGCCATCCATATGGTCGGGTTCGGGCATAGCAAATGAGTACTCAAACCTTATCCAGGTACATAAATATTCAAACAAACCTTCGGTACATTTTAACCGGAACCCGCGCAATGAGGAACTTAGCTACGTAGCCTGCGTAGATGGTGTATGGCTGTCAACAACTAAAGAAGTTTTTGCAAAGTATAAGTTTGACGAACACCTTTTAAAAGGGTTTCATTTATACGATATTGATTACTCGTTAACAGTAGGGCAGCATTACAAAGTGGCTGTAACTTATGATATTTTAGTTGAACATTTGTCGGAAGGCAATTACAGCAAAGGATGGATGCTTGACCACATCAAACTGCACAAAAAATGGGGCAGCTATTTACCGGTAGATACGGAAGGCTTTTCAAAAAAGGACCGGGCGCATAGCGAAAAGTCAAGTTTTATGGGGTTTGTTGAGCAACTTATTGAACTTGGTTTTCCAATAAGCACTGCTTATAAAATGTTATGGGCCAACCCACGCCTGCTACGTTTACACTTTAAGCTGTTTTGGAAACTGCACCGGTACATTTACAGGCTTTATAAGCAGCGAAACGCATTATAATTTATAACCGTACTGTTCAATTATCGGTTTCCAAAAATCGATGTACAAATCCCAGGCATGGCAGCCAAAAGGCAATACATTATTATTGATATCCATGGCCCGTTCGGGTTGAAACTCAATTGAAAATTGTAACGCGCGCTTATATCCCGGAATTTTTAACCGCTTTTTTTTACGGTTAACCTCCAGGCTCCAAAAAGCATCTTCATTATACTGATGTTCTGTATGGCTATTGTAAAGCGCTATCTGTGGTTTAAGTTTTTGGCACAGATCGTAAAATTTACGGGTGTTGCGTAACGAAAAGCCCCCGTTGCCAACCTGGTAATAAAATTGCTCATCAATAGGAACGCCGTTTACTTGCGTATTTACCCGCTTATGGTAATAAATTAAAAGTTGGCATTTTAGCTTTTTAACAAAGTCAGGGTAAATATAGCTCCGTATCCATGGGGCACCTATATAGTCCCAGTTTTGACTGCACCATTCCTGTAATTCATCTTTAAATACAAATACATCCAACTGGTGTATCAGTATATATTTATAATCGAGAAAAGCACCGTAAAAAACCTCAGACATCATGAGGCGGTTATATCCCTGTATGTTGACAAAAAAATCGTCATCAAAACTAACTACGTCCGTAAATGTGTACTGGCCGGTTTCGGCAGGCATGGTGAGCGACCGCGGTTTTATAGCGATAATGTTATGGCGCGATAAGGTTTTAAAACAACGGTCGAGCGCTATGTTTTCATAGGCAGTAAGCGTTGTTTTATAAAAGGGTATAATTATAACCGCTTCCTTACCTGCCATATTTAACGTTGAAAACTTTATTTATAATTAAGTGCTTCAACTAATGATTCAAAATGCTCCTGAAACAAAAAATCGTAGGCATTATCGCCCTCAGGTACTACATTAATTACATCAAAAGAAGACTCAAGTATACGTGGAATTTTCAAACCTTCAGCAATAGAAAATGGAAAAGATTGATTGCCAATAAAAAATTTGCACCCCGCTATCATGCGGGCCAGTTCTAAAAAGTTGGTAACCGGTACCCATTTAATATGCGGGAGCTGTTTCTTTATATCATTGTATTCACTCTCAACACCAACAAATACAAGGTTTTTGTATTTGTTTAAAAATGAATGATCTATTAAAATATTCCGGTAACGTTCGCTGCGGGCAACAATAATTGTATCGGCATATGAAGCATCAGGCTCCACAAAAAGCCATTGCTTCCACAGTTCAGGATTTGCACCTGTAATATAGCTGCACCACCTGGCAATATTGCCCTTATCGGTAGGGAACAAAGGCGTACGTATACCATCAAGATCAATATCGATGGCTTGGCCATTATATATTTCGCATGCTGCCAGGTAAGGTTGCTGCCTTAATAAAGCAAACAGCATTTCCGCCATTTTTTCGTTCAGCATTACATTGCCAAGCGGATGCTTAAGATGCGCCGGTAAAACCAGCGGCTGGTTTAAGCGCAGGTATAAAGTGATTTTGGCCCCGGTTTGCTCATGTATCTTTTTTATAGTAGGCAATGCGTAAATAATATCGCCCGAATTACCACTATGTACAACACTTAACGCGCCATTAAGTTGTGCAACCTCTTTTACATGTTTAATGTTAGCAAATTGCAAAGAACGATAGGTGTCTCTTAAAAGGTCCTCTTTCGCTTTGCGGGCAAATTCATACTTGTATAATTTATAGGCAGGCTTATCTGTAAATTTCAGCCAATTTTTACTTAAAAAACTCTTTTTACGCATTGTTAAAATTTATGGCCATTTACCCGGTAAAAGTTTGCATATCAATTAGCCTGCGGTAAAGGCCGTTGTTTGCAAGCAGTTCCAAATGGCTTCCCTGTTCAACTACTGTTCCATCCTCAAGTACAATAATCAGATCGGCATTTTGTATAGTGCTTAAGCGGTGTGCTATGATCAATGATGTACGGTTCTTCATCAGGTTGTTTAACGCATCCTGTACTAATTTTTCTGATTCGGTATCCAATGCCGATGTAGCTTCATCAAGCAGCATTATAGGCGGGTTATTTAATACTGCGCGCGCTATGCAAATACGCTGCCTTTGTCCGCCCGATAGTTTGGTGCCCCTGTCGCCTATATTGGTTTCATAACCGTTATCAGTTTCTAAAATAAAATTGTGGGCATTGGCAATACGGGCGGCGGCTTCAACCTCCTCTTGTGTAACCCCTATTTTGCCAAAGGCTATGTTGTTAAATATGGTATCGTTAAATAGTATCGACTCCTGGTTAACAAAACCCATCAGGCCGCGTAACGATGTCGTTTTTATTTGTTGTATATCATGATCATCCACCAATATGCGTCCGCTTTTTGGTTCGATGAACCTTGGCAACAGATCCATCATGGTTGATTTACCACCGCCCGACGGGCCAACCAACGCTATGGTTTTACCTTTTGGCAGGGTAAGGTTAACGTTTTTAAGTACTTCGCGTTCGTTGTAGGCAAATGATACATTTTCGAGGTGGATACCTTCTTTAAAATCATCAACTACAACGGCATCCGGCGCGTCAACAATTTGTGGTTTTTCATCAATCAACGCCAGGATACGCTCACCGGCTACCAAACCCGAGTGGATGTTGCTAAAGGCATCGCCAATAGCTTTGGCAGGGCGCATCAGCTGCGAAAATAGTGCGATGTATGCAATGAACTGACCGGCATCCAGATCGGATTTTTTGTTGAAGATGAGATAACCGCCATATAATACCACAAACGAGATCATAGAAACCGAAAGCGCTTCTGATACCGGCGATGCCAGTTGCTGACGTTTAGACATGGCACGGGTGATCTTCGAGAAACGGATATTCTCATCGTCAAAACGCTTGATGATAAAATCGGTAGCGTTAAAGGCCTTGATGATCTTGATGCCCGATAAGGCTTCATCCAGATAACTGATCATATTGGCGTAAGAGTTTTGTGCTGCTACCGCCTGCGAACGTAATTTTTTAACAATACGCGAAATGAAGAAACCCGCAATAGGAATGATAAGTAAAGAGATAAGTGTAAGCTTGGCCGATATTACAAACAACCATATTAAATAGCCAATAAGCAACAGCGGCTCTTTAAACACGACCTGTAAGGTGCCAGTTACCGAAAATTGTACTGTTTGCACTTCCGAAGCTATTTTCGACATGATATCGCCTTTGCGCTCATTGCTGAAATAGCCCATGTGCAGGTTCATTACATTATCGAATACCGCTTTTCGTATTTTTAAAAGGGTGTGGATACGCAGGCTTTCCATAATGCGTTGAGAAAGGTAGCGGAATATGTTACCCAAAAACACTGCGCACACAATTACCCCGCATACAAACTTTAATGCGCCCCATTCGCCATATAAGGCTATAAAGTGATTGGTATAGTATTTAAACCAACCCGAAACATCAAAAGTTGAAATATCCGCCGCTTTTACCGGGATATCCTGCGGATCACATTTGCAGGCGCCAACGTGAAAAAGCGTGTTTAATAAAGGCCCTAATAAACCCAGCACAGAGGTACTGAATACCACATACAACAATGTAAAAATGATGTATGGTATAGCAAATTTCTCGATAGGTTTAGCAAAAGATAAAAGCCTGAAATATGTCTTCATTAAAAAATAATTAAATAAAAGTTCAAAATTAACAGTAATTAGCTAATTACTGTTAACCAATTAAACATGTATGTTCAGGCTGTTAATAATATTACACTATATTGTATTAGTGGATAGGCCATTAACTATTAATTATTGTTAAGCATTTCTACCAATGTTTCAAAATGATCCTGAAAAAGGAAATCATAGCCGTTGCCGCCTTCAGGTACTACGTTTATAACGTCAAAAGAAACCTCCAGTATACGCGGCACCTTTAATGCTTCGGCCACCGAAAATGGAAAAGATTGATTACCGATAAAAAATTTACAACCGGCAATGGTTTGTGCCATTTGTAAAAAATCTTTCATTTCTATCCATTGTATATGAGGTATAAACTGTTTTATATCATCATACTCGCTTTTAACTCCAATAAATTTTATGTTTTTGTAATTGCTCAAAAAAGAATAATCGGCTGCACGGCTGCGGTACCTTTCGCTTCGGGCTATAATAATAGTATCGGCAAATGAGGTATCGGGTTCAACAAATAGCCATTGTTGCCATAATTCGGCATTTATACCGGTTATATAACCACACCAGCGGGCAATATTGCCTTTATCCATAGGTACCAAACCATCCCGAAAGTAATCAAGATCAATATGGATCTGCTGATCTGTATAAACCTCGCAGGTATTAATATAAGGCTGGGCTTTGAGCAAGGGGCAAAGCATATCGGCCATTTTTTGATTAAGCATTACATTGCCCAGCGGATGCTCTTTGTAACCGGTAACCAGCAAAGGCTGCCCTAATGTAAGGTACAGGTTGATTTTAGCCCCGGTTAATTCCTGAATTTTTTTTATGGTTGGCAGTGCATATATAACATCGCCGGCATTGCCGCTATGGCTAAAATTAATTTCGCCGCTTGCTGCCGCAAAAGCCTTAATAAGCTTAATATTGGTAAGCCGCGGACTGCCAATAACGGCATCGGCATAACGAATTTTCTTATCGTTAGCCAATTCCCATTTGTAGCGGGTGTAACCGGGTCTGTTTGTATATTTTAGCCAGTACTTGCTAAAAAACGCCTTCTTTTTAAACATTTGTAAATGTAGTGAGTAGATGCAATGCTGCATATATTCATATGCCATAACGTGAGTTAAGGGCATAATGCAACAGTAATAGTAAAATATTCCTAAACGCTCTGTTTTGAGCAATGTTTTATGCAGATGCTTTTATTGTAACCAAATTATATTATCCGGTAATTTTTGTATTCGCCAATGCGCCAGCCGGTAATGTCTTCAATAGCCTGCAACAGCTTTCGCCTGAATGGTAAACGTTTGCGGGCTTTCTTCATATCGATGTTAAGCGGCCAGTTTACTTCATCCACACGTTTTTGCATTACTGCGGGATGCTTATCTTTAAAAGCGAGCAGCCTGTCGGCATTGCCGTAATCAAACTCGTGGGTTTCAATAATGCTTTCGTCGGGTACGTAATCGGGTATATAAAACTGGCGAAAGTTTACCCCCTTTCGCAGTAAACCTTTGGGCGGCTTTACCCAGCCGTAATGGTAAATATAGGCGTCTATCAGTTTTACGTTCAGCTTACGGTCATCATACCTGAAACCCTGCGCGTCGCGAAAAGATTGGATATGCTTATCATTCCTTATAATACGTACCTCGCGCCTATACCACCTGCGCGACTCGGCATAATAATCATACGAACCATAAAAGTGAGTGTATTTAAATAGCAGGGCTTCTACCTTTTTATCGTTCAGGTTATCCTCCATTTCCTTTTTTATAAGGGGGAGATATTTCTCATGCACGCATTCATCGCCCTGTATATAAAAAGCCCAGTCGGCATCGGGCGATATCGCTGCCAGCGCCTTGTTGGTTTCATCGGCAAATACACGCCCGCCTTCGCGCAGGTTGGTATCCCAAACGGTATTAACGATCTTTATTTTTGGCGAATTGATGTTCTTGATGAGGTCTTCGGTACCATCGTCGCTATTACCCACGGCTACCACAAACTCATCGCAAAGCGGTAAAATAGAGGTGATAGCTTCAACTATAGGATAATCGTTTTTTACAGCGTTACGAATAAAGGTAAACCCGGCAACTTTCATACAGCAAATTAAGCTTAATTATTTAACATTACCGGCCAGGCAATCGGCGTACAACTGTAAGTACTGCCGGGCGGTTTCCTTCCAGTCGAACCGGTTGGCATGGGCTATTATTTTCGGGGTAAGGTCGGCGCTGTTATATTCGGCTATACCTTTATTATATACAGCCTGCATAGCTTCAGCATCAAAATTATCAAAATACCATGCCGCGTCGCCCCCAATTTCGGGCAGCGATGTATGGGTTGATAAAAATACCGGCTTGCCAAAATGCATGGCCTCAATAACCGGCAAACCAAAACCCTCGGCAATAGACGGAAATACGAAAGCCTCGCATTGCTGATAATACCAGGCCTTGTCATCATCACTAACAGGGCCGGTAATGATCACCCTGTCGGTGCAATTATATTTAGCGGCCTCGGCCATTATCTTATCCTTATAAGGAGTTTCAATTCCGGCTATCACCAATTCCAGATCGTTATTGTGCAGTAACGCGGGCAGTACATGAAAATTCTTTTTGGCTGATACATGCCCTATCGTAAATAAAAACTTACGCTGAGGTACGTATGCGGGAGTATGGCCGGGCTTAACTGTTAACCTATCGGCCCCGTTATAGATCACCTGTATCTTTTCGGCGGCCTCGGGTATGTAGCTGACAATATCCTGCGCCACAAAGTTTGATATGGTAACCACCTTATCGCACAGTTTAATATACCTGCGTAGCTTATTAAGGTGCTTGTTTATTTTAGCCGCCGACTTGGTTTTTTCGTGAACCGGGTTAATATCGTGAATGGTGAGTATCTTTTTACCCCCGGTGCGTTGCGGGTGCAGGCGGCAGTACTGATCGGTAAAGTGAAACAGATCGTAATTGTTGCGCTGCGGGTAATATAGCTTATGCAGTTTAGAGAGGTACTGCACTTTCACCTTACCATCAAACTGGTACGATGCGCGTTTGTGCAGGTAATAGGTAATATCGAACTGATCCCGGTTTTGTTGCAGCAAGGCATCGCCCAGGCTTTTACCAAAGTAAAAGAAACCCGAGTTAGGGTATTTCATGGAATCGAACGTGAGCAGTACTTTGGGCTTTTGCGCCATATTAAACTATATAATTATGCAATAATAGGGCAAAAAAATATTTATGCCGATGCGTTCTGTTAAAATAGCTATGTGTTTAACGGCATAAGGCAATGTACACTTTGCGCTATATTACCCAATTTGTTAACAGAATTTTGCACAGTAAATATATTATGGACTAAAAATTTACCTTTGATGAAACCCTGCTATAATGCTTATAAAGCTTATCTATATTTTATTTTTTGCTATCGCGAATTTTATCATCTACTCCAAACTAAATAATACAGGTAAGGTATCAAAAGCGGTATTTATATCCTTTACTATTGCCTTCGTTATTATTGTGTTATTACATAATGGTATATTAAATGTGAATATGCCTATACGAGCTAAAGATTTTCAACCGCTTATTTTCTTCCTGTTCTTTCCTGTTTTTTCTTATCTGTTTTTCACCTTTTTTGGTATGCGAATGTTCGATAATCTTAGGGACAAAGGCGTTAATGAGCGATTTTTAGATTACGGGCTGCGGGTCTTCTCGTTATTTTTCTTGAAATTTGTGTACTTAATGGCGTTTGTTGGTCAGTGCACGTTTATTTTTAGCCTGAAGCTCGGTTAACAAAGACACTGCAAAGATTATTTGCGCCATTCCTTTTATCATTCATTATTAAAACGTGGCCGCAACAAAGCATCATTCGCCGGTAATTGATAGTTCCGATTTCAGACAGGTGGCACGTGCTTTAACTATTGTTGAGAATAGCCTGGCCGGAGCCGATGAGTTACTTAAAAGCTTACAGTTTAAAAAAGACACTACTATAATAGGTATCACCGGTCCGCCGGGAGCGGGCAAGAGTACGCTGGTAAATGCCATTATCAATAACCTATTGAAACAGGGCAGTAAGGTGGCCGTATTGGCTATTGACCCTACTTCGCCGTTTAACTTCGGGTCCTTATTAGGTGATAGGATCCGCATGGCCTCGCACTTTAATCATCCGGATGTGTTTATCCGTTCGCTGGCTACACGTGGTTCGCTTGGCGGATTGTCTGCCAAAACTATAGAGATGACGGATGTTTTACGCGCCGCCGGTTTCGATCATATTATTGTGGAAACAGTAGGGGTTGGGCAATCAGAAGTGGAGATAGCCGGTTTGGCCGATGTTACGCTGGTGGTGCTGGTGCCCGAAGCAGGTGATGAGATCCAAAACATTAAATCGGGACTGATGGAGATAGCCGATGCCTTTATCGTCAACAAAGCTGACCGTGCCGATGCCGATCTTTTCGCCAACAACCTCCGTAAAATAGTTCACCAAAGCAAGGCAACCGAAATTCCCGTTATCAAAACCATCGCCTCGCAAAATGTGGGGATAGATGAAGTAGCGGAGTTAATTATCAGTTCAAAAAAATCAGGTAATAACCGTAAAAGTATGCTCTTGTCTGAAAAAGCGTACAGACTGATACAGCAAAAGCGGATGCAGCATATTAATAAGCAACAACTTCATCAACAGTTAACAGCAGCTTTAACCGAAGAAGAGTTTAATTTGTATGCCTTTGTAGATGAATACTTAGGTTGAGAGTTGAGAAATAAGATTCAGGAGTCAAGACACACACATTATTTTATTTACTACACAGACGCTCGGCTCCGGCCGAGTGTCTGCTATCCCGCGGCGTCCCGCCGCAATCCTATTATAATAATTGTAAAGGTCGGCCGGAGGCCGGGTAATAATGGACACTCGGCCGGAGCCGCGCGTCAGCATTATAGAGCTAATTCCTGATTCTTGCCTCTCAACTCTTGCCTCTAACTATTCATTATCTCCTCAATATGCTCTGCTTCAACAGGTATATCTGCCATCAGGTCGATGTTGCCATCGGTGGTGATGAGGATATTGTTTTCTATGCGAATGCCCAGGCCTTCTTCGGGAATGTAGATACCCGGCTCGCAGGTAAGGATGTTGCCGGGTTCAAAGGCTTTGTACCTGCTGGCGAAATCATGCACATCCAGGCCTAAATGGTGCGAGGTGCCGTGCATAAAGTATTTCTTATATAATGGCATCTTTGAATCCTGCTTTTCTACCTCGTGTTTCTTCAGTAAACCAAGGCCGATCAGTTCATCTGTCATAATGCGGCCCACTTCTTCGTGGTATTCATTCCAAATGGTACCGGCTACTAATAGTTTGGTAGCGGCACGCATTACCCTTAACACCGCGTTATAAACATCGCGCTGGCGCGGAGTAAACTTGCCGCTCACCGGGATAGATCGGCTCATATCGGCATTATAGTTTCCGTATTCGGCGCCAAAATCAAACAGTATTACGTCGCCATCTTTGCAAACCTGGTTGTTATCGGTATAATGTAGCACAATCGCGTTTTTACCTGATGCGATGATAGGGCTGTAAGCATGCCCGGTAGATCGTTGCTTTATAAACTCGTGGATTATTTCCGCCTCTATCTCATATTCGGTAACGCCGGGCTTGGTAAATTTAAGCACACGCGTAAAAGCGTCGCGGGTAATTTCGCAGGCTTTTTTGGTAAGGGCTATTTCAGCAGCCGATTTTACCGGGCGCAGATCGCGCAGTATTAATGCCGATCGTTCATAGTGATGTAACGGGTACTTTGCCTTTAAATCAGTGTACATGCGCAGGTCGCGGTAAGGCACCTCGTGTACGTAACGGTCGTTTTCGTTAGTATTTATATAAATATGTTCGGCATAATTAATAATACTATGTAATATCGCATTAATATCGCTCAGCCAATATATCGCTTCAATGCCCGATGCCGCGCGCGCTTCCTCCTTGGTATATTTGTGTCCTTCCCATACGGCTATGTGCTCACTGGTCTGTCTTAAAAATAGTACTTCTCTGTATTGCATATTAGGACAATCAGGGAACAAAAGCAGTATACTTTGCTCCTGATCTATGCCCGATAAATAAAAAAAGTCGGGATTTTGCTTAAAAATGAAAGCCTGGTCGCCACTGCGTGGATATTCGTCATTGGAGTGGAATATAGCTATAGAGAGTGGCTTAATTCGTGAAACGAAATTTTTTCTATTAATTATAAATAATTCATTATCAATAGGTAGATATTTCATCGGGGGGAGATATTTAGTTGTAAGAAAAAAACTATTTTGTGGTATTTGCGTTAACCATTATAATTTTTGGAACAAAATTTGGTTATCGTTTCAAACATAATTAGTATTTTTGAAAAAAATCACAATTAAAATCGTTTAATCTTAAAACTATGAATTATTCTACATTAAAGAAAACAGTCGCATTATCCTTTGCTTCTTTGATGGTAGCTGGTGCAGTTTCTGCGCAAACTACGGATTCAACCTCGACAGCAACTTCGACTGAAGCTACTACTCCCAAATTGTTTGGCGGTGCTGGCCAGTACAGAAAATTTAGCATTGGTGTTAACGGTGGTGTTACTTCTCCACTTACTGCATTAGGCGGCAGCAATGACTTCCTTAAAGCTGACATCAAATTAGGCTACGGTATCTCTTTCAGAGAGCAACTTTCACACGTATTTGGTTTACAATTAGACTTACACGGTGGTAAAGTTGGTGGTAACAACAACAACTTAGATCCTAACGATCCGGTTTACTCAGCTAAACAATTCGAAACTGAGTTCTGGTCTGGAACTTTGAGCGGTGTTGTTAACATTGGTAGCATCGATTTCTTACACCGTAAAAACTCAATCAACTTCTTCGGTACTGCAGGTGCTGGTTTAGCAATGTATGCTGCTAAAGTTGACGGTGTTGATTTCAAAGGTACTTATGGCGACAGCGGCGATAAAAAATACGCAAGAGAGCTGATCATCCCTGTAGGTGTTGGTGTTAAATTCAGATTATCTGATGTTACTGCCTTAAACTTAGGTTACACAATCAACTTTGTTGACGGTGACAACTTTGACGGTTTCAAAAGAGGATATCCTACTAAAGACAGATACTCTTACGGTTACGCGGGTTTAGAGTTCACTTTAGGTTCAAAATCAAAACCGAACCTGGATTGGGTTAACCCGGTTGCCTTAATGTATGATGAGTTGTATGATGCAGCTCTTCGTCAAGAAGTTGAAGCTTTAAAAGGCCGTGTATCTGCAGTTGAAACTGCTGTTAGCGACCTGAAAAAAGATTCAGACGGTGACGGTGTATCTGATCAATTTGACAAATGCCCTAACACTCCGGCTGGTACAGTTGTTGACGGTGCTGGTTGCGCTATCGTATTCCCAACTCCTGCTAAAGAGGATTCAGTTGGTGTTGCTTACTCAAACATTCAGTTTGAATTTGATAGCTCAGTATTAAGAACTTCTTCTTACCCAGCTCTTGATGCTACTTCAGCTGACTTACGTTCAACCGGTGCTACTGTAACTGTTAAAGGTTATGCTTCATCTGAAGGTACTGCTGCTCACAACCTTTCTTTATCTAAAGATCGTGCTAACTCAGTAAAAACTTATTTAGTTAACTCAGGTGTTGAAGCTAAAAAACTGAAAGTAAAAGGTTACGGTGAAACTAACCCAATTGCTGATAACTCTACAGAAGAAGGACGTGTATTAAACCGTCGTGTTTCTTTCAGCAAGTAATTAAAAAATAATATCATTTGAGATATTGGAAGGCTCCGGATAACCCGGAGCCTTCTTTTTTTTATTAATTTTGCAGCATGTACTTTTTCCGCAAAAAAGATCCGAACAGGCCAACCAACTTTAATTTAAAGGTGATGCACATAATTAATGCAACGGCTATTATTATGTTTTTGGGTGGTATTATATGGAAATTGATAGACTGGTTTATACTAAAAAAATGAAAACAATAATTAACACTACCAATGCCCCTGCGCCAATAGGGCCTTACAGCCAATCGGTAAAAGCAGGCGGTTTATTATTTGTATCGGGCCAGGTGGCCATTAACCCGGTAAGCGGCGAATTGGTGCTTGATGATATTAAAACCGAAACCAAGCAGGTAATGGAAAACATCAGCGCTATATTAACCGAAGCAGGCCTTAACTTTAGCCACGTGGTAAAAACCAGTATCTTTTTGTTGGATATGGGCAATTTCGCGCATGTGAACGAAGTATATGGCAGCTATTTTTCGGATAACTTTCCGGCGCGCGAAACTGTGCAGGTAGCAGGTTTGCCAAAAAATGTGAATGTTGAAATTACTGTTACAGCTATTGTTGCTTAACTGAATTATATAGTACTATAAAAAATTATAACCATCTGCATTGAATCCGTTTCAAACACCAATTGAATATTTAAAAGGTGTAGGCCTCAGCCGTGCAGAGGTTTTAAAAAAAGAACTGGGCATTCATAATGCCGAAGATCTGTTGCGGCACTTCCCCTTTAAGTACATTGACCGCACCCAATTTTACAAAGTAAAAAATATTGAACCCGACCTGCCCTACGTGCAGGTTTTGGCGCGTTTAACCCATAAAGAAATTATTGGCGACAAACGCAGCAAGCGCCTGGTGATACAAGCGCAGGACGATACCGGTATAATGGAACTGGTATGGTTTCAGGGCATCAACTGGGTAGAGAAGAACCTGCATGTAGGTAAGGCTTATATCATTTTCGGGAAGCCGGGTTCGTTCAATGGCAAAGCGCAAATGTCGCACCCGGAGATGGAGCTGTACTCGCCCGAGGCGATGCGTCGTAAAGGCAACATGACCTTGCAACCGGCTTACAACAGTACCGAAAAGCTAAAGAGTTTTCAGTTAGATACCAAAGGGCTGCAAAAGCTGATCGGCGTGTTGTTAGAGCAGCATGCTAAAGATATTCACGAGAACCTGCCCGCCTACATACTCAATAAGTACAGGCTGATGAACCGGCAGGATGCTTACCGCAACATCCACTTCCCCGATGATGCCGCCAAGCTGAACGAAGCCCGTAACAGGTTGAAATTTGAAGAGCTTTTCTTTTTGCAGTATAAACTGTTAAAGAATAAGATTTACCGTACACATAAATTTAAGGGTAATGTATTTGATAAGGTAGGGCCATACTTTAATGATTTCTATCACGATAAATTACCCTTCCCGCTTACCAATGCCCAAAAGCGGGTGCTGAAAGAAATACGGATTGATACCCAGCGCGGCGTACAAATGAACCGCTTATTGCAGGGGGATGTAGGCAGTGGTAAAACGGTGGTAGCGTTAATGAGTATGCTCATCGCTATTGATAATGGTTTTCAAACCTGCATTATGGCACCTACCGAGATATTGGCTACGCAGCATTATCAAACCATAAAAAGTTTGGTAGGCGATGGTTTTGTGGAAACCGCTTTGCTCACCGGATCGACCCCTAAAAAGGAACGCCGCATATTGCACGAAAAGCTTGAAAACGGTGAACTCAAAATACTTATAGGTACCCATGCGCTGATAGAAGATGCCGTGCAATACAAAAACCTGGGCATGGTGGTGATAGATGAGCAGCACCGTTTCGGGGTAGAGCAACGTGCCAAGTTGTGGCGCAAAAATGTTGTACCACCGCATGTACTTGTAATGACGGCCACGCCCATCCCGCGTACTCTCGCCATGACATTATATGGCGACCTTGACGTTTCAGTAATTGACGAACTCCCCGCCGGGCGCAAACCTATCGAAACGCTGCACTTTTACGAGTCGCACCGCTTGAGGATGTTCGGCTTTATGAAGCAGGAAATAGGTAAAGGCCGGCAGGTATATGTAGTGTACCCGTTGATACAGGAAAGCGAGAAGCTCGATTTGAAAAACCTGGAGGATGGGATAGAGGTAATGTCGAGGGAGTTTCCGTTGCCTGAGTTTCGTATCAGCATTGTACATGGTAAACTAAAAGCTGCCGAAAAAGAATTTGAAATGCAGCGTTTTATAAAAGGCGAAACGCAGATAATGGTAGCCACCACTGTAATTGAGGTAGGGGTGAACGTACCCAATGCCTCCGTTATGATCATTGAAAATGCAGAGCGGTTTGGTCTTTCGCAGCTGCACCAGTTACGCGGTCGCGTGGGCAGGGGAGCCGAGCAATCGTTTTGTATACTCATGAGCAGCCAGAAGTTGAGCAACGATGGGCGCATCAGGCTCAATACCATGGTAAAAACCAACAACGGCTTTGAGATCTCCGAGATTGACCTGCAACTGCGCGGGCCGGGCAATATTGAAGGCACCCAGCAAAGTGGCGTGCTCGATCTTAAAGTGGCCAACATTGCCACCGACCAGGAACTGTTGATACTGGTACGTAAATGCGTTGAGGAGATCTTCGAAAAGGATCCGCAGCTTAGTCAGCCCGAACACCAGATATTGCACCAGGCAACCCAAACTAAAAATAGTGGTTTGAGCTGGGATAAGATTAGCTAAAGCTCAACACTATTTTTCCCATTGTCATTGCGAGGTACGAAGCAATCCCATCGAGTTTTTGCTTTCTATATAAAACTTGTCATTGCGAAGAATGAAGCAATCTCGTCGCCTTCTTCTACCCTTTTAAGGATTTGTGCTGTAATTGACGTCAGTCTGCTCTTGTGGGCGCAGTGCCCCATTACTTTTGAGGGCAAAAGTAACAAAACCCTTGTCCAGCAAAAGGCTTCTTTGCCGCACATGGCTCCTGCGCTGCAAAACGGGCAGAACTTTGGGCTGGAACTTTTGCCCCATGCTTCGCCGCGCTATTCCATCCCGCATGCAACAAGTTCACTATGCCCGTCCTTGCGCTTCAGGCCGCCAAAGTTCTGCCCGCTTTCGTCCGAAGCTGTTTGCTGACGAAGTAAGCTGAAGGTGCTGTCGCGAGTTTAGCGCACAGCGTAACTCGTGACATAGCATGGCGTAAGCTTTCAGCTTACTTACTAAAGACGCATCTATCGTACAGCGGCGGGACGCCGCGTAATAGTTGCCACTTGGCCAGAGCCAAGCGGCTGTGGATAAACTATGCAAAAGCACAACCTCAACATACCCGCAAAAATGCGGCATCGTAAGGAACGGCTAGCACAAACCCTGCTCAAGCACAACCCAAACATAGTTCCTTGCGCAGCCGCGACTTTTCTTTTTTGGTACTTTTTTCTTTTGAGAGAAAAGAAAAAAGTACATCCACTAACGTTCAATAAAGCAGAACCATTCCTAATGAAAAACGGACCAATCGCTCCCCATGTCACCAGTTTTAACAACCAACCAATACCCCTATCCTCTAAAAAAAGCGTAATTTTACGTTACCATGCAAAAACCAGCTCTTAATAAATATAACGATAAATTTCAGCAGGCATTAGCTTCATTAAACCCCGAACAGCTGGCCGCTGTTAATAAAATGGATGGCCCTGTGCTGGTGGTGGCAGGGCCGGGAACCGGTAAAACACAAATACTTGCCGCCCGGATAGGAAAGATACTTACCGAAACTGATGCCCGCCCCAACGAGATACTTTGCTTAACCTATACCGATGCCGGCGCAGTGGCCATGCGCAAGCGTTTGTTTGATTTTATTGGTCCGGATGCTTACCGCATTAATATATATACTTTTCACGCGTTTTGTAATGATGTTATTCAGGAGAACCTGGAATATTTTGGTAAGCATAACCTTGAGCCGCTATCTGATCTGGAATCTGCCATATTGTTTCGCGAACTGATAGACGAATTCCATAACGACCACCTGCTGAAGCGCTTCACAGGTGATATTTACTTTGAGCAGGCACGGTTGAAAAGGCTTTTCTCTACCATGAAAAGCGAGGGTTGGGATGCCGCGATGATAGAGAACGCGGTACACGAGTATATGGAAGATTTGCCCAATCGCGATCAGTATATCTACAAACGGGCGAATGCCAAAGCGGGGATCCAAATTGGCGATGTAAAGCAAAAGGATATCGATAAGGTGCAGGAAGCCATGGATAAACTACTGGCTGCCGTTGGCGAATACGAATTGTATCAGGCCAAAATGGAAAAGAAGGGCCGGTACGATTATGATGATATGATCATTTGGGTGCTGAAGGCCTTTCGTGATAATGAAGATATGCTGCGCCGCTACCAAGAACGTTACCAGTATATTTTGGTGGATGAGTTTCAGGATACCAGCGGATCGCAAAATGAACTGTTAAAGTTTCTGCTCAACTTTTGGGATACGCCGAACGTGTTTGTAGTAGGCGATGATGATCAATCCATCTACCGTTTCCAGGGCGCTAACATGCGTAATATATTGGATTTCGCTACCGATTATGTGGATACCCTGCACACGGTGATATTGAAAAGCAATTACCGTTCAAATCAGCATATACTGGATATGTCGAGGTTACTGATCGAAAACAACAACGAACGACTTACCGCACAGCTTAACCTCAATAAAAACCTTAGCGCTTCGCATCCCCGCTTTAGCGATGCGAGTATAGAACCGGTGATCAGCGAATATCCTAATCCCGATCAGGAAGTGGTGGATATTGCCAACCAGATTGTGCAACTGGTAACTGATGGTACACCGCCCGCCGAAATAGCTGTAATTTACCGTAACCACAACCAGGTTGCAGAGCTGCTGCATTACCTCGACCTGAAAAAGATAGCGGTAAATACCAAACGTAAGATCGATATACTCTCCCTGCCGTTTGGTGAAAAGATCATCAATATTTTGCGTTACCTCGATATGGAACTCGATTCGCCTTACAGCGGCGATGAGTTGCTTTTTGAGATAATGCACTACGATTTCTTCGACATAGCGCCTATTGAAATTGCCAAGGCGAGTATCGCGGTAGCAAAAGATAATTATGGCACGGCGGCCAGTAACGAAGCTAAAACATCCCTGCGGCGTTACCTTACCGAAATCCGTTCGCCAAAACAGCCGGGATTGTTTGATAATATGCAGAACGTAAGCATGAAAGAACTGATAGGCAATATTGAAGAATTGCTTAAAGGATCGTTAAGTGTTACGTTGCAAAGCCTGTTTCAACAGGTAGTTACCCGTTTGGGCATTTTACGCTATGTAATGCAGCAAACAGATAAAGGCTGGCACATGGAAGTGCTCACCAACCTGTTCGATTTTATAAAGGCAGAAAGCCGGAAAGACCCGGATATCAAGCTGGCCGATCTGATAAAAACCTTCGACCTGATGCTGAAGAACGGTATCCGGCTTGATCTTAACCAATATATCTATTCGGAAACGGGAGTGAACTTTCTTACCGCGCATGGCTCAAAAGGGCTTGAATTTGAGCATGTGTTTTTGATTGGTTGCAACAAAAAAATATGGGATACCAAAGGGCGCAACAGCAGTTATAGCTACCCGGATACATTGATGCAGGCGGCGAACGACGAAGAAGCGCAAAAAGAAGAATCGCGCCGTTTGTTTTACGTAGCGCTTACCCGGGCTAAGCAGCACCTGAACATATCCTATAGCAGCGAAGATAAAAAAGGCAAACCGCAGGAAGCCTCACAATTTGTTGGCGAGATACTCGCCGCAACGGATGTACAGGTAAATTACCCTAAGCTGAGCAGTGATGATATGATGGCCTTTTACCTCACCCAATTTAACGAGGCCGATAAGCCTGTTGTGCAGTTGGTAGATAAAGAGTATGTGAACCGGTTGCTGCAAGGTTACACACTATCGGTAACGCACCTTAGCAACTACCTTGATTGCCCGCTGAAATTCTATTTCCAGAACCTGATCAGGGTGCCGTCGGGTAAAAGCCCATCGCTTACTTTTGGTTCGGCGGTGCACGATGCTTTGAGACGTGCCTTTAAAAAGCTGAAAGAGAACAACGATGAGTTTGCGCCGGTAGAAGATTTTATGAAGGATTTCCGTGCGTTCATGTTCCGCAACCGCGATTCGTTCACTAAGGAAGAGTTTAAGCTGCGTTTAGATTATGGCGATAAGATACTGCCAACTTACTACCAACAAAACATAGTGACCTGGAACAAGGTAACCCTTGTGGAGTTATCGGTACGTAATGTGGAAGTAGCGGGTGTGCCGATAAAAGGAAGCCTGGATAAGGTAGAGTTTCATGGCAAACAGGTGAGTGTGGTTGATTACAAAACGGGCAAGTACAAATATGCCAAAGATAAATTTCAGCCCGCCATACCCAATGATGAGGAACAAATCGGCGGCGATTACTGGCGACAAGGTGTGTTCTATAAAATACTGATAGATAACGACCGTACCCGCGACTGGGAGGTGATCAGTACCGAGTTTGACTTTATAGAGCCTGTAAATGAGGGTGAATACCGTAAAGAAAAAATATACATTACACCTACGGACGTGGCCGAGGTAACTAAACAAATTACTGCTACCTACAAAAAAATAATGAACCACGAGTTTAACATCGGCTGCGGCAAGGAAGATTGCGAATGGTGCCGCTTTGTGCGCAGCAATTTTAAGCAACCGGGTGATATACTTACGGAAGATAACGAATAGAGGGGTTGTGGGTTGTATGTTGTAAGTCGGGTAGTTTTGACAACTTTTAAAAAGTTGTCAAAACTAATTGTACCTAACTAAAACTTACTCCGCTTTTATACTTTTAACCGGGTTTACCAGCGCCGCTTTTATGGCTTGCATGCTTACGGTAACAATGGCTATTAGTATAGCCACTAAGCCTGCTGCTGCAAAGGTGAGCCAGTTAAGGCTGATGCGGTACTGATAGTTTTGCAGCCAACTATGCATAGCCCACCAGCCAATAGGTGTGGCAATAACGATGGCAATGACCACCAGTACTACAAAATCTTTTGTAAGCAATTGCACCACGCTGCGCACGCTTGCGCCAAGCACTTTACGGATACCTATTTCTTTGGCGCGGCTTTCGGCCATGTAGGCGGCTAACCCGAACAGACCAAGGCAGGATATAAATATGGTTAAGCCCGCAAAAATAGCGGCGAAGGTAGCTGTGCGCACCTCATCGGCAAATTTGAGGGCATATAGCTGGTCTACAAATTTGTAGTTGAACGGGTAGGCCGGGTTATATTTTTTGAATACGCCGGTAGCCAGTGTTAGATTTTTGGCCGTTGAGTTATGATCGTTAAGATGAATGAGCACATTATAGTTCCATGTTTTAGAGCCATGCACAATTATCGGATCGGTTTGGCCATAAGGCGAGCCAATGATGAAATCTTTAAACACTCCTACAATAGTAAAAGTATCGCCGCCATAACGCACTGTTTGGCCAACGGCATCCTTAAACTTCATAATTTTTTGGGCGGTTTCATTAATGATGATCGAGGCGGTATCCGTGGGATATTCGGCCACATCAATGTCCCGGCCTGCCAGTAGTTTTAGTCCGGCTGTTTTGATGAGGCCGCCTGTGGAGTTGAAGCGGTTCATGCTGATATCCGGTCCGCCGTCAGGTTTTCCGGTCCACTGATAGCCTGTTGATGAAGCTGCCTGTATGGTGAGCGAAAAGCTGGTTTTAGCCACCGAAGTAGCAGCACCTGTGCTGATCAGTTCATTTTTTATCAGGTCGAAATTTTTCCTGATATCACCCTCGATAGCTACATCAACCAAATTATTTTTAGCATACCCGTTATCGCGCTCCTGCGCAAATTTAACCTGGTTGTAAACAATAATGGTTGATATTACCAGCACAATGGCCACTGTAAACTGTACAACTACCAATACTTTTCGAGGGGTAAATACGGTTTTGCCCTGCTGAAACGCGCCCTTCAGTACTTTAACCGGTTTAAACGACGACAAAAAGAAAGCAGGGTAACTGCCGGCCAGTAAGCCGGTAAATAATATAAAGGCGATAATCCCAATGATAAACACAGGGTCGGTATAGTTAATAATTAACGATTCGCCGGTAAGTTTGTTGAACACAGGCAGGCAAAGCTGTACCAGCCATAAAGAACACACTCCTGCAATAAACGCTATCACGATTGACTCGGTTAGGAACTGTTTGATCAGCATCCCCTTACCAGCACCAATTACCCGGCGAACGCCTACTTCTTTTGCCCGTTTTTCGCTTTGGGCGGTGCTTAGGTTCATGAAGTTGATGCAGGCTATAAGTAGTATCAACGCGGCTATAATGGCTACTAAGCGCACCACTTCTATGGCACCACCTACGGCTACGCCATTCTCAAAACGCGAATACAAACGCCATTTGCTGAGCGGATGTAAAAAGGGTTCCATTTTAGCATCCTTGGCATTTTCTTTAATGAGGTTCTTTATTTTTTTGTTGAAAGCAGCTTCGTTTACGCCCGGTTTAAGCTGCAAATAGGTTTGATAATTACCGTTTTCCCAGCGCTGGTCCGAATAGTATCGTGCGCCTTTAGCTAATGATACCAGGTAATCAAAACTGAAAACGGAATTTTTAGGCACATCCTTCATTACCCCGGTAACCTTGTATGCGCCTTTAACATCAAGGGTCACCATTTTATTCATGGGGTCTTCATCGCCTAAAAGTTTTTTGGCTAAACTTTGGCTGATCACTACGCCGTCTATATCATCCAGCGCGTGTTCGGCATTACCCGATATCAGCGGGAAACTGAACATGGTAAGAAAAGGCTTATCTACATCACGACCATCGGCCTTAATGGCTTTATCACGATAATTAAACAAGCGCTCTATGGGCCAATACATGCGCGCAACATCCTTTACTTCCGGATATTTGGCCTTTAAAGCGGCACCTATCGGGCTCGATGATATTTCGGAACTGTATAAAACACCATCACTATCGTAGTTGGTCCATACCTTGTAAAGCGAATTTTTGTTGGCATGGAAATCATCATAACTCACCTGCTGTTTTATCCAGGTGAAGATGAGTATGGCACCGGCCATGCCTACGGCCAACCCGGCAATATTGATAAACGAAAAGCCCTTATTGCGCTGCAAATTGCGAAAGGCTATCTTAAGGTAATTTTTAAACATAGATTCAACTGTAACAGCAGTATAAATATAATATTTATGCCACTAATTTAATGTCTTGAATTACAGTTAGTTGATAGATAGTTAAACCCTCTTGAATGTTCGGAAACGAACGGTTATTGTACGGGGATGAACAGGGAGTTGTGTTGTGAGTTGTGTGAGGAGGAGTTGCAGGTTTGACAACTTTCAAAAAGTTGTCAAACCTAAAATGTACAGAGAAAGGATTTAGGTGAGGCTCTTTACTTCACACTCTTTTTCAACAAAATAAAATATCCGCCTATAAATACCGCTACGGCTATTACCAGGCTTACATATACATCATCGGTAAATATATTGATGATGAGTTTTGGTGAGGCTATGGCTGCTTTGGTGCGGGGCATCATGTTTTGCAGGGCAAGCATGGGATGCGAGTAGGGGAACAGGTAGGCGTATTTCCATCCGGCGGCGCCCATTATTACACCGGCTATGGTGCCTACAAAGCCAATCCCCATGGGCTTTAAAAAATCGCTCCACAAAACACTGAATAGAAATTGTATGGAAAGGATGCCCAATGCCGACAGGAACAATTTAAAATACACCTGGAACAATGCCGACTCCATGTGGTACTCCGAAAATTTAAGTTCGGGTTTAAGTACGCCCAGCAAATTGCCGAAACCTATGGTAAACACCGTAAACAACAGCAGGCACAAAAACACCAGGAAAAAAGCATACAGGTATTTGGCTGCGTAAACCGATAATTTGGGTATGGGCAGGCTGAACAGCGTTTTCCATGTATCGGCCTTATGCTCGATACTGTTTACCGAGTAGGCCGTAAAAATCACGAATATCGGTAACAAAAGGGTACCCATCACATTTAGTATAGCGCCCGAAAAACGGATCCACAGCAGCATGCCGGGTGTGTTGACCATCTTATCCACACTGGTAAAAAAGCCAACAAATACCAGCAGACAAATTAGCAGCGGCAAAATAATGGCGCACCAAAACCCCAAAGTTTTGCGGCTCTTATAAAACTCCGAACGGAACGATAGTATAAATCCTTTCATATTGGTTTAGGCTTCTTGTGTGATGGATAAAAACAACGCTTCGAGGTCTTTTTGCTGTTTGCCAATGGTGTAAACGGTGTAACCGTTGCTGTTGAGCATGGCATTCACTTCGCCCATTTGCTGTTTGGAGATATAGGGCAGGTAAATGGTAGTTTCGTTAACATCGTCAACCGTAATGTGATTACGTTTCAGCAAGTTGGCCGCGTCAACGGTGTTATCGGTTTCTATGTACACTAATGGTTTGCTTAGGGTTTCAAGATCTTTTATCGAACCCTGAAATAGTAGTTGTCCAAAGTTGATGATGCCTACATGGGTAGCCATACGCTCAATTTCCGACAGGAGGTGACTCGATATAAAAACGGTTTTATTATGCTGGGTAGTAAGGCGTATCAATAGTTCACGTATCTCGATAATGCCGTTAGGGTCCAGTCCGTTGGTGGGTTCATCTAAAATTAAAAGCTGCGGATCAGATAACAGCGCCAGCGCTATGCCCAGGCGTTGTTTCATGCCGAGCGAATACTGGCCTGCCTTTTTATTGGCGGCATTGGTAAGGTGCACCAGGGCAAGCATTTCATCAACCCTTTGGGTGGGTATTTGCAGCAGCAGGGCGCGGTTAAGCAGGTTCTCTTTACCCGTAAGGTGCAGGTAAATGGCCGGCTGTTCAATAAGCGACCCTATTTGCGATAGTATTTTGGTGCGGTTGCTTTGCAGCTCGAGCCCAAAAATGTTAATGCTGCCCTCCTGGGTTTTAAGCAGGTTGAGCAGCAGTTTAATGGTGGTGGTTTTTCCGGCGCCGTTAGGGCCTAAAAAGCCATATATACTTCCTTGCGGAACTTGAAGAGATAGTTGGTTGACAACCTTTTGGTCGCCAAAATTAAAGGTCAGGTTTTCGGTGCTGATTACCATACGTTCTCTTTGGTTACACCGGCAACAGTTTTAAATAAGCTAATGCCTTTGTAAAAAAGTGAAGTGGCTTGTTTGGCCTGTATGGTGGTACCTTTAATGTCGTTTTGTTTTTGTTCGAACTGGTATGATACGCCTAACAATAAGGCAAACATAACAGGAGCTAATATTAGAACAAAAGGGTTTGAGTTTGTGAACAACTTTTTCATTGCGATTGATTTGATAGAACAAAGAAATACCAAAAAAACCGGGTGCTAAAAACATTTAGACCAACTGTAGTTATTTATAGATGAACCGCGGAATAAGGGTTTTCGCCTGTTCGTCGGTTAAAAAAGCCTGTTCATCGAAAATTAGTGTGCCTATATATAATATATAGGCCTGTAACCCCTTTAAAATATTACTTTAGATGCAATGAAAATATTATTTAAGTAGCAGCCGGGTATAATAAATGAAGAGATATTGGCAAATAATGTGGCATGTTTTAGTATGGGTGGGTATCATCTCGTTCTTCTTTTATTTTGCCAGTACCAACTCCAAACTTACATTAGAGCATCTGCTGGTTATATTTGTAGTATTCGGCGGTATCAACATTGGTGTATTTTACATTAATTATTTATGGCTGATACCTGCTTACCTGGATAAAAACCGTTATTTACGGTACATCCTCATGATGATAACTACAGCCATCATCATAGGTATAGGCAAGTATGGCGTAGGGCTCATATTTAAAAGTTATGTGCTGGTACACGATGGCAAGGCACTCTCTTTTTGGGAATACTTTAGCAGTACTTTATTCACCAGTTTGCTGTTTGTATTTTTGAGTATAGTGCTCAAGTTTTCGGTAGATTGGTTTACCAATGAGCGTGTACAGCGCGACCTGGAGACACAGCGCCTAAGTGCCGAATTGTCCTTCCTGAAATCGCAGGTGAACCCGCATTTTCTGTTTAATTCGCTAAACAGCATCTATTCGCTGGCCTATCAAAAGTCGGAAACCACGCCCGAGGCCATACTGAAGCTATCGGAAATTATGCGCTATATGCTGTATGAAAGTAATGATAACAAGGTTGACCTGGAGAAAGAAATCCATTACCTGCAAAACTATATCGACCTGCAAAAAATACGTTTCGGGCATAAGGCCTTTATTGATTTTAAGGTGAATGGTAGTATCGATAACCAGCGGATAGCACCTTTGCTGTTAATTTCGTTCATCGAAAATGCCTTTAAACACGGTGTGGCCAATGATCCTAATTCGCCTATTAAAATGCTTATTAATGTTGATAACGGGCATTTGAGTTTTTATATTGAAAATAAAAAGCACAACAATAACCGCGATGCATCGGGCGGTATTGGGTTAAATAATGTTAAAAGGAGGCTCAATCTTTTGTATCCTAAAAAATATAATTTAACTATACGTGACGAAGCCGATACATATATCTGTGAATTATCTTTAGTTTTATAACCATGATAAGGTGTCTTGTTGTTGATGATGAGCCTTTGGCCTTAAATATTTTGGAAGATTATATTTCAAAAATGCCTGCTTTGCAATTGGTTAAGGCCACTACTAATCCTATTGAAGCGCTTACGCTGGTGCAGGATGGCGGCATCGATCTTGTGTTTCTGGATGTGCAAATGCCCGAGCTTACCGGTATCCAGTTCCTCAAAATATCAAACGGAAAAGCCAAGGTAATACTTACCACCGCTTACCCCGAGTACGCGCTTGAAGGCTACGAACTCGACGTGGTTGATTACCTGCTTAAACCCATCGCGTTCGACAGGTTTTACAAAGCCGTACAAAAGGCACAGGGCGTATTGCAGCCATCGGCCAAACCTGCCGCGCCAGAACCGGTACAACCACAGCAGCAACAGCAGGATTTTTTGAACGATTTCATTTTTGTAAAAACCGAACATAAAATACAAAAGGTATATCTTAAAGACATTTTGTTTATTGAGGGCCTGAAAGATTATATCTCCATTTTTACCACCGCGGAGCGTATTATCACCCTCCAAAACATGAAGAAAATGGAGGATGCGCTACCCGAAAAATACTTTATCAGGGTACACCGTTCCTACATCGTATCACTCAACAAGATCGACAGCATAGAACGCAGCCGCATCTTCATCGGCGACAAGATTATCCCCGTAGGTGACACCTACCGCGACGATTTCTTCCGGATAGTTGACGAGAAGAACGTGTAACCCCCCTGCCCCCTGAAGGGGGAGTTTTTGAAGTGCAATAACAAGACCTGCACAGTGCAAAGAAAGGTTTTCCGTTTGAAAACAGATTAATGCAGTTCCCGTCAGCAAAGAGCTTCGGGTGAAAACGGGCAGAACTGTGTTGGCCATGAGCGCAAAGGCGGGCATAGTGAACTTGTTGCATGTGGGATGGAAATGAGCGGTGGGGCAAAAGTTCCAGCCCAAAGCTCTGGCCGTTTTGCAGGGTATGGCCTCGTGCGGCAAAGAAGCCTTTTGCTGGACAAGGGTTTTGTTACTTTTGCCCTCAAAAGTAATGGGGCACTGCGCCCAAGAGCAGACTACCGTTAATTACAGCACAAGCTTCAGCCTAAGTAGAGATTGCTTCGTTCCTCGCAATGACGTGATTATACAAAACGCGATGAGATTGCTTCATTCTTCGCAATGACAAAGGGAAGAAAATTTAAGACATTTCAGGGTTAACCTTTGCTCTTACACGCTCTTCAATCTCTTTCACCAACTCATCAACAGGAACTTTCCCCGGTTCAACAGGTTCGAGTACTTCCCATGTCATGGGGATGAAGGTATTGAGTGGGTACAGACCATAACGTACCATCTTCCATGAGTTAGTGATTGCAACCGGAACCAGTAAAGCGTCCGGGCATTTCTTTAATAGGGTGGCAATACCTGCCGATTGGAAGGTTTTTACCTTGCCATCTTTTGAGCGGGTACCTTCGGGGAATATCATAGCCGACCATTTATTTTCTTTCATTCTACCCGCCAGTTTAACCAGTTCGGTAATAGATTGACGCGGGTCTTTACGGTCGATATTAGCACCGCCGCCTACTCTAAGATTATATGAAATAGAAGGAATCCCTTTGGCAAGCTCTATCTTAGAAATGAATTTAGCATGGTATTTTCTGAAGAAGTAGATCATCGGCGGTATATCACCCAGGCTTTGATGGTTAGCTATAATGATCATCGGGCGACCAACCGGCAATTCGTATTTATTGACGAACTTCACCGTATTACCCAATATATAGAAGGTGCTGAACAGGCAAAAGTTAAGCATATCAACCGACCGCTTGTGAGCCGCATAACCAAAAAAACGGTAGCAGATCCACTGTACGGGCTGAAATATGATCAACACTAAAAAAAATGCAAGTATGCAAATGGGCGACAGGATATAGCCGAAGAACTTTCTCATAAAGCTACAAAGGTAAAAATTTAGTTTTCAACTAAAAATGTGTTGTTTACACAAGTTGCCTGTAGTATAAGTACTATTACAACTTGCCTTCCAGCATCAATAGCTTAGCTTTTAAAATTGCCCCTACCGACATGCTATCGGTGATTTCGCCGTTACAAACCATTTGGTATGCTTCTGCAAAGGGTACCTTTTTAATTACCAGTTGCTCGGTTTCTTCGGGTTCGGCCTCAAATTGTTGCAGGTCGCGGGCAAGGTAGGTAATGCTTAACTCGTCGCTTACCGAATTGGAGAGGTGCATGCGTTGCAGCTCTACCCATTCGCCGGCTTTTAACCCGGTTTCTTCCAGCAGTTCGCGTTTGGCCGATTCTATCGGGTCGACGCCAATGATGCCGCCGCCTTCGGGGATTTCCCAGCTATGTTGATTGAGCGGGAAACGGAATTGGCCCACCAGGTAGGTGTTCATATCGGCATCCAAAGGCAATACACCTATGGCCAGGTTTTTAAAATGAACCTTACCATAAATTCCCGGGTTACCGGCCGGATTGATCACCTTATACTCGGTAACATTTATCCACGGATTATCATATTGCTCTTGCTCGGCAGTAATTTGCCAGGGATTGTGGTCGGGGTTGTGCATTGAGTAAAGATAATCAGTGCAGCGGTTTTTAAGGTAATTATTGTGTTATTGATATATTATCAGTTTAAAAGTAATTTTATAACAGCACAGAAGTTCAGGCGTATTTTTCAATTTCCTCCTTGGCGCATAGCCGTCAACTTAAGAATTGCTCAATATCGACTCACCCCGACATCGCTGCGCTCGTCACCCCTGCTCTGCTTCGCAAAGAGGGGCTTATGTAATTTTATTTCTCCCTCTTTGCGGCAAAGCCGGAGAGAGGGAGGTCCAGCGAAGCGTAGACCGGGTGAGTTAGCTATGCGATTTGCCTTGACACAGAAGCTATTTTAACTTTTTATCCTTAAGTTGACGGCTATGCTCCTTGGGGAGGGGTGTGTTGGGAACTGTGGTGGCAGGGAGGGGTTTATACAATGTTTAAAATAAGAAACCGGGTTGATGAAACCCCTCCCTACACCCTCCCAAGGGAGGGAATCGCACATGGCCCTGCCTTTTTACTTCTTCCAAACACCTTTCCGCTTTCGCCCGAAGCTTCTTGCTGACGAGCGGGTCGTCCAGCCTAAAGTCGAAGCTTTCAGCTTTATCCTTTCAGCTTTTACCTTAATTATTAATTTCCTTCAGCGAGAGCGGAATCAGTTTTTTTGTTTTTAAATACGTTACGCTCACTACGATCAGGGTCATGGTGCCGCCGAATATTACCGCGGGCACTGTGCCCAGTAGCTTTGCAGCCGTGCCCGATTCAAAGGCTCCTATCTCGTTGGATGAACCGATGAACATTTGGTTAACGGCAGATACACGGCCGCGCATTTGGTCGGGCGTGAGTATTTGCATAATGGTACCGCGTATCATCACGCTGATACTGTCGAAAGCGCCTTCGGTGAACAGGAACATCAGTGACAAGTAAAAATTACGCGACAAACCAAAGCAGATGATCGACATGCCAAAACCTGTAACAGCAATGAGCAGGTTGCGCCATGGTTTGCCCATTGGAGATATGCGTGCCATGGCCAGCATGGTGAGTACAGCCCCTAATGATGATGTAGCCCGCATAATGCCCAAACCTTCGGCACCTACCTTTAATATTTCGTTGGCAAATACGGGGAGTAATGCTACCGCGCCGCCAAAAAATACCGAGAAGAGATCAAGACTCATGGCGCCTATCATCATTTTATTGCGAAACACAAAGGTGATCCCTTCCGAAAGGCTTTTCCAGATAGTTTCTTTGGGTATAAAAATTGGCGGGTATGATCGTAACAAGTAAATACTAACCAATGCCACCAGCAGAAAAGCGATGATGATAATAAATGTGATCGTAATACCATAAAATCCATACACCAACCCGCCAACCGCCGGCCCTAATATCGAAGCTATTTGCCATGCCGAACTATTCCAGGTGCTGGAGTTAGGATAAATCTCTTTAGGTACACTGTGCGCCAGTACCGTAAACGCAGCCGGGGAATAAAAAGCCCTTGCAACGCCGTTCACAAATATCATGAAGAATATGGTAGGCACCACCCATCCGGTATGGATGTAGCCGCTCAAGCTTTGCAGCGTAACTACGAACATGGATATGGACGAGAACAACACCAGCGAAAATATGATGAGCAGCATTTTCCGCTTTTCTGATTTATCGGCAATATACCCGCCATACAGGGCGATGCCAATAGCGGGAATTGCTTCGCATAAACCAATAAGGCCCAATGCAAAAACACTTTTGGTAAGATGGTAAACGTAAAAACCAATAACCACTGCCTGCATTTGATAGGCAAAGGTGAAAAAGAACCTCATGCCGAGGTATGATCTGAAATCTTTATACCGCAGGGCGGCAAATGCATCGTTGGGGCGGGGTGGGGTACTGTCTTCTTCGGGCACCTGTTTTAATTAAGAGATGAGCCGCAAATTTAAGATTTGTAGCCTATTACAACGCACAAGGGACACATTTAATTTGTGTCCCTTGTGTAAAAAACAGGTAGTGCAGGGCCTATTTAAGTCCGTGCTGATCTATCAGGTATATCAATGATGCCATAGCCGCCGAACCCAATTCAAGCTCGCGTTTATGTACATTTTCAAACACATCGTTAGGGGTGTGGTGAATATCAAAGTAACGTTGCGAATCGGGTGTAAAGCCTATCAGCATAATTGAAGGTATGCTCTCTTTAAGCGGACCGATATCTGTACCACTGCCGCCTTTTACCAATCTGTCGGCTTCATAAGGTTCCAGTAGTGGTTTCCAGTTCTGGTTTACTTTCTTTAATAGCTCCGGTGATATATCTTCAAAGCTGAAGCCGCGCGGCACAAAACCACCTTCGTCGGTTTCAATAGCGGCAATATGTTCTTCCTTATTCTTAACGGCAAGTTCGGCATATTTTAAACCACCTTTGTGCCCGTTCTCTTCGTTCATGAAAAATACCGCGCGTACCGAGTTTTTAGGGCGGTAACCAATAGCCTTGAAAATGCGCAATACCTCGGCCGATTGTACAATGCCCGTTCCGTCATCATGCGCGCCTTCGGCCAAATCCCACGAGTCGAGGTGACCACCAACAGTGATAAACGTGTTAGGATGCTCGGTACCTGTTAACTCGCCAACCACGTTGTATGATTTTACATCGGGAAGGGTTTGGCAGCTTTGTTTAAAGTAA
Organism: Mucilaginibacter sp. GW821-FHT07G05; assembly: GCF_059418565.1. Classification (NCBI taxonomy): domain Bacteria; kingdom Pseudomonadati; phylum Bacteroidota; class Sphingobacteriia; order Sphingobacteriales; family Sphingobacteriaceae; genus Mucilaginibacter; species Mucilaginibacter sp. GW821-FHT07G05. The sequence goes on along the minus strand of NZ_JBWKQC010000007.1, from coordinate 244,254 downwards.
AACTTAGCCTGCGGAAACTTGCGCAATTTTAACATCATGCTCAGTTTGTTAGCCGCTTTGGTTGATATAGCAGCACCCGGAATTTTCTTTACGCCATCGGTATAATCGGTTCCGCCGGTATGCGGGTAATCGTCAATGCTTTCGGTTAACGAGCGCACAATTACACCCACCGCGCCATATTTTGCAGCAGCAGCCGGACCTAAAAAGCGTTGATCGCCCGCGGTACCATACGCTTCGCCGGTTTCAATAAAACGCGGATCGAACGGACGGTTAAAGAAAACTATTTTGCCTTTAATGGCTTTTTCGCCCAGGGTTTCCAGTTCTTTCAGGCTGTGCAGCTCAATTACACTGGCGGTAATACCCTCTTTAGGGGTAGCTACCGACATGCCAAGCGCCGCGATTGGCACAGGTATACGTTTATTGCCATCAATAATATAGCCTTCTTCTTTAGCACCGCGTACCCAGTGCGGCACCGTAACTTCCTGCAAAAAAACCTTATCAAAGCCATAATCTTTCATCAGTTTTTCGCCCCATTCCACAGCCTTTTGGGCATTTGCAGATCCGCTCAAACGCGGGCCTATCTTTTTGCACAGGTAACGCAGTTTTTCGTAACCCTGGCCGTTTACCAGTGCTTCATCATATATTTTGCGAATGGTTAATGAATCCTGCGCCTGTGCGGATGCAGCGGCCAGCAGGATAGCTAATGAGAGTAAAGTCTTTTTCATCAATTGCGATCAGTTTTAACAAATATAGTTAAATAGTGTATTGTGCGCTGCGTTTTTTGAGGTTCGCGGTTTCATGTTGAGGGATAGTGCAGTATGTTGTATATGCTCCCATTTTTGTGTTTATATTAGCACAGCATGAAACCTGTCATATACATCATTTTCAAATACGCGCTTATATTATTTATTACACTGTTTGCGCAGTGGTGGGCTATTGAACTTTCGGAATATGTACCCCACTACATACCGGAAACGCGAATTAATATCTCCGGCATGGTGATTTTCGCTGCAACATTATCTATATTGATATTTAGCCAAAAAGAAATATTCAGGCGATATCCACAATTTTCAATTATAAAACTTACTGCATTAGGTTTAAGTATTTGCGCTATTGCCGAGCTCGATTTTATGCTATTCAGCCGGTATGTAATGAAAGATTTTGATATTTATAACCTATTGGAAGTCTTCTTTAAGATGATGGTATTTGATGGCGGCCTTGCTTTTTTAGTCGCTTTTAAAATTGTGCGCCCCAGATCCGATCAGTTCTGGCTGCTGATCATTGCATTTTTCGGATTGGTATATCTCTTAACCATAATTTGACCCAACTAAACATATAAATAGGGGATAAATTCATTAAAATCTGTCAACCCCAGTTACAACCCAAATCGGTGAAATCCCCCCTCCAATCAGTGAAATCCCAAAAGAATAAAACATACAATTAAAATCAGCTGCAGCCAAATCGGTGAAATCATTCCCCCAATCAGTGAAATCCCAAAAAAATAAGAAAACCAATACCCGTAGTACTTTGGTTAATGCAGCCCCGTGATCCGCTCATACGCCGCAGGCCTTATGCGCCGGGCCGGTATCCGCTACTCCCGGGTTTATGACGGGCTGGGTTCCTGCAAAAAATCTTGTCTCCTACCTCTTTATTCCTGAATCTTCGCAGGGGCTCTATAAGCCGGTACATTGATCAGCAGTATCCCCACCAATATCACTACCAGCCCGATCAGTTGCCCGCCTGATACTTTTTCACCTGCCATTATCCAGCCTAAAAAAACAGCTACTACCGGGTTAACGTAAGTATGGGTGCTCACCAGCGCAGGCGGACGAATAGAGATCAGCCACACAAAAGACAAGTAGGCGATGAACGATCCCATAACGATCAGGAATACTAATCCTGCCCATGCTTCAAACGGCACTTTATCTACATCAAAACCAATGTACTCACCTTTAACAAGCGCGATAATTTCACTGGCGAAACCTGCCGCGAGCAATTGTACACCCGAATTCATGATGGTGCTACTGTTACCCCTGCTGTTACTGGTGATCAGCGAACCCAATACCCACAACACTGCGCTGAACAATACTACCCCGCTGGCAATAATAGTCATGGTAGATGTAACAGTAGCTGCCTGTGTGCTATGGTTAAGTTTCATGAACAGGAAAATACCGGTAAAACCAATGAGCAATCCCGAAATAATAAACTTATCGCGAAAGTATTCGCCCCAGCGTTTTTTATCCAGCAGCAGAAACCAAAGCGGCTCGGTAGCCACCAGTATAGCTGCCTGGCCGGAGCTGATGTAAAGCTCGGCCCAGGCGATCATGCCTGTACCGCCAACCAACATCAGTATGCCGCTTACGGCTTGTCGCAATAACAGGTTGGGGGGCGGTAGTTTTTCACCCTTAATAAGGCACCATGCAAATAATACCACACCCGCTACCAAATATCGCGCGCCCACCAGCACAAAAGGAGGTAAGCCCTTCAACCCGTAAGCCACCGCCAAATAGGTAGAACCCCATATAATATATATGTTAAAAAAGGCGAATAATATAAGCCAGCGTGATGGCGCGGTTTGTTGTTTCACGGTGTTTTTTTAATAAGGTTATAACTAATCGGGTAACATTAGTCCATAAAAAAAGCGATGAGTGCAGTACCCATCGCTTTTTTATTATTTGCAAAAAGTACTATAATCCAAAGGCTGTTTTCACCTTCTCTACGTAATCAAGCTTTTCCCAGGTAAACAGTTCAACCTCTGTAACCACTTCGCGGCCTTCAGGGCTTACAAAAGTTTTAGTTACTACCTGGCTTGGCTTACCAAAGTGACCATAAGCGGCAGTTTCGCTGTAAATAGGGTTGCGCAGTTTAAAGCGTGTTTCAATAGCGTAAGGGCGCATATCAAAAATTTCTTCTACCTTTTTAGCTATCTCGCCATCGGTTAAACCTACTTTGCCGGTACCATAAGTATTTACATAAATACCCATTGGCTGGGCAACGCCTATCGCGTAAGATACCTGTACTAATACCTCGTCGCTAACACCGGCAGCTACCAGGTTTTTAGCGATGTGGCGGGTTGCGTAAGCGGCAGAACGGTCAACCTTTGAAGGATCTTTACCCGAAAATGCACCACCACCGTGCGCGCCTTTACCACCGTAGGTATCTACAATAATTTTACGGCCGGTTAAGCCTGTATCACCATGCGGACCGCCGATAACGAATTTACCGGTTGGGTTAATGTGGTATTTAATAGCATCGTTAAACAGGTGCGCGTAGTTAGGGTATTTAGCCTTAACACGAGGGATGAGGATGCCGATAATATCTTCGCTGATCTTGGCCAGCATCGCTTTCTCTTCATCAAAATCATCGTGTTGGGTTGATATTACAATGGCATCTATACGTACCGGTTTGTTGTTATCGTCATACTCCAGCGTAACCTGCGATTTCGCATCCGGGCGAAGATATTTGATCTCGCTGTCTTCACGACGGATAGCTGCCAGCTCAATTAACAAAGCGTGGGCTAAGTCGAGTGCCAAAGGCATGTAGTTGTCGGTTTCAACAGTTGCATAACCAAACATCATACCCTGGTCGCCGGCGCCTTGCTCTTCTTTTTCTTTACGCTCAACACCCTGGTTAATATCCGGTGATTGCTCGTGAATGGCCGATAATACGCCGCACGAGTTACCATCAAACATATATTCGCCTTTGGTATAACCAATTTTATTGATCACATCGCGGGCAATTTTTTGTACATCTAAATAAGCTTTTGATTTAACCTCGCCGGCTAAAAATACCTGCCCGGTAGTAACCAGTGTTTCGCAGGCTACTTTTGATTCAGGGTCGAAAGCAAGAAATTGATCTATCAGGGCATCTGATATCTGATCGGCAACTTTGTCCGGGTGTCCTTCTGATACGGATTCGGAAGTGAATAAGTATGACATAAATATTTTAATAGATAAAAAAGTAAAACACAGGAAAGTGAAGGAGTTAACCGGAAACGACAACGGAACGCGTTAAAAAGAAGCAGGATTTTAGCACTTTTTTACGTGGTTGCAATTCAGCACCGGGCTACCGGCACAATTAAATCAGTCCACTTTCGGGCAGCAAAAATAAAACAATTTTTACAAAGCTAAAAATACTTTACTTTTGATGCCTCAAATATATATAGTTGAAACGAAAGGCTTTATTTATAATAAACCCCATATCGGGCGGGAAAAAGAAGGATGGCGTACCCGAACTTATACAGAAACACCTGGATAGCGCCGTGTTTGATGCCACTTTTGTTTTCAGCAGCGGCGTATCAGATGCACGTAAGCTGGCAAAAGAAAACCTGGGTGGTTTTGATGTAGTGGTGGCCGTGGGCGGCGATGGTACTATAAACGAGGTAGCATCGGCCATTGTGGGCAGCGATGCTATTTTGGGCATCATCCCTTACGGATCGGGCAATGGCCTGGCAAGGTTTTTAGGTATACCTATGGATGCCGCCAAAGCTATTGAAACGCTTAATAAAGCACAATTTGAAGTAATAGATTCGGCCAATATGAACGGCAAACCCTTTTTTAACATGGCAGGTATGGGTTTTGATGCCCACATCAGCGATGTATTTGCCCATGGCAGCAAAAAGAGGGGCTTTTACAGCTACTTTAAATCATCGGTACACGAAATACTCAATTATAAACCGCAAACCTACCATATAGAGGTTGACGGTGAAGCTTACGAGCGCGAAGCGTTTATGCTCAGCTTTGCCAATTCATCACAATACGGTAACAACGCGCACATATCGCCCAAGGCATCGGTACAGGATGGCTTGCTGGATGTATGCGTGGTGAAACCTTTTCCGTTATACAGGTTTCCGGAGCTGGGTTTACGCATGTTCAGTAAAACTACCGATCAATCGAGCTACGTTGAAATAATAAAAGGCAAGCGCATCCACGTAAAGCGTAAAGACTCGGGCCCGGCCCACCTTGACGGTGAACCCCAAATTATGGGAACCGATGCCGAAATAAATATTATACCGCAATCGTTAAAAGTAATAGTAGGGGATGATTTCCTGAAGGTGAACTAAATTGTATTATTGGGGTTATATTATTTGTGCCATGATCAATCACTCATTCACTAATTTAATAAATCACTAAATATTATACGGCCGGCCATGTCAAAAAAGAATCAAAAGTTTACCGGGGTGGTGTACTCAACCGATCCGGGTTTTCAATATAGCGAGGAGGGGGGCTCTGGTGCCGAAACCCTGCCGCCACAGCAACAAAACCTTAAAATATACCTTGACCGTAAAGGCGGCAGCAAACTGGTTACCCGTGTAAGTGATTTCAGGGGAACTGATGACGACCTCGAAACCCTTGGCCGCAAGCTGAAAAGCAAGTGCGGCGTAGGCGGTTCGGTTAAGGATGGCGAGGTATTGATACAAGGCGATCATCGCGATAAAATACTCACTCTTTTACTTGCCGATGGCTACAAGGCCAAGAAAGCCGGCGGCTGATTTTAAGTGTTTTAAGTACACACTAAATAAAAATAAAAAATATACACCCGAATATTAAAAAAACAGTTTAATATTGCCCTTGCTAAAACCTTGTAATGCAAGCCAAAGGCAGAATTAAATTTTACATCAAACCTTGTTCTTTTTATAATATATCACTTTAGTTACACACAATTTGTAGTTTATTTTTTGCTATTTTTAAAAAAAATAAGTTTCATTGTAAAAAATTGTAGTTGTAACAAACAATATTTACGCTAATAAGCGTTATTGTATTCACCAATTACGGGGAAAAAGAACATATTAAATAATTGTTAATAATAATAAAGGAGACTTTTTTAATTTATTAAAGTCATAAATTTGTTATCCGCTTAAGGCAGCACATAATTAAATTAAAAAATAAACATAAACTAAAAACTAAATTTTACTGTAATGGCTAACGTACCAGCAAAACCAAGTACCCCTGTTAAAAAAGAAAGCTCAAGCTCATCGGGCATTTTCGCTACCCTTGCTATTCCACTTTGTCTTGTAGTCGGAATACTTATTTTCATGTTCATCTTAGGTCACCCAAGTCACTACAAAGGTGGCGATCCAGCAAATGAGCCAGTTGATATCTTCGGTACTGTACACAAAGGAGGAGCTATCGTACCGGTAATTATGTCATTCCTGTTAATGGTTATCGTTTTCTCAATTGAGAGGGCAATCGTTATTGGTAAAGCAGCTGGTACAGGTAGTGTTGATGCTTTCGTAAGAAAAGTACAAAGCTTCCTTAACGCTGGTAACATCGAAGCAGCAAGCGCTGAGTGCGACAAACAAAAAGGTTCGGTAGCTAACGTTATCAAATCAGGTTTGAAAAAATACCGCGAAATCGAAAACGATCCTAACTTTGATACTGAGCAAAAAGCATTAGCTATCCAAAAAGACATCGAAGAAGCAACAGCTTTAGAAATGCCAATGTTAGAGCAAAACTTAACTATCATCGCAACTCTTGTATCTATCGGTACATTGATGGGTCTGTTAGGTACGGTTGTGGGTATGATTGGTGCCTTCTCTGAGTTGGCAACTTCAGGTGCTCCAAACCAGGCTGCGTTATCAACTCACATCTCTGAGGCACTTATTAATACTGCATTAGGTATCAGTACTTCAGCTTTCTCAATCATCCTGTATAACTTCTTTACATCTAAGATTGATAAACTGACTTACGCAATTGATGAAACAGGTTTCAGCATTGTGCAAACATTTGCTTCATCACACAGATAAGAAATATTGAGCTTATTACTGCCCTCCGGGTGGAGGGCAGTATGATATAAATAATTATAAGCAACAATATATTTTAAAAAAATCGAATTATGTCGAGAGCAAAAGTTTCAAGGAAGAGTACAGCGATTGACATGACCGCCATGTGCGACGTGGCGTTCCTGTTGCTTACCTTCTTTATATTAACATCAAAATTTAAGGTTGAAGATCCGGTTCCGGTTGATACTCCGGGATCAAGTATTCAACAGCCTATACCTGATGATAACCTGGCAGTAATTACTGTTGGTTCAAACAAAGCGTTCTTTTCGGTAGATGGTAGCGATGTGCGTATTGCAGCGTTACAGGAAATGGGTAAATTGTACAACATTCAATTTACGCCTGATGAAGAGAAAAAATTTGCTGCAACAGCTATTTTTGGTGTGCCAATTTCACAGCTAAAGCAGTTTTTGAACATGGATGCCGAGCAGAAAAAATCAGTTCAGCAATCGGGTATTCCTCGTGATTCAGTTAGTAACGAATTATTTAACTGGATCCGTGAATCGCGTAAAGCTGCCGCTGCGTTACACCAAAAGCAACTGCGTATATCTATTAAAGGCGATAGCAAAGAAGAGTATCCGGTAATAAAAGATATTATCGCTATCCTTCAAAAGCAAGAGGTTAATAAATTTAGTTTAATCACGTCACTAAGAGGTGCGTCAAAATAATTAAAAAATGGCAGAATTAGACACCTCCGGCGGGGGTAAGAAGGGTGGGAAAGTAAGAAGTAAGAAAGCTTCAACACGCGTTGACTTAACAGCGATGGTGGATTTAGCGTTCTTGTTGATCACTTTCTTTATATTAACAACCACTCTTTCGAAGCCCAAAGCAATGGATATTGCGATGCCGGATAAAGATGATAAAAAACCCGATGAGCAACTTGCAGTTGCCGCTTCACGTACCATGACCATTATTTTGGGCAAGGACGATAAATTGGAGTGGTTTGTAGGCGAACCGGGTAAAAGCGCGCCAACTGTTGATGGCTACGGTAAAAACGGTATCCGTAAAGCACTTATCGAAAAAGGTAAGGAAATACAGGATAACTTCGGTAAATACATGGTAGTGATCATTAAGCCAAGTGCTAAATCTGTATATAAAAATACAGTTGATATCATTGACGAAATGAATATTACCGCGGTAAAATCATACGCTATAGTTGATATTACACCGGTAGAAATTGGTTTGCTTCAAAAGGACGGATTGTACTAAGGAGCAGATTGTATAATAATTAATATTAAAGCCTAAAAAAATGTTAGGATCAAAGTTAGACTTATTAAAACAGGAATGGATTGATGTAGTTTTCGCTGAACGTAACAAAGCTTATGGCGCATACGAATTAAGAAAGCAAAATTCCAAAAGAACCGGAACGGCGCTGTTAATTGGTATATCGTTATTCGTATTTGTTATCGCTTTGCCAACTATCGTTAATGCTATCAAAGGCTTCATTCCTAAGCCGGCAGAGAAAGTAAAGATCACCGATGTGATCCTTACGCCGCCGCCACCGGTTGATCAAACCAAAAAACCACCTCCGCCAGCAGTGGAGCCACCTAAACCAAAAGTTGACCAGGTGCGTTTCCCTCCTCCGGTAGTTAAACCTGATGATCAGGTTGTGGAAAAAGATCCGCCAACAGTAAAAGAGTTAGAAGTAGCCGATCCTGGTCAAAAAGATCAGAAAGGTGATCCAACTGCCGATGTTCGTATTGATGAGCCGGTAGGTAACTCGGATGTTAAGCAAGTAATTGAAGATACCGGTAACCAGATCTTTACCGCGGTTGAGCAACAACCAGAGTTTCCGGGTGGTATCCAAAAGTTCTACGATTACTTAGGTAAAACCATCAATTACCCTGCGGTTGACAGGGAAAACAACGTACAAGGTAAAGTAATTGTAACCTTCGTAGTTGAAAAAGATGGTAGCTTAACCGATGTTAAAGCGCTTCGTGGCCCAAGCGCAACGTTACAGGAAGAAGCTGTACGTCGTGTAAAGGCATCACCAAAGTGGAAACCAGGTATTCAGAATGCCCGTCCGGTACGTGTGCAGTTCACCATGCCTGTAAACTTTACTTTAAGCGAATAATCACGTAGATGTCATTAAATCGCAATAATGTGCAAAAATCGCCCAAAAGGCGATTTTTGCTTATTTTAGGGGTAGTTACCTTCGTATGTGTTAGTATACTGGGTGTTATGATCATGTTTTGGGACAGGCTGAACCTGCCGCTAACACAAACACAACGGTATATATTCGGCGCGTTTTTTATAATATACGCCGTAGTGAGGTTTTCAAGGATTATACTTAAAAAGGATGATGATGAATAAAATTAGGCTCGCACTTACAGGTGTTGCACTAATATCGGCCTCATTAATTTACAGTTGCAGCCAAAAAGATAAGAAAGCTGAACTTAAAGAAGACTTTACATCGGGCACGGTGAAATTTATTGCTGATGAATCTTTTAAACCTATTATTGGTGAAGAAGAGTACATATTTGAAAGCTTGTTCGAGAACGCTCATCCCGAGATCATCTACCGTTCAGAAAATGAGGCTTTGAACTTGTTTTTAAACGATAGCATCCGGGTAGCCATACTATCGCGCGAGCCTACAGCTGATGAAGTAAAGGTGTTGAAAAGCCGCAACCTGCCACCCGATGTTAGCCGTTTCGCTATTGATGCAGTTGCATTAATTGTAAACAAAGCATCGGCTGATACGTTGATTACCGTGCAGGAGATAAAAAAAATGTTGAATGGAGACACTAAAACCGATAAAAATATCGTTTTTGATAACCCGAACTCCAGTTTAGTAAGGTACCTGAAAGATTTTTCGGGTAATAAAGAATTTAAGCAAAAGAATATTTACGCGCTTAAATCAAACAAAGAGGTGATTGAGTATGTAAGTAACCACGAAGGGGCGATAGGCATAACCGGCTTTAGCTGGCTTAACGACCCTGATGCTGATTACGCGGCCGCTGTTAAGAACGTTAAAATTGTTGGTGTGAAAGACGAGGCGAGCAAAAGCTTCCCTAAAGACTACTTTAAACCATCGCAGTCAACACTTGTCTTAAAACAGTACCCTTTAAGCAGGGGATTATATATTATAAACTGTAGCGGCAAGATGGGTTTAGGCACGGGGTTTGCATCATTCTTATTAAGCGACAGAGGTCAGCGTATAATATTGAAGTCGGGTTTATTGCCTGATTCTATTCCTGCAAGGGAAATAAACATTAAAAAGTAACAAAGTAAATTAAAATAAATCGATGAAAGAGATCAGTAAAATTGCCAAAGCAGCATTGCCGCTGATATTTATAGGTTCATCAGTTTTTTCGCAAAGTTTAGACGACGCCAAAAAAGCTATTGACGCCGAACAATATCAAAAGGCAACTTCAATGTTGAAAAACCTTACTGTTACGCAAGCAGATAAGGACGAAAATTATTTTTACTTAGGTTGGGTGTACCTTGTTCAGGACTATCCTGATTCAGCAAAAACCGCCTTTAATCAAGGTATTGCAAAAAATGCCAAATCAGCATTAAACTATGCAGGTTTAGGTGCAGTTGCACGTGCCGAAAAAAATACTGCTGCCGCAACTACCGCTTTTAACCAGGCTATTTCATTAGCAGGTAAAAACAGCAAGCCTTATCTGTACATCGGTAAAGCTTACTTATTAGATCCGGTTGATGCTAACGCGGCTATTGACGTATTAACTAAAGGTAAAGCAGTAAACGCTAAAGATGCCGAGTTACTTTTGGCATTGGGTAACGCTTACCGTGTTAACCTCAAAAGCTCTGATGCGCTTACCAACTATGATGGCGCTATCGCTTTAGATCCTAAATATGTTGCTCCAATTGTAGCAAAAGGTATACTATGGAAATTCGCTAACAACTTCGAAGAATCAGAGAAAGAGTTTAAAAATGCTTTGGCATTAAACCCTAACTATGGTCCGGCTTACCGTGAGTGGGCCGAAACTGATCTTCGCTGGGCGCTTAACGAGCCTAAAATGGCATCGGTGAAAGTTAAAGAGGGTGTAGAGCAGTACAAAAAATACCTGAGCTTAACCGACAGATCTGTTGATTCACGTATCCGTTACGCCGACTTCCTGTTAGCTGCCGGTGAGTACACTACCTTACAAACTGAGGTTTCTGAATTAGCTAAATCAGCTACTTCAAACCTTAAAGTTTACCGTTATTTAGCTTATTCAGCTTATGAAAATAAAGATTATGCTAACGGTTTAACCGCTATCAAAAAATTCATGGCTGAGGCTGGCGAAAAACGTATCATCAACCGTGACTACCTTTACTTGGGTCGTTTGCAAATAGCTAATGGTGATGATTCAACCGGTATCAAAACCCTAAAAGACGCGATAACCCGTGATACTACCCAGGTTGACCTGTATGCCGAGATCGCTAAAACATTATTTGCTAAAAAGAAATATGTTGAAGCCGGCGATGCATATCATGAGTACGCTGCAAAATCACGTAACGCTAAATTAACTGATCACTACTACGAAGGTTTGAGCTACTACTTCGGTTATGTAATACCTTACGCAAGTACTGATAAAGCGGTGAGCAGCAAAGCAGATACTGCACTGTTAACTAAAGCGGATTCAGCATTTAGCTACGTTATACAAAAAACAGCAGCATCTCCATTTGCCGATGCTTACCTGTACCGCGCACGTGCTAATGATTACAAAGAGCCTAACCGTGATAATATCTCTGGCTTAGCAAAACCATACTATGAAAAATATATCGAGTTGGTTGTTGCTAAAGGCGCACCTGATGAAAAAGTAAAGAAAAACCTTGCTGAAGGTTATGCTTACTTAGGTTCATTAAGTGAGTTTAAAGATAAAGATGATGCGAAAGCAGCAGAAAATTACACTAAAGCCCGCGAGTATGATCCTGCAAACAAACAGGCTCAAAGATACTTCGCTAAAAAAGGCGGAGCCGCTAAAGGCAAGTAATTTGTATTGAAAATAAATAAGAGGCCCTGTTTACAGGGCCTTTTTTATTACGTATCCATTTGTATATTTGCGTTATGCAAACTCAAAGTTTACCCGTTAATTTTTTACCTATCATATTTCAAATGATAGTAGCGCTTGGTTTTGTGTTCACAACAATGTTTGTAACGCACAAAATAGGGCCTAAGCGTAAAACCAAGGATAAACTAACGCCGTTTGAATCGGGTATCGAAGTTATAGGTAACGCCCGTAACCCAATTTCTATTAAATACTTCCTGGTAGCTATCCTGTTCGTTTTGTTTGATGTGGAGGTTATATTTATGTACCCTTGGGCGGTAAACTTCCGCGATCTGGGTAAAACCGGCATGATCGAAATGTTCATCTTTATGGCAACCCTGCTACTCGGTTTCTTCTACATAATAAAGAAGAAAGCCCTCGATTGGGATTGAGTTTAGATTGATTCTAAATACGTCCTTTACAGCCCTTTAGCTACTATTAACGCGTATTTTGTTGTAGATTTGTTTGTCTGAAAGATATATTTTTTATCAGAACAACCAATTCTATAATATAATTCATGAGTGATATTCAGATAGTTGATGCCCCTCCGGGTGTAGAAGGTTCAGGATTTTTCGCTACTTCGCTTGATAAGGCAATTGGTTTGGCAAGGTCGCACTCATTATGGCCGTTGCCTTTCGCTACTTCATGTTGTGGTATTGAGTTTATGGCCACCATGGGCTCACATTATGATCTTTCGCGCTTCGGCGCCGAGCGTTTAAGCTTTTCACCCCGCCAGGCAGACCTGCTGATGGTAATGGGTACAATCTCTAAAAAAATGGCTCCGGTACTTCGCCAGGTTTACCTGCAAATGGCCGAACCCCGTTGGGTAATGGCTGTAGGCGCGTGCGCTTCAAGCGGTGGTATATTTGATACTTATTCGGTTTTGCAAGGCATTGATGAGGTGATACCGGTTGATGTTTATGTACCCGGCTGCCCACCTCGCCCCGAAGCTATTATTGATGGTTTTATAAATATTCAAAAACTGGTACAAACCGAAACCCTGCGCCGCAGGAACGAACCTAAGTACCAGGAGTTGTTAGCTAAATACGGTATTCAATAATGGGTAAAATAACTAACGAAGAGCTTCAGCAAAAAATAACCGGAAAATTTGGCGAACAGGTAACTATTATCGGCGAGCCTTTTAGTTTATTAACCGTTGAAACCACCCGCGGGCAGATCATCGATCTTTTAACTTTTTTAAAGAATGATGCTACCCTCCAATTTATATTCTTAACAGATATTACTGCCATTCATTATCCTGAACAGGAAAAACAGATAGGCGTAATTTATCACCTGCACAGCTTGGTTAACAATGTGCGCATCCGTGTAAAAGTATTTTTGAACGATGCCGACGTGCATATACCAACCGCCACCGTTTTGTGGAATGGTGCCAACTGGATGGAGCGCGAAACATATGACTTTTTTGGTGTGATATTCGATGGCCACCCCGACCTGCGCAGGATATTAAATGTTGACGACATGACGGTGTTCCCGATGAGGAAAGAGTTCCCGTTGGAAGACCCTAACCGTGTAGATAAAAAAGATTACTTTTTCGGAAGATAAGCATGCAAAATCATCCTGTATTTACTGATAACGATCCGCAAAACGAACTTTCAACCCTAAACTTAGGGCCAACCCACCCGGCTACGCACGGCGTTTTTCAAAACGTACTGCAAATGGATGGCGAAAGAATTGTTAGCGGCGTATCAACCATTGGCTATATACACCGCGCGTTTGAAAAAATTGCCGAACACAGGCCGTTTTACCAGATAACACCGCTTACCGACAGGTTGAACTATTGCTCGTCGCCCATTAACAACATGGGCTGGCACATGACGGTAGAAAAGCTGGCCGGCATACAAACCCCTAAAAGGGTTGATTATATGCGCGTGATCATTATGGAGCTTGCCCGTATTGCCGATCATATTATTTGTAATGGTGTACTGGGTGTTGATACCGGCGCGTTTACAGGTTTCCTGTACATGATGGAGTATCGCGAAGCTATTTACGAAATTTACGAAGAGATCTGCGGTTCGCGCCTTACTACCAACATTGGCCGTATAGGTGGTTTCGAACGTAATTTCAATACCATTGCTTTCAACAAGATCCGTAAGTTTATTACCGATTTTCCGAAGGTGTTAACAGAGTTCCAAAACCTGTTTAACCGTAACCGCATATTTGTTGACCGTACCCGTGGCGTTGCCGCTGTAACAGCCGAAACGGCTTTAAGCTACAGCTGGACCGGCCCCATCTTACGTGCGACAGGCGTTGATTATGATGTAAGGGCCATGGAGCCATACTCATCATACGAGGATTTTGATTTTGAAGTACCCGTTGGCGATAACGGCGATGTATACAGCCGCTTCTTGGTACGTAACGAAGAGATGTGGCAGAGTATGCGCATTATTGACCAGGCGCTTAAAAAAATAGAAAAAGAACCTGCTGATATTTTCCATGCCGATGTGCCTGAATTTTACCTGCCTCCAAAAGAGGAAGTGTACAACAACATGGAAGCGCTCATCTACCACTTTAAAATTGTGATGGGCGAGGTAGATACACCGGTTACCGAGGTTTATCATTCAGTAGAAGGCGCTAACGGCGAGTTAGGCTTTTACTTAGTGAATGATGGCGGCCGCTCACCTTACCGTTTGCATTTCCGCAGGCCAAGTTTTATCAATTACCAGATGTATGCCCCAATGAGCCAGGGCATGTTACTATCTGACGCGATTATTAACATGAGTAGTTTAAACGTTATAGCTGGGGAGTTAGATGCTTAAAGTAGAAGAAACCCAAACGCCGGTTGAGTTTTCGGCCGCGTTGATTGCTAAGTTTGATGATATAAAAAGCCGCTATCCCGAAGGAAAACAAAAATCGGGATTGCTGCCTATACTGCATTTGGTACAAGCCGAATACGGTTGGGTAAGCGCGCCGGCAATGGATAAAGTAGCCGAGTATTTAAGCATACTGCCTATTGAGGTTTACGAGGTGGCTACCTTTTACACCATGTACTTTATGCGCCCGCAAGGCAAATACGTACTGGAGGTTTGCCGCACCAGCGCTTGCTGCCTGGTAGGTGCCGAAAAAATAATGGACTACATTGAGCAAAAGCTGGGCGTTAAAGAAGGCGAAGTTACGCCTGACGGGCTGTTCAGCTGGCGCGGGGTAGAGTGCCTGGCCGCCTGCGGCTTTGCACCGGTACTGCAAATTGGTCCGGAATATACTTTTTACGAGAATTTAACAACCGAATCAGTTGATAAACTGATAGTGGATTTAAAAGCGAAGGCAAATGCTAACTAAAAACTCGATGATCTTCCGCGATTGCCTTTACGCGTTACTGGTAGCTATTATACTTTGGCCAACCAGTGATTTAAAGATGGAACTGTGGATGAAGATTGTAGTAGTGGTTATTGCAGTTGCGCAGCGTATATGGCAACATGTTAATTATTATAAGTTAACAGGCAAAATATATTAATAATGGGACGCAAATTATTATTAGAACATATCAACGTACCGGGCATCAATACTTTTGATGTTTACCGCTCTAAGGGTGGTTATGCCGCTGTTGAAAAAGCCCTGAAAACGCTTTCGCCCGAGGATGTGGTGGAAGAGGTTAAAAAATCGGGTTTGCGCGGTCGTGGTGGTGCAGGTTTCCCTACCGGGATGAAGTGGAGCTTCTTGGCCAAGCCCGAAGGTGTTGCCCGTTACCTGGTTTGTAATGCCGATGAATCAGAACCCGGCACCTTTAAAGACCGTTACCTGATGACCTATATCCCTCACCTGTTAATTGAGGGGATGATTGTGGCCAGCTACGCCTTAGGCGCCAAAACATCATACATATACGTTCGCGGCGAAATGATGCCGCAGATCCGCATATTGGAAAAAGCTATTGCCGAAGCTAAAAACGCAGGCTTTTTAGGCAAAAATATATTAGGTACAGGTTACGATTTGGAGTTGTACGTGCAGCCGGGTGGCGGTGCTTACATCTGCGGAGAAGAAACCGCCCTGTTAGAATCGCTGGAAGGTAAACGTGGTAACCCGCGTATAAAGCCACCATTCCCGGCTATCGCGGGTTTGTATGGCTGCCCAACGGTAGTGAACAATGTAGAATCAATTGCTGCCGTAGTACCTATCATTAATGATGGTGGCGACGAGTACGCTAAAATAGGAATAGGCCGCAGTACAGGTACCAAACTGATCTCGGCATCGGGTAACCTTAAAAAACCGGGTGTTTACGAAATTGAGCTGGGTGTACCGGTAGAGGAGTTTTTATACTCCGATGAATATTGCGGCGGTATAGCCAACGGCAAACGCCTGAAAGCAGTAGTGGCAGGTGGTTCATCGGTGCCAATTTTACCGGCTAACCTGATATTGAAAACGCTGAACAACGAAGCCCGCCTGATGAGCTATGAATCATTAAGCGATGGTGGTTTTGTTAGCGGTACCATGATGGGTTCGGGTGGTTTCATCGCTTATGATGAGGATGCCTGTATTGTACGTAATACCTGGAACTTCGCCCGTTTTTATCACCACGAAAGCTGCGGACAATGTTCGCCATGCCGTGAGGGTACAGGCTGGATGGAAAAGGTACTGCACCGTTTAGAATACGGGCATGGTAAAATGAGCGACATGGACCTGTTGGTTGATGTATCTAAAAAAATTGAAGGAAACACGATTTGTCCGCTGGGTGACGCGGCAGCATGGCCTGTGGCCAGCGCAATTCGCCACTTCAGGGATGAATTTGAATGGCACGTAAGTAACCCATCGGCAGCAGTTGCCGGTAACTATGGCTTGGCAAATTACGCCGATCCGTTACCAAAACCTGAGCCCGTGAGTTAAGTCAAAATTCAAAAGTAAAAAGTCAAAAATAGAAGGAACGTTGATAGAAAAGCCTTATGACATTAAGCACCGGTGTTATCAGTTTTCAAAAGAGATAATCGGGTTTATATCAACAACCAACTATGACAGGATTTACTTTTCAATATTTGACCAGCTCTTAAGAAGCGCGACTTCAATAGTAGCAAACGTAGTGGAAGGGAAATCCGGAAGCTCATTGAAAGACTTTAAGAACTATTATACGATAGCCTTAAAGTCGGCAAATGAAACGAAGTATTGGCTCTGTTTGGTCAGAGACACTATAAGTGTTGAGAAAGATAAAATAAAGGATCTGATTAAAGAAGCGGATGAAATTTCAAAGATCATCGCCTCGATAGTCATTAATCTTCAAAAGTAGTTTTGACTTTTGAATTTTTAATTTTGACTTTAAAAGATGAAAGTAACAATAGACGGTATTCCCGTTGAAGTAGAACCGGGAACAAGTATCCTTAATGCTGCAAGGCAAATAGGGGGCGATATTGTTCCGCCTGCTATGTGCTATTACTCAAAGCTGGAAGGCAGCGGCGGTAAATGCCGTACTTGTTTGGTGCAGGTAACTAAAGGATCGGATAAAGACCCACGCCCTATGCCTAAACTGGTGGCATCATGCCGTACCGGTGTAATGGATGGCATGGAAGTGAAAAACATTACTTCGCCGGAAGTTATTGAGGCGCGTAAAGGTGTGGTAGAGATGTTATTGATCAATCACCCATTGGATTGCCCCGTGTGCGACCAGGCCGGTGAGTGCCACCTGCAAGATTTAGGTTACGAGCATGGCGCGGCTAAAACCCGTTATGAGTTTGACCGCCGTACTTTCGAAAAAATTGACATCGGCGATAAGATCCAACTGCACATGACGCGCTGCATCCTTTGCTACCGTTGCGTTTTCACTGCCGACCAAATCACCAACACCCGCTTGCATGGTATCCTTAACCGCGGCGATCATTCAGAAATTTCAACCTACATACAAAAAGCAGTTGACAACGATTTTTCGGGTAACGTAATTGACGTTTGTCCGGTAGGTGCGTTAACTGATAAAACCTTCCGCTTTAAAAACCGTGTATGGTTTACCAAACCCGTTGATGCACACCGCGACTGCGATAAATGCTGCGGTAAAGTAACCCTTTGGTATAAAGGCGAGGATGTGATAAGAGTAACCGGCCGTAAAGATGTATATGGCGAGGTAGAAGAGTTTATTTGCAATACCTGCCGTTTTGATAAAAAGAAAACTGCTGATTGGGTAATTGAAGGTCCGCGTAACATATCGCATAAATCAGTTATCAGCTCAAATCATTATAACACATTGAAACCGCTGCCGGTGGTTAAAACCAACCCGGTATTACTGGAGGCCAATAAAGAACAATTTGAACGCGAAACACGCTTGTAATGGAGTTAACAGATATTATAATAAAGTTCGTTTTAATCATCGTAGTATTTGCGATCAGCCTGGTAGTGGCCATGTACTCTACTTATGCCGAGCGTAAAATAGCTGCGTTTTTTCAGGATAGGGTAGGCCCTAACCGTGCCGGTCCGTTTGGTATGCTGCAACCACTGGCCGATGGTGCCAAGATGTTCCTGAAAGAAGAGATCATCCCGACCAATGCCAGCGGCTTCCTGTTCATAGTGGGGCCTTCATTAGCTATCTTAACAGCCTGTATAGGTTCGGCGGTTATTCCGTGGGGGCAAAAGCTTACCATCGGTTCAACAGTGATCGATTTACAGGTTACTGATATTAACGTAGGTATACTGTATATCTTCGGTGTGGTATCATTAGGTGTATATGGTATCATGATAGGTGGCTGGGCATCAAACAACAAGTACTCATTGTTGGGTGCTATCCGCGCGGCATCGCAAAATATCAGTTATGAAATTTCAATGGGCTTGTCAATCATTGCCCTTTTACTTGTTACAGGCTCATTAAGCCTTGGCGAAATAGCTGCTCAACAACATGGTTTTTGGGCCGATGGTTACTTCAGCTGGAACGTATTTAAACAGCCGCTGGGCTTTCTAATATTCATTGTTTGCGCTTTTGCGGAAACCAACCGTTCACCGTTCGATTTGCCTGAGTGCGAAACCGAGCTGGTAGGTGGTTACCATACAGAATATTCATCAATGAAACTGGGCTTTTACCTGTTTGCTGAGTATATCAACATGTTTATTTCATCGGCAGTAATGGCTACACTTTATTTTGGTGGCTATAACTTCCCGTTCATGGATCAAATAAGTTCGCCTAACCTGGTTACTATATTGGGCGTGGTGTTTTTGTTCGCTAAGATATTTGCTTTCATCTTCTTCTTTATGTGGGTACGCTGGACAATCCCGCGTTTCCGTTACGATCAGTTGATGGACTTAGGCTGGAAGGTTTTGATACCGCTGGCTATTGTTAACATAGTGATAACCGCTACAGTTATTACATTTTTTAATTAATGGGGAGTTTAAATTAAATGGAATCATTAACCAATAAAAAAAAGGTGCTTGAAGTAAAGCCGCTCAACTTTTTGGAGCGTGCTTATTTGCCGGCCATTGTGCAGGGGCTTTCAATCACCATGAAGCATTTTTTTAAGAAACCCGTTACCATCCGTTACCCGGAAGAGAAGCGTGAGTTTTCTGAAAACTTCCGTGGTATGCACTCGCTAAAGCGCGACGAAGAAGGCCGTGAACGTTGTACTGCCTGCGGTTTGTGCGCTTTATCGTGTCCGGCCGAAGCCATTACCATGACGGCTGCCGAGCGCCAGAAGGGTGAAGAGAATTTATATCGTGAAGAAAAGTATGCCGCTGTATATGAGATAAATATGCTGCGCTGTATTTTTTGCGGCTTATGTGAAGAAGCCTGCCCTAAAGAAGCTATTTATTTAGATGGCGACATTGTACCGGCAGATTACCTGCGTAAGGATTTTATTTACGGCAAGGACAAATTAGTGGAGGCTCCCTTAAATCAATAAAGAAGTTTTATACCTTTGCCCATCTCGATTTTGAGGTACAAGGGTATTTTGTAATATAAACATGAGTACATTTTACTTCATCGCATTTCTGTCCATATTTTTTTCGGTACTGGTAATAACTGCCCGTAATCCGGTGCACAGCATACTTTACCTGATATTAACTTTCTTCACTTTCACCATTCATTACATATTATTGAATGCCCAGTTTTTGGCGATCGTTAACTTCATTGTTTACATGGGCGCCATACTGGTACTGTTCCTGTACACGCTGATGCTCATGAACCTTAATAAGGATAGCGAGCCGGTAAAATCAAATATTGTAAAAATAGCCGCGGTATTTGGCGGTTGCTCTTTACTGGTAGTACTGGTGGCATCATTAAAAGTATTGGGCACATCAAATCCGGTAGTGCTGCAAAACCCCGATCTGGGCCTTGTGAAAAACTTGGGTAAGGTATTATTTAACGAATTTTTATTGCCTTTTGAGGTATCGTCGTTATTGCTGTTATCGGCAATGGTAGGCGCGGTATTGCTGGCAACTAAAGATAAACAACCAAAAACAGCCTGATGGAAAGCTTTACTAATACCATACAGTCGGTACCGCTTAATCATTACATTTTATTGAGCGCCATTATTTTTACGATAGGGGTTATAGGTGTATTGATACGCCGTAACGCTATCATCATTTTCATGTCGGTTGAGCTGATGCTTAATTCGGTTAACTTGCTGCTTACCGCGTTTTCGGTTTACCGTGGCGATGCCGCCGGGCAGGTATTCGTATTCTTTATTATGGCCCTGGCCGCTGCCGAGGTAGCAATTGGTTTGGCCATTATAGTAATGATATACCGCAATACCAACTCGATAGATATTAATGTATTGAACAGGTTGAAGTGGTAAAACCGCTTTGTCATCCTGAGCGATAGCGAAGGATCTGTAAACGATAGATGCTTCGTTCCTCAGCATGACAGGGGGGAAGTAAAATAAAGAAACTAAAAAACGCCGTTAAGCGGCGGGCATAAAATATAAACGTTAACACAACAAATGGATAAATATATCTGGCTTATTCCTTTACTACCCTTAGCCGGTTTTATTATTAACGGGCTTGGCCGTAATGCACTGCCAAAAAATGTGATCGGTTTTATTGGCAGCTTGCTGGTACTGGTTTCATTCGGACTAAGTGTTGCCGCTTTCTTCCAGATCAAAGCATCGGGCTTACCTATCAATGTAACCCTGTTTGAGTGGGTATCGGTAGGTAACTTAAAAATCCCTTTCGCGTTTCTGGTCGATCAGTTGAGCGCTATTATGCTGCTTATTATTACCGGCGTAGGTTTCCTTATCCATTTATACTCTATCGGCTATATGCACCACGATGCGGGCTTCGGTAAGTTTTTCGCTTATTTAAACCTGTTCGTTTTCTTCATGCTGCTGCTGGTGCTGGGCTCAAACTACCTCATTATGTTTATTGGCTGGGAGGGCGTAGGTTTATGCTCGTACCTGCTTATCGGCTTTTGGTTTACCAACCCAAGCTATGCCGATGCCGCTAAAAAAGCTTTCATCATGAACCGTATCGGCGACCTTGGTTTCCTGATCGCGGTGTTTATCATATTCAACGTATTCGGCAGTATCGCTTTCGCGGATGTATTCGGTAAGGCGGCAAGCATGCCATCGGGCAATACCACATTGCTGGTAATTACCTTATTATTGTTTGTAGGCGCTACCGGTAAATCGGCACAAATACCATTGTTTACCTGGCTGCCCGACGCGATGGCCGGGCCAACCCCGGTATCGGCACTGATCCACGCGGCTACCATGGTTACCGCAGGTATCTACATGATAGCCCGCTCAAACATCCTGTTCACGCTTTCGCCGGTTACCCTTGAGGTGATCTCTATTATAGGTTTGGCAACAGCGGTGTTCGCGGCATTGATCGCTTTAACACAAACCGATATTAAAAAGGTACTGGCTTATTCAACGGTATCGCAATTGGGTTATATGTTTTTAGGTTTGGGTGTTGGCGCTTACACAGGTGCTTTCTTCCACGTGTTAACACATGCTTTCTTCAAGGCCTTGTTATTCCTTGGTGCAGGTTCGGTTATCCACGCCATGAGCGACGAACAGGATATGCGCAAAATGGGCGGACTGAAAGGTAAATTACCAATCACGTTCACCACCATGCTTATCGGTACCATCGCAATTGCAGGTATTCCGCCTTTCGCGGGTTTCTTCTCAAAGGATGAAATACTGGCCCACACTTTTGAACACAGCACCACGCTATATGTAATAGGGGTGATCACGGCGGCATTTACATCATTCTATATGTTTAGGATGTTGTTCCTTACTTTCTTCGGTAAGTTCCGTGGTACGCACGAGCAGGAACATCACCTGCATGAGTCGCCTGCTACCATGACCATACCTTTGATCGTGCTGGCTATATTATCAGTAATAGGTGGTTTCATCGGCGTTCCCGAAGTACTGGGCGGTCACCACGAACTGGAGCATTTCCTTGCCCCGGTGTTTGAACCATCAACCAAGTTAATGGGCGAACATCATTTAACACACAGTACCGAATGGATATTAATGATAGTATCAGTAGGCGCGGCGGTTGTGGCATTAGGTTATGCTTACATGAAGTACATCAGCAAATCGCATGTGCCGGTTAGCGATACAGAGGAGCGCCCGTTACTGGCCAACCTGTCATACAATAAATTTTATGTAGATGAATTATATAACTTGATCATCCGTAAACCGCTCGATGCCTTATCAAACTTCCTGTACAAGGTGGTTGATCTGTTGGGTATTGATGGCTTGGTGAATGGCTTAGGCAAGGGCTCGATAGAGGCCAGCCGTGGCCTGCGCCTGCTGCAAACGGGTAATGTGGGTTTCTACATATTTATGATGGTGGTGGGTATAGTGGCGATATTGGTATATGGTTACACTTTAGTTAATTAAAAGCATAAGCTTTAAAATATAAAATGACGGTTAGTATTTTACTTTTTTTGCCGGTAGTTGCAGCCATAATAGTGGCCTTTATTAAAAATGGGGCAGCTAAGCATGCGGCATTGTTTTTCGCGGTTGCCGAACTGGCACTGGCCGCGGTGTTCCTGTCGCGTTTTGTGCCCGATGCTTCTACACAATTTTTAATTACCACCAGCTGGATCCCGAAACTTGGTATTTACTTTACCGCTGGTATTGATGGTATCAGTATGGTGATGGTATTGTTGACCACACTGCTGGTGCCGCTTATCATCCTTACTACTTACAAACACGAGTATAAAAATGCCGGCGCGTTTTACGCCCTGATATTATTTATGCAGGCGGGCTTGTTAACAGTATTTACCGCGTTAGATGGCTTCCTGTTTTACGTAGGCTGGGAAGCAGCACTGATCCCTATTTATTTTATATGCGCCCTTTGGGGAGGCGAAAACCGTATTAAGGTTAATATCAAATTCTTCATCTATACTTTTGCCGGTTCACTGTTTATGCTGATAGGTATTATTTACCTGTACATGCACGCCCCTGCAAAAACTTATGAACTTGGCGATCTTTACAAAGCAGTGCTCGATCCGCACCAGCAATCATGGGTATTTTGGGCGTTCTTTATAGCTTTCGCTATCAAAATGCCGATCTTCCCGTTCCATACCTGGCAGCCCGATACTTATACCGAAGCCCCATCGGCCGGTACCATGATGTTATCGGGTATTATGCTGAAAATGGGTATCTACGGTGTTATCCGCTGGTTAATCCCTAATGCGCCCTCAGGTTTTCTGCAATGGCAAAATCTGGTTATCGTGCTTTCTATCATTGGTGTGGTTTATGCTTCGCTGATAGCCTTTAATCAAAAAGATGGTAAACGTTTAATCGCTTACTCATCAATTGGTCACGTTGGTTTGATAGCTGCCGGTATATTCGCGTTTAACGTACAAGGTATACAAGGTGCCATGATACAAATGCTTAATCACGGTATCAACGTGGTTGGTTTGTTCTTTATTTGGGATATCATCAGCAGACGCACCAATACCCGCGACATTAGTCAGCTGGGTGGCATTGCCAAGGTAGCGCCAAACTTCGCGATAGCATTTTTAATAATTACATTGGGTACAGTGGCCCTGCCATTAACCAATGGTTTTATAGGTGAGTTCCTGTTACTGAAAAGCGTGTTCAACTATGATATATGGTTATCGGCCATTGCCGGTTTAACCATCATATTTGGCGCGGTATACATGCTGCGCATGTACAAAAATACCATGCAGGGCGAAACTAATGCCTTAACAGCAGTATTTGCCGATATCAGCGGATCAGAGAAACTGGTACTGGGTATTATTTGCGCGCTCATCATTATTATCGGTGTGTATCCGCAGCCTATCCTGCATATATCAGAAGCGGCTGTAACCAACCTGGTAAGAGAGGTTGAAGAGAAATTGGTTAACGTTGCCGGAAAAGGTTACTAAACCTATATATCGCCCTTACACGGCGGCTAAGTTTTGAGTTATATTGAATAAAGTATTTATATAAATAGAATGACCACTTTAATAATATTATCATTATTACCTATACTGCTTTTATACCTGGGCTTATATAAGGCCAATAAGGCTTTGTTGCCTGTAACGGTAGTAGGGTTAGCGGTTGCATTAGGTTTTGCCGTAAAAGAATGGAACAGCGGTGCTTCGCCGATATTTCATGATATGATGCTGTTTGATAATTTTTCTATCGCTTTCGCGGGTATCACCATTGTTTCAACCATACTGATACTGTTATTATCAAAAGGCTATTTCGAAAAGATCAGCAGCAATGTGGCCGAGTATTACGCCATTATATTGTTTGCGCTGGCAGGTATCATTGTAATGGTGTCATACTATAACCTTACCATGCTGTTCATCGGTATCGAGATCATGTCGGTAAGTTTATACATTTTGGCGGGTATCAAAAAACAGGATTTCGCCTCGAACGAAGCCGCGTTAAAATACTTCCTGATGGGGGCTTTTTCAACAGGTTTCCTGTTGTTTGGTATCACACTGATCTACGGTTCATCAGGTACTTTCAGTTTAGAAGGTATCCGCGATTGGGTATTGGCCAATCCCCGTAATATCGATCCGTTATTTTATACAGGCGTATTGCTGGTTATTGTTGGTTTATGCTTTAAAGTAGGCGCGGCCCCCTTCCATTTCTGGACGCCCGACGTTTATGAAGGTTCACCAACGTTGATCACCGCTTTCATGTCTACCGTTGTTAAAACAGCCGGTTTCGCTGCATTCCTGCGTTTGTTCTCGGTAAGCTTCGCGCCACTGTCTGATTTTTGGGCGCCGGTACTATTGGTCATCACCATGATCACGCTGTTCATCGGTAACATTACCGCCCTGTATCAGCAAAGTTTTAAAAGGATGCTGGCTTTCTCCAGTATCTCGCACGCGGGTTACCTGTTGTTTGCAATAGTTGCATTGGGTGCAAGTTCTGCAAGTTCGGTATTCATGTATGCTTCGGCTTATTCTATAGCTTCTATCATCGCCTTTGGCGCGTTACTATTGGTTCAACAGCAAAGCGGCAGCGATAGTTTTGAAAGCTTTAACGGGCTGGCTTTAAAAAATCCATTTTTGGCATTTACATTAACTATCGCCATGCTATCATTAGCCGGTATACCCCTTACCGCAGGCTTTATAGGCAAGTTTTTTATGTTTACAGGCGCGTTGGCTAAATACCAGTTATGGCTGGTTATTGTAGCTGTGGTTAACGCCATCATCAGCATTTTCTACTATTTCAGGGTTATTATTGCTATGTACTTCCGCAGTGCCGAGCGTACCGAGCTTTCGGTATCGCCTTACTTTGTGTTTGTACTGGGAGTATCTGCCTTAGCCACAATAGTTATAGGTGTTTACCCCGACTTTATATCGAAGCTAATTTAATAGCCGATAACTTAATTATTAATTCACATAAATATTTGTAGTTTTACGGATATAGTGAATGGAAAATATTTGGGACTACCTGCATAACTTAACCGATGCCCAGACTATCATCGGCCTGGGGTTTTACGTTTTGCTTATTGTAGTATTTGCTGAAACAGGAATTTTTTTCGGTTTTTTCTTACCCGGTGATTACCTGTTGTTTATGGCGGGTTTATTTTGCGCAGCTGATAAACTTACCGTATCTATCTATACCCTTATAGCATCGCTTATTGGGGCCGGTATTTTGGGCAACTTTGCGGGCTATTGGTTTGGTTACCGAACGGGGCCCGTATTATTTAAAAAGAATGATTCATGGTTCTTTAAAAAGCGATATGTAGTACTTGCCGAAGAATTTTACGCTAAATATGGCGGAATGGCGCTTGTTTTAGGTAGATTTTTCCCGATAATTAGAACTTTTGCCCCTATCTTTGCAGGTGTAGTTAAGGTTGACATTAAAAAATTCACCCTGTACAACATAATTGGCAGTTTTACCTGGGTAAACACCCTTACTTTAGCCGGATATTTCTTAGGTAAAAGCTATCCGCAATTGAAAAACTATCTGGAGTACATTGTTATAGCGTTTTTGCTGGTAACATCAGTGCCCCTGATAATTGCATTTTTAAGAAAGAAACTTATTAACCCTAAAAGTGTTAATGAGAGCGAAACAAAACAATAACATACAAAATATTATAATTAATGAGTACACAACACCCTTGGCACCAAGTTTCACCGGGTATCAATATACCTGACGTAGTTAACGCTATCATCGAGATTCCTAAAGGCTCGAAAGCAAAATATGAGATTGATAAAGATTCAGGCCTGTTGAAGTTAGATCGTGTACTTTTTTCATCAGTAATGTACCCGGCTAATTATGGCTTTATCCCGCAAACTTATTGCGATGATAAAGATCCGCTGGATATTCTGGTACTTTGCTCGGTTGACGTTTTCCCGATGTCGATCATCGAAGCTAAAGTAATTGGTGTAATGCACATGGTTGATAACGGCGAGCAGGATGACAAGATCATCGCGGTAGCTAAAAACGACATGTCGGTAAATTATATCAGCGATATCAGCGAATTGCCTCCTCACACAATGAAAGAAATTGAGCGTTTCTTTAAAGATTACAAAACACTTGAAGGCAAAAACGTAACTATTGAGCATTGGCTTGGTACGCGTTACGCGCACAAAGTAATTGCCGAGAGCCTGGAATTATACCAGTCTACTTTTCCCGTTTACCAATAATTAATACATGGACCCCGGACTCGATTTAGAAATAAGCGGTTTTAAAATTTTCTTTACCTTTTTCCTGGTATTGCTTAACGGATTTTTCGTGGCAGCCGAGTTTGCCATGGTTAGGGTAAGGGGTTCGCAAATAGAAATTAAGGCCAAGGCAGGCAGCCCAACCGCTAAAATAGCGCGCGGCATTATGCACAACCTTGATGGGTATCTTGCAGCAACACAGTTAGGTATTACATTAGCATCACTGGGTTTAGGTTGGGCCGGCGAGTCGGTTATGACGGCCGTAATGCTTAATTTGTTCTCCTTGTTTGGCGTTACCATTACCTCATCATGGGTGTTAACATCAAGCCACATCGCGGCATTTGCCACCATCACTATATTGCATATTGTATTTGGCGAGCTTGCTCCTAAATCATTAGCTATACAAAAATCAGTACGTACGGTAATGTCAATAGCATTACCGCTACGTTTCTTTTACATTGTATGCCGCCCTTTCATTTGGACGCTTAACGGTTTTGCTAACTTTATACTGAAGCTTTTCGGTATAGTAACCGTTCACGGCGAATCGCACCACAGTTCTGAAGAGTTGCAATACCTGCTTGAACAAGGCAAGGAAAGCGGCGCGCTCGACTCTAACGAGCACGAACTGATACAGAACGTATTTGAGTTTAACGAGCGTGTGGTTAAAAATATCATGGTTCCCCGTACCAAAATATCGGGTATTGATATAGATACCGAGAAAGATGAATTGATAGCCATACTGATTGAAGAAGGCTATTCGCGTATGCCGGTTTACGAAGAGGTGATAGATAAAATTGTGGGTATTGTACACGCTAAAGATATTTTACCGCTTATTGCCCGCGGCGAAGAGATTGTACTGAAAGATATTATCCGTAAGCCATACTTTATCCCTGAAACCAAAAAGATCAACGATCTGATGGCCGAATTGCAGCAAAAGCGCATACAGATAGCCATTGTATTGGACGAATTTGGCGGTACTGCCGGTATGGTTACTCTTGAAGATATTGTGGAAGAATTGGTTGGTGAGATACAGGATGAGTATGATGAAGAAAAACCAATTGTAGAGGAGGTGAACGACCGCGAGTTTATAGTGAATGCCCTGGCACCTATATACGACGTGAACGAACACCTGCCGCATGATTTGCCCGAGGATGGCGACTTTGATACTGTATCGGGCTGGTTAGGTCATATTTTTGGTAAGATACCTGACGTGGGCGAGCAAAAAGAAGCCAATGGTTACAACATCACCGTATTAAAAAAATCAGACCAGAACATTGAGGCTGTAAAGCTTGAACTGTTGCTGAACGATGAGGATACGGTAGACCTGCATTAATACCATGCACCTGTTCTATACACCGGATATTGCCCCCAATGCGCCTCATTACTTTTTAAGCGAAGAGGAAAGCAAACACTGCGTTCGGGTACTTCGCCTGAATGTTGGCGATGAGGTGCAATTGATCGATGGAAGGGGAGGCCTCTACATTGCCCGTATTAAAGACGCGCACCCTAAGCGTACCATACTCGATATTATATCGGTAACTACAGAATATAATAAGCGCAACCACTATCTGCACATAGCGGTTGCGCCTACTAAAAATATTGAACGTTTGGAGTGGTTTTTAGAGAAAGCCACTGAAGTGGGTATAGATGAGATCTCGCTCATCATCTGCCAGCGATCTGAACGTAAAGAGGCCAAGGTTGACAGGCTTAACCGCATTATTACCGCGGCCATAAAACAATCGTTAAAAGCCTATCACCCGGTTTTAAACGAGCCGGTGACTTTCAATAAGTTTTTAGCCCAGCCTTTTAACGGACAAAAGTTTATAGCCCACTGCGAACCGGGCGAAAAGGCAGGCCTGAAAAGCATCCTGCAACCCCAACAAAATTATTTAGTATTGATAGGCCCCGAAGGCGATTTTAGTCCGGAGGAGATTGGCAATGCTTTGAATAATGATTTTAAAGCCATAACTTTAGGTGAAAGCCGTTTGCGTACCGAAACTGCCGCTTTAGAGGCCTGTTTCGAGGTGAACTTTTTGAACCGGTTATGAAGAAATGCCTCTGCATCAATCTTACTGCAATAATTATACTGCTGTTTAGCAGCAGCTTTAACGCGCCATCATACAAAATCGGTCGCCTCAAATACAATGGCGGCGGAGATTGGTATGGCGACCGTACAGCGCTCACCAACCTTATTAAGTTTTGCAACGAAAACCTTAAAACCAATTTTGAGGCCGACGAGGAAATTGTAGAAGCAGGCAGCGCGCAAATATTTAACTATCCTTTTATTTTCATGACCGGCCACGGGAACGTGATCTTCTCGGCCCAGGAAGCGCGTAACCTGCGTAAGTATTTAACGGGCGGCGGCTTTTTGCATATCGACGATAATTATGGCCTGGATAAATTTATCCGCCCGCAAATGAAACAGGTATTCCCGGAACTTGAATTTGTGGAGCTGCCGTTGAATCACCCTGTTTATCATCAGAAATACGCTTTCCCGAATGGTTTACCCAAAGTGCACGAGCACGATGGCAAACGCGCCCAAGGTTTCGGCCTCATCTATAAGGGCAGGTTGGTATGCTATTACTCTTATGAGAGCGATTTGGGTAACGGTTGGGAAGATTTGGGCACATACCCCGGCGATGCTCAGGAAACCCGACTGAAGGCTTTAAAAATGGGCGCTAACCTTATTCAATACAGCTTTACACAATAAACTTATGTATAAGGTAAAGTTAAACGATAAATACACGCACACAGTAGAACGTTCGGTCGAAAACTTGCTGATTGATGGCAGTGCCGTGAATGCCGATATAAAGCAGATCAATGCTAATACTTATCACATTATAAAAGATAACGCCTCCTACAATGTAGAGGTGATCAGCTTTGATGCCGCCGCCAAAACAGCCGAAATAAAGGTAAACAACAATATCTACCACATTACCGCTAAAGACCAATTCGACCTGTTATTAGAACAGCTTGGCCTAAGCGATTTGAATAGTGTAAAGGTGAGCGAAATAAAAGCGCCCATGCCCGGCTTGGTATTAAAAGTATTTGTAACCGAAGGCGATGAAGTAAAAAAAGGCGACAATCTTTTTGTGCTGGAAGCCATGAAGATGGAGAACATCATCAAATCCCCGGCCGATGTAACCGTAAGATCAATTAAACTGAAACCGGGCGATAAGGTAGAAAAGGGACAGATATTGATATTGTTTTAAAGACGTAGAGGGTGTTAATAATCATTCCCGTTGTCATCTCGACCGTAGGGAGAGATCTTCTTCGCCATGAAAGTCTACTGTTTGCTCATTAACTCTATTTATAACCACCCCTGTCATCTTGAACGTAGTGAAAGATCTTCTTCATTATGAAAATCGTCCACCAATAAGTCGAAGAAGATTTTTCGCTATCGCTCAAGAGATAGTTTCTCCTTGTACCTCGTTCGAAATGACATAAAAGGCTATAAAAAGAAGAATCCCGTTACGGTTAACCGTAACGGGATTCTTCTTTTGTAAACTATGAAGTAGTTTTTATCTTGATTTGTAAGCCTTGGCTTTTTTAACTTTCAGGTGTGGTTTGCCTTGCGGATAAATTTCCGGGGCACCTACCAGTGTCATG
The DNA here is from genome assembly GCF_059418565.1 of Mucilaginibacter sp. GW821-FHT07G05. Taxonomy (NCBI): domain Bacteria; kingdom Pseudomonadati; phylum Bacteroidota; class Sphingobacteriia; order Sphingobacteriales; family Sphingobacteriaceae; genus Mucilaginibacter; species Mucilaginibacter sp. GW821-FHT07G05. The sequence continues at coordinate 213,863 of NZ_JBWKQC010000007.1, read as the reverse complement.
GCGCAACGGAAACCAACTTCGGCGCTGGCTTCGTCCTGGTTCATGAAACGGCGGGTTGATGGGTTTAACCAGTAAGCCATATCATTCCATGAGCCGCCTTTGTACACCTTAGAGTGGTTGTTAACCAAAGTAGTAGTGCCGTAAAGATCATTGTTTACCGAGTCGGCATAATCTCTTAAATCGGCTTTGTAAGCTTTGCCCGCAACAGGGTTAGCAGGTATGTTGGCAACCGCGTTGGCACTATCGGCAGGTGTGCCTTTAGGATTAGTCTCAATGCTGTTGTTTTGTCCGCCTTGTTGTGCAGCAATAAACTCGCTGTATTTCAATTTATGACCTGATTTTGCAGCATCCTTAATAGGGCGGCCAAATTTATCCTTAGCATATAAACCTTTTGACGGATCGGCCAATCTTTTATTGGTAAACTCGTTACCACGGAAAGGGTTAAAATCGTCAACGTCTTCAAAAGATGTTTGTCTGTAAGTATCACCAACCCACTCGTTAACGTTACCGGCCATGTTGTATAAACCGAAATCGTTTGGCTGATATGAACGTACAGGCGCTGTAATATCGGCCTTGTCATTCAGGTAACCGCCCACACCGGCGTTATCACCGCTGCTGCGTTTAAAGTTGGCCAGCATCAAACCACGTGTAGCTCTTTTAGGTGAACGTACGCCCATGCCATTCCACGGGTAAACTTTACCATCGTTAATGTTTTCAAATTCGGTATTACCGGCAAGTGCCAACGCCGCGTATTCCCACTCGGCTTCTGATGGCAGGCGGTAACCTTGTTTCAGTATACCATCTTCCATACGTACCGGCCTTACGGCTTTAGCGCCTTTGTTGGTAGCGTTAGGGTTAAGATCTGGCATCATTTTTTTACCATCAATACCCTGACCGCGATATTGACCGTTCAAATAAATATCAGTGTTGAAAGGCTCCTTGGTAGCGCCGCCTTTTTGGTTGGCGTTATCTTTCCAGGCCAGCAGGTTACCACGCTGACGAAGGATGTTTTCATTGGTACGGTCGGTACGCCAAACGCAATAGTCCTGCGCTTGTTCCCAGGTAACACCCACTACAGGGTAATCCTGAAATGCCGGGTGACGAAGGTAGTTATCTACATAAGGCTCGTTGTATGATAACGGCCTGCGCCATACCAAGGTATCAGGAGTTGCATTGTAATACAATTCGCGGTCATCGGTAAAGGTGATATTTATCCAGTGAAGATAATCTAACCAATCCTGGTTTGATACCTCGGTTTCGTCCATGTAAAATGAGGGCACAGTTACACGGCGGCGCACATTGTTGTACTCGTAAGCAACATCCTGACCGGCGCTGCCTCCTAATACAAACGTACCGCCTTCAATAGGCACTAAACCCGGGCCCGGTGAAGGGTGGGTTTGCCTGAAGCGCTGATAACCCCCGTTGGTACGGTCGTTATACGTTATGCCCGTTTTTTGCGACTGTTGTTTCTGCGAACAACTGCTCATTATCACTCCTGCTGCCAACAGCACTAAAGCAGTTTTAGTAAAAAGTATTTTCATATTTTTACATTGTATATGTTGAGGGTAAATGTAGTACTTTTTGTTAAAAAAGAACAGTACATAATACCCATATACAACCCTAATTGTTTTCTTATAGATTTAAACGTAATTAATAAGCATTCAGTTACAACAAAATTAATTGATTTAACGTAATGACAACCATATACGGCTTTGATGGCGGTAATATATTTTTATATTTGAATCAATAAACCCAACAGCAGGCTAATGAACCTTTTTACTTCCCGTTTATTTGTTATAAGTACTTTGTTATTGCCGGCTGCTGTGTTTGCACAGAATACGCCCAGTGTTACAGGTGGTACCAGTGCAGGAGCTATACGAACCGAGGTGCCCTTTTTAACCATCTCGCCCGATTCACGCTCAGGCGCTATGGGCGATGCAGGGGTGGCTATTTCGCCCGATGTAAATGCTACCTACTGGAATCCGTCGAAACTGGCCTTTTTAGAAAGCGACGACGCGGTTTCATTATCATACAGCCCGTGGTTGCGTAAACTGATCCCCGATGTTAGCCTGGCTTATTTAAGCTATGCCCATAAGGTAGACGAACGCAATACTTTAGGCCTGTCACTACGTTATTTTAATTTGGGTTCTATTTTGTTGAGCGATGACGGAGCCAACGATCTGGGTTCATATACACCGAACGAATTTTCCATCGACGGTACATTTGCCCGTAAGTTCGGCGAAAACCTGTCTTTAGGTTTAACCTTGCGTTATATCCACTCCAACCTGTCGAATATCTCGTACAGCGCGGGTTCATCGCAAAGCGGCCGTGCAGGTAACGCGGTAGCTACCGATGTATCGGTATATTACCGTAATCCAACCCAACAATTTGGTAAGGATGCCTTATTCGCCTTTGGCGCCAACATCTCAAACATCGGTACCAAAATTGGGTACAGCGAAAACGGACCTAAATACTTTTTGCCAACCAATTTGAAGATAGGGGCAGCCAACACTTTTTATATCGATGCCACCAACCAGCTTACCATAGCGCTCGACCTGAATAAACTTTTAGTGCCAACCACCCGCATAGCCAGCGATGGCACTATTGATAACGGTGAAGGTATTTCCGTACCCGAAGGTATCTTCCGCTCATTTTCGGATGCGCCGGGTGGTATCAGCGAAGAATTTAAGGAGATTACCTATTCGCCGGGTTTAGAGTACTGGTACGATCAGAAGTTCGCTTTAAGGGCAGGCTACTTTTTTGAGTCGCCGTCAAAAGGCGACCGTCACTTTTTAACCCTCGGCTTAGGGGTGAAATATGATGTGTTTAAGTTCGATTTCTCTTATTTAGCCGCCAGTCAGCAAAATAGTCCGCTGGCAAATACGCTGCGTTTTACACTTTCTGCTAACTTTGGCAGTAAAAAATAAACGTGGGAAAAATAAGAGTAGGCTTTGGTTTTGATGTACACCAGTTAAAAGAACAACACCCTTTTGTATTAGGCGGCGTAAAGCTGGAGCACCATGCAGGTGCCTTTGGCCATTCAGATGCCGATGTAATGCTGCATGCCATTTGCGATGCCCTGCTTGGCGCGGCAAACCTGCGCGATATCGGCTTCCATTTTTCAAATACCGACGATAGGTGGAAAGGCATCAGCAGCCTTATATTGCTACAGCACGTAGTAAAATTATTAGCTGATAAAGGTTGGGCGATAGGTAACATCGATGCCATGATATGCCTCGAAGCACCCAAAATAAACCCACACATCCCTGCCATGAAGGCAAACATTGCCGAAGCCGCAGGTATCGATGAGGATGATATCTCCATAAAAGCCACCACCAATGAAAAATTGGGATTTATAGGTAGGGAAGAAGGCGTAGTTGCCTATGCGGTATGTTTGATAGAGAAAGCTTGATTATAGTATCAAGTAGTTAGTATCAGGTATCAAGATTCTCTGTAAAGCGTACCCTGTAATTAACGCAGAAATAAGGTTAGAATAGAAAGGTAAAGCCCTTGCCTTTAGGTTTCTTCATTCACAGTACTTGTGATTCGACGATATCGTAATTTAATTAAGCTTCTTACTTATTCAGATATTTCACTTTCAACTGCTTGATCAGGCGGATGCCTCTTTGCAATAAAGTGCCTTTGCGGTTGCTTAAGAACGTACGTATAGCACGATGCGCCTTTTTATCTTCGGCAATTATTGTGGGGAATTGTTTTACCGGCTGGCGCGATATGTGCACCTGGTACATGTGCTCAATATTGGAGTGTACGCCTGTGCCATCGTGACCAATATTGTGTACCAGCGAATGCGATGGATTGAGCGATAGCCCTCCTTTTAAAAAGATGGAGGCATACCACCTGATGGCCCACGAGTTATTTTTACCAGCCTTAAACTCCTGCATCTGTTTCCAAAAGTTCATAGTGCTCTCTACCGAAAAACGGTGTTTCTTTTCGGCATCGAATTGTTGCAGCAGGGTGTCGATATCGGGTTCGAAGTTTTTCCAGGCGCGTGCCCATGTGGCCCAGCCCCAACTGGTGGCTATGTGGTGGAAAAAGGTTTGAGGCAATGTTTTGTCGGGCAGATCGAACATGTAAGCGCCAATGTGCATTACCTTTTCTTCGTTGGCATATTTGCTTAAGGCCTCGTTGAAATATTCGAGCGTGTAAGGGGATGATAGCAGGTCATCTTCAAACACGATCACCTTGCCATATTCGTTAACCAGTTGCGTAGCACCCTCGATGATAGATCTGGCCAGTCCGAAATTTTCGGTGCGGGCAATTACCTTTACCGCTTTAAAACCTGTAACCGTTTTGGCCAGTTGCCGCACCTGGTCTACCCTGGCTTTATCGGCTTCAGTTTTGGGGGCATCTGAAAATATGAACAACCGCGATTCCTCTGCCAGTACATTTTGTTGCAGGTAACTAAGTGTACGGCGGGTATGGTCGGGCCGGTTATAAACAAAAAGGGCTATAGGGGCAAGGTTCTGCATTTACTGATTATCAACTCAAAATAACTGGGGCTGTCCGTCAACTTTACTGCAAAGTACAGTATAGGCATTGGCCAGTTTCTCGGTCACCTTTTTACCCAATATTTTGCTTAAGCTGTTCTTAACAACGTACTCGGCAGTTATTTTGGTGTTAACGATAAAGTTTTTTGATTTTTTTTGATTCACAAAGCTGTTGAAGCGGGTAACTTCAGGCTCAATAATAGAGGTAAGATCATTATTTACAACAAAACCCTCGGTAAGCAGCAGGTAACGTAACGATGTTGGCGTGTACACATTAATGTGGCCGTAAGCCAGGAAATGCTTTATGCGGGCATCAACTCCCACTTTATAATCTAAAGGCACCTCTATTATAAAATTAAGCGCCACGCGTTTAATTTCGCGCAGCAGCAGGCGCTCGTGCTCTACATGCTCCAATACGTGCGAAAGGATGATAAGGTCGAAGGTATTATCCTCGAAAGGTAAATGATAGCCATCAAATACCTGCGCGGATACCAAGCCCTTAATATTACGCGATTTGATATGCTGCACCCCGCTCGATGAAATTTCTACGGCATGGTATTCGGGAGCGAAGTTTTTATCTGATAAAAATTTAAGGATACTGCCATCGCCGGCACCTACTTCCAATACTTTTTCAAACGTTTGGCCTTTGCTTACATCAACAATGTGTTCGGCTTTGTATTTAGCGCCCAGCATCCGCCACTGATCGTCGTGCTCTTTGTAGAAATCGTCGTAAGCGGTTATTACCTCGTTACCTAAATTTGATGCCTGCATTGTATTTATTTCAATATGGTTTATTTATTATCCGAAGGTGATGTATAGCGTTCCGGCGCTGCCTCTCCTAATTTACCTTCCAGGCCATCGTTCACGGCCTGTACCAGCTGTTTATATTCCGTGGTTTTGCCGCTCAAAATGCCTGTCAAACCTAAGAACGCCAAATATATCGCTTTGTTGATTTTAAACAAGAACTGATTTTTTATTGCTACCCGCGAATAAAAATAAATGCGGTTGCGAATATGGTAATATGTGCGGAAGTTCCATTGATCTAACAGGTGCGAGCGCAAGGGTTTTTGCACATAACCAATCCCCTGCGACTGATCGATATCTACCACTTTACAACCGGTTACCAGCCAGATAACGCCGTTTTGTTGCGTAATGCGATAGCTATACTCCGAATCGTCAACATATAAAAAGAAACGCTCGTTAGGATAACCTATTTTAGCCACTACCTGCCGGGGAATTAGCAAGCCGCCGTAAGGCACATAAGGCATGGTCGCATATTTAAGGTAAGGCGCATTGTTAACGCGTTTATCCTTTAACTTATTGAGGCGGTTAGTTACTATCCGGAAAATGTTAAAGCCCAAAAAATTGTCGGGCACCAGGTAATAGCGGTAAGGGTTTTCGCCTTTGGCTATACGGATGTGCGCGGCCCTGTCTTCGCGTAAGCAAAATAGCGCTTTGTTATCGCCGCCTCCAATATCATTCCAGGCGGTCAATAATCCATCAAGCGCGGTTTCGCCGGGCAGGTTATCATCATCAAGCAGCCATATAAAATCAGCACCGGTTTGTTCAAAGGCATGGGCTATGCCCTGATTATAGCCTCCGGCGGAGCCTTTATTTTCGGTATTGCTGATAGTAAAAACACGCGGATCGTTCAGTTGCCGTGTATGCTCATCTACCTTGTACACAGAAGCATTATCCACCACCACTACGTTACTTACAGCATCGAAAGAAAGTACACGTTCGAGCACCTGCTTAAAAAATCGCCAGCGATTTCCGTAAGTCACCGTAACCACACAAACTTTATACTTTATATTTACCATCTGATTTGATCAAAATTATTATTTTATCGTCAAAGTAAATGGCAGCGCATAACTTTTAAATTAATGGGAATAATACAACAGCAAACCATTAAAAGTACCATATATTCTTATTTAGGCGTAGCGATAGCCTTTATAACTACCTCGCTTATTCAGCCGCATGCCCTTTCAACTGAAGAAGTAGGTTTGATTAGTATACTTACCACATACTCGCTGCTGTTCGCGCAATTTTCAATACTTGGCTTTAACGGCACCGCAAGATACTTTCCTTATTTCAGAAGCGAAGAAAATAAACACCATGGTTACCTCTTTTTAGCCTGCATGGTCGCGCTGGCGGGGGTAGTACTATGGGTAATACTGGCCGTTATATTTAAGCAGGAACTGGTGAGCGCGGGAGCAGAAAAATCGCACCTGCTTGAACAATACTACTGGTATTTTTTACCCCTTACCTTTTTTACGCTGTTCTTCAACGTGTTCGATTTGTACGCGCGCATGCTGTATAACACCACTTCAGGTACCATTTACCGTGAATTTACAAAGCGAGTGCTCATATTGGTGGCCGTGCTGCTTGTACTTTTTAACATTATCAGTTTTTATTGGTTCATGATCATTTGGCTGGCGGCTAATATTTTGCCCACGGTATTGATGCTGAACGTACTGATCAAGAACAATCAGTTCCATTTTAAGCCCGATTTTAAATTTCTGGATAGAACCCTTAGCGTTAAACTTATCAGCATTTGTTTTTTCGCTATTCTTACCGGTTCGGCGCCGCTCATTATACAAAACCTGGATACCTATTTTGTGCACGAGAAGTATGGTTTAAGTAATACCGGTATTTACAACACCGCGTTTCTGTTCGCTTCGGCAATAGCCTTGCCGGCCCGTTCACTTTACGGCATTACTTTTACGGTAGTATCTGAAGCCTGGAAATCGGGCGATTTGGCAACTATAAAAGATGTGTACAAAAAAAGCTGCGTTAACCAGTTGATAGCCGCGCTTTTTCTCTTCATTATTTTATGGGCTAATATCGATAACATCTTTAAGCTGCTTCCGGCCGAATACGCGTCGGGTAAATACGTGGTGTTTTTTGTGAGTTTGGGCTATGTTATAGATGCATCTACAGGGGTAAACGGCGTGGTGCTGGCTACATCAAAATACTTTAAGTACGATTCTATTTTCAACGTGATGCTTATAGCGGTTGCTGTAGCGGGTAATATTATACTCATCCCTTATTACGGACTCACAGGCGCGGCCATAGCTTCGGCATTAACCTTTTTGGTGTTTAATCTGTTCAGGTATCTTTTTATTCTGATCGCCTTTAAAATGCAGCCTTTTACCGTGCAATGCCTGCTTACTGTAATTACAGGCACGGTTATTTACTACCTGTCGTTATGGGCCCTGCCGGTAATGAGTAATTTTATTGCAGATACTATTATCCGCACAGCTTTCATCACCATATTGTTTAGTGTAACGGTGTATAAGCTGCACCTGTCGCCCGATATTAATATACTGGTGAACAAGTACCTGGTGAAGTTGAAACTTAAAAAATAAGCTGTTAAACAAAAAAGAGGCTGTTTCCGTGTTTGCGGAAGCAGCCTCTTTTTTTATGATCTATAGGAAATCCTATTCGTCTGTAAGGCTATGCAGCTTCACTATTTCCGATGCACTCAATTTGCGGTTGTAGATGCGGATATCATCCATATAACCCTTAAAGAAGTATTGAATAGCGAAAGGATCTATATCGGTAAGGCTATTGTTACCTATGTGCAGCATAGCATTGGTATTGGCATTGGGGGTAGGGATATTTAACACATTGGCATCAAGCACGCTATTTATGTATAACCCTACTTTTTGTTTGCTAAGCTCGTAGGTTATGGTAAGCATATACCATTTTGCAGTATCTATTTGCAGCGTACCAACAGCAAAGGGATCTAAACCGCCCGATACATTGTAAAACAGGTTACCCGGTGAGCCGCCATCGTGGTTATTGGTGCCCACAATGGAACAATTCCAGCCATTTTGGTAGGCCCCGGTATTTTTCGACAGCATTGAACTGCCCGACGCGTTGATATAACTATCCAAATTAACCCAGATATTCAGCGTGAAATCGGTATTGTTAAGCCTTAGCGCGTTATTATCTTTTATAGCGATATAGCTTGAAAGGCCATCAAAATAAGCCGCTTTACTATTCCCGCTCCGGTTGGGACTGAACGTGATATTATGGGCTGTTCCGTCATTTTCATTACCCGACGAATCCTTTACAGTATTATTGAAGGGATAATAAGCGATGAGTCCGATAGTCAGGCTGTCCGGTTCGGGCGCGGTAACGGTTATTTGCGCGTTTACCGAAACTGTGTTGTCCAGATTACTTATTGTTAGTACCGATACACCTTCTTTTAAAGCGGTAAGCAATCCTCTTTTGCTGATGGATAGCACCGCGGTATCTGAAGACCTGAAACGCAATGAATCAAAAGAATAATTTGCCGGATTGGTTACCACCGGGATCTGGCGGCTTTCACCTACGAACATATTCAGCGTATCGCTAAGTTCGATGTTTTTTAGAACGTTACGATGATCGGTATCATCATACATTTTGGTACATGCGGTAAAAGCAGTAATGATTATGGCTGACAGGATTATGAGTCGCTTCATGAAAATGTGATATGAGTTTAGCTGCTTAAAGGTAAATCATTTTAAACAAAAAAAGAGCCTCCTTTTCAGGAAACTCTTTAAATATCAATTGCAATTATTTAATTACGACTGGAATTTTTTAGCGTTGTTTCTGCGTTCGTTTTCGTTCAGATAGATCTTACGTAAACGGATGCTTTGCGGCGTAACCTCGATGTACTCATCGGCCTGGATATACTCCATTGATTCCTCTAACGAGAATTTGATAGCCGGAGCAATACGTACGTTGGTATCACTACCTGATGCACGCATGTTGGTTAACTGCTTGCCTTTGGTTAAGTTGATCACCAAATCGTTATCGCGGATGTGCTCGCCTAAAACCTGACCTTCGTAGATATCAACTCCCGGATCGATAAAGAAACGACCACGGTCTTGTAATTTATCGATAGCGAAAGCGGTAGTTTTACCTGTATCCATTGATACCAATACACCGTTCAAACGACCAGGGATTACACCTTTCCATGGCTCATAAGCCTTGAAACGGTGAGCCATGATAGCCTCGCCGCCGGTAGCGGTTAATACGTTGTTACGTAAACCGATGATACCACGTGCAGGAATATCGAATTCTAAGTGTTGTAAATCGCCTTTAGGCTCCATAACCAACAGGTCGCCTTTGCGTTGTGTTACCAACTCAATTACTTTACCTGCAACATCGCCGGGTACGTCAACAATGAGGGTTTCAACCGGCTCGCATTTAACACCGTCAATTTCTTTAACGATAACCTGTGGCTGACCTACCTGTAACTCGTAACCTTCGCGACGCATGGTTTCGATCAATACTGATAAGTGAAGGATACCACGACCGTACACCAGGTATGAATCAGGAGATTCGGTTTCAACAACCTTTAATGCAAGGTTTTTCTCCATCTCTTTGAACAAACGATCGCGCAGGTGGCGTGAAGTAACAAATTTACCCTCTTTACCAAAGAATGGTGAAGTGTTGATGGTGAACAGCATGTTCATGGTAGGCTCATCAATTTTGATAACCTCTAATTGTTCCGGTTTTTCGAAATCGGCAATAGTATCGCCAATGTCAAAACCTTCAATACCCACAACAGCGCAGATATCGCCAGAGCTTACTGAAGTAGCTCTAACTTTACCTAAACCTTCAAAAGTATATAGTTCTTTAATTCTTGATTTTTGGATAGTACCATCGCGTTTTACCAATGATACCGGCATGTTTTCTTTGATAGTACCACGGGCTACACGACCGATAGCGATACGACCTACGAAAGAAGAATAATCCAGTGAAGTAATTTGCATTTGCAAAGTACCTTCGCTGATAGGCGCCGGTGGAATGTTTGCCAAAATAGCATCCATCAACGGGAATATATCTTCTGTTGGTGTTTTCCAGTCGGTGCTCATCCAGCCTTGTTTTGATGAACCGTAGATAACCGGGAAATCCAGTTGATCTTCAGTAGCATCAAGGTTGAAGAACAATTCGAAAATTTGCTCGTAAACCTCGTCAGGGCGACAGTTTTCTTTATCTACCTTGTTTACAACCACAATTGGTTTTAAGCCTAAAGCCAAAGCCTTTTGAGTTACAAAGCGGGTTTGAGGCATGGCGCCTTCAAAAGCATCGCAAAGTAATAACACACCATCAGCCATTTTCAATACACGCTCAACCTCACCACCAAAATCGGCGTGACCAGGGGTATCAATAATGTTGATCTTAACGTCTTTGTAAAGAACCGAAACGTTTTTAGATACGATGGTAATACCACGCTCACGTTCCAGGTCATTGTTGTCCAGTATCAGTTCGCCGGTTTCCTGTCCGTCACGAAAAATTTCACAACTGTGTAATATTTTGTCAACCAATGTGGTTTTACCGTGGTCAACGTGAGCGATGATCGCTATGTTTCTTATTTTTTGCATGAAAAATGCGCCTTTAAATTTGGCGCAAAGGTAAGCTTAATTTATTGAATTTTAAAGCTTTCGTACATTATCAATTTATTAATAACATCATAACCACGTAATTTTCACGGGATAAGGGCTAAAATACCGGTCGGCAGATATGATGGAAGCCCTCGGATATAGCCTGCGCAATGAGTAAACGGTCAAATGGGTCGCGGTGATGGTGGGGTAGAGATTTCATAATATCGAGATGTTCTATCTCGATATTCAATAAACTAATTCCATTATTATATAGCAGTTGCGAGATTTCTTTTGCGGATCGGGCAAACTCCAATTTACCTAAGCTCGATTTGATTGTTATTTCCCAAACAGAAGCGATGCTTACAAAACATTTATTTCGGGCATCCTCTATTAAGGTTCTCACCGGCGGTGACAGCTTGCTTTCTCCCTCAAAAAACCATATCAACACATGCGTATCCAGTAATAAATTCATTATTACATATAATCTTTAAAGTCATCCAAAGGCGCGTCAAAATCTTCGGCCATTTTGCCAAACATGCCTTTGCCACTTCCAAAAACCGGTTTACGCACATTGTATTCTCCTTGTGGATCAGCAAGTATCTGCGACTTTCCGGTTCCGTTTTCTTCCAGCAAGGCATCAATATAACCTTCAACCTTAAGCTTAAGATCGTCTGGCAACATTTTTATTTTCTTATCTAATGTAAGCGTTTCCATAACTATACTAAGTTACGTATATCATGTAGTTTTTGCAAGCATACTATATTGTTCGCCATTTCGTTTTTACTTATAATAATACTTAAATTTGCGTTATGAATATCCAGGCAATAATTGTGATACTGCTTTTTGCCGCTGCACTTTTTTACATTGGCCGCATGGTTTACCGCAGCCTGTTCGTAAAAAAAGGTTGTGGCAGTAATTGTAAGTGTGGTGTCGATTTTTCGAACGTAACGCCCGATACTCGTAAATAAACCTTTTACATCAGTACTTTTTCTTATCTCAATAAATGTCGTCAGGCAAACAGGTTTTTCAGGCCGATACCCCGGGTAGATGGAAACGTTTCAAGTGGCTGAGTCGTGCCATTTTGATAATTATTATCAGCGGACTTATAGCTGCCGTTGTTACCGTTAACGATAAGCAATATCCTCATCTTCCCAATTTAAATCCTTCGCCCAAAAAACTCACCAAAGAAGAGCTTGAACAACTAAAAAGATCAACCAAATACAAAGATTTTAAGATACAGAAGGTACAGATACAGCAGCTTCAGCTTGCCCGTAAAGAACGCCTTTTAAAACACCCTAACAACAAACGCCGTATTAACGCCGCCTTTTACCGCCCCTGGGAACCACAGGCTTACGATGCCCTTGCCGCCAATATTGGTAAGCTGGACATGATTGTGAGCGAGGGCTTCTTTATCAATCCACAGGCCGACACCATAAAAACGGTGATCGATACAGGGCTGATAAACCTTAATAAACGGTACAAGAAATCCATTATTGTTACGCTATCCAACTATGTTGACAGTGATAACCAGAACGGCGGGTTTGAAACCAAAACGCTGCAACGCGTTTTTAAAAATGCCGGTCTGCGTGCTAAATTCATTAATAGTATTATTTATCAGCTTAAAAAGTACCGCTTAAAAGGGTTAAATCTTGATGTGTATGATATTGGCGATCGTAACGGTAAAGACTTCGTCAACTTTGAAAAAGAACTTTATACCACATTACACGCGCAGGGCTTTTTGGTAACGCAAAACGTAATTGCCAACGACGACGAATACAACGTACAGCAGCTACAGCATTTTAACGATTACCTGTTTGTGATGGCCATTAACCAGCACAACGAAGCCAGTAATGCCGGTGATATATCGCACCAGGAATGGGTGGAGGAAATACTGGATAAGGTTTGTGCCAAAATACCCAGCGAAAAAGTGATTTTGGCCATTGCAGGCGGTGGTTTCGACTGGCCTGCCAATAGCGTTGGCGCGCCGATGAGCTACCAGCAGGCCATAAGTACCGCTAAGGAGAAGGATAGCAAAATTCTTTTCGACCCTGCTTCGGCTAACCTGCATTTTAAATATTACGGTACCGATAGCTTGCAGCACACTGTTTATTTTACCGATGCCGCCACCAACTTCAATATTATGCGCCTCGCGGATGATTGGGGCACAGCCGGTGTGGCCTTGTGGCGTTTAAGTTTTGAAGATCCCCGCTTGTGGACTTTCATCCAAAAAGATCTCACCATTGATTCGCTGCGCAAAACAGGTATAGATACGCGCATGCTGGCCACCGTAGGGTTGAATAACAAAATAGATTATACCGGCGATGGCGAGGTGCTGGATTTGATCACTACCCCTAATCCTGGTAAAATAGCCGTGAAACTGGATACCACCGCTTATGTGATCACTAATCAGAATTACATTGAACTGCCTACCAAATACGTGATCAGGCGCTATGGTTACGCCAAAGGCAAAGTAGTTTTAACGTTTGATGATGGCCCCGATCCTGATTATACGCCACGCATCCTCGATATACTAAAACGCGAAAATGTACCTGCCGCTTTCTTTGTGGTGGGCTCAATGGCCGAGAAGAATATCCCGCTGCTGAAACGCATTTACGATGAGGGTTACGAAATAGGGAACCATACCTTTTTCCACCCGGATATATCTACGGTTAGTCCGCAGCGTGTAAACCTCGAACTGAACGCCACCCGCAAGCTGATAGAATCGGTAACCGGGCGAAGCACTATCCTGTTCAGGCCGCCTTTTAATGCCGATGCCGAACCGCAAACCATTGCCGAGGTTATCCCGGTGGCAGAAAGCCGCAAGCAAAGCTATATCAACATTGGCGAATCAATTGATCCCTGGGACTGGCAGCCCGGCGTAACAGCCGACAGTATTGTGGCCCGCGCCATCCGCGATCATGATAAGGGATCGATGATATTGCTGCACGATGCCGGCGGCGATACCCGCGAGGAAACGGTAAAGGCCTTGCCGCGCATTATTAAATACTTTAAAAGCCAGGGTTACCAGTTTACCACCATTGCCGATGTGCTGCACAAAAGCAAAGACGAGTTGATGCCTGTTATACAGGATGATGTAAACACTGGCATTACCGGGCCGCTGTATGATGCCTTTATCAACGGCTATTTTTATGGCAACTGGTTTTTATTCTACATTTTTATAACCGCTATATTTTTAGCGATAGGCCGCATATTATTGATCGGCATACTGGCTATCCGCCAGTATTATGAACATAAAAAGACCGAAAAGCGCATCAGCGATGCCGATCTGCCACATGTGAGCATCATTGTACCTGCTTATAACGAAGAGGTAACCGCAATATCGACCATTGAAAGCCTGCTGAAAACCGACTACCCCGATTTCGATATTATTTTTGTGGACGATGGTTCGAAAGACAGGACTTACGAGGTGATCAGCACAGCGTACGCCAACCATCCACTGGTTAAGGTATATACCAAGCCCAATGGCGGCAAGGCATCAGCATTAAATTACGGCATCGGTATTACCGAAAGTGAGTTTGTAGTTTGTATTGATGCCGATACCCAGCTGAAAAGCGATGCCATTTACCACATGCTCAGCTACTTTACCGATGAAGAAATTGGCGCGGTAGCAGGTACCGTTAAGGTGGGTAACGAAACCAATATCATTACCCGCTGGCAGTCGATAGAGTATATTACCGCTCAAAATATGGATCGTCGCGCGTTCGATCTTATCAACAGTATTACCGTAGTGCCGGGCGCTATCGGCGCGTTCCGCAAATCGGCCATCAGCAAGGCTGGTGGGTTTACTTACGATACATTGGCCGAAGATTGCGACCTTACCATGCGCATCCTGAAACAAGGTTACGTGGTACGCAACTGCGGCGAAGCGCTTGCCTATACCGAAGCGCCCGAAACCATCAATATGCTGCTGAAGCAACGTTTCCGCTGGAGCTTCGGGGTAATTCAAAGCTTTTGGAAAAACCGCGACGCGTTGTTCAATAAAAAATACCGCTACTTCGGCATGGTGGGGATGCCTAACATCCTGATCTTCCAGATCATACTGCCGTTGTTTTCTCCAATAGCCGATCTGATGATGATCCTCGGCTTATTCGGGCCGAAACCGGAAAGACTGCTGATCTATTACCTGGCTTTCGTATTGATCGATTTCCTGGTGGCCATGGTGGCTTTCCGTATGGAAAAGGAGAGTTATAAGAAGCTCATCTATATCATTCCCCAACGTTTCATTTGGCGACAGCTCATGTATTACGTACTCTTCAAATCTATCCGCAAAGCCCTTAAAGGTGAACTAAGCGGCTGGGGCACTTTAAAGCGTACCGGGAATGTTAATAAAGGTTGAGTGAGTTGAGGTTCGGGGTTTCGGGATCGAGGTTTGGGTGAAAAAATGTCATTTCTGAGCGGAGCGAAGAATCTATAGTTCAGCCGCTCCGCCTCCGGGCGAGTGGCAACTATTCCACGGCCTCCGGCCGTACGCCAATAAAAGCAGATTATTTAGTCGCTTTCAATACAATATAAGGCGATAATGCCTTGCTTTCTACCGGTACTATCTTGGTAAATACTTTCCCGGCCAGCCATATCGCTTTTACAAAGGCTTTGGTGAGGCTGCTTTGGTGGGCTTTGTTTTCCAGCCATGTAGAGAATTTGCCCGAGTAATAGCATTCCACTTCATTTAAACCTAACTGGCGGCAGCTATCGGCAAGTAATTGCAAGTTCATGCTGCTAATGTTGTGCTTGTCGTAATTTTCGCGGTCGAACTTGCGTTGTACCCAACCGTTAACACCTGTAAAGTTAGGCAGGGTGATAAACAACGTACCCCCCGGTTTCAGGAATTGCAGGTGCGTTTCAATAATGGCTTTGGTATCGTTAAAGTGCTCAATCAACCCGAACGAACTTACCAGGTCGTATTGCTTTTCGGGAGTATAAGCGAAAAGATCGGCTTCAATAATGGTAATGTCGTCCTCTTTAAGCCCGTTAAGTTCCAATAGCTTTTTGATGATGTCCTTGTGAATGTAGTAATCAAAAAGGGTGGTATCCAGCTTTTGGTATTTTTTGAGGTAAATGGCGTAATAACCAGGGAAACCGCCCAGTTCAATAGCCGTTTTAATCTTCTTTTCGGCAATCAGCTTGCCCAGTATATCGCCGAAAACATAATCGGCTTTAATAGGGAAGATGAGGCCTGTTTTAGCTTCCCAAAATGATTTCCAGAATGAACGGTCGGTTAAGTTATTATCCATTAATTATAAAGCCTCTGTTTTTACAGGATGCCAGCATCCGTAGTTTTATTTTCAAGTACACGGGCGGGGTTACCTACAGCAACACTGTTGGCCGGTATATCCTTTATTACCACAGCCCCCGCGCCAATTATCACGTTGTCACCAATTACCACATCGCCAATAATACACACATTGGCGCCAATATCTACATTATTACCAATACGCGGACAACCGGTAAAAGTACCGTCGGCCAGTTTTTTATGGCCAATAGTTACCGAATTGCGCAGCACGCAATTATCGCCCAGTACAACGCCCTGATTTACCACCAGCGCCTGCCCATGGTATATAATAAGGTTTTTACCGGCCGTTAGTTTGCGCGGAAGTTCAATTCCTAAAACCCATTCCACAAAAAAGCGGTAAAACATAAGGTATAGAAAAAATATCACCTTCAGCAGCATCCATCGGTTGATGACCTGTACCAGCCTGAACATAAACAATACCATTTGCCCTTTTATGTTTTTCCGGTTGGCTTTCCAATCCTGAAATAAGTAAGCAAATACGTTCATCTATGTGTTTTATGTTGATAGCAGTTCATCAAAAGTAAAATTTTTCGTCATAATAATTTGCCCTGCTTTTATTTTAGTATGAGTATACTTGTGGCAATAATACGCATACTGCATGAAAGTTACATTGATCAATACATCCGATGCCGGAGGTGGGGCGGCCGCAGCTTGTATGCGCCTGCTAAAGGCACTGGAGTTGAGGTATATCGATGTAAAGATGCTGGTACAGCAAAAAACAACTGCCGAACCACGAGTAACCTCCACGGTATCGCCGCTTAAAAGCAAGATAGATTTTTTCAGCGAAAGGTTGCCCTTCATGTTCTTTCAGGAGAAGGATAAATGGGTTAGGTTCGCGTTTTCGCCTGCCAATTCCGGCACGGCCATTCATAAACAAGAGGGTATTACCACGGCCGACGTGGTACACCTGCATTGGGCTAATTCGGGCTATCTATCCACCCAAAACTTAAAGCAACTTTTTGCTCTAAATAAACCAGTAGTGTGGACGCTGCACGATATGTGGGCTTTCACCGGAGGCTGTCATTATCCGGGAGAATGTGATCATTACACCGGCGAATGCGGTAAGTGCTGGATGCTGCGCAGTCCGAACCCGAACGACCTGTCGCACAGGGGCTGGGTAAAGAAAGCCGATATGATAGGTGAAGCCAAAAACCTGGTGATTGTAACTTGCAGCAACTGGCTGGCCGATGTTGCCCGTACCAGTAAACTGCTGGGCAGGCACCGCATTGTGGCTATTCCAAACCCTATTGATACGGCGATATTTTCGCCCAAAGATAAAAGCGCGGCAAGGCAAAAACGAGGTATTAATGCTAACGCGAAGGTCATCCTGTTCGGTGCTGCCAACATTAACGACAGGCGCAAGGGGCTTACCTATTTGGTAGAGGCCTTGCATTACCTTAAAAATAATTACCCCGACGCGGCTAACGCAGAGGTAGTAATGTTTGGCAAAAACAAGCATTTTGATAGCAGCACCTTGCCATTTAAGGTACATGAGCTGAGCCTCATCAGTTCGCAGGCTGAACTGGCCGAAGTGTATAGCCTTGCCGATGTATTTGTATCACCTACGGTAGAAGATAACCTGCCCAATATGGTGATGGAAGCGTTAGCCTGCGCAACGCCCGTGGTAGCTTTTAATACGGGAGGTATACCTGATATGATAGATCATCAGCAAAACGGCTACTTGGCGCAATACAAATCGGCTACCGACCTGGCGGCCGGGCTAAACGAGGTATTGTTTTCGGGCAGGGCCGATGCTATGGCAGTGGCTGCACGCCAAAAGGTGATGGACAATTTTACCAACGAAATAGTGGCGGCTAAATATATAGAAGTATACCAATCAATTTTGAGTAATGGCAGCGTTTAATCCTGTATTATCGGTTATTACCATAGTGTACAATAACGCCCGCGATATTGAGCGTACTATGCTGTCGGTATTGAACCAAAGCTATACCAATATAGAGTATATCGTAGTTGACGGAGCATCCACCGATGGTACTTTAGAAACTATTAAGCAATACGAAAATCGCATAGCCAAACTCATCAGCGAAAAGGATAAGGGCATTTACGATGCCATGAATAAAGGCCTTGCCGCAGCCACTGGTGATTATGTGCTGTTCATGAACTCCGGCGACGAGATATACGCTTCCGAAACCGTGGCCCACATTTTTGCAAGCGAACCTGATGCCGATATTTATTACGGCGAAACCGAAATGATCAATGATGAAGGCCAAAGCCTTGGTAGGCGCAGGCATAAAGCACCGGAGCAATTCACCTTTCGAAGCTTTAAATACGGCATGAACATCAGCCATCAGGCTATCTATATTAAAAGAAACCTGCTGGAGCCCTACGATATGCAATACCAGCTAAGCTCGGATATCGACTGGATATTACGAGCCGCCAAAAAAGCGAAGAAAGTAGTAAACGTTAAGCAATATGTAGCCAAATACCTGGTAGGCGGCATGTCGAAAAAGAAACATCGCCAAAGCCTGGTAGAGCGTTTCGATATTATGAAGAAGCACTACGGACTGATCCCAACGGTACTAAACCATGTAGTGATCGCCTTCAATTTAGGATGGTACTGGCTGCTGAACAGGCGGACTAATGATTAGTATGAGGAGGTTTCAGGTTCCGGGTTCGAGGGGGCGTGTAAATCGTTTGCGGGCACCCGTACATATTTGCTCTTTCCGTCAGCAAACAGCTTCGGGCGAAAGCGGGCAGAACTTTGGTGGCCATGAGCGCAAAGGCGGGCATAGGAACTTGTTGCATGTGGGATGGAATGGGCGGCGAAGCATAGGACAAAAGTTCCAGCCCTAAGTTCTGCACGGTTTGCAGGGTGGGGCCTCGTGCGGCAAAGAAGCCTATTGCTGGACAAGCCGTTATTCGCTGTTTGTTTGTTTTTTATAGGTGCTCATGAGATCGCTTCGCTCAGTCTGTTACTTTTGTGGCGACAAAAGTAATGGGGCACTGCGGCCAAGAGCAGACTAACGTTAATCACAGCACAAGCAAAACCTAAGTAGAGATTGCTTCGTTCCTCGCAATGACGATGGTTTATATAGGAAGCAGAAAAAACGCGACGAGATTGCTTCGTTCCTCGCAATGACAAGTTTTTCAATTAAACAAAAAGGGCGATAAGTACTTAACTCATCGCCCTTCTCATTAAAAATGATATTTAATTTAAGCAGTTTTTAACTCACCGCTTTTCTTTTTGTTTTCAAGATATAAGGCACCAATTAAGGCCAGTATCAATATAATAGAACCTATTAACGAGATCACTTCGCCCGTGTAGTAAGAGGTAGGGTGGAAAATGAACTCGATTTTGTGGTTACCCAATGGTATCTGCGCGGCACGCAGCAGGTAATCGGCACGGAAGTAGGGTTGCTCTACTCCATCTATCAGCATTTTCCAGCCTTTGTCGTAGTAAACTTCAGAGAATACTGCTATTTGGTCGGATGTTGAACCGCTTTCGTACACCATGTGATCGGGGTTATAGCTTACCAATTTAATAGAAGCAGCCGGATCGGTAGCCAGGTTTTTATCTTTTACCTGATCTTTAAAGCTTTTGTCAACAATGGCTTCATCTTTCGGACTAAAGCTGCTGATGGCCTGCATTTCCTGATCGGCATTATCGGCAAACTTAACGCTCTTTACAAACCATGCATGGCCGCAAGCGGTGGTGTTGCTCTTCATGCCCGGTTCCTGTGTTTTAGGGTCGTATGTGATGATGTATTTGGTATTCAGCATATCCAGCACATCCTGGTTTAAAGATTGAGTAAGTTGGTTTTCTACCAACTCGTCGTAACGTTTTAACCTTGCTGCCGAATAACCACCTACCGCTTTATGGAAGTACGGGGTATATGAGTCAGACAACAGGTTTTGGCCCAGATCTATCACGCGGTAATCCGGGTCTGTATCGCGGGCTATCAGTTGATCTATCAGCCTTGGTTTTGGTTTGTTGTCTACTTGTTTTTCAACAAACGCACCATCGTTAAGGTAACGTTTGTCAATCTGCCACATATCCACCAATATCAGCGCGAAAAATACCAACGATAGCACAGTAACATTTATCTTTTGCTTGATGAATGCCCACACCAGTCCGAAACTGATCAATACAAATATCAGTGAGCGGATAGCATCTGCACGGGCTATCGATATACGGTCTTTCACTAAAGCGTTGGCCAAATCAGTTGCCAGTGTAGCATCGCCGCCTAATTGTTTACCTAAAAACTGGGTGAATTCCTGGTGGTTGCTCGTTCTGAACGACAGGAATGCATCGGGCAATACCGCGAATAAAAGGCTAAGGCCACCTGTAATGTACAGGGCGATCTTTGTTTTTTTAAGTAGGTCTGCTTTATTAGGGTTAGTGATGATCTCCTGAATAGCCAGTAAGCCAAGCAATGCAAAGCTTAATTGCGCCATTGCCAATATGGATTCAACCGCGCGGAACTTGTTGTACAGCGGGAAGTAATTAAAGAACAGATCGGATACGAAAGGGAAGTTGCGGCCGAACGAAAGCAGCATGGTCAAAATAACCGTGCCCAATATCCACCATTTTAAGCGGTTCTTAACAATCAGTAAACCTGCCACAAACAAGAAACAGATGATAGCGCCGAAATAGAACGGCCCTTCGGTGAAGCGTTTATCGCCCCAGTATAATGGCAACGCGCCCTGTGAAATATTTTGCGCCTGGTTAATATCGGCACCACGATCTAACAACGCTTTAATTACATGCGAATTAGGATCGTTTGAACCGCGTGTGCTGCCACCATAAATATCGGGGATCAGGAAGGTGAAACACTCGGCCACACCCTGGCTCCACTCATAAGCGTAATCTCTTGGTAGTCCTGCGCTTGGTTCGTTGTTGCTGCTATGGGTAAGGTTTGATTTACCGCGTATGGTTTCTTTACTGTACTCGTAAGTGCTCCATAAAATAGAAGCGTTTACGCATAAGGCCAGCACGGTAGCAGCAGCCAAATAACCCACGCTTTTTAAGAAGGAAGCGGTATTTTTTGTTTTAACGGCATGATAAACCTCAATACCTACCAATATCAAAATGGCGAGCATCAGGTAATAGGTCATTTGCAGGTGGTTAGCCCTTATCTCTAATGCCAGGAAGAATGCCGTTACTGATGCGCCTAACAGGTATTTACCGCGCAACGTTAAAATGATACCAGCGATAATAGGTGCAAACAAAGCGATAGCAAAGGCTTGGTTAGCGTGCCCAGCGAGGAGCAATATAATATTGTAGGATGAAAATGTAAAAGCTACAGCGCCCGCGGCAGATAACCACGGATTAAGTTTTAATACGCAGAATAACAGGTATGTACCGAAGAGGAACAGCAAAACAGTATCAACCGGGTTAGGGAATACCGTTTTTAGGGCAGAAACCACGTGTGTGGTTACGTTATCAGTATATGGTGCCCATATCTGGAAAGCCGGCATACCGCCTAATATCTGGTTGGTCCAAAGGATGGTGGTGTCTTTGGCTCTGTAATCGTTTATCTC
This sequence comes from Mucilaginibacter sp. GW821-FHT07G05, assembly GCF_059418565.1. Lineage (NCBI taxonomy): Bacteria > Pseudomonadati > Bacteroidota > Sphingobacteriia > Sphingobacteriales > Sphingobacteriaceae > Mucilaginibacter > Mucilaginibacter sp. GW821-FHT07G05. The sequence goes on along the minus strand of NZ_JBWKQC010000007.1, from coordinate 192,162 downwards.
TTTTTGGGTTGATTGTGCCCGGGTAACATCGTTTTGCCCTAATGTTTTACCCTGAAAAGCCGGGGTGAAGTAAAAAAAGCAGATCACTAAAAAAATGGCAGCTACAACAAAGTGTACACCATTACGTTTGAACCAGTTATTCATTAAAGTAATTTAAAAATGGGTATATCGTTCCCAAAAATAGAAATTTGAACGAGAATAGAATGATTAAGTTTATAAAGGATTTGATTTAGCAGGGGGTAGCCTTTGTGCGGAATAAAAAGAACATGCCCACCAGCACCAAAACGCTGCACACGTATACGATAATATTGATGCGGTTATACTCTTCGCGGTGCCTGCGTACCATAAAAACGTTGTACAGGCCCAGGCCTCCGGTTACTATCCAAAAAAAACTGTTTATGTTGGTACACATACCAAACAGCTGAATGTTTAGTACCGATACGATGTAATTGGTGATAATAAGCAGCAGGGTATCGGGCGTATTATCATGGCGCCTTCTGCGTTTATAAACTTGTTCGGGCAGCATTTACTACTTAATTTCTTCGTAATCAATAAACTCGCCCTCGTTATCAGGCACGGTGTTTTTGGTGTTTTGCGGAACATAATCAACCTTAACAGTACCTTCGGGGCGTTTAGGCTGCTGGTAATTTTGGTTACGCTGCTGTTGCTGAGTGGCTTTATTAATAACACTTTGAAAAAGCATAGGCAAAAATATACGTGCCAACTGACGCACAATATAAAGCACTAATACCGATATAAGCAGAAAACGTAATAATATCATCTGAATAAATTAAAGCTACAAATATAAGTTATTAACGTATAAATTGTTTGTCTGTTGTGTTGTGTGTTATGGGTTGTAAGTTGTGTGTTGCAGGTTGTAAGCCCTAAGTTGTGGCCCAGGCGCAATTTTTACATACAACTCGCAACATACAACTTATAACAAAAATGCCCTACAACTCACAACCCGCAACTTACAACTTAAGAAAATTTCTCCTCCATCATTTTCTCTAACGCGAACATTTCGTCGCGGAGTTTGGCGGCGAGGAGGAAGTCCATGTTTTTGGCGGCGGCAAGCATATCTTTTTTGGTGTTGTCGATAGATTTCTTGAGATCGCCTTTGGTCATGTATTGTACAATAGGGTCGGCGGCCAATGTTACTACTTCGTTTTCTACATAAGCCTTTTGTACCCCTCCCTGGAAATCAACCACCGAAGTTTGCTCCATAATGGCTTCGCGTGATTTGCCAACTGTACGCGGCGTTATGCCATGTTGCTCGTTGTATTGTATCTGCTTTTCACGACGGCGATTGGTTTCGTCCATCGTAATACGCATCGAATCGGTAATTTTATCAGCGTACATAATTACACGGCCCCTATCGTTACGGGCGGCACGGCCAATGGTTTGGATCAGCGAACGTTCAGATCTTAAGAAGCCTTCCTTGTCGGCATCCAAAATAGCTACTAAGGATACCTCGGGCAAATCCAGACCTTCCCTTAACAAGTTGATCCCAATCAATACGTCAAATTCACCAAGGCGCAGGCCCCGCAAAATCTCTACCCTTTGCAGGGTTTTTACCTCCGAGTGGATGTAGCGGCATTTGATGCCCAGCTTATCCATGTATTTGGCCAGTTCTTCGGCCATCCGTTTGGTGAGGGTGGTTACCAGTACACGGTCGCCCATTTTAATGGTTTTGTCTACTTCGTCGAGCAGGTCATCCACTTGATTTATTACCGGGCGCACGTCGATCACAGGGTCGAGCAATCCTGTCGGACGAATCACCTGTTCCACTACCACACCACCCGATTTTTCGAGTTCAAAGTCAGCAGGGGTCGCGCTTACATATACTGTTTGCGGTGCCAGGCGCTCAAACTCCTGGAAGTTTAGCGGACGGTTATCCAACGCCGCGGGCAGGCGGAAGCCATAATCAACCAGCGACATCTTCCGCGATCTGTCACCACCATACATAGCGCGGATCTGCGGTACGGTTACGTGGCTTTCGTCGATCACCATCAGGTAATCATCCGGAAAATAATCCAGCAGGCAGAAGGGGCGCATACCCGGTTCCCTGCCGTCAAAAAATCTTGAATAATTTTCAATCCCCGAGCAGTAACCCAATTCGCGAATCATCTCCAAATCGTAATTAACCCTTTCCTCCAATCGCTTGGCTTCAAGGAAACGCCCATCGCCGATGAACTGCTTTTTACGGGTTTCCAGCTCTTCCTGTATAGCCCATACCGATTGCTGAAAGCGCTCGCGCGGGGCCACGTAAAGGTTGGCCGGGTAAACCACCATGTGCGTCATCTTTTCTATGGTTTTGCCGGAGGTGATATCGAAAGTGCTTAATTCTTCAATATCATCGCCGAAAAAGGATATGCGGTAAGCAAAATCCATATAAGCCGGGAAAATATCTACCACATCACCTTTCACACGAAAGGTGCCGCGTTTAAAATCGGCCGTGGTGCGTGCATAAAGTATCTCTACCAAACGGTGTAAAAAAGCGTTGCGGCTAATGCGGGTACCCACCGCGAACTTAAATACCGACTTGGCAAAATCCTCGGGGTTACCCATACCGTAAATGCAGGAAATAGACGACACCACGATCACATCCCTGCGGCCCGACATGAGTGCCGAAGTAGTACGCAAACGGAGCTTTTCTATCTCTTCGTTTATCTGTAAATCCTTTTCAATATAAGTATTGGTGGTAGGTATAAAGGCCTCGGGCTGGTAATAATCGTAATACGATACAAAGTAGTTCACCGCGTTTTCGGGGAAGAACTGCTTGAATTCGCCGTACAGCTGCGCGGCAAGTGTTTTATTGTGACTTAGTATCAGCGTTGGCTTTTGCGTTTGTGCTATCACATTGGCCATGGTGAACGTTTTCCCCGAGCCGGTAACACCCAGCAGGGTTTGAAAAGGTTCGCCGCCGTTTACACCTTCAACCAGTTGCCTAATGGCTTCGGGCTGGTCGCCGGTAGGTTTATATTCAGAGGTAAGTTTAAAATCCATCTATAACAAAATTACCAAAAATAATAGCAAAAAGAGAAGTGTTTTAATACAACGCAGCATTTGGAACGCTCAATTGGTGATTTATGTTTTTAAGATGAAACTATTTATCGGTCAAAGCCTAACTTTGTGCTGTATTACCTTTTTGAAACATAATAAGCAGCGCAATGAGTACCAAATACCAGCATATATTTTTCGATCTTGACCACACCATCTGGGATTTTGATAAGAACGCCGAGGAAACCCTGCACGAACTGTATATCGCTCATCGCCTTAACGATATCGGCTTGCCATCTGCCGATGTATTCATTGAAACCTATACCCGCAACAACCACCAGCTTTGGGCCGATTACCATGTTGGCAAAATCAGTAAACAGGCATTGCGCGAAACCCGCTTCAAAAAAACCTTTCTTGATCTTGGGCTGCATCCCGACGTGATGCCGCTCACTTTTGAGGACGAGTACGTGCAGCTATGCCCAACTAAAACCAACCTGTTTCCGCACGCGCACGAAACCCTGCAATACCTGCAAGGCAAGTATACGCTGCATTTGATCACCAACGGGTTTAAAGAATCTACCGAGTTGAAAACCGCCGGAACCAACATTGCGGGCTATTTTAAAAACATCATTATATCTGAAGTGGTAGGGGTGAACAAACCCGATAAAGCCATTTTTGAACACGCGGTGGCATTGGCCGACTGCACCAAAGATTGCTGCCTGATGATTGGCGATAGTGTGGAGGCCGACATCCGCGGAGCGCTAAACTACGGTATGGATGCCATTTACTTTAACCCCCACAATGCCGAAAAGCCTGCCGACGTACCACAGCAGATCACGCAGTTGAAAGAGTTGATGCAACTGCTGTAGCGGTTTATTGCCAGGTTTGTTCGTTGTTTTTTATTTTGGTTAACAGTCCGCTGAAGTTTTTGCCTTTCTCCGGAGATTTGCTCATTACATCCTGCAAGTAAGTAATGGCCTGTTCTTTTTGGCCTGCCTTGTATAGCAGGTTGGCGTAGGTATACACACTGTTCAAATTGTTAAGACCGGCATCTGTAGCCGCGGGTTTTATCCATCCGGCAGCAGTGGTAAGGTTTTGTTTATCATCTGTATTAGAAAATACCTGCCAGGCATATCCGCTTAATTTATCATCGCTGATGTTGCTGCCGTATTTGGCTATATAGGCGGTTACCGCTTCGGTATATTTTGGCCAGTCGGCTAACCATTCATAATGTGAAGGCCTGGCTGCCATAATGATTTGGTCACTTATACCCGGATATTTTTGGTCGAGTTTTTCTTTCACCTTGTCCCAGGCTACCTCTTTTATTACATCGCCCGAAATTGTTATCATACCTCCCGGATACCGGGTGATTTTACCATCGGTTCGTAAAAATGGCAGTACCTCTTCTTCAAATACAATGTCATTCAGTATTTCTGCCGATTTACCTTTGCCGGCTACAGCATCAACTTCTTTAGCATTGTTCAACAATGTTTTAAAACCCGGGTCTGTCGAGGTTTTAGTGGCGATAACGATAAAGCCTATGCTTTTTGGTGCAAGCAGATCGGGATTTGTACCGAGGTAAGCATTTATGCCTTTTATGGCAAGGGTATCGTTATTAGCCTGCTGTGCCGCGCTGATGTAGGTTGATAAAAAAGCGGTATCTCTTTTACCCTTATCAAATTGTTTTTTAAGGGAGATGAGTTGCAGTTTAGGATCGAGCGCAGCTTTCGATTTGCTGATGAACTCATCGGGATTAGTGGTACCGCCCGATATGGTATGCACCAGCTCACCATCGGGGTTAAAGTACAGGAAGGTAGGGTACGAGTTTACTTTATAAGTATTTTCGAGGTATTTGGCATCCTTATACCACTTCCTGGTTTCGGCATTGTCGGTTTTACTTACATCGAACTGTACGCTTACGTTAATAAAGTGCTGATTAAAAAAGTCGCCAACTTTTTGCTGCGGAAAAATATCCTGCGCCATCATTTTGCAGGGGCCGCACCAGGTGGTATAACCATCCACAAAAATATACTTGCGCTCTTTTTTAGCCTTGGCTTTTATTTGCGCCCAGCTTAGGCTATGCACAAATTTTATCCCGGCTTTTTGCTGGGCGTGGCTAATAGTATTGCCTAATATTAAAAAGATAAGGGTAAGCAACAAGTGACTTTTGCGACAGGCGGATGTTTTCATTTGGTGTTTTATAACAGGTTTATAACGTGCAATATAGCGCAAAAAGCGTATTTAAACCAAAACGCGTCATGGTTATAAACATTATGGGCTCTTTGTGGAAAAATAAAAATATTAATTGGCGTTTAACTTTCAACCTTTAACGAAGTCTTAACAATCAGATAATGTTGATTTGCTGATATTTGTAAAAACCCGGAAAGATGAATTTTGAGTTTGGTTATTTGATAGTGATAGCACTGCTGGGATTAACCGGCCTGTTCTATTTGAGTCCGTACGAACTGAAGGTTGACGAGGAAGAAGATAACGAGTGATCTGCTCTTTCCACGCCTGTACTTTCTTAATAAAATTAAATAACCTGCCGCATTAGCCCGGGATAAAGAAACATTTGCTAAACATTAATGGCAAAACGCGAAGTTGACATAGTTGTAATATCCGACGTCCATTTAGGAACCTACGGTTGCCACGCAAAAGAACTGCTTAAATACCTCAAAAGCATTAAACCCAAAATGCTGGTATTGAACGGCGACATTATCGATATATGGCAGTTCAGTAAATCATACTGGCCCGAAACGCACATGAAGGTAGTGCGCCGCATCATGAAGTTTATTACCGAAGGTATCCCCGTGTATTACCTTACCGGTAACCACGATGAAATGCTGCGCAAATTCACCGATTTTGATTTGGGTACCTTTCAGCTCCTTAATAAAGTAGTATTAAATATTGACGGCAAAAAAGCCTGGATATTTCATGGCGACGTATTTGATGTTACCATGCAGCACTCCAAATGGCTGGCCAAACTGGGCGCGGTAGGGTACGATACCTTGATTATTTTAAACAGCTTTACCAACTGGCTGCTTACCGCTATGGGCAGGCAAAAAATGAGTTTTTCGCAAAAAATAAAGGCCAAATTTAAGGACGCGGTAAAGTTTATCAATCACTTTGAGCAAACCGCTGCCGACCTTGCCGTTGATAAGCAATACGATTACGTAATATGCGGCCATATTCACCATGCCGAGATCAGGGAAGTGCATGCTACTGATGGCAGCGGCTCGGTACTGTACCTAAACTCGGGCGATTGGGTGGAGAGCCTTACCGCGCTCGAATACCATAACAAAACCTGGACGGTGTATAAATATCACCCTGAGCAATTTGGAGCCGAAAACGAGGCCGAAGATGATGATAAAACCGATGCAGAAGATCTGGACGCCAAGTTGGATGTAAAGACCTTACTGGAAAGGTTCAGGCAGGAATCGCACTAATTGCTGTTATCTTTGTTAACTTGTACCGCATTTACAATCTATGAAAATACTTTTTGCCATACAGGGAACAGGTAACGGGCATATCAGCCGCGCACGCGAAATTGTACCACTGCTGCAGCAATACGGCGAGGTAGACCTGCTGGTGAGCGGCACCGAAGCCGAAGTAAGTCTTTCGCAGCCGCTTAAGTACCGTTTTCATGGGTTCAGTTTTATTTTTGGGAAAAATGGGGGCGTAGATAAATGGGCCACCTACAAAACCATGAATTTGCGCCAGTTGTGGCACGATATTAATCACCTGCCGCTAAAGCAATACGATATAGTAATTAACGATTTTGAACCGGTAAGCGCATGGGCCTGCAAATTGCAAAAAGTGCCCTCGGTATCGTTAAGTCACCAGTGCTCATTTAAATCACCCAATACGCCACGGCCACCCAAGTGGAACTATGCCGAATGGCTGTTCAAATATTATTCGCCTACTACGCACCATATCGGGTTCCATTTTGACAGGTATGACGATTTCATCCATACCCCCGTTATCCGCAGCGACATCCGCAATACCGAAACCTCCAACAAAGGCCATTACTCGGTATACCTGCCTGCTTATAATGATAAAACGCTGCTTAAATATTTAAGTAAGGTAGATGTGGAGTGGCATATCTTTTCTAAAAGGCAAAAAACGCCTTACCGCGAAGGCAACGTGCAAATTTTCCCGGTAAACAATGAGGCCTTTAACACCAGCCTGGCCAGCAGCGAAGGCCTGCTTACCGGCGGCGGCTTCGAAGGCCCTGCTGAGGCGCTGTTTCTGCAAAAAAAGGTGATGATGATACCCATGCGCGGGCAGTTCGAGCAGCAGTGCAATGCCCTGGCGGCATCAAAACTGGGTGTACCGGTAGTAAACACTATCGACGACAGGTTTGTGCAGCATGCCGAAAAATGGGTGAACGATACTAAACAGATCAGGGTTAACTTTCCCGACGAAACCGCGCAGATAGTGGATAACATGATAAAGCAGTATGCGAAGCCACAAGCAATTTTAACCTAACTGCTTTTTCGTTAATATTGCGGTTGCAAAACCCCGGCGATAAATGATCAATCTTTTCAGGTCCTACAATCCCTTAAATATACTATGGCTGGCCGTATTGGTTATCGCGTTGCGCATAGGCTACATCATTGGCGCGCCCGATAAGCTGGAGTTTGTTTTTGTAGAATCATTCGCCCGTTTGCTGGTGCCGGTATCGTACGAGTACGCGCTCACGCCTTTCTTAAATGTATTGCTGGCCGGGGCATTGGTTTTCGCCCAGGCGTTGCTGCTTAATAAGCTGGTTAACCAGTTTAACCTGTTGGGTAAGCCCAGTTTTTTACCCGCGTTAATGTATGTTACCATATCGGCCCTGTTTACACCCTTTTTAATATTAAGCGCGCCGCTCATCTGTAATTTTTTGGTGATATGGATGCTGTATAAGCTGTTCAGCCTGTACAAAGGCGACGATATAAAATCGTCGGGCTATGATCTGGGGATGATCGTGGCTATCGGTTCGCTGATCTACCTGCCTTTTATCTACATGTTTTTGGCGGTATGGATAGCGCTCATCATTTTTCGTCCGTTTAACTGGCGCGAGTGGATAGCCGTTATTTTAGGCTATGCAACCATCTTCTTCTTTTTGGCCGTGCTGTATTACCTTAACGACAGATTTCATACTTTTTATAAAATATGGCTGCCGCTGGGTACGCAGTTCCCTAACCACATCAGCATTAATAATTATACGTATGTATTGCTTGCGCCGGTGGTATTTATACTGGTATTAAGCGTATTTAAGCTGCAGCAGGGTTTCTTTAAAAGCTATGTGCACATCCGTAAAGCGTTTCAGCTATTGCTGATAATGTTTATCATAGCAGGCCTGTCTTTTTATGTAAAGAGGCAGTTTCAGCTGAATCACTTTTTATTGTGCGTGGTGCCGGTTGCCATTACTTTCGCGTATTATTTTTTGTATACCACCAGTAAGTGGTTTTACGAAAGCCTTTATTTGTTACTGCTGGCAGGTATCATCTACTTTCAGTTTAACACTTTTTAACTTTAATCTTCGTTGCAATTTAAGCCCTTATGTTAGCTTTGTAACATGAAATTTGGCGTGATAGCTTTTAATGCAGGCGTACAGGCTGTTTTACTAACCCCGATATCAACAGCGGCTTAATGGCTAATTTGGTTATCGATATTGGTAATACGCTGGTAAAGCTGGCTGTTTTTGAACACGATACATTGCTGTTTACCGATCATTATACGGTGGTTAATACCAACCTTATTAATGATCTGAAAACCGCTTACGCGTTTGATAAAGCTATTGTATCATCAGTAAAAAAAGAACAGCCCGAATGGCTAACAGCTTTGGCGGCAACTGTACCTGTAACCTGGTTCAGCGCTGCAATTGCCGCGGGTATCAATAACCATTACCTTACACCACATACGCTGGGGCTTGATAGGCTGGCCGCTGTAACCGGCGCTAAATATTTGTACCCGGGCAAAGGCAGTTTGGTAATTGACGGTGGTACCGCTATTACTTATGACTGGGTTGATGCCGAAGGAAATTATTTCGGGGGCAGTATATCACCCGGATTAAATACACGTTATAAAGCATTGAATTACTATACAGCGGGTTTACCGCTTATAGAGAGCGACGAGCTTTTTAACACCGGGTTTGGTAACGATACCACCAGCGCCATTAAATCGGGCGTGCAAAACGGTATTAAATATGAATTAACGGGCTTTATTGAAAGCTACAGAAGCAACAACGAACAACTAAATATTATACTAACAGGCGGCGACAGCATTTTTTTTGATACTCTACTGAAAAATAGCATCTTTGCCCCCTATATAAAAATTGAACCATACTTGGTTTTAAAAGGATTAAACGCAGCTATACAACAGCATAATGATTAAATATTCCAGAATTCTTATAACATTTTTATTTGCTGCCGTTACTTTTGAGGCAAGCGCGCAATTAAGCACCAATACAAGTTCGCCTTATTCAAGGTACGGTATAGGTGAAATTGCACCGCAATTGCTGCCTCAAAACGCGGGTATGGGGGGCATTTCTACAGGTATCAACTCAATAAGCGGTTACAGTACAGTTAACTTGACCAACCCGGCTGCCAACGCCATGATAGATCTTACTACTATCGATGTTGGCGTATACGGCAACTTTATTACGCTTTCACAATCAGGGCAAACATCGCAAGGCAGCAAAAACTTTAGCCTGAACCACCTGGCTTTCGGTTTACCGGTAAGCAAGCGTTCGGCCATAGTGTTCGGTTTAACGCCTTACAGCGATGTGGGTTATAATTATAGGCAATCGCAAAGTAACCTGGGCTCGGGCTCACCGGCCGATACCAACGCGGTAAACTTTATTTATACAGGTGAAGGTGGTCTTACAAAAGCTTATATCGGTTATGGATTTGGTATTGGCAAACACTTGTCAATAGGTGCTAATATCTCTTATATATTCGGTAACCTTAAAAACTACAGTTCTACCGAGATCCCCGCATTATATGGTACACAAAATACCCGTACCGAGATCAGCCAGCGTATACAAGGCTTAAACTACGATTACGGTATCCAATACATGTTTGATATCTCTGACAAAAACCGTTTAACTATCGGTTATTCAGGTTCGGCTAATTCAAAGCTTGATATAGAGACGAATAGATACACGTCACACTATTCAACAGATGGTACCGGTAACGAAAACCCGGCAACAGATACCTTAACAAGTGTCTTAGGTCCTAAAACGCAATTGCAACTACCTCAGATCAACCGTTTCGGTATATCGTACCGTATGGGTGCCAAATTACTGGTAGGTGCTGATTATAGTATGGGCAAGTGGTCTGATTTTGCTATTGACGGCCAAAAACAAGGCTTTAAAAACAGCCAGACGATTAACGTTGGCGCGCAAATAACACCTAATATCAACAAACTGAATAACTATTGGGCACTGGTTGATTATCGCTTCGGCTTTATGTACAACCAAACTTACCTTTCATTAAACAATACCGATATAAATCAATATGCCGGTACAGTAGGTTTAGGCTTACCGTTGCGCCCGGGATTGAGCAGTTTCTACAAGATCAATATCTCTGCCGAAGTAGGTAAAAGAGGTAGCCTAACCAATGGTTTAGTACGCGAAAGCTACGTAAACATCCGTTTAGGCTTTACACTTAACGATAAGTGGTTCCGTCGTTACAAATTTGATTAATTGGTATAAAGCAATGTGGGGTAAAAGGTTAACATCGGTTATGGTTATACCGGCATTAGCCGCCTTAATGCTATTGTCATCTTGCGAGAACGACCTGAAAAAAATTCAGGAGATTGCCGCGGGAGACGTAAGCAAGCCTGTGCAGCGTACCACCAATGTTGAGCTTATATTCAGCGATTCGGCAAGAGTAAAAACAAGGGCCTTGGCGCCGCTGGTGCTTGATTATTCATTTAACCAGGAAGACAGCCAAACTCCAAAAGTCAAACCCGAAAAATCATACAAGGATATGCCTAAGGGGGTGACTATCTATCGAATAGATAGCCTGAAGGAAACAGCCAAGATCGTATCCAACACAGCCAAGTGGCGAGATGCCGAAGGTGTTTTTGAGCTGCACAAAAATGTAGTGGCATCAAACAATGAAGGTACCGTATACAAATCAGAAGAATTGATATGGGACCAGAATAAGCATATCATGTATTCAACCATGCCCGTTCAAATAACCACTAAGGACGGCAATATTATTAATGGTACCAACTTTGAAAGTGATGAAAACATGACGCATTATAAGCTGAAACAAACCACAGGAATTTTCAACGTGAACGAGAACCCCGCCGCGCAATAATTGTTTTATTTTTGCAATTTTTTGTATTATAGAATTTTACTAAAAGTTGTATCTTGCGCCCTCTTTTTAAGTAACATAATATTATAGAATTATAACGTTTATATGGGAATAATGAGTTTTCTGCGGGAGCGAATGGGTATGATACTGGTTATCGTCATCGCTGTCGCGTTACTTGCATTTATTGCAGGTGAGGTAATCCATTTTGGAGGTTCGCTACTTAGGGGCGATGCCAATACAATTGGTGTTGTGGCAGGTGAAAAGATACCTTACGCTGATTTCAACAAAAAAGTTGAGCAAAATACCGATCAATACAGGCAGCAATACGGTGCCAATTTATCGCCTCAAATTACAAGCTACATTCAGGAGAACACCTGGAACCAGTTATTAAGCCAGGCTATACTTAAAAAGGAACTTGACAGATTAAGCCTGGTAGTAGGTACTGCCGAAACCCAAGACATGATCAGCGGTAAAAATCCTGATCAGCAAATTATACAAGCTTTCGGCGATCCTCAAACCGGTCAGGTTGACAGGGTTAAACTGAACAATGTTTTAAATAATATCAAAGCAGCTAAAGAAGGCGATCCGATGAAATCACAATGGAACGCTTTTGTTGCTCAGATGATAGAGTCGAAAAAAGCACAAAAATATGTTTCATTGGTAACCAATGGCTTATATGTTAACTCGCTTGAAGCGCAGGATGACTACGAAGCCAAAAACAAACTGGTTAACTTTAAATATGTAGCGCTTGCATACGCCTCTATCCCTGATAGTAAAGTAACCATTACTGATGGCGATTACAGCGATTTTTATAATGAGCACAAAGCATCATTTAAAACCGATCAGGAATTAAGAAATATTGAGTACGTAACCTTTAACGGTGCGGCTTCAAAAGCTGATAGCGCTGCGGTTAAAGCGCAGGTAGAAAAAATGCTGCCTGATTTTAAAGCAAGCACTAACGACTCGTTATACGTACAGGTTAACTCTGAAACTAAAACGCCTCTTGCTTATCAAAAGAAAGGCGCGTTAGAGCCTGCGGTTGATTCGGTAATGTTTAGCGCTGCAAAAGGATTTGTATATGGTCCGTACCTGTCAAACGGCAGCTACAAGCTGGCTAAACTGGTTGACTCACGTGTTGGTCCGGATTCAGTTAAAGCAAGCCACATCCTGATTAACCCTGCTACAGAAGGTGGTGTTGAAAAAGCATTGGCTAAAGCCGATTCATTGAAAAAACTGATTGTTGCCGGCAAATCATTTGCTGATCTGGCTACAATATATTCTATCGATAAGCAATCTGCCGAAAAAGGTGGTGACTTAGGTACTTTCGGTCGTGGTACTATGGTGCCTGTGTTTGACGAAGCAGTATTTAACGGTACTAAAGGCGAATACAAAATAGTTACCTCGCAGTTTGGTGTACACCTTATAAAAATTGTTGATCAAAAAGGATCTTCAAAAGTAGCTAAGATAGCTATTGTTGATAAACCGCTTATCCCGAGTAAAGAAACCCAATCGGCAGCTTACAACAAGGCGCAGGCATTTTTGGCCAGCGTAAGCGGCGGTAACTTTGATGCCGAAGTTAAAAAAGAGAAACTACAGTTAACCCCTGCTAATGATGTAAGCGGTATCACAGCATCACTTCCGGGTCTTGAGTCGGCCCGTGATCTGGTACGCTGGGCATTTAAAGCCGAATCAGGCGATGTATCTGACCAGGTATTCAGCAGCGGCGATCAGTATGTTGTTGCGCACTTAACCACTATTAAACCTGAAGGTACATTACCTTTAGAGGTAGTAAAACCGCAAATTGAAGCGGCTGTACGCAACAAAGTAAAAGCTAAACAACTGTTAGAGAAAATACAATCAGCTTCAGCTTCTTCTATCGATCAGTTAGGTCAAAAAGTAGGCGCTCCTGTTGTTCCGGTTCAAAATATCGTATTCGCTAACCCTGTTATTCCGGGTGTTGGTGCCGAGTATTCACTGGTAGGTTCAATATTCGGTTCGCAGCCAAACAAACTGTCAAAAGGTGTTGAAGGCCAAAACGGCGTTTACGCTTATGTAGTTGAAAGTTTTGTTAAGCCTGCTGCACTGGCCAATACTGTAAGAGAGAAACAACAGATAGGCCAAAACCTTACTCAACGTGCCAGTGGCCAGCTGCTGAACGCGTTGAAAGATAAGGCGAATGTAAAAGATTACAGAGCTAAGTTCTTATAATAGAAATTAAAGTAATTTTGTATCCGGGAGCAGCGTTATAGCCACTCCCGGATTTTTTATTTTAACGCACCATGGAAATACAGGAAAACATCATCAATAAAGTTGCCCAAAGCGGATTGGTTACGCTTGACCCTGCCGAGTTTTACCCGGCTGGCGAACGCGTGGTATATGATATCAAAAATAACCTGTTTATGGAGCTGATGTTACGTGAGAAGGATTTCAGGGAGTTTGTAAAAACGCACGACTGGACGCAATACGAAGGTAAATATGTTGCCGTTACCTGCACCGCCGATGCCATAGTACCTGCATGGGCCTACATGCTATTGGCTAACCGCTTAGCGCCTTACGCCATTGAAGTAGTATTTGGCGATGCCGAAACGCTGGAAACTGTATTGTTTGTAAAATCGATAAACGCAAATCTCGATGCGGAGAAATACCGCGATCAGCGCTTGGTGATAAAAGGTTGCGGCGATATCCCGGTACCGGTATCGGCTTATGTTGAACTGACTAAAAAACTTACGCCTGTGGCCAAAAGTTTGATGTTTGGTGAGCCTTGCTCAACGGTGCCTATCTATAAAAGGAAAGATTAATGGTGTGCTTTTTGCAGTGATGTAATAATACGCGCGATAATGTGTTGTATAGCCGGGCTTAAACTATTCACGGCGGTGTAAGTCAAACCCGGTATAATTATAAACACACTATGCATATTTTACTTACATATTTATATAACGTGCAAAAAGAACACTCTATAAAAAGATATCTACTCGCCACGCTCTTGTTACTGGCAAGTGCTATAAGCGGCTCCGCGCAAGACATCGATAAGGTGAACAATACCGTGTTTGGTGTTGGCGAGCAATTGAGTTATAAACTCAAATATGGTTTCTTCACGGCTGCCGAAGCTAATCTGCGGACTGAAGAAAGCAATCAGAAGTTTAATGGTAAGCCCGCCTTTCATATCATCGCCGAGGGCAAAACTGCCGGAACCTTTGATATATTTTATAAGGTGCGCAACACTTACGAAAGCTTTGTAGATAAAAGCACGCTGTTACCTTACCTCTACACCGAAAACCGTAAGGAGGGAAGCTACAAACACAGCGATAAGGTGAGCTTTGACCACGAAACAGGCAAGATCACCGCCGATAAAGGCGTATTCCCGTTTAAGGGGCAGATGTTTGATTTTGTATCGGCCTACTATTTTGCCCGGTCGCTGGATATATCAAAGCTGAAAATTGGCGAAACTATTGATATGCCCTACTTTTTAGAGGATGGTATTCATAAGTTAAACATCACCTATCTGGGTAAAGAGAAAATGAAATGTTCTATGGGTACTTTTAATTGTTTGAAGTTTAACCCGACAATTATTCCCGGTAAAATATTTAAAAAGAATAGTAAGCTATATTTGTGGATAACTGACGATGCCAACCGAATACCGGTACGTGCGCATGTTGAAGTAATTGTAGGTAGTTTAACAATGGACCTTACCGATGCCAAAGGGCTGAAGTATCCGTTAAACCCGATAAAAAAATAAGAAAAAAATAAGGATGATCGAAGTAGGTAACATATTGGTGCACGAGGATGTGTTGAGAGAGAATTTTGTTTGCAACCTTAACAAGTGCAAAGGTGCATGCTGCCTCGAAGGTGATTCGGGCGCCCCCTTAGATTATGAAGAACTGGCCATACTCGACGAGATCTACCCTAAAGTAAAACTTTACATGACCGAGAAGGGCATAGCCACGATTGAGCGTGAAGGCACTTACGTAACCGATTTTGAGGGCGATTATACCACCCCATGTGTGGATACCAATAAAGAATGCGCCTATGTAACCTGGGAGAACGGCATCACCAAATGTGCCATTGAAAAAGCCTGGGAAGCCGGCGAAGTAAACTGGAAAAAACCGATCTCTTGCCACCTGTACCCCATCCGCATCACCAAATATCCCGAGTTCGACGTACTCAACTACGACCGCTGGAGCATCTGTAGCCCGGCCTGTAGCTTCGGCAACGAACTCAAAGTACACGTATACGAGTTCCTGAAAGGACCACTGATCCGCAAATACGGCGAGGAGTGGTACAAAGAACTGGAAGAAGGTGTAGCGGGGATATAATATTAGCCCATTTCATATAAAATCGCGTCATTGGGAATTTTAGATCTTTTTGGACTTGGAAAGCAAAAGACGATGGCTCACACCTACTCTCCACTGTCATGCTGAGGAACGAATCATCTATCGAAGATAAGCATAGCGAAGAAGATTCTTCAAACGTTCAGAATGACAGTTTTTTAATACGTCATGGGTGGATAAGAAACAATCTCGTTGCTTTCTTCTGCTTGTTACGGTTTGTGCTATAATTAACGTTAGTCTGCTCTTGGGCGCAGTGCCCCATTACTTTTGAGGGCAAAAGTAACAAAACCCTTGTCCAGCAAAAGGCTTCTTTGCCGCACAAGGCCTTGCCCTGCAAACCGAACAGAACTTAGGGCTGGAACTTTTGCCCCATGCTTCGCCGCTCACTCCTCCCCGCATGCAACAAGTTCCTATGCCCGCCATTGCGCTCGTGGCCATCATAGTTCTGCCCGCTTTCGCCCGAAGCTGTTTGCTTACTTTAAAAATATGGTTGTATTCTTATCGAAGAGGAGTGCTTAATCCCCCTTCCAATAAACCCCAACCAACCATGCCTGTTTTTACAATTAAATTAGATAATATTGTAAAGTCTAACATTATCCATGAAGATTGCACTCATAACAGGTATTACCGGTCAGGATGGCGCTTATTTAGCAGAGTTTTTGCTGAAGAAGGGTTATGAGGTGCATGGGGTAAAGCGGCGCTCGTCGTTATTTAATACTGATCGTATTGATCACCTGTACCGCGACCAGCACGAGCAGGGTGTAAAGTTCAAGCTTCATTACGGCGACCTTACCGATTCAACCAATCTCATCCGTATTATTCAGGAAGTACAGCCCGACGAGATCTACAACCTTGCCGCGCAAAGCCATGTTAAGGTAAGCTTTGATACGCCCGAATACACGGCCAATGCCGATGGGATAGGTGTGCTGCGTATTTTAGAGGCTGTTCGCCTGTTAGGGCTTACACAAAAAACACGCATTTACCAGGCTTCCACATCCGAGCTTTATGGTTTGGTGCAGGCAGTTCCGCAAAGCGAAACCACGCCGTTTTATCCGCGTTCGCCGTATGCTGTGGCTAAAATGTACGGGTATTGGATCACCGTTAATTATCGCGAAGCTTATGGCATGTATGCCTGTAACGGTATATTATTTAACCACGAAAGCCCTATACGCGGTGAAACTTTTGTTACCCGCAAAATAACCCGTGCCGCTGCTAAAATAGCGCTTGGCCTGCAACAGTTTTTGTATGTGGGCAACCTTTCCGCGCAGCGCGACTGGGGGCATGCCAAAGATTATATTGAGGCCATGTGGCTGATGTTGCAGCAACAAGTAGCCGAAGATTTTGTTATAGCCACCGGGGTAACTACCACCGTGCGCGATTTTATAAAGCTCGCTTTTGAAGAGCTGGGTATTGAAATTGAGTTCAGCGGAAAAAATGAATTTGAAAAAGGGGTGATTATTGACCTCGATGAACAAAAAATACACGATCTTGGCTTAAATGCCGATGCCTTACGATTTGGCCAAACGGTAGTAAAGGTTGATCCGAAATATTACAGGCCTACCGAGGTTGATTTATTAATTGGTGACGCTACAAAGGCCCGCGAAAAACTGGGCTGGATACCTAAATATGATTTGCAGGCACTGGTGACCGACATGGTGTTGTCAGATCTGCATCTGGTGAAAAAAGACGACTACTTGCAAAAAGGGGGCTTTAAAACCCTTAATTATTTTGAATAGGTTTTAATGATAAATTTGATTTATGAAGAAGATATTTAGCAGCATTATACTTTTATTTTTAATTATTAATGTTGCGGGTGCGCAATCACAATATCAACCCTATTCATACCAGTTTTACCAAAAATTAAATGCCGATGTGTACTCTACCAAAACACGGGTGCATAGTTCATTGAAACCGTTTTTGGTTGATGATTCGCTGCTGCGTAAGGCCTATGATTCTGTAATGAATTATAATGTGGATGGCAGCACGCATAGTTGGGGATACCGCAAATTATTTACCGAACACCTGATTGATGAAAAATCGGCAAACAGTACTTTTTATGCCGACATTTTACCTGATATAACCGTTGGCCGTACTTTCAGAGGCGAAAAGAAGAATACTTACATTACCACCTACGGCCTGCAATTGGGCGGTACGGTTGGCAGCCAGTTCTCGTATAATATTGGCGGCTTTTTAAACAGGGGCATATTCCCCGAGTATTTAGATACTTACATTAACCAGGTGGGTATTGTACCCGGGCAGGCTTATGACAGGAGCGGTGGAAAGGAAACCAAGGAATGGTCGTACATTACGGCTAACGTATCTTACACGCCCATTAAATACTTGAATATCTCCGCCGGTAGGGACAGAACGTTTATCGGCGATGGTTACCGCTCGGTATTTTTGTCGGACTATAGTTCGCCTGCGCCATTCTTCAGGTTGACCGGTACGCTGGGCAATGTGAAATATATGGCCATGTGGAGCTATTACAACGACCCGCAAAACGGACTGATCAATGATTATAGCCACGATCGTAAAAAATGGGCCATCTACCATTACCTCGACTGGAACGTGACCAATAAGCTGTCATTAGGCTTTTTCGATTGCGTAGTTTGGGCTAATGAGGATGATTTGGGCCACAGCCGAGGGTTCGATTTTTCGTATATCAATCCTATCATTTTCTTAAGGCCGGTTGAGGCCACGGGCGGATCGCCGGATAACGCGCTGATCGGCTTAAACAGTAAGTACAAATTTACCGATGGTATCACCGCTTATGGCCAGTTCGCGCTGGATGAGTTTGAGGCCTCTAACTTCTTCTCGAACGGTGGCAGCTCACGTAACAAATACAGCTGGCAATTAGGTGTCCGCGGAGCAAACCTTTTCCAGGTGAAAAATTTGAGTTATCTGGTAGAAACCAACAACATCAGGCCATACACCTATTCGGAACGCAGCACGGCTATTAACCATACCGGCAACAGCGAACCGCTTGCACATCCATGGGGAGCAAACTTCCGTGAGGTAGTGGGCTTGCTGAACTATTCTTACAAACGTTTTGATTTTTCTGCCGAAGTTGATTACGGTCATTACGGTTTAGATATGGACGGACTAAACTACGGTAAAGACCTTTTCCAAAGCTATCGCGACCCGGCAAAGGCCAACGGTAACTACATAGGCCAGGGCCTAACCACCAATATGGTATATGCCGAAGGCAAAATAGCCTACCTGCTTAACCCCAAATACAATTTAAGAATAGAACTCGGCGGTATCATCCGTGATGAAAAAAACAGCCAGTTTCATGATAAAACAGCCATGCTAACCTTCGGTATCCGCAGCTCGTTCCGCAGCATTTATAATGATTTGGCAAGTTATAGGGCACATTAATAGAAGTGTTATTTAGTCAAATCTTTTTGGACTTTGAAGGTAAAATGACGATGGCTCACAACTCCTCTCCACTGTCATGCTGAGGAACGAAGCATCTATCGCAGATAAGTATAGTGAAGAAGATTCTTCACTGCGTTCAGAATGACAGTTTTTTAATACGTAAGGGGTAGGTACGAAGTAATCTCTACTTAGTTTTTTGGCTTGTGCTGTAATTAACCTTGGTCTGCTCTTGGGCGCAGGGCCCCATTACTTTTGAGGACAAAAGTAACAAAACCCTTGTCCAGCAAAAGGCTTCTTTGCCGCACAAGGCCATACCCCGCAAAACGTGCAGAACTTTGGGCTGGAACTTTTGCCCCGCCGCTCGTTCCTTACCCACATGCAACAAGTTCACTATGCCCGCCTTTGCGCTTATGGCCTTCAATATTCTGCCCGTTTTCGCCCGAAGCTGTTTGCTGACGGAAGAGTAAATAAAAGAGCTGTCGCGAGTTTAGCATAGCGTAACTCGTGACTTAGCATGGCGTAAGCTTTCAGCTTACAGTTGAGGTAATGGTTTTCGAGTAAACGACTCTGTATGCCGGGGATTGCTTTACTACGTTAGCAATGACGAGTTTTATATAAACAGGAAGAGCGGCCAATAGCCGCTCTTCCTGTTTATATATTAATATACTCCTTTACGAAGCTATAGTATGTGTATTCTTCTTAATACCGATCTTTTTTACCTCTTCGGCGATGGAATTGGCATCGTAACCGCATTCGGCCCAAAGCTCGGGTTGTTCGCCGTGTTCAACAATGGCATCGGGCATGCCTAGGCGTTTTACTGTAGCGCTGTAACCGTTATCGGCCATAAACTCTAATATGGCGCTTCCCATACCGCCATCAAGGCAGCCGTCTTCAACAGTAATTACCTTGCCGAATTTTTGGAAAACATCATGCAGCAGGTCGGCATCTAAAGGTTTTACAAAGCGCATATCATAATGGGCAGGGTAGTAGCCTTCTTCGTTAAGGGTAGCAATAGCTTTTGTTGCCTCGTTGCCGATCGCACCAATGGTTAATATCGCTACGTCTTCGCCGTCGCAAACCTTGCGGCCTTTACCTACAGGTATAGCCTTGAACGGACGTTGCCAGTCTACCATTACCCCGTTACCACGCGGATACCTGATCACGAATGGTCCCATGTTTTCCTGCTGGGCAGTATACATCAGGTTGCGCAGTTCTTCCTCATTCATAGGGGCAGATACCACCATGTTAGGGATGCAGCGCATAAAAGCTAAATCATAAGCGCCGTGGTGTGTTGGTCCGTCGGCACCGGCAATACCGGCACGGTCAAGGCAAAATATCACGTTGAGCTTTTGTATGGCTACGTCATGTATCACCTGGTCGTAAGCGCGTTGCATAAAGCTGGAGTAGATGTTACAAAAAGGCACCATGCCCTGTGTAGCCAATCCGGCAGAAAATGTAACGGCGTGCTGCTCGGCAATACCAACATCGAAAGCGCGGTTAGGCATGGCCTTCATCATCAGGTTGAGAGAACAGCCCGATGGCATAGCCGGCGTAATCCCCATTATTTTAGGGTTTTGCTCGGCCAGTTCAATAATGGTATGCCCAAACACATCCTGGTATTTAGGTGGCTGGGGTTTATCGTATTTTGTTTTCTTGATCTCGCCGGTTATTTTATCGAACAGGCCGGGAGCGTGCCACTTGGTCTGGTCTTTTTCGGCAAGGGCGTAGCCTTTACCTTTTACCGTGATGCAATGCAACAGCTTAGGGCCGGGTATATCACGCAGATCGTTCAATACTTTTGCCAGATGCTTTACATCGTGCCCGTCGATAGGGCCAAAATAGCGGAACTTCAAAGCTTCAAAGAAATTGCTCTTTTTCAGCAGAGTGCCTTTAATGCTCTTCTCAATTTTTTGCGCTATTTTAAAAGCATCAGGCCCAATGGCCGAAAGCTTGTTCAGTACATGCGCAATATCATCGCGAAAGCGGTTGTATGATTTTGAAGTGGTAATATCGGTAAGATATTCCTTAAGCGCGCCCACATTAGGGTCGATAGACATGTTATTGTCGTTAAGGATCACCAGCAGGTTTGAGTTTTCAATACCGGCATGGTTAAGCGCTTCAAAGGCTAAACCGGCGGTCATGGCGCCATCGCCAATTACGGCTACGTGCTGCCTGTCGGTTTCGCCTTTATATTGCGAAGCCACAGCCATGCCCAAAGCGGCAGAAATAGAAGTAGACGAGTGGCCTACGCCAAAAGTATCAAATACGCTTTCGCCACGTTTGGGGAAACCACTAATACCTTTATAAACACGGTTGGTATGAAAATCGTTACGGCGGCCGGTAAGTATTTTATGGCCGTAAGCCTGGTGGCCTACGTCCCAAACCAGTTGATCGTAAGGGGTGTTTAAAACATAATGCAGGGCCACGGTAAGTTCTACCACACCAAGACTGGCGGCAAAGTGCCCGCCGTTTACCGATACAACGTCAATAATATATTGGCGCAGCTCCTGGCAAACCTGTTCTAATTCCTCTTCTTTAAGCTGCTTTAAATCAGCCGGGTACTGTATTTTCTCCAACAAATTCCCGGCGGGTACCTGCATCGACATTAATTACAAATTTTAACCTGCAAATTACGGTAAATAATTATAAATATCACGACAAGCCGCAACATATAATTGTTTTAAATAAAACGCTGCCGGGTATTCATTTAAGTCTCAATTAACCTTAATTTTGAGCAGTTTATGTCTGACGATAATTTTGAAATAAAATTACCCCAGTTTGAAGGTCCGTTTGATCTGTTGCTTTTCTTCATAGAAAGAGATGAGCTCGATATTCAGGACATCCCCATCGCGCGCATTACCGACGACTTCCTGAACTACATTCACCAGATGACCATTTTGAACATGGAGGTAGCCAGCGAGTTTATTTTTGTGGCCGCTACCCTTATGCGCATCAAGGCCAAAATGTTACTGCCCCGCTACGAAACCGACGAAGCCGGCAACGAGATTGATACCAAGGAAGAACTGATACGCAAACTGGTAGAATATAAACGCTTTAAAGACCTTTGCGAAGAAATTCGGCCGTATGAAGATGAACGCTTTAAACAGGAAAAACGCGGCAACATAAAGCAGGACCTGGAGCAACTGGAAAAAGTTCCCATTCCCGGCGAAGAACTTTCAGACCTGAGCCTTTACCGCCTGATGGTAGTTTATGGCAGGTTGATGAAGAACTACTATAACCGTACCGAAGAGGTAAAGCATACCATTGTACAATACCCATATACCATAGAAGATCAAAAAACGGCCATCGGCGATTTGCTCCGCATAAACCGGATGATGGATTTTAAGGCGATGGTAAGTCAATCAGAAAACAAGGTGCATTTTGTATACAACTTTTTAGCCATGCTTGAAATGCTGCAGCAGGAACTGATAGATATACAGATAGGCTTAGGGTATAATAACTTTTGGATATCGGCTAAGGAGATTCAGGAATAAAGATTCAGGACGAAGTGGGTAAACCAACCAGCGGAATAGATTGAAAAATAAGGAGATTAGGATAAGGCGAGTCATATATAACCATAGCACTGCGAAGTGTAAATTGATTAAGATATTGTAAAGATCAGGTCATGAATACGTAAAACCAATTTGGTATTTGGTCTTGCCTCTTGATTCTTAACTCTTAATTCTCAACACAATTGCCTAACTTAGGGGCGTTTTTTAAATATAACATGAAAAGAGACAAATTAATTTTTAAGCTGCTTGACGAAGAACAGCAGCGCCAGGAAGAAGGCATTGAACTGATAGCATCTGAAAATTTTGTAAGCAAACAGGTAATGGAAGCTGCCGGTTCTGTAGCTACTAACAAATATGCCGAAGGCTTACCGGGCAAACGTTACTATGGCGGTTGCCAAATTGTTGATGAAATTGAAACCATCGCTATTGACAGGGCTAAGCAATTGTTTAATGCCGAGTGGGCAAACGTGCAGCCGCACTCTGGCGCGCAAGCCAATGCCGCGGTAATGCTGGCCTGCCTTCAGCCGGGCGATAAAATTCTTGGGTTCGATCTTTCTCATGGAGGGCACTTAACTCATGGTTCGCCGGTTAACTTCTCGGGTAAATTATATGAGCCTCATTTTTATGGTGTAGTTAAAGAAACAGGTCTTATCGATTACGCGCAGCTTGAAAAAGTGGCGCTGGAGGTAAAACCAAAAATGATCATCTGCGGCGCTTCGGCTTACTCGCGCGATTGGGATTACGAATTTATACGCGCCGTTGCCGATAAGGTAGGCGCTATTGTACTGGCCGATATCTCGCATCCGTCGGGTATGATTGCCCGTGGTTTACTGACCGATCCGCTGCCGCATTGCCACATTGTAACTACTACTACACACAAAACATTGCGCGGCCCGCGTGGTGGTTTAATACTGCTGGGTAAAGATTTTGAGAACCCATGGGGCATTAAAACGCCAAAAGGCGAAACAAGAATGATGTCTTCCCTGTTAGATATGGCAGTGTTCCCCGGTACACAAGGTGGCCCGCTTGAGCATATTATAGCAGCAAAAGCCATCGCGTTTGGCGAAGCCCTTAGCGATAGCTACATGAAGTACATTTTACAGGTTAAAAAGAATGCCGAGGCTATGGCGAAAGCATTTGTTGACAGGGGTTATGAAATTATATCGGGCGGTACTGATAACCACCTGATGTTAATTGATCTGCGCAACAAAAACATCACCGGTAAAGCTGCCGAAAACGCCCTGGTAACAGCCGACATCACAGTAAACAAAAACATGGTTCCGTTTGATGACAAATCGCCGTTTGTTACATCGGGTATACGTGTTGGTACGGCCGCAATTACCACCCGCGGATTGAAGGAAAAACAGATGGAGGAGATCGTAGAGCTGATTGACGCGGTAATTATTGACCCGGAAAATGAAACTTCTATCAAGAAAATACGTAAGAAAGTGCATAAGCTAATGGACGATTACCCTTTGTATAAAGAGTAAAAGTGTGGGAATAATAAATGGAGATAAAGCAACAATCTATTTCAGATATTGAACCTGAGCGCCTCCGGGCGCTTAGGTCTTACAATGTGTTAGATACATTACCTGAAAAAGAATACGATGCCATTACCCGTTTAGCTTCCTATATATGCCAGGTGCCCGTTGCGCTCATCACCCTGATAGATGCCGACAGGCAATGGATAAAATCAAAAGTAGGCATTGATGCCGAAGAGATACCTCGCGCGGATGCTTTCTGCAATTACACCATCCTTAATGATACTATACTGGAGGTGCCCGATGCGCAGCAAAGCGAAATTTTTAAAGACAACGTATTTGTTTCGCAGGAGCCTAACATCAGGTTTTATGCCGGTGCCCCGCTGGTTGATCCGGATGGTTACCGTTTAGGATCGTTGTGCGTAGTGGATACCGTTCCGCGCGAACTGAACGATGAACAACGCGATGCCTTAACCACGCTTGCAGGTGAGGTAATGTCGCACTTTAATCTGCGTAAGCAAAAACTGGAGCTTGAAGAAAGCCTAAAGGCATACCAGGAATTTTCAAACCTTTTCAATACCTCGCCCGAAATTCATTGCATAATGGATAAGGAGTTCAGGATTGAACTGATAAATAAATCGGTTACCCGCATTTTGGGTTACGAGGTTGATGAGGCCATCGGTCATGCTATATGGGATTTCTTCCCGGAGGAAAACCGCGTAGCCTCGTTAAAAATATTAAAAGAAGGCCTTGGCAAACAGCAAAGGGCCATTGAGATGGAAACCCCCATCATCAATAAACTACAGGAAATTAAGTGGATAAGCTGGACAATTACCTTTAAGCAAAATAAATGGTATGCCAGCGGTCGAGATATCAGCTACCAAAAAAAGGTACTTGCCGATTTGGAAGAATTATCGTTAGTAGCCAGCAAGATCAGCAATGGCGTGGTAATTAGTGATGCCAACGATAAGGTGACCTGGATAAACGATGCCTTTGAAACCATTACCGGCTTTAACCTTGCCGATGTAAAGGATCGCCGCTTGCGCGATGTGATACTGAAAGATCAGGGTCAAAACGCGTCAATAGATGAGCTGGATGAGTTGATGAGCCGTAAAAAGGCGTTCGAGATCGATTTGCTTAGTACCACTAAAGATGGCGAAGATCTTTGGATCACTGTGCTCAACTCTGTAATATGCGATCAGGATGGTAATGCCGATAAATACATCCGTGTAATTATCAATATCACCCCGCGTAAAAAAGCCGAGCAGGAACTGGAGATCATGTCGTTCGCGGCGCGTAAATCGCCAAACGGTATCATCATTCGCGATGCCAATGGCGTGGTAATGTGGATGAACAAAGCCATGCAAGAGGTGATAGGCTATAGCTTTGAAGAGGTAGAAGGTAAAAGCATGGGCAAGATGCTGATAGGTGAAGAAACCGACCTTGACGTATTTAACTCGGCCGTAAAAGCAGTGCAGGAGAACAAGGCTTATGATGTTGAGCTGAAGATATACCCTAAAGATGGTATTGTAAAATGGGTGAGCATGTCTAACAGTCCCCTGTTTAACGAAAGCGGTAAGGTAGAGCGCCAGATAGGGGTGATGTATGACATTACCGAACGCAAAAAATCAGACCAGCAGCTGAAAATGTTGTCGCTAGTGGCCAGCAGCACTACGGGTGGCGTTATTATTAACGACCATAATGGCAATGTAGAGTGGATAAACAACGGTTTTGAAAAAATAACCGGTTATAATATAAATGATGTACGCGGCAGGCACCTTGGTGATGTAGTAAAGGGCGAATTAACCGACTTCAGCATTATTGAGCGTACCCGCGAACTATCAAAAAACAAGCAATCTTTCGAGGTTGATCTGCTGATATACCGTAAAGACGGGCAACCGCTATGGATCTCGGTGATCAATTCGGTAATTTTGAACGAGGTAGGTAAGGTTGATAAATACATTGAAGTAATTATTGATATCACCGCTAAAAAGAAGGTAGAGCTGGAGCTGATTGCGGCCAAGGAAGAAGCCTTGCAGCTTAACCGTGCCAAGGATATGTTTATATCGGTATTGAGCCATGAGATGCGCACGCCGCTGAACGCGGTGATAGGCATGTCGCACCTGTTGGTGGAAGATGCCGCTACCGAATCGCAGCGCGAAAACCTGAACATCCTGAAGTTTTCGGCAGAGAACCTCATGACGCTTATCAACGATGTGCTCGATTTTACCAAGATAGAAACCGGGAACGTGGAGCTGGAAAAAGCGAATATGAATATGCGCGAACTGATACAAAGCGTTACCAGTTCTATACGCTACCGTACCCGCGAAAAGAACATCACCCTTACGCAGAATATTGACCCAACCATACCCGATGTAGTTATTGGCGACCGCACCCGCTTATGCCAGATATTGCTTAACCTGATGAGCAACGCGGTTAAGTTTACCGAAAAGGGTGGCGTAACAATTGATTTAAAAGTAATAGAACAAAGTAGATCGAGCGTACGTATACGGTTTGCTGTAACAGATACCGGCATTGGTATACCCAATAATAAGATAAATACCATATTTGAGTCTTTTAAGCAGGCAGATGCGGCTACCACACGCAAATACGGCGGAACAGGCTTAGGGTTGCCGATTAGTAAACGCCTGATAGAACTGCACGATTCACGTATTAACGTGGATAGTGTGCCCGAACAGGGATCTACATTTTGGTTTACCATTACATTTAACAAGGCCGATGGCCAAACGCTTAGTAATAATAATACAGTGGAAACAGAACTAAATATTAACGTATTAGTGGTGGACGATAACCAGATAAACAGGTTACTGGTTAACAAAGTACTTACAAAATGGGGCGCATCAACAGATTTTGCCGAGAACGGACGTGAGGCTGTAGATAAAATTTTAGCTAATCATAACTACGATGCGGTATTAATGGATATCCACATGCCTGAAATGGGCGGACTGGAAGCCACCCAGCTTATCCGTTCAAACGACGAATCGTACTACCAGCAGTTGCCTATTATAGCGCTAACCGCGTCGATGCTGAATGCGGAGATCAACCAGATCACCGATGCAGGCATGAACGATTTCCTGCTGAAACCGTTCGACCCGAAAACGCTTTACAATAAATTGAGCCGCTACCAAAAGCAATAATTTGGTGAAGGGGGAGTAGTGAATGGTGAGTAGTTAGCGGTGAATAGTAGATTTTAGAATGATTTTTTATGCAAAGCGCGATGGGGAACCCATCGCGCTTTGTGTTTTACTTCCCCTGTCATGCTGAGAGAAACGAAGCATCTGTCACTTGCAAGGTATGGCGAAGAAGATCCTGAGCGGAGTGAAGGATGACAGTTATTTACAATTCTTATTCCGCATACGCAATCGCGGCTACGCTTAATTTTAATCCCGGTATTTTGAGGAGTTCCAATCCGCAGGCTTCGAGGGTTGAGCCGGTGGTTACAATGTCATCAACCAATAAAATATGTTTGCCTGCCAACTGTTCCGGGTTTTGTACCGCGAAAACTTCCTGCATGTTCTCGAAGCGCGAAAAGCGGCTTTTTTTGGTTTGGGTTTCAGTCGCTTTTATCCTTACCAGGTTATCAATAACTACCGTGGCGGTTAACTTGCTTGCCAACCCATCGGCAAAGCAGGCGCTCTGGTTAAAACCGCGCTTACGCAATTTGCTTTTGTGCAAGGGGACAGGAATAATATGATCGATACTGTTGTAAGTAGAAACCTCGGTTAGCTGTTCACCCGCTATACTGCCCAGCAGCACGCCTATTTGCTGCACACCATCGTACTTAAAACGGTGCACCATATTTTGCACCTTGCCGCCTTTAGCAAAGTGGAGCAGGGCATAAGCGCCTTCAATATTTATTTTACCCCAAAACTGGCGCGCCAAAATATTATCGTTATGCTGATGAAAATTGGTATAAGGGAGGTTATAGCGGCAATCGATACATAAAATATCTTCGCCGCCAACCAGGCTGCCATTGCAGGCGGCGCAAAGCTCGGGGAATATCAACGAAATAAAATCAGCAAGATAACTGTTCCTTATTTTCATTGATATGCTATGAGCTGTATTTATTAAGAAACCTTTTCTTTTTCGTTCTCTTTTATTGCCAGCTGACCGCAGGCGGCATCAATATCCTTACCACGGCTACGGCGCAGGTTGGTGGTGATGCCTTGCTTGCGCAAGTAATCGGCAAAGGCCTCTACCTTATCTTCACCGGCATTAATGTAACTGGCAAAGGCTATCGGGTTATATTCAATAATGTTCACCTTACAAGGCAGGTGCTTGCAAAAGCGGGCCAGTTCTATGGCATCCTGTATACCATCGTTCACGCCATCAAAAATAATGTACTCGTAAGTTACCGCGTTTTTGGTTTTGGCGTAGTAATACTTTAAGGCTTCGGCAAGCGCTTTAAGCGAATTTTGCTCGTTGATAGGCATAATAGTATTACGTTTTTCATCGTTGGCGGCATGCAATGACAGGGCCAGGTTAAAACGCACCTGGTCGTCGCCCAGTTTTTTGATCATTTTGGCAATGCCTGCGGTTGATACCGTGATACGCTTGGCAGCCATGTTAAGTCCTTCTTCCGAAGTGATTTTTTCTATCGACTTTAATACATTGGCGTAATTAAGCAGGGGTTCGCCCATGCCCATATAAACAATGTTGGTTAAAGGAGTATTATAATTCTCGCGCGATTGCTTATCAATTAACACCACCTGGTCGTATATTTCATCGGGGTTAAGGTTGCGCTTGCGTTCCATGTAACCTGTAGCGCAAAATTTACACGTAAGGCTGCACCCAACCTGCGATGATACGCAAGCCGTCATTCTGTCGGTTGTTGGTATTAAAACCCCCTCAATTAAATGATTATCGTGTAGAATAAAGGAATTTTTTATAGTTTTATCTCCACTAAGTTGTGAACTGTGAATTTTAACATTATTAATGGTGAAATTTTCGTTTAACTTAGTGCGCAGTTCTTTTGAAATATTGCTCATTTCGTCGAATGAGAAGCACGATTTCTTCCATAGCCATTCATACACTTGTTTAGCCCTAAAGCTCTTTTCACCAATTTGTGTAAAGTGCTGTTGCAGACTTTCAAGCGTTAGGTTGCGGATGTCAATTTTTGCCGTTGTATTATTCACAATACAAAGGTACTTAAATTAAAAAAATTTATATTTTTTTAAAATCATTTCTTTTATTTGGTTTAAAAACAATAACTATAGGTTAATTGTATTTTATTGATGGGGCATAAAAAGTAAAAAGAACGTTTATAGAAGATGCTAATAGATACCGATGAAAAGTTTTAAAGCCGATTACGTTTTCCCTGTTTATGCCGATCCGATTAAAAATGGAATAGTAACCGTTGACGATAATGGTAAAATAATATCAGTTACTGATAACCCCTCCGCTGCCGGTGTAAAACCCGGCGATATCGAAAACCTTAACGGTATTATTTGTCCCGGTTTTGTAAACACCCACTGCCATCTCGAACTTTCGCACCTTAAAGATAAAATAGCCCAGGGTAACGGGCTGGTTAATTTCGTAAAGGAAATTATCACTATTCGCCGTAATGGCGAGGTAGAGGCCGATGCCATTGCCGCCGCCGAAAAGGCCGACCGGGAAATGTACGATAACGGTATTGTTGCCGTTGGCGATATTGCCAATACCGATGTTAGCCTGGCTATAAAAGCCAAAAGCAAATTATACTACCATACCTTTGTAGAGGTGCTGGGCTTTTTGCCCGACAAGGCTAACGAGATATTTGATAATGCCTTGCAACTGCTGCAAAAGTTTAAACCCGCCCCGGCATCAATTACGCCGCATGCGCCATACTCGGTATCTAAGGAATTATTTAAGCTGATAAAAAAACACAGCGATGCCAATAATAACCTCATTAGCATGCACAACCAGGAGTGTGAGGATGAGAACAAGTTTTATCGCTACAAGCTGGGTAATTTTAATGAGCTGTATGAATTTTTAGGAGTTGATATCAGTCACTTTAAACCGCAGGCACGTAACTCCATACAATCAATAATACCGCTGCTTACCAGTAACCAGGATATATTGCTGGTGCACAATACCTGCACCAACCTGAAGGATATTTACTTTATTAAACGGTTTGACCGTAACATACACTGGTGCTTTTGCCCCAATGCTAATTTATATATCGAAAAGCGCCTGCCAAAAATCAACCTGTTTTTAGATCAGGGCTTTAATATTACCCTGGGTACCGATAGTTTGGCTTCAAACACAAAGCTTTGTATCCTTAATGAAATGCGCACCATTCAGCAAAAGTTCCCGGCCATAACGCTGGAGAAACTGGTGCAATGGGGTACGCTCAACGGTGCCGAATTTTTAGGTATAGCCGGTGAAATAGGCAGCTTACAGGCAGGTAAAACCCCGGGACTTAACCTGATCTCCGGCCTGGACGGCTTTAAAATTACTCCCGATACTAAGGTAAAACGTTTGATATAGCCTTAAATTTTGCCGTTATTAGGTTGATTAAATTGTATTGAGTTAATTTGCATTAGTGTTGAAATAGCCACACACAATTTACATTCACCTGTTAACTATAAATGATAAAACATATTGATATTACGGTAAAAGGCAAGGTACAGGGCGTATACTTCAGGGCTACCACCAAAGCCGTTGCCGACCAGCTGGGCGTGCGCGGTTATGTAAAGAACCAGCCCGACGGCGATGTTTTTATCGCTGCTGAAGCCGACGCCCCCACGCTTGAAATGTTTTTGGAATGGTGCAACGAAGGCCCCGAAGATGCCGAAGTAAGCTCGGTTGAAAGCCATGATGGCGAATTAAAAAACTATCGTAATTTTGAGGTCATGAAAAAGGACCGTGCCTGGTAACGGATTTTAAAACTTTTCTTCTTTACATCATTGTCAACTGCTAAAAAATTTGCCGGCCAAACCGCTATTTATGGTTTAAGTACCATTGTTTCGCGCACGCTGTATTTTATACTTACCCCTATACTTACCAATATATTATCAACAAAGGTATACGGTATTTTTACCAAGATGTACAGCTGGGCATCTATCCTCGGTGCCATGCTTTCATTCGGTATGGAAACCACCTATTTCAGGTACCTCAATAAACGTAGCGATAGTAGGGATAAGGTTTACGCTAACTCTTTTATAGCCGTTTTGGCTATGAGCGTGGTGTTTTTAACCTTTAGCGTATTGTTTTCGCGCCCCATAGCCCTGTGGCTCAAAACGGGTAATACCAATACCGTTGAAGATTATGTTTTTTACGTACGCTGCTTCATCTATATATTGACTATTGATGCCATTTGCGTAATACCCTTTGCCAAGTTACGCGCCGATAACCGGCCGATGCGTTATGCTTACATCAAGTTTTTGAATGTGGTATTGGTGGTAGCGCTCAACTTGTTCCTATTATTTGGTGTGCCATACATTATTAGTAATAATTTGCCGGGTGCCGCGTGGATGCAGCAATGGTACAGGCTGCATTGGGTAGGTTATGTGTTTCTGTCGAATTTGGTTGCCAGTGTTTTTACGCTGCTGATGTTGCTGCCGGAAATCTTCCAGATAAAATTGAAATTCGATAAGGCCATATTGAAGGAGATGCTATTGTATAGCTTCCCGATATTGGTGGCCAATATGTCGTTCATCATTAACGAGAATTTAGACAAGCTTTTGCTTGATAAACTGTTGCCGCAAAGCATCAGCGAGCAGGAGATTGGCATTTACGGGGCCTGCGCCAAAATAGCGCTGTTCCTGAGCATATTTGTACAGGCGTTCCGCTTAGGTGCCGAACCCTTCTTTTTCAGCCATGCGGAAAGCAAAAATTCGGGACAAACCTATGCCCGTATCATGAATTATTTTGTGATAGCAATATGCCTCATTTTTGTGGCGCTGATAGCCAATATCGAACTGCTTAAGTACTTCATCAGGGCGTCAAACCCGATACAGCGCGAGCTTTATTGGTCGGGATTGAAAATTGTGCCGGTGCTGCTTTTCGGTTATATCAGTTTGGGTATTTACATGAACTTGTCGGTATGGTATAAACTGTCTGATCAAACCAAATACGGGCTTTACATTTCGGGTATTGGCGCATTGCTAACCATAGTGCTCAATATCATCTTTATCCCTAAATACAGCTATGTGGCTTCGGCCTGGATCTCGCTGGCAGCGTATGCTTCCATGATGATACTATCCTATTTATGGGGGCAAAAGAACTACCCGATTCCTTATAATGTAAAAAAGAACCTCGCCTATATAATTTCGTCGGTAGCAATAGTATATTTATCTTTTGTTGTTTTTAAGCGCAACATCTTTATAGGTAACGCCATGCTACTGGCCTACACGGGCGTTGCATTTTATTTTGAACGTAAAGAATTGATGAGCATATTTAAAAGATGATTATAAAAGTAATTAACAAGTCGCAAAATATTTTACCGGCCTACGAAACGGCCCACGCCGCGGGTATGGACCTCCGTGCCGATCTGGAAGCAACAATAACGCTTAAACCATTGGAGCGTAAATTAGTCCCAACTGGGTTGCATATCGAATTACCTGAAGGTTATGAGGCGCAGATTCGTCCGCGCAGCGGGTTGGCATACAAACATGGTATAGGCATTGTTAATTCGCCGGGTACTATTGATGCCGATTACAGGGGCGAGATCAAGGTATTGCTGGTCAACCTGTCTAACGATGATTTCGAGATCAATACCGGCGACCGTATAGCTCAAATGGTAGTGGCACGCCACGAAACGGTGCAATGGGAAGAAGTTGAACTGCTGAACGAAACAACCCGCGGTGCAGGCGGTTATGGGCATACAGGGAATAAGTAACATGAAGAAAACGCTGTTCATATTAATGCTGGCATTACCTGCCCTTACCTTCGCGCAAAACGCGCCCGGGGGTGGGGTAGTTATGGTTGTATCCAAACCAATGTCATCAATGGACAGTATTATGGCCAAGCAGCTCTTCTTTTCTGCTCTTCGCGAAAAAACCATCGAGAATGATATGCTGGCTATTGACCTGTTTAACCGCGTATTGCAGGTAAACCCGGCCAATGATGCCGCTTTGTTTGAACTGGCTAACCTGAAAAAGAAACAGGATAAACCTAACGAAGCGCAACAACTGCTGGAAAGGGCCGTAACCGTAAATGCTGATAACGAATGGTATTGGGTGGCCTTGGCCGATAGCTACGAAAAAAGCAACAATATCAACAACCTCGAAAACGTATTTAACGAGCTCATCCGCATAAACCCCGATAAGCCCGATTATTACTATGATAAGGCCAACGTGTACTTTTTACAAAAGAGGTATGATGAAGCGCTGAAGGTATACGATTTTGTAGAAACCCTTACAGGGATCAATGATGACCTGCTGGCGAGCAAACAAAAGATCTATCTGAAACAGGGGAGGGTAGATAAAGCCGCTTCTGACCTGGAAGATATCATTGCCGAAAATCCGGGCGAGTTCAGGTATTACCTGCTGCTTTCCGAACTGTATAACTCTAACGGGTTTAGCGATAAGGCGCTGGCTGTGTTGGAACGTGCCGGTAAACTTAACCCGAACAACGGGATGCTGCATTTGGCATTGGCCGACATCTATCGCGATAAAAAGAATTACGAAGGCAGCTTTAACGAGCTGGTGCTGGCATTCTCCAACCCCGATGTTGATGTTAACCAAAAGCTGAAGATCGTGCTGGGCTATCTGCCTAAATTTCCCGACCCTAATGCCAAGGCAAGCGCTTTGGAGTTGAGCAAGATCCTGTCGGCTACGCACCCCGCAGATGCTAAGGCGCAGGCGCTGTACGGCGATATGCTTGTGCAGAACGAAAAATATAAGGACGCCAAGCCGCTGTTCCGTAAAGCCATTCAACTATCTAACGATAACTATGCCGCTTTTGAGCAATTGGTGAGGTTGGAATTATCAGACAGCGAATATGATGCTGCTATAAAAGATGGCGAAAACGCGCTGTCGTACTTCCCAAACCAGGCCTGGCTTAATTATTTGGTAGGCGTGGCCTATCAGCAAAAAAAGAACTGCGATAAAGCGGTAAGCTACCTGCAAAACGCTATCGCTATTGACGATCAGGACAAAAGCCTGATGGGATATACCTACGCCTCATTGGGCGATTGCTACCACGAACAAAAGAACGATAAGGCATCAGACGATGCTTATGATAAAGCATTGGAATATAATCCGGATAATGCGTTCACCCTTAACAATTATGCCTACTATTTATCGTTAAGGAATGAAAGGTTAGACAAGGCCGCGTCAATGTCAAAGCACTCTAACGAGTTACAACCCAACACGGCATCGTTTGAGGATACTTACGCCTGGATACTTTTCAGGCAAAAGAAATACGCCGAGGCACGGTTATGGATAGAGAAGGCCATTATGCACGATAAAACAAGTAGCGCCGTTCAGATAGAACATTATGGCGATATTATGTTTTACTTAGGCGACACCAACGCGGCCGTACAAAACTGGAAGAAAGCGAAGGAAAGTGGCAGGCAGTCGCCGGTTTTAGAAAAAAAGATAAATGAGAAAAAATATTCGGAATAGCCTGTTCATCATTTGCTGCCTGGCAATAATGGCAAGCTGTAAATCAAAAAAACAGGTAATAGTAAACCGTAATGATAGCGCGGCAACCAAGCCCGCTAATGATGTAAGCCTTAAACTGGCTGCCATCCGCGCCAAACAGGTAAGCTTCAATACCTTTTCGGCCAAAGCCAAAACCGATTTGAACATCAATGGCGATAGTAAAGATGTCACCATGACCATCCGCATCAACCGCGATAAAAAGATCTGGGTATCCATCACCGCTATATTGGGTGTTGAGGTAGCCAGGGCACTGATTACGCCGGATAGCATACAGATCATCAATAAATTTCAGGGGCTGTACATTAAAAAGCCGTTCAGCTATATTTATAAATTTGCCAGCAGCCAAATCAATTACAATACTTTGCAAGCGCTACTGGTAGGCAACGCCATTCCCGAAACGTTGAACGAGGGCAGCAGCTTTGAGGTGGTTAACAATAATACCAACATGTCGGGCAGTTTAAAAGACTTGGTATATAAGCTCATTTTAGGGCCCGATCTGCGGGTTACGCAAACCAGTTTAACCAATCAGCTGGCGCAGCAATCGTTACAGGTTACCAATAATGTGTTCATACAGGCTAATGACAGGGCAGTGCCATCGCAAATAGATATCGCTTCTGTTGTGAAAAGTAAAAAAATACAGGTTAATTTGCGTTACAGTAAAGTAGAGTTCGATCAGCAGTTAGAATACCCTTTCAGCATCCCTGACCGTTATTCGCCCGCTGCCGATTAATAATTATTATTGACTTGATGAGATTTTTAAAATTAGTACTCCTTATAGTTGTTGTTTTTACCGCTGTTGACGCGTTTGCCCAAAGCAGCGCCGAGCTGAAGCGCCGCCGCGAAAAACTGACACAAGAACTGGAGGACCTTAACCGCGAGTACCTTGAAACGGCCAGCAACAAAAAATCATCATTAAAACAACTGAGCTTGCTAAAGGCGCAGATCACGCTTCGCGAAGAAAAGATCACCAATATCAACTCCGAAGTAAGAAACTTAGATAATCAAATCTCCGAGAACAATAATTCCGTACGTAGTTTGCAGGGCCAGTTAGATCAGTTACGTAAAGAATACGCCGGTATGGTGCTCTTTACTTATCATAACAAAAGCGCCTACAATAAGATGATGTTTATTTTTGCCGCAAAAGACTTTAACCAGGCTTATAAACGTTTAAAATATTTACAGCAGTTTGCTACTTATCGCGAGCGGCAGGCCAGCTATATTGAGGGTACACAAAAGGATCTTCACGTAAAAATAAACGAGCTCGACAGGACAAAGAAGGAAAAACGCGACCTGTTGGCCGATCAGCAAAAAGAGAAAGAAACGCTGGGTAAAGAGAAAAATAACCAGGTAAAAGTAATATCAGACCTATCAAAGCAGCAGGGTGTTTTAAAGCAGCAGCAGCGTGAGGTTCAAAGTAAGATAGCTAAAACCAATAAGGAAATAGCTGCAACAGTACGAAGAGAAATTGCCGAGGCAAGGCGCAAAGCCGAAGCCGAAGCACGCGCGGCAGCAGCGGCCGAAAAAGCAAGGCTGGCGGCAGCAGCGGCGGCGGCAAGGGTTGATAACGCGCCGATAAATACGCCGACAAGGCCGGCACCTAAAGCCATTACTAAAAACTCAAGTAATAGTGAGGTGCTTAATGCCACGCCGGAGGCAGCCAAGCTGTCGAACGACTTTTTGGGTAACCGCGGCAGTCTGCCATGGCCGGTAGCAAGCGGGGTAATTACCCAGGAGTTTGGCACTTATTACCTTGATGGTATCCGCACCGAAAATACCGGTGTTGATATTAAAACATCGAGCGGAGCGGCTGTAAGAGCAGTGTTTAACGGTGAGGTAAGTAATGTGGCCAACATCAGCGGTACCTACGTAGTGATCATAAGGCATGGTGAGTACTTTACAGCTTACTCCAACTTACGGTCGGTAAGTGTATCAAAGGGGCAAAAAATAAGCACCAAGCAAACGGTGGGTACGGTAGCTACCGATGGGGCAACAGGCGAAACCGAGGTGCATTTTGATTTATACAAAGGTCAGAACCCGGTAAATCCTAAAATTTGGCTGGCGCCTAATTGATAAAAACTTTGTAGTTTTGTAATTGTATATATTTGTACGCTAATTGAATATCATGTTTAGTTCAGTTTTTTTGTTCTTGAATATTGGCACACCCGAAATGATCCTCATTTTGTTTGTGGCATTATTACTGTTTGGTGGTGATAAGCTGCCGGGTTTGGCCCGAGGCTTAGGGAAAGGGATACGTGATTTCAAAGATGCATCAGAAGATGTGAAGCGCGAGATCAATAACCAGATCAATAATTATGATGATAAGCGCGAGCAGCAAAAGCTTATTGAAAAAGAAGCTGAAGTAACCGCGCCCGAGGCAGATGCCACAGCGCCTGCCGACGATGTTGACCGGATGATAGCCGAGCATTCATCAGCCAAAGAAGAAAACCTAAACACCGATAATAACGTAGATGAAAGCAGCGTTGAAGAACAACCTGCAAAAGAAAAACCTGTTTTTACGCCGCCTGCTAACACGGTGGAGTATAAGGGTTAATTAATAGAATAATATAATACACACATAAAAAATTAAAATCATGGGATTAGGTGCACCAGAAATTATTCTGATCATTGTTGCAATTTTATTATTGTTCGGAGGTAAAAAAATTCCTGAACTAATGAGAGGTTTGGGTAAGGGCGTGAAGGAATTTAAAGACGCGAGCAATAACCCGGATGACAACGTGACCACAGTTCACACTGACGAGAAGAAAAACTAATTCGTAACTGAATTAACCATCTTTGTTCTGCAAAAAGCAGAAAACTTATTTTAAAACTTATCAGTTGATTATTTTTTATTTTTCAACGGATAAGTTTTTTATTTTAGCCGAATGAC
This sequence comes from Mucilaginibacter sp. GW821-FHT07G05, assembly GCF_059418565.1. Taxonomy (NCBI): domain Bacteria; kingdom Pseudomonadati; phylum Bacteroidota; class Sphingobacteriia; order Sphingobacteriales; family Sphingobacteriaceae; genus Mucilaginibacter; species Mucilaginibacter sp. GW821-FHT07G05. Next base: position 154,654 of record NZ_JBWKQC010000007.1, on the reverse strand, counting down.
TAAATTTTATTCCTCTTTAACGGAGGTAAAGGGTGAGTTACAAAGCGGAAATACAACGGTTGAAAAACTGGTTAAGGGATACTTGAGCCGCATTGAGAAATATGCTCACTTAAATGTTTTTAACGAAGTATTTGCAGATGAGGCATTAACGCTTGCCAAAGCGGTTGATGCACGTATAAAGGAAGGCACTGCCGGTAAACTTGCCGGTATGGTTATCGGTATTAAAGATAATATTTGCTACAAAGGCCATAAAGTAACGGCCTCCTCAAAAATTCTTACAGGTTTCACATCAATATATTCATCAACCGTAGTTGAACGCTTGCTTGCAGAAGATGCCATTATTATTGGCCGCTGCAATTGCGATGAGTTTGCCATGGGCGCATCAAACGAAAGCTCTTACTTTGGCCCGGTAAAAAACTTTGCCGATAATACCAGGGTAGCAGGCGGTTCGTCGGGTGGTTCGGCGGTGGCGGTGCAGGCCGATATGTGCTTGGCGGCTATCGGTACTGATACAGGCGGTTCGGTAAGGCAGCCCGCGGCATTTTGCGGCGCCATAGGCTTAAAGCCAACTTACGGCCGTATATCAAGGCATGGCATTATCGCCTACGGTTCATCTTTCGACCAGGTTGGCCCTATCACCAAATCGGTAGAGGATGCCGCGTTGCTGTACAGTGTGATGGCTGGTCCGGATGCTTACGACAGTACACTTTACCAGCAACCTGTTGAAGAAGTAAAGGTTACGCCCGATTCATCCAAAAAACGCATTGCTTACTTACAGGAAGCGATATCGAGCCCTGGTGTTGATGAGGAAGTAAAAACCTCGCTCATTAACGCTATTGAAAAACTGCGTGCCGAGGGTCATACGGTAGAACCTATCGCGTTTGAATACATCAATTACATAGTACCCACTTATTATATATTGGCTACAGCCGAGGCATCTTCAAACCTGTCGCGGTTTGATGGAGTGCACTACGGCTATCGCAGCCCTAACGCTACCGATCTGGTATCAACCTATAAACGCTCCCGTTCCGAAGGTTTTGGTAAAGAGGTGAAGCGCCGTATTATGCTGGGGACTTTCGTGCTAAGTTCGGGTTATTATGATGCCTACTATGCCAAGGCGCAAAAGGTACGCAGACTGATACAGGACAAAACAAAAGAGATACTGGCAGAGTACGACTTTTTGATGGTGCCAACCGCTCCGGAGCCTGCTTATGAGATAGGTAAAGGCGAGGCCGACCCGGTAAAATCATACCTGGCCGATATTTTTACGGTGCAGGCATCGCTTGCAGGGGTACCCGCTATTTCTTTGCCTGCCGGCAATAATAGTAAAGGATTACCGTTAGGTTTACAATTATTAGCAAAACATTTTGCCGAAAAGGAACTGTTAAATTTTTCTGAATATTTCCTTAAGCTGTAAAAAATTAATACTTTAGTAAAATGCATCCCTGTGAGCATTAGCTATTTGTATAAAAATCCCTAAAGAATGAAGAGATTATTTACGTTTTTTATCTGTCTGTTATTACTACAAATTGCCCAAGCCAACCCTGCAGATTCTTCCCGTTACGCCCTATTAAAAGCTTATGCGCCCAACAACGGCGCGCCAACACACGATACCATATTTGTACCTGTTGCCAGCCAGATCATTCCGCCGGCATCGCACGAGTACAGCATTTTTAAGCGCAGGCTCGATTCTATCCAAAAAGATGTTCAGCTTGATTATAACGAATACGTACAAAGCTATATAGACAATTATGCCCGTCGCCGCGATGATATGGCATCTATATTAGGCAAATCAAAATATTACTTCCCAATTTACGAAAAGGCTTTCAGGGATGCCGGTATCCCCGAGGAAATAAAATTCCTGTCCATAGTTGAATCGGAGCTTAACCCTAACGCTGTTTCAAGGGTAGGTGCAACCGGGCCATGGCAGTTTATGTTTGCTACCGCGAGGTTGTACGGCTTAAACATGGATAACTATGTAGATGAGCGCCGCGACCCTATACAGGCCAGCTACGCCGCTGCTGCGTACCTGCGCGATGCTTACCAGGATTTTGGCGACTGGCTGCTGGCCATCGCATCATACAATTGCGGTAAGGGTGCTGTTACCCGCGCTATTGAAAAAGCCGGAGCTAACGATTTTTGGTCGATACGCCCATACCTGCCTGCCGAAACAAGGGGCTATGTACCTGCATTCATCGCCATGAACTATGTGATGAACTATTACAAGTTCCATAACATTACGCCGCAGGCTTGCAACTTCTCAATAAAAACCGATACGGTAATGGTAAACAAGTTTGTGCCATTGCAAGGTATAGCCAAAATACTGGATATCGATGTTAAGGAAATTACCCTGCTAAACCCGGCTTACAAACGCATGATCGTTAATGGCACTACAGCCGCGCCACGCAGGTTGATCATCCCACAAACAGCAAAAGAAAATTACAGCGCTTTATATGAGGCATTGAATGGTCCGGGCTTTTCGGTACCAGACGCGCCGCGAGTGCAGTATGCATCAAACACGGCCGACGATACAAAACCCGAGCGTACGCCAACTTCTCATAAAGTTCGCCGCGGCGAAACCCTTGCCGGTATTGCCGATAAATACGGCGTAGAAGTGCAGGACTTAAAAGTTTGGAACCACCTGCGCAGCAACAAGGCAGTGGTAGGTAAAGTACTTCGCCTGAGCGAAGGTGCCGAAGCCGATGAACCTGCACCAAGAGCTAAAAAGATCAAAGAATTTATTACCTACAAAGTTAAGCGCGGTGATACGTTAAGCGAGATCGCGGCTAAATTTGAGGGCAGTTCTGTTGAAAAGATCCGCGATTTGAATAACCTTAAAAAAGGCCGCATTCAGCCAGGCATGAAGCTTAAAATAAGCGGCGTATAACATTTAGTTTTCCCTTCTTTATTTATTTCGAAGCAATATTTTGTGCCGCTGTTCAAAATAGAATTGTAATTTTGGGCGCTTGATATTGAGAAAATGAACAAACCCAATCGTAAACAGGATGCTTTAGATTACCATGCTAAAGGCCGTCCCGGTAAGATACAGGTAGTACCTACCAAACCCACCAATTCACAACGCGACCTTACTATGGCCTACTCGCCCGGCGTTGCCGAGCCATGCCTGCGCATTGCCGAAAATGTGGAAGATGTTTATAAATATACTGCCAAGGGCAACCTCGTAGCGGTTATCAGTAACGGTACCGCGGTATTGGGTTTAGGCAATATAGGTCCCGAAGCCAGTAAACCTGTAATGGAGGGTAAGGGCTTGCTGTTTAAGATCTACGCGGATATCGATGTGTTCGATTTAGAGCTTAACGCTAAAAATGTTGACGACTTTGTAAATATAGTAAAGGCACTTGAGCCAACTTTTGGCGGGGTGAACCTCGAAGATATATCGGCCCCAACCTGCTTTGAAATAGAGCGCAGGCTTAAAGCCGAAATGAATATCCCGGTAATGCACGACGACCAGCATGGTACGGCCATTATATCGGGTGCCGCGCTGATGAACGCCTGCGAAATTCAGGGCAAAAAGCTGGACAAAATTAAAATGGTAGTGAATGGCGCGGGTGCCGCCGCTGTTTCCTGCTCAAAAATGTACCTTTCGTTAGGGGTTAAAAAGGAAAATTTGGTAATGTTCGATATTAATGGACTATTATCAACCGAACGCACCGACCTTGACGAGATCCGGTCCGAATTTGCCACTACCCGTAAAGACATTAAGAACCTTACCGATGCCATGAAAGGCGCGGATGTGTTTGTAGGGCTTTCGGCAGGTAATGTGGTTACGCCGGATATGCTGAAAGGCATGGCTAAAAACCCTGTTGTGTTTGCCATGGCCAACCCCGAGCCCGAGATCAATTACGATTTGGCCACCGCCGCCCGTAAGGACATTATTATGGCTACCGGCCGGTCCGACTATCCTAACCAGGTGAATAACGTACTGGGTTTCCCGTACATTTTCCGTGGGGCTTTGGATGTAAGGGCTACCGCCATTAACGAAGAAATGAAGATTGCTGCCGTACATGCTATTGCCGAAATGGCCAAAAAGCCTGTGCCCGAAGCGGTGAACCTTGCATATAATATTACCAACCTGAAGTTCGGCCGCGATTATATTATCCCTAAACCGATGGATCAGCGTTTGATCACCGAGGTGTCGGCAGCGGTAGCTAAAGCCGCTATTGATTCGGGTGTGGCACGCAAAACCATCAGTGATTGGGATGCTTACGCCGAAGAGCTGCGAACCCGTTTAGGCGGTAACGATAAGCTGTTGCGTAACCTTACCAATAAGGCTAAGCAAAACCCTAAACGTGTAGTATTTGCCGAGGCCGATACTTACAAAATACTAAGGGCTGCCCAAATTGTTAAGGATGAAGGCATCGCTACGCCGATATTGCTGGGTAATGTAGATACCATCAAAAAGATCATGCGCGAGAACGACCTCGATCTGGATGATGTAGAGATCATCGATCCGCGCGAGGGTACAGAGAAGCTGGAAGAGTATGCCCAATACTTGTACAAAAAACGTCAGCGCAGGGGTATAACCTTGTTCGAGGCGCGTAAATTAATGATTGACCGTAACTACTACGGCGCGTCAATGGTGCAGTTTGGTGAGGCCGACGCGCTGATATCCGGTCTTACAAAAAACTATGTTACTACTGTAAAACCTGCCTTGCAGATCATCGGTACCGAGCCGGGTGTAAACCGTGTAGCCGGTATGTATATGATGATCACCGCTAAAGGCCCCGTGTTTTTTGGCGATACCACCGTAAACGTAAACCCAACGGTTGCCGAACTGGTAGATATTACCGTACTGATTGAACGCAGTGTAAGGCAGCTCAACATCGACCCAAGGGTGGCTATACTTTCGTACTCCAACTTTGGCTCAAATGAAGGCGAAATTCCTGAAAAAACCCGCGAAGCGGTAAACATACTACACGAGAAATATCCGGATATGATAGTGGACGGTGATATGCAGGCCAACTTTGCCCTCAACTCCGATCTGCTGGCAGATAATTTCCCTTTTTCAACCCTTAACGGTAAACCGGCCAATACGCTGATCTTCCCTAACCTTGAATCGGGTAACATCGCTTACAAGCTATTGCAGGAAATTGGCGGTGCCGAAGCGGTGGGTCCAATTTTGCTGGGCTTGAAAAAGCCGGTGCACGTATTGCAACTGGGCAGTTCGGTACGCGAAATTGTGAACATGGTTACCATAGCCGTGGTGAGCGCGCAGGAACGCGAAAGGGTTAACAATGCAAAACCTGTAAAACGTAAATAATACTCAATACAATACAACAAAAACCTTATGTACGCATATATTGATGGTAAGTTAGTGTTCAAAAGTCCGGCCTATGTAGTTATTGAGGCCGGGGGAGTGGGCTATCATATCAATATATCTGTAAACACATTTTCACTTTTAGGCGAAGCCGAACGCTGCAAACTGTACACGTGGCTGCATGTTAAAGAAGACGCGCACACACTGTACGGTTTTGCTGATGAAGGCGAACGCCGCCTGTTTTTGCACCTGATCTCCATATCAGGCATCGGCCCCAATACAGGGCGGATGATGCTATCATCCATCACACCGCAGGAAATTCAAACCGCTATTGTAAACGGTAATGTTTCATTAATTCAAAAGATAAAAGGCATCGGCCCAAAATCTGCCCAGCGCATAATTCTGGAGCTGCAAGACAAGCTGCGTAAGGAAGGACCTGAGACTTTATCTACCGTTTCTGTAAGTAAAACAGCTAAAGATGAGGCACTTGCGGCATTGGTAATGCTCGGTTTTGCACGAAATGCCGTAGAGAAGTTTCTTGAGAACGAAATGAACAAGAATAATGCAGACATTACAGTAGAACAACTTATAAAGTCTGCGTTAAAAAGTTTATAATTACAGTAAATTTTCTACAACCAATTCCGGCAGTGGTGCGTAAAATGCACCAGTGAGCAATATTACGTGTGATGGGCAATACTACAGGAGATCGAAGGATCATGGCTGGTTAGGTCTGTATTTAAAAGTTATTATTAATATTAATTTGATTGACTTTTGATAAAGATTTCTACCGGTAAATTCATCGTCATTATACTTATCGCCTGTTTATTCAGCAGCGTTAAGATGACCTTTGCCCAGCAAGCCGGTGGTGCTAATCAGCCTGTTGATTCGGGCAGGGTAAAAATCCCTTTCACATTACCAAAGTCAAACCCGATGCGTGCGCGTGAAGGCTTCTTTCTGCCCGATCCGCCAAACCTGGAACGCACCCTCGAATACGATCAAAAAAATAACCAGTACATGCTGGTAGAGCGTGTAGGCAATTTGCAGGTGCGCCCTGCCCAATACCTCACCTTTGCCGAATACCTGCGACTAAGCCAGCGCGCAACACAACGCGAAAACTTCAAAAAAGCGGCAGATAGTTATGCCTATGAATCGCAGCAGGAAGGTTTTGTGCCGAGACTGAAAGTGCGTAGCCGTACATTCGAGAAAATATTTGGCAGTACTGATATCAGCATTAAACCACAGGGTTCGGCCGAGATGATATTTGCCGGGCAGGTGAACAAGAACCAAAACCCACTTTTCAATGCCCGCCAGCGCAGCCAGTTCAACTTCAATTTCGACCAGCGGATACAACTGAACGTAACCGGTAATATTGGCGACAGAATAAAGATTGCTACCAACTACAATACCGATGCCCAGTTCCAGTTCGATAACCAGCTGAAACTCGATTATACCGGTAAGGAGGATGATATTATTCAAAAGATAGAGGCCGGTACGGTAAGCTTGCCACTGAATACTTCGTTGATCACCGGGAGCCAGGCGCTGTTCGGAGTAAAAACCAAGCTGCGTTTTGGCAAGCTGGATGTAACCAGCGTATTCTCGCAACAACGGTCGCAATCAAAAACCATAACCATTACCAATGGTTCGCAACAGGGCGAGTTCAGGGTAACACCTGCCGATTACGAGGCCAACAAGCACTACTTTTTGGCACAGTATTTCCGCGATAATTATAACAAGGCGCTGTCGCGGATACCGCTCATCAGCTCAAATATTAACATTACCCGTATTGAGGTATGGACAACCAACCGTACCAATACAACTACCGATTCGCGCGATATTATGGCCTTCCTCGATTTGGGGGAGAACAAACCGTATAATACCACCTTGCTGCAACGCGGTACATCTGGCCTGCCGGCAGGTTTCCAGGGACCGGGTTTTCCACAGCAATCAAATAACCTGTTAAGTTTGCTATCGGCCAACGCGCGGTTAACTAATTCGAATGAGATCCCCAACCTGTTTCGTGGAACGGGCAATACCGATAACTACGCCAAACTTACCTACGCTCGTAAGCTGACCGACAGGGAGTTCACCCTACACTCGCAGTTGGGGTATATCTCGCTCAACTATCCGCTGAATAACGATGAAGTGCTGGCTGTGGCGTTTCAGTATACTTACAACGGGCAAACCTTCCAGGTGGGTGAGTTTTCCAGCGATGTATCGGTTGATGCCAATACGCCCAAAATGCTGTATGTAAAATTGCTGAAGAACGAGTTGCTGAAACCATCGCTGCCAAGCTGGGATCTGATGATGAAGAACATCTACTCGCTGGGCGCGTTCCAAATCAGTCCGACAGATTTCAGGATGCGCATTGCCCGCCTGGATGACAAAAGTGGTATCGAAAAACCGGTGATGGACGAAGGACAGAACCTGAAAGACAAACTGTGGCTGCGCATAACCGGCCTCGATAACCTGAACCAGCAAAACGATAACCAACCCGATGGCTACTTCGACTTTTTAGAAGGCGTTACCATTGACTCGCAGCAGGGCCGCATCATGTTCCCGGTGGTGGAGCCTTTCGGTTCTGATCTGGCCAAGCAATTTTTACCATCCGAGGCGGATATTGCCAAACGTTATGTTTACCAGCCACTGTATGATTCTACCAAGACCATCGCGCAGCAATTTTTCCCGCAACTTAACCGCTATGTGATAAAGGGTACGTATACCTCGCAGGGCGGATCGGAATTTTTACTGAACGCGGTGAATATTCCGCAGGGTTCGGTAGTGGTTACGGCGGGTACTTTAAAGCTCACCGAGGGTAACGATTATACGGTTGATTACAGCGCGGGCCGTATCCGTATCATTAATCAGGCGCTGTTATCATCGGGCCAGCCCATTAATATCAAGCTGGAAAATAATGAGCTGTTTGGCGTGCAGCAAAAAACATTGTTCGGTACAAGGTTAGATTATTTGGCCAGCCCTAAACTGGCATTGGGTGCCACCATGATGCACCTTACCGAGCAGCCCATTTCGCAAAATGAAGCCGTGGGCGATGAGTCGATCTCTAATACAATATGGGGTTTTGACGGTACTTACAGCTCAACATCGAGGTTGCTTACGCGGATGGTTGATAAAATTCCGCTGATCAATACCAAAGAAGAATCAACTGTAAACTTTACCGGTGAATTTGCCCAATTATTGCCGGGTACACCGGGAGTATTAACCTACGCGGGTTCAAAGAACGGTACTTCGTACCTGGATGATTTTGAGAACAGCAAATCGGTAATTGATGTAAAGAGTTATATCAACTGGCAAATTTCGGGCACGCCGCAGCTGTTCCCCGAATCGCAGGATTTTGATATGCTGAGCTATGGCTTTAACCGTGCCCGGCTTGCTTTCTATAATATCGACCCCATATTTTATAACAGTTCGGGCACATTCAATCTTTCACGTGCTGAACTATCAAACCATTACGTAAGGCAGGTACTGGAAACGGAGGTGTTCCCTTATAAGCAATCTATCACCGGGCAGCCATTGTTTTTGCCAACGCTTAACCTTGCCTTTTACCCTAACGTGCGCGGACAATATAACTACACCACCACCGGTATCAATAATGATGGTACGCTGCAAAACCCGCGCTCGCGCTGGGGCGGTATATTCCGCAAGCTGGAAACCAACGATTTTGAATCGCTCAATGTGGGCTATATCGAATTTTGGGTGCTCGATCCGTTCATCTATAAACCCAATTCGGCAGGTGGCGATCTTTACTTTAACTTAGGTAGTATCTCCGAAGATATTTTGAAGGATGGCCGCAAGAGTTTGGAGAATGGCTTGCCTGCCGATGGTGACATTAGTAAAACCGACGAAACCTCATGGGGGCGCGTACCTAAACTGCAACCCGTTATCAATGCTTTTGATAACGACCCTAATGCCCGTAAACTACAGGATATTGGTTTGGATGGTTTAAATGACGATGCCGAGCGCAATAAGTTTTCGACCGTGGTACAGCAAGTGACCGGGCAATTGGCGCCGGCCGCAGCCACCACGTTCTCTGCCGACCCGTCATCAGATAATTTCCAGTACTACCAGGGTAACGACCTCGACCAGCGCCGTGCCGGTATCCAGGAGCGTTACATGAAATTTAACGGTACAGAGGGTAACTCGAAAACTACCGAACAGGCGCAGGCCGATCTGGGTGTTACCACATCTGCGTCAACTTCGCTGCCTGACGGGGAGGATATCAACCGGGATAATAACATGAGCCAAACCGACGAGTATTTCCAGTACCGGGTATCTATCCGTCCGCAGGACATGCTGGTAGGGCAAAATTTTATTACCGATAAAGTTACCTCACAAGTAAAAATGGCCGATGGTACCACACAAGCGGTTAGCTGGTACCAGTTCAGGGTGCCTATTAACGAGTATGAATCGCGCGCGGGTAATATTCAGGATTTTAAAGCCATCCGTTTTATGCGGATGTTCATGACCAACTTTGCCGATACCTCGGTATTGCGCTTTGCTACCCTGCAACTGGTGCGCGGTGAGTGGCGCGCGTTCAATCGCGAGAAAAACCCGCTGAATATAATAGCCGATCCGGAGATAGCCAACCCAACGCTTGATAATACCATTATTGATGTACAGGCTGTAAATATTGAAGAGAACGGTAACCGCACGCCCATACCTTACGTGGTGCCGCCGGGTATTCAGCGCCAGCGTAACTACAACAACTTAAAAACCGATACCCGCCTAAACGAGCAATCGTTATCGTTATATGTAGATAAGCTGCGCGACGGTTATTCAAAGGCGGCCTTTAAAACTTTTTATAACGATCTGCGGTCGTACAAAAAAATACAGGCCTTTGTGCACGCCGAGGGCGATCAGTTGAAAGATAACGACATCAGCGCGTTTATACGTTTGGGAATTGATTACCAGGATAACTATTACGAGTACGAAGTGCCGCTAAAGGTTACCATACCGGGTACCCGCGACCCTGATGCGATATGGCCTGCCCAAAACGAAATAGACCTGGAGCTTGAACTGCTTACCCGTGCCAAGCTGGCACGTAACAAGGCGCTTTCGCGCCGGGACGCGGGTGTGGCTTTAAATTCGATATTCGTGTATGTGGAGAACGGTAAACGGGTGTTGCTGAAAGGGCAGCCCGATTTGAGCCGCTTGCGTACTATTATGCTGGGGGTACGTAACCCTTATAAAGGTACCGGCACTAATACGGCTGATGACGGACTGGACAAGACCGCTACGGTATGGGTTGATGAGCTGCGTTTAACAGACTTTGACCAGCGCGGTGGATGGGCAGCATCGGCAAGGTTTAATACCAAACTGGCCGACTTTGCCGATCTTACCATGTCGGGCACTAAGAGCACGGTGGGTTTTGGTTCGCTGGATTCGAGGGTGAGCGAGCGGAGCCGTAGCGATAATCAGTCGATGGATGTTGCTGCCAATGTGGAGTTAGGCAAGTTCTTCCCCGAGAAAAGCGGGATACATATACCGGCTTACGTTAACGTATCTACCCAAAAGGGTACCCCGCAATACGACCCTATTACCGGTGATATTGAACTGAAGAAAGTACTGGCGGCAGAAGAAAACCAGGCACGGCGCGATTCGATAAAGAATATTGTAGAAGATTACAGCATCCGCAAGAGTATCAACTTTACCAATGTGCACAAGGCCAAAACCGATCCATCGGCGCCAAGCCATGTATGGGATGTGGAGAACCTGAGTGCCAGCTACGCCTATACCGAATATCGCCACCACGATTATATTACCGAGCTTGACCTGCAAAAAACTTACCGGTTCGCGCTGGCTTATAACTACAGCAATCAGCCTAAGTATTATGAGCCTTTCAACAAACTGATCAAGAGTAATATGCTGGCCCTGCTGAAAGATTTTAACTTTAGCATACTACCGTCGCGGTTGAACTTCAGTATCAATTTTGATCGTTTTTACTCCGAAAATACACTCCGCACCAATAACGACCCGAACAATTCCCTGCCGCTGCTGGGTGCCAATGTGCCTACTACCTTCAACAAAAACTTTAACATTACAAGGGTATACGGTATAGGCTGGAACCTGTCGAAATCGTTGCAGATGGATATCGACGCGACTAACCTGTCGGTAGTTGACGAACCTGCCGGGCGTGTTAACGGGTTGAAGCGTGATACCCTTTGGGAGAATTTGAAAAGGCTTGGCCGTACCACCAACTACAGCCATACTATCAACTTTAACTATACCACGCCGATCAGTAAGATCCCGGGCCTGAACTGGACCTCGGCAATTGTGCGGTACAGTACCCACTTCAACTGGCAATCGCAACCGGAGTTTTCCATTAACGACCCAAGCCTGAACGTAGGTAACAGCATCCAGAATGCCCGTACCATACAGGTTAACCCTACACTGAACTTCATGACGCTGTATAACAAATTTCCGTTTATACGCGCCGCCAATAACCCGAATAATAAGGACAAGAGCAACTTCCTGATAGGGTTATTAACCAGTATTAAAAACATAAGCGGTACCTATACCCGTACCGAGGGCACATTTTTGCCGGGTTACTTACCACAAACAGACGTGTTTGGACAGGATGTTGGTTTAGGTGCGCCGGGCCTGGGCTTTGTGCTGGGCAGCCAGGCTGATATACGCGGCAGGGCGGTAGCTAATGGCTGGCTATCGCAGGATACCTTGCAGAACCAATTGTACGTGAAAACCTATAATGAAGACATCCGCCTGAAGAGTACCATTGAACCGATAAAAGACCTGCGGATAGAGCTAACCGCTTTCCGTACGGAAGACAGGAACTATCAAACCAACTTTAAATACCTGCCCGAGAACAGGGGCTTTGAAAACCTGAGCCCGGTAACTACGGGTAACTACAGCGTGTCGTTCCTGTCGATAGGTACAGCATTTAAGAAGGAGCGGGGGATAGATAATACATCGCCGGTGTTCCAGGAGTTTTTGAACAACCGTAAAAAGGTATCGCAAAGGCTGGGCAGGCTTAACCCTAATTCGGGTGTAGCCAATGGCGAGTATGCCGATGGTTACGGTCCGAACTCACAAAACGTGCTGGTAACGTCGTTCCTGGCGGCTTACACAGGGAAGGATGCCAGTAAAATGAGCCTGAACCAGTTCCCGAAAATACCTATCCCCAACTGGCAGATCAACTACAGCGGTTTTAGCCGGATGGGAATGCTGAAAGAAGTTTTTGACTCGTTTGATATAAGGCATGGTTACCGATCATCGTACAATGTGAGTGGTTATAGCACGCTGCTGCAATACACCGAGGCGAACGGCAATGTAAATTCGAGGGATGTAGATTCGGACTTTTTGCCTTACTACCAGTTTTCGCAGGTGACCATCTTTGAGCAGTTTGTACCGTTGATAGGCATGGATATGCGTTTTAAAAACAGCATGACCGCCAACTTTGAGTACCGCAAAAGCCGTACGCTGAGCCTGAGCTTACTGAACAGCCAACTGGCGCAACAAAATGAAAATATAGTGGTGCTGGGCTTTGGTTACCGTACTAACAAGTTCAGGTTCCCTTTTGGACTGTTTAGTGGTGTAAAAACCAATAACGATATGAACTTTAAGCTGGACGTAGCCCTGCGCGATAACAAAACCCTTATTTACCGTGCCGACGTACAAGCCGCCGAAGTATCATCAGGCGCGCAAAACATCACACTAAGGCCATCGGTAGATTACGTGATCAACCAGCGCTTCAACCTGAGCCTCTTCTACGATTCAAACATTACCAAGCCATACACCTCGCAAAGCTTTAATACGTCGTTCACCAATTTTGGGGTTAATTTGAAGTTGCTGTTGCAGTAGACATTCATAACCAAATGCTGTCGCGAGTTTAGCGCAGCGTAACTCGTGACACAATATGGGTTAAGCTTTCAGCTTAACTGACCAATAAAACAAACGTATTTGTAACCCGAAAGCTGAAAGCTTTCGCCATGCTAAGTCACGAGTTACGCTTCGCTAAACTCGCGACAGCAGGGACATTGAGCAATTTATTTTTTAGGGCCATAAAATGAAGTGCCTCCTGCATTTGTTTTTAATTCTAATTGTTGAGTTTTAACAGTTTTGTTTTTATCAACCATTGAAAGGTATTTTCGTAGTATTTTCTTTTGAAGCGAATTGCCTGTTTTTAGTGTGGTATCAATGTGACGGCGGAAGGCCTTAACAAAGAGGCTATCATTACCAAAATCGCCAAAGCATGCAATTTTTTCAGCGGTGAGATATTCTGCTTCGTTCTTATAGTTTGCAATATCGAGCTTGTATTTATGTTCTTTGCCGTTGTAGGTGTAATCCACATTGTCTTCACCTTTAATTAGCGATATGTCTTCATGTGCGCACCAGGCACAATCAGACTCATAGATACTGCCAGGGAAAAAGTTATATGAATATTCTACTGATAAGGCATCATCTGAGTTTCCTCTAAATTCAAATGAAGATTTTATCGACTGGTTAATGTATAAACCCCACCCATATATATGAGCATCATTTATTATATCAAGGCAGTTGTAAACATGGTTATCTGTCAATTTATAAAAACTATATCCATCAACATATACCCCCGAACCATGATTATAAACGCGACGTAAATAAAATGTTTTGTTTTTAGAATAGTTGTTGGCTAAATATAGAGTAGGGATACTATAAAAGGTATCTATTCTTTCTATGTAAATAAGATACCAATTATCATTTGCCTTTTTTAACACACATAGATAAGGAGAATAATCGCCCCATCCTTGCAGGCAAAGAAACTCATTTGTTCCATCCCCATCCAAATCTGCCTGCATTGAATTAAAAACAACCCCGTCATCCGGATTGGTATCCGTAGCATGTGGATTAAATATCGTGTCGGGGGCAATTAGTTCAGCAAACTCCCTTACTAAAGAGGTGTCAATATTTTTGTAGTTAAATAGAGTTGCTTTTTTCACCCAATTATCGGGTATTTTTTTCCAGTTAGGATCAACAATCTCTTTGTTGGTAGATTGGTTGTTGTTGCAGGAGGTGAAAATTAAAACTAAAATGATAAGGTGAATTTGGCGATGCATTGTATTGAATTATAATGTTGAAGTTAAGTTATTTAATACAAAAAGAATTACCCAATAATTCAATTACATTAAAAACTTGCATAAGTAAAACGAGATAGACACAGGGGGACTCATATTAATAAAGTAGAATCCCTGTAATTCGAAAGCTTAAAGCTTTCGCCATGCTAAGTCACGAGTTACGCTTCGCTAAACTCGCGACAGCGGGGTAGGAAGATATTTATATATTAGTGAAATATTATCTTATGAAAAAAGCGGCTCTAATAATTTTATTTATAATTAACGCAGGTATTTCAAAATCGCAGAATATTGAAGAAAAACAGGCAATTGCAATGCTCAAAACTTTTTACATAGCATATATGTCCGAGTTTTCTAAAGATGATATAGCAGGGTTAGAGCGTGCATTAGCCCAATTAAGACAAACATATTGTACTGCTAAATGTGAAAAGCAATATAAAAGATTAGTAGCAGAAACGGATAGCGACCCTATCATAAAAGCTCAGGATAGTGATGCAAAATTGACTAAAAGCTTAATCATAATACGAAACCTGAAAAAGCCAAACCAGTACACTGTTTCATATAGTTATGATGTATATAAGGAAGATGGTAAGCTTGGTAAAGAAATTGTAACCATTAATTTGTTATTAATAAAAGAAAACGGTCATTACAAAATAAATCATCTTTTGTAATTCAAGATTGCTTTTTGCTTTAGCAAATAATCTATTTGCCCTTCTTTTTCTTCCCTTGATTCTCTTTCACCTTTTTCTCTTTCTCCAAATCCTTCTCGCTCATGCGGGCGTTGGCTTTTTTCTCCATTTCTTCGCTTACGCCTACGCATTCTTTTACGCCTACAAACAGGGCTTTCCACATAATTTTGAAGAAGGGGTAACTCACCGGTCGTACGTAGGTTACATTGGCAGATCGGGGTGCTTTGCCGGGCTCGTCGGGGTTGTTGCGTTTTAGTACCAGCATATTGGCAATTAACGACATCAGCCCTTTCTTTTTTAGTTTGCCGTCGTCCTCGTCGAGCTTCATTACGTTTATCTTTAAATCGTTATAAAGTAGGGTCACTTTGCCTTTTGCCACGTGGCGGTTCACGTTCATATCAAACGTAAAACGATCGAGGTTACCCGATGTAGCCTTTACCAGCGAAAGCGGTACAATAGCCTTGTTCAATGCCGAAAGTTTCATCGGCCCCAATGTGCCGCTGTAGCTAAAGGCGGCATCTTTATCAAGCAGGTTAAGCTTAATGGCAACGTCCAATCTGCCGCGGTCCATAAAATAGGTGGTGAGCTTAATATTGCTTATCGCGTTATTTTTAAGCGCTTCTTCCTTATTGGTAATGTTATAAATATGCCCGTTGGTGTTACTGAACGATAGGGTGCCCGCCTTTTTCGATTTTTTGTTGAATTCGCTGTAAGTAACGTGCATGTGTTTCAGCAAAATGGTATCAACCTTTAGCCCGAAATTTAATTTGCGCAGGGCAACATGCGGAAAACTGCTCACCTTGTCGGCGGTAAGATTAGGGACCTTATTGGGAGCGCCAAATACGCTCAAGGTGCCATTGGTAAAGATGATGCTCGACGCGCTTACCGAGCGGTACTTATGGTAGTTTAAAAAATCGAACCTGTTAAGCTGCAAGGTGTCGAGGGTTAGCGTAAACTTATCGCTATGTGTTTTGGTGAAGAAGAGTACGCTGTTGAGCGGTTTAAAGGTAAGCCCTACAATATTAAGCTGTGATGTTTGGGTGGAAAGTTTCAGGTTCTTGATCTTGTATGCATAAAGTCCGTCGGGTGTTTTGCCCGAATAATGATTGATCTCCGTATTGATATCACGGCAGTAAAAAAATCTTGATGTATCGTTTTGCGTGGTCGAATCAATAAAAAGGTCTACCGCGTGCAGGTTCATTTCCCGCAGTTCGGTACGCAGGGCGCGTTTGCCCGAGTAATCGGTATGCCTGAATTTTACCTCATTAAACAGTATCTCACCAACGCGTATGGATTTCATGGTTTTCGAGATCTTTTGCCAAACGGTACGCTTATCATTGGTGGTATCTTTGGTATGGTTCAGCTGGTAGCTCATGTCCAGTTCGGGTTGATCCATTACTACCTTACCCACTACCAGCTTCTTCGTAAAGTAAAACTTAAACGGACGGATACCCGAAAGTATCAGCCGTTGCACCTTTAAATCGTACAGGTTATTGGGGGCTATGCCTTGCTTTTTCTTTTTGTTGTAAACGGCGCTATCAACCTTTAGGGTAGCGCTATCAATGGTGATGCGTCTTTGAAAAAGGTGTAATTCGGCATGGGCGAAGTCGGCTTTGTAAAGGCCGTCGCTGGCTTCGTGGATACTGCTTTTTATTTTATCTTCTAATAAAGGCGAAAAGTAGCTATTAATAAATATAGCAAACGCCACTAACGCGCCTATAAAAATGAGTGTTGAATAAAGTAATATCCGTTGCCATTTGTGCTTAAAAAATTTTAATGCCATGCGTTAGTCCGTTTGTTTTAGCCGCGTATCTTTTATCCGCAGCCATAGCCGCTTCCTGTTCCACCCGCCTCTTTTATAGTTATTACTTAGTCGTATTTTTCCTTCTCACTTTTCCCGCTTCTTATCTCACCATCTCATAGCTTATGCCGCATATTCCTGATTCCTGCTTCTGTATTCTTGTTTCTTGTATCGCTTAAATTTATTAAGAAAAGCGCTTGTTTTAGCCATTTCTGCAAACTATTTGCGGATTCGATAACGGTTTTGCTTCAGTTGTTAGTTTAAAGCCAAGGTTATAACAATAAAAAAGTCATTTTGTTAAATACTGACAAACTGTCATTCAATATTTAAAAGTTTATGTATTTTTGCAATCTTAAAAAAATGCAAGAATGATCGATTTGGTTCTCCCGGATAAAACACATGATGAAAGCAGGCAGGGCGAGGCGTTGTTATTAGAACCGGTTACCGGTAAAAATAATGGCCGCAAGCTGTATATTGAAAGTTATGGTTGCGCCATGAATTTCTCCGACAGTGAAATTGTAGCCTCCATATTAGCCGAACAAGGTTTTGAAACCACTTCAGATTATAGCGTTGCCGATGTAATATTTATTAATACCTGCTCTATACGTGAAAACGCCGAGCAGCGTGTGCGCAACCGCCTAAAAGAATTTACCGTAGCCAAGGTACGTAACCCGGGCATGGTAGTAGGTGTGCTGGGCTGTATGGCCGAACGCCTGAAATCGAAATTTTTAGAAGAAGAAAAACTGGTTGACGTAGTAGTTGGCCCCGATGCATACCGCGATTTGCCTAACCTGATAGACCAGGTAGATGGCGGACAAAAAGCCGTTAACGTGTTATTGTCGCGCGAGGAAACCTATGCCGACATCAGTCCGGTGAGGTTAAACAGCAATGGTATTAATGCCTTTGTATCTATTATGCGTGGTTGCGATAACATGTGCTCGTTTTGCGTGGTACCGTTTACCCGTGGCCGCGAACGAAGCCGCGAACCGCTGTCGATAGTAGCCGAGTGTGCCGATCTGTTTGATAAAGGCTATCGCGAGGTAACCTTGCTGGGTCAAAATGTCGACTCGTACAAATGGAACCCGGAAGCAAAAAATAAAGCCGCCAAACCAACCGACGAAGCCAGTAACGAAGAGTTGCAGGAGAAATTTTTAGAGGATGGCTCAACGGTTGTATCACATGGTGATGATTTGGGCATGGCAACTGTAAACTTCGCCAATTTGCTGGAGATGGTCGCTTTGATCAGTCCGGAATTGCGTGTGCGTTTTTCGACCTCGCACCCTAAAGATATTACCGACGAGGTATTGTACACCATTGCTAAGTACGAAAACATTTGTAACTATATACATCTGCCGGTGCAGTCGGGTAATAGCCGCATACTGGATATGATGAACCGTACGTATACCCGCGAGTGGTATATAGACAGGATTGATGCCATCCGTCGTATTATTCCGGGTTGTGCTATATCAACAGATGTGATCACCGGTTTTTGTACCGAAACAGAGGAAGAACATGCCGATACCGTAAGCATGATGGATTACGTAAAATACGATTTCGCTTACATGTTCATGTATTCGGAAAGACCGGGTACTTTGGCCGCCAAACGTTATAAGGATGATATACCGGAAGATGTAAAAGGTCGTCGCCTGCGCGAGATTGTAGCCAAGCAACAGGAGTATTCATTCTACCGCATGCAGGAGCAATTGGGCAAAGTGCAAAAGGTACTGATAGAAGGCACCTCAAAAAAATCGCAGGATGATTATTGCGGCCGTAACGATCTGAACGCCATGGTAGTATTCCCGAAACAGGAAGGCTACAAACCAGGCCAATACGCCTATGTAATGGTTGAAAGAACTACTACAGCTACGTTGATAGGGAAAATAGTTGAAAGACAGAATCAAGAATAAAGATTCAGGATTCAGGAATCAAGATTTAGGTGCAAAGCATCGGGAGTAAATAATTAAGAAACAAGAAAAAGTTACCTAAGGATATATAGCAGACCTTAACCTTACATGAAGCACAACTTTAAAAATTTAAAGGTTTGGCAAAAATCAATGGATGTTACCGATCTGATTTTTGAGTACTGTAAAGAGATTCCTGTTAACGAAAGATATAATTTAATAGACCAGATAAACAGATGTTCATGCTCTATCCCATCAAACATAGCCGAGGGATCGGGCAAGCGGACTAAAGTGCATTTTGCGGAGTTCTTATCAACGGCGTTGAGTTCGGCTTACGAATTAGAAACGCAATTGTTAATATGCGAACGCAGAAAGTATGGTTCTTTAGAAAGAAATAAAGCATGTTTGGAAGCTATAGGGGAGGTACAGAAGATGATATTTATGTTCAGAGAATATATTCTGAATAGCGAAGATCCTTCTTGATTCCTTACTCTATATTCTTAACTGTTTTAGAAGCTATAGGGGAGGTGAGAAAGATGATATTTATGTTCAGAGCGTATATTCTGAATAGTGAAGATCCTTCTTGATTCCTGACTCTATATTCTTAACTCTAATTATGGATATACAAGAAATTAAACAACGCTTTGGCATCATCGGTAATTCGCCGTTGCTGAACAGGGCTATAAATATTGCCAACCAGGTTGCACCTACTGATATTTCGGTTTTAATAACCGGGGAGAGTGGTAGTGGTAAGGAGGTTTTTTCGCACATCATTCACCAGATGAGTCCGCGTAAGCACGGGCCGTTCATCGCGGTTAACTGCGGCGCTATACCGGAGGGGACTATCGATTCGGAACTTTTCGGGCACGAAAAAGGGGCTTATACCGGTGCCGTTGGCGAACGTAAAGGATATTTTGAAACAGTGAACGGCGGTACCATCTTTTTAGATGAGATTGCCGAAATGCCGCTGGGTACCCAGGCACGTTTACTGCGTGTTTTAGAATCGGGCCAATACATTAAGGTGGGTTCATCCAAGGTAGAAAAAACCAATGTGCGCGTAATTGCCGCTACTAATGTGGATGTGTACGACGCCGTAAAGGCTGGTAAATTCAGGGAAGACCTGTACTACCGTTTAAATACGGTGCCTTTGCGCATACCACCACTGCGCGATAGGAAAGAAGACGTTTACCTGTTGTTCCGCAAGTTTACTTCGGATTTTACCGATAAATACCGCAGCCCGGCCATTCAGCTGGATGATGAAGCACAGCAGGTACTGATCAATTACTCGTGGCCGGGTAACGTGCGCCAGTTAAAGAATATGGCCGAGCAACTGGCCGTTCTGGAGCGCGACCGTATCATCACCGCGCCAATACTGCTTACCTATATTCCGCACGAAACCAGTGGGCGTAATTTGCCTATGCGGGTTGAAAATCAACCTAAAGAAGATTTCTCCGAAAGAGACATACTTTATAAGGTGCTTTTTGATATGAAGCGCGATATGGTAGAGCTTAAAAAGCTGGTAGCCAATATTATTGAACATGGCGGCGTATCAACAAATTATGCCGATCATACTCAAACACTTAGCCAGCTTTACCGCGATATTGAATTGCCTAATAATGCCGATACGCAATTTACACTGCAACAGCCCGTTAATAATTCGGTTAATGCCAATATAGGTGCCAATAACAACCTCAATACGGATGATTTTCATATCACCCACGAAGCCGAGGAAGTAGAAGAATCGCTGTCGCTGGTTGAAAAAGAATCAGACCTGATCAGGAAGGCGCTGAAGAAACACAAAGGCAAGCGTAAACTGGCGGCCAACGAGCTTGGTATATCAGAACGTACCTTATACAGAAAAATAAAAGAGTTAAATTTATAAGGCCGAATGAAAAAGGGACTTGTTTTTTTTATTGGCGTTTTCGCGCTGATGCTTATTTCGCAATCGTGCAGTATAACGCTTAACGGCTCGTCAATTCCGCCGGGCTTAAAAACCATTAATATCGAATTTTTTGAAAATAACGCACCCCTGGTAGTATCCAACCTAAGTCAGGATTTTACCGAGGCCTTAAAAGCACGGATCCGTTCGCAAACAAGGCTGAGCATTGTAAGGGGCGAGGCCAATGCCACCATGTCGGGCAATATTGTAAACTATACCATTACACCGGTATCGGTTGAGGCAACGGGCAGCAATACCCCACCTATAGCAAGTGGCTCGCGTTTAAGCATAACCGTTAACGTAAAGTATGTTAACGATGTGGATAAGAAGCTTAATTTTGAGCAGCAGTTTACCAAATACAGCGATTTTAAGGGCGATATATCATCGCAGGAGCAAAATTTGATAGTACTGATCAACCGTCAGCTAACCGAAGATATTTTTAATAAAGCCTTTGCTAATTGGTAGTCAATTTGTAGTTTCAACCTCGTGGATCAATATCAGAATAACAGGCAGAACGAACTCTTGTATGAATTATTGGCCGATCCGGCTAATACAGGGCAGTTTCATGCGCAAAATTTACAGCAACTGGTAAGTCAGTATCCGCAAAGCGGCTTTTTACACGCGCTGCTGGTACATGCCGGCGGAGGGCAAAACCCTGCGCAGGCAGCGGCCTATTTTGATACCCGTGCGTTGCAAAAACTGATACAGGATGCACCGGGACTTCCGGCTGTACAACTGGAGCAGGTATTTCACCAGAGCGGTAGCATTGGTTTACGGGAGTATAATGATAATGCATCGCTGGCGGCCGAAATTGAAGCCAGGCCGGTACAGTACTTTGACGACGCGCAGGTGATCGAGCTAAGTACCGAAACCTATCCTGAAGCCATCATCACCCCAGTAGATGAAATTACACCGCTAATTGAGGCGCAGGGCGAAGAAACTCCTATATACAGTGAACCGCAAACGGAAGAAGCGCCTTTGCAGTTTATTGATGAAGAGGCCAACCCAACCGCAGTTGAGGATAGTTTACAACCTGTTCAGGGAGCTGTTGATATTGAAGACGAGGTATATGACGAAATAGTAGGGATAGAGCATATTGCTATTGATGCCGTAAATAATAACACGATTGTTGCCGATAGTGAATCGGCCATATTAACGTATGCCGATCCGTTTAGCGCGGAAGATAGCCATAACCTGATCCACCCGGAAGAGGAGGCAATCCCCGATGGAACTGCTAAAGCCGAAAATACTTTTAACATAAAGGACGAAGCTGAAAAACTTTATGTAGGTAATATTGCCGCTACCGATTACTTTATGTTCGATCGTGCTTTTAGTGAGCGTACATCAACTAATGAAACACCCGAGCCCGAGGCGCAGCCGGTAACCGGGCAACCTGCTGAACAAAAAACGGTAGCTGATGACGAAGAGGTAATGAAATACCACGACGACACCATGCCGTATACCTTTATGTGGTGGCTCAGCAAAACGCGTAAAGAACATGCCGGTGTAAACCAGCCCTACGCGCACTTTAAACCGCAGGCCGTACAGGCTACTAAAACAGGTGCCGCCGTTCCTGATGCTTTACAGCACCAGTATGTTGAAAATATATTTCACATAACCTCGGTTGAGCAGTTGGATAAAAGTACCGCCCAGCATGTAGAGACTAACGTAAAACGCAAGGGCGACGAAATTGTGGAACGCTTTATAAAAGAAGAGCCGCAAATTAAACCGCCAAGCAGCGAAAGGCTCGATAACGAGAACAAGGCCCGCAAAAGTTCTGAAGATCATGGCGAGCTGGTTTCTGAAACATTGGCTACTATTTATGCCGATCAGATGCTATATCACAAAGCCATATCTATTTACAAAAAATTGATGTTGAAATTCCCGGAAAAAAGCCGTTACTTTGCCGACCAGATTAAGAATTTAGAAAAAAGAACAAATTGATATAAAAAAATGTATTTAGTTTTATCCATCATCGCTATTATTGTTTGCATACTGTTGGGCCTTATCGTGCTGATACAGAACCCTAAAGGCGGTGGCCTGGCTTCAAATTTTTCAAGCTCATCACAATTGATGGGTGTACAAAAAACAGGCGATTTCTTAGAAAAAGGCACTTGGGTGCTTGCCATTACCGTGATGATATTATCGTTAGCTATCAACGTTGCCGTTAAAGGTGGTGGCGGTGCTAATGCTACTACCGGCGATCCTGATTTGAACAAGCAAATTGAAAATGCTTCAAAACCAACCGCTCCTGTAGCTGCTCCGCAAAGCTTCCCTGCCGCGCAACCAAAAGCACAGGATACTACTAAAAAGTAATCAGCCACAAAAAAATATTGAAAAAGCTCCGGCGACGTTAAGTTACCGGAGCTTTTTACGTTTATACCGCACTGCCATCATGACACCGCTAAACCGACGAGGTAACATGCTGTTTAAATTAGGATGATATTAAACTGACAATACAACAGTACTTATGCCAATTAGTAAACAATGTGGCGCTTGGCACAATTGATGTAGCTTACATGCAATACATAAAAAACAATTTAAATTTTAAATAAGCATAAGTTATGTCGTTAAACATTAAACCTATCGGAGACAGAGTAGTAGTTGAAGCTGCTCAAGCCGAAGAAAAAACTGCTTCCGGAATCATCATCCCTGATACTGCAAAAGAAAAACCACAACGCGGTACCGTAGTTGCTGTAGGTGAAGGTAAAAAAGATGAGCCGTTAACTGTTAAAACAGGCGACCAGGTTTTATATGGCAAATACGCCGGTACCGAAATTAACTACGAAGGTAAAGAGTATTTAATTATGCGTGAATCTGATATCTACGCGGTACTTTAATCAATGTGCGATTTATTGAATGAGCGATAAGTTCTGCACCGTTCAATGATCAAAAAGAAAAAATAAAATATTTACGAGTGGGTATTGACTTTTAAACCACTAATTCAATAACTCACTAATTCACTAATTAAAAAGATGGCAAAACAAGTTAAATACAATGTTGAAGCACGCGACGCACTGAAAAGAGGCGTTGATATTTTAGCCAATGCGGTTAAGGTAACTTTAGGTCCTAAAGGTCGTAACGTAATTATCGATAAAAAATTCGGTTCACCTGCTATCACTAAAGATGGTGTTACTGTTGCTAAAGAGATCGAACTGAAAGATGCTTTAGAAAACATGGGTGCGCAAATGGTTAAAGAAGTGGCATCAAAAACTGCTGATATTGCAGGTGATGGTACTACTACTGCTACTGTATTGGCACAAGCTATTGTAACTGCAGGTATTAAAAACGTAGCTGCCGGTGCAAACCCAATGGATTTAAAACGCGGTATCGACAAAGCAGTATCTGCAGTTGTTGAAAACCTGCGCTCACAATCACAAACTGTTGGCGAAGACAATAACAAAATAAAACAAGTTGCTTCTATCTCTGCAAACAACGACGAGGTTATCGGTTCGTTAATTGCTGAAGCGATGGGTAAAGTTGGTAAAGATGGTGTTATTACTGTTGAAGAAGCAAAAGGTACCGAAACTGAAGTTAAAACTGTAGAAGGTATGCAGTTTGACCGTGGTTACCTTTCTCCATATTTCGTAACCAATGCTGATAAAATGGAAGTAGAGCTGGATAGCCCTTACATCCTGATCTACGATAAAAAGATCTCTTCAATGAAGGAATTACTTCCGGTATTGGAGAAACAAGTACAAACAGGCAAACCATTGTTAATTATTGCTGAAGACCTTGATGGCGAAGCATTAGCTACATTGGTAGTTAACAAGATCCGTGGTTCACTGAAAGTTGCTGCTGTTAAGGCACCAGGCTTCGGCGATCGTCGTAAAGCTATGTTAGAGGATATCGCTATCCTTACCGGTGGTACTGTAATATCTGAAGAAAGAGGTTACAAATTAGAAAATGCTGATCTTTCTTACTTAGGTACTGCTGAGAAGATCCTTATTGATAAAGACAACACAACCATCATCAATGGTGCTGGTCAGGCTGATGATATCAAAGCCCGTGTTGGTCAAATCAAATCTCAAATTGAAACTACTACATCTGATTACGATAAAGAAAAACTGCAAGAGCGTTTAGCTAAATTATCAGGTGGTGTGGCTGTACTTTATGTAGGTGCTGCTACCGAGGTTGAAATGAAAGAGAAAAAAGACCGTGTTGACGATGCTTTACATGCAACCCGTGCGGCTGTTGAAGAAGGTATAGTTGCAGGTGGTGGTGTTGCCTTCATTCGCGCTGTTGAATCTTTAAACGACCTTAAAGGTGCTAACGAAGACGAAAACACAGGTATCCAGATCATCCGTCGTGCTATTGAAGAGCCTCTTCGTCAAATTTGCGAAAACGCAGGTATCGAAGGTTCAATCGTAGTACAAAAGGTTAAAGAAGGTACTGCCGATTTCGGTTACAATGCACGTACTAACGTATACGAAAACTTAATTGGCGCCGGTGTTATCGACCCAACTAAAGTAAGCCGTGTAGCTTTAGAGAACGCTGCTTCTATCGCGGCCATGCTGTTAACTACCGAGGTAGTATTAGCTGACGATCCGGAAGATGAAAAAGCCGGTGCCGGTATGCCTCCAATGGGCGGCGGCATGGGTGGTATGATGTAATACTTCCTGAGTTATCCGGTAAAACGGAAACATATACTGAAAGCCTTGTATGTAAAAGCATACAGGGCTTTCGTTTTTTTAGTGCGTTTATAATCGGCGTTTAAAGCGTAAAAAGCCAATAAACGACGGATATCAGCCTAAATGTTATCAAAAAATAAACTGCTTGTAATTATTCTACGTATTTGCACGTAAATGATGTTATATGCCTGCTTAGGCATAGCATTTGATTATATGAGCACATGAAACGTCTAACCTTAAAAAGAAAATATTTACAAACCCGTTTATTTGAGTGGGTTGTGTTAAAGTCGCCGGAGTTCCTGGTGTCGCTTATGTAATAATTTGCTAATTTCGTGCTTATATTAAGTATGAAATTACAAGACTTTTACGACAGCGCCTATAAATGGATCCTGCTGCATGGCCCTGATATTGTTAGCGGATTAATAGTACTCATTATTGGCCTGTGGTTCATCAGGCTCCTTAAATCGCGTATCATCGCTCAAATGAGCAAACGCGAGGTTCATTCATCCCTTCAATCTTTCCTGCTTAGTTTATCAATTACCGCCCTGCATATACTGCTGGTGTTAACGGTAATGCAAATACTTAAAGTAGAGGCAACCATATTTACCACGCTTGTGGGCGCGTTTGGTGTGGCCGCCGGTTTGGCCTTATCGGGTACGCTGCAAAACTTTGCGGGTGGGGTGCTCATCTTATTGCTGAAACCCTTTGAACTGAACGATACCATCCGTGCGCAGGGGCAGGAGGGCAGGGTAACCACTATACAGATCTTTTATACCGTACTGTTAACCATTGATAATAAAACCATTATTATACCTAACGGAAAGTTGTTTAACGAGGTGATTGTAAACATTACCCGCGAAACCCAGCGCCGTTTGGATTTTGAGATAGAATTGAGCTACGCCGCCAGCCCCGAAAGTGTGATGGAACTTATTGCCGATGCCGTTAAAACCGCGCCGGGAATACTGCCCGACAGGCCAGTGAAGATAGGCATAGTACGATTGGCTTTTGACCGCGTTACCTTTGTGGTAAATATATGGGCCGAGCCGGCCGAGTTCCTGAATGCCAAAACGTATATCCACGAAGAGGTAATTAAAAAGCTGATGGCCCAGGGTATAAAGTTCCCGGGTACCTGATGGTTATATGCGCTGACGTGCCTTAATTTCGAGGTAGCGGTTAACGGTATTAATGGTAAGATTTTTTGGCGCGGTAAGGATGGATTGTATACCATGCTTGGCCAGTTCCTTTACAATCACCTTTTTCTCGTTAGCAAATTTTTCGGCAATGGTTTTTATATAGATGTTCTCAACATCTTTGGCCGGTTGCTCGCTTATGGCTTTCAGTTCGGTATTCTCAAAAAATACTACCATCAGTAAATGGAACTTAGCTATGCGTTTCAGGAATGGCAGCTGCCTTTGCAGTGCCGACATGCTCTCGTAATTAGTAAAGAACACCACTAAACTCCGCTGTTTTATTACACTGCGTACGGTGCTGTACAGCGCTTCCATATTGGTTTCGAGGTAGCGGGTTTTCTCTTTGTATAAAACTTCCAGTATGCGGTTCAGCTGTACCGGCCGGCGGTCGGCAGGTATAACGGAGCCTATCTTTTCGCCAACGGTGATCAGTCCGGCTTTGTCTTCCTTTATCAGCGCCACGCTGGATAGTACCAGACTGGCATTAATGGCATAATCGAGGAGGCTAAGTCCGTCAAAAGGCATCTGCATTGACCTCGACTTATCAATTACGCAATACACATGCTGCGATTTTTCGTCGGTATAGGAGTTCACCATAAAGCTGCCCTGTCTCGCGGTGGCCTTCCAGTTAATGGTGCGGTAATCATCGCCGGGTACGTAGTTCTTTACCTGCTCAAACTCCATGCTATGGCCAAGCCTGCGGATCTTTTTGATCCCCACTTCGCTCAAGCGGTTTGATATGGCCATCAGTTCATACTTGCGCATTTGTAAAAATGAAGGGTAAACGGGCAGGGTTTCGGCCTGTTCAAAGGTATAACGTCGGCTTATTAAACCCAAGGGCGACCGCACATATACCCTGATATCGCCAAACTCGTATTCGCCGCGTTTGGTAGGGCGCAAAAAGTAATTGATCTGTTTTTGCTGGCGCGACAGCAGGGTGGTTTTAAACCACACATCGCGTTTTTGAAACTGAAAGGGGATCTCATCAATAATACCTATCGTGGTAGTGAACGAATATAGGTTTTCGATATAGATGCCCAGTTCATTATCATCGCTGTTGCTAAGCCGCTCGGGGGCGTGCCTGCGTGCAAATATGCCTTTTGAGGTATTGTAAAGCATCAGCACATCAACCAGTATCAACAGTATCAGCGTATAAAAAACCAGTTCGGGTATAATGCCTAACCATTTAAAAAAGAACCCGAATAAAAATACCACCACGCAAAGCGTTAGCCCCGCAAACAGGCGGTTGTTAAGAAATAGGTTTTTATAAAATAAACTGAATACTTTTTTCACGCAGTGCGGGCTTATCTTGGTACTTCAATTTTCTGGATGATCTGTGCAACCACATCATCGGTGGTGAGGCCTTCCATCTCTTTGTCAGGGGTAAGCATCAGGCGGTGCCTTAACACCGGCGGCGCTACCCATATCACATCTTCAGGGGTAACAAAATCGCGGCCTTTAATGGCAGCCAATGCCTTAGCTGCATTAACAATAGCCAGCGACGCTCGCGGTGATCCACCCAAAAACAAGGCTTTATTGTTACGTGTTTCGTGGATCAGTTTGGCCACAAACTCCAGTATTTTAGGCTCCACATGAAAGGCTTTCACCTGCTCGCGCAGGGCTACAATATCATGTGCTGATAATACCGGGTGTACATCGGCCAGTTGATCACTGGTTTTGTGCTGGTGCTGTTGGGTAATAATGGCTATCTCTTCTTCAAGTGTAGGGTATTTTACCTCTATCTTAAATATAAAACGATCCAGCTGGGCTTCGGGCAGGCGGTAGGTACCTTCCTGCTCAACAGGGTTTTGGGTGGCCAGTACAATGAACGGCTCATCCATTTTATAGGTATTGCCATCGTTGGTAAGCTGGCGCTCTTCCATCACCTCAAACAAGGCCGACTGTGTTTTGGCCGGTGCCCGGTTAATCTCATCTATCAGTACAATATTACCGAAGATGGGGCCATGCTTAAACTCAAAATCGGCCGTTTTAGGGTTAAACACTTGCGTGCCCAAAATATCCGACGGCATCAAATCGGGGGTGAACTGTATACGCGAATATTTGGCGTTGATGGCCTTGGCTACCAGTTTAGCGGTCAGCGTTTTGGCTACGCCGGGTACACCCTCAATCAGTATGTGCCCATCGGCAAGTATCCCGGCAATAATAAGATCAATAGTTTCCTGCTGACCAACGATAATTTTGGCAAGCGTGGCTTTTATTTGCTCAACGGCAGCGTTAAGCCTGCTCATATCCGTTCTATTCTCAAATATTTCTTCTTCCATTGTCTATACAGATAAGGTATAAAATTTTTCG
Source organism: Mucilaginibacter sp. GW821-FHT07G05 (assembly GCF_059418565.1). Taxonomy (NCBI): domain Bacteria; kingdom Pseudomonadati; phylum Bacteroidota; class Sphingobacteriia; order Sphingobacteriales; family Sphingobacteriaceae; genus Mucilaginibacter; species Mucilaginibacter sp. GW821-FHT07G05. Next base: position 125,829 of record NZ_JBWKQC010000007.1, on the reverse strand, counting down.
ATCAGTTTGTTTAGTTCAATCAGCTCGCTGTCGCTAACCTGACTTTGGTGTGCTATGTAATTAATGTAATTCACCATATCGCGTACAAAATTTAGCTCGATGCCGCTTTTTGCTGCAAAGGTGTTCACAAATTCATTATCTAACTTGTTGGTTTTAATAAGATAACGATCGCGCACATGCGTAAGAAAGTACAGTATCTTTTTATGGGCGATGTTTTGATTGTCGCGCTGCTCGTAGTATACCTGCCCAACCACGTTAATAAAATCAACAGTAGAGTTTTTAAGCGGCTCAATAACAGGGATGATCCTTTGCCTGCGTTTTACCTCGTACAACACAAACAGCAACAAGCTACCTAATGTAATGTAATAAGCCCAGCGCAGTTCGGCATTGGTAAGAAAAACCTTCATCGGCGAACCTTCATTCTCTGTGCCCTGCGTATAGTACTCATCCCACAGGATCTGTTTAGGGCTGTTCAGGTAGGATAGGGCATAGGCAGAATACTCGGCACCCTGCGTTTTCAGCAGGCTATAGTTACTAAACAGTTTAGGATTGCTGATAAGGTATAACGATCCTTTGCCGAATTTAAACCGCACAAAATTGGCCTTATGCTGTGTGTTTTGTCCAAGCAGTAAAGCGCGCGCCGTATCAAGCTGACTAAAGTACATGTTGCCCGCCTGCCTGTCTACGCGGTACTTCTTTTCCGGATCGAGAGCGGGGTTTACAAAACCTACCAGTTCATCGTTATTGGCAGTGTCGTATTTATTGTCAGTTTCTATCTTCAGATTTTTATCAAACAAGCTCCCGAAGTTTTCAACGGCTATAAACGCATCGTTACCAGCTTTGATGTATGCGGTGAGGCGTTCATAATCAGGTTTTGATAACTCAATCCCCCCGCCTATAAGTACGTAAGCTGTGTTTTTTAGGGTAGTATCGGCTAAGGTGTTATAAACAGGTTCGCGCACCGCTCGGATCTGCGATTTGGGGAATATGTCTTTAGCCCTGTCGTACAAAATAAAGGTACCGAATGGGATTTTATCGGTATTGATATAAGTTTCCTTCCAGTTGGTAGGCTTGGGTTTATTTAGCTGCACAACAATGTACAATACAAACAGCGATATGGTTACTATAAGGTATATCTTCAGGCTTCTCATGCTATTTGCTGTTTAAATTGCTGAAAAAGCACGTTAATATCTTTGTAAGCAGGTTCGTCAATTATAAAATTACCGTACCATACATATTCAAACCGGCGGGTTAATGAGCCAAAGGCCTGCTGTTTTTCCGCGTCCTGCAACTCGTAATAATAGGCGGTGTTGGTTTTGTCAATTTGCCAGTCTATCAGGTTTTTATCGCTTAGTTGTTTAAGGCATTTTAAATACAATAAACGAACAGCGAGGCGATAATTGCCCTGCGTTACGGCAAGCTCTATTTCGGCATCAAAATCAATCTCATGGATATTCTCCAGTGTTTCGTGATAGGGCACCGAAGCCTTTTTGGGGCCTATGCCAAAAACACCGGTAATGTCAATGCCCACAAGTTTTAATATCACAAAAAGCAAACCTGCAATAGCTATAACTAAAAATGTGTACTTCAGTATAATAAAAGCCTCGGGTGACATGTGGAAACCACGGAAAGGCGCCCCAAACCAATCCCAAAAACGATCCCACCAGGTAGGGCCCTCGGTAGCGCCATTATCATACCTAAAATCGCGCTGCGAGGCATATTTTTCCAAACTGGCATCGTTAAACTTCTGGGGTTTAACGGCTGCGCTATCGGCATGCAATATGGCCGGTGTTTTCTTCACCGTTTTTATAACTTTTTTTACCGCAGGTGGATTCTTATCTACCGCCCATGTAAAAGAGCATGGCAGTACCAATAACAGTGTAAGTAAAAGAAAAGGAATTAACCTGCGCATAGTTTAGTATTGTTCGGTAGGCAGGTGCGATGCATCATCATCTTTCCCTAAGTTATTTATGCGGTCCATAAGGCCTATGCCTTCCTGTCGTTCGGTATAGCTAAAATAACACAAACTGAGCGCTATGGCCAGTAACGAGTACGACAGGTACATTACGTTAACCAAAAAGGCAAAAAATACCAGTAGTGGTGTGGTAAAGCTTTTGAGCACCAAAAAGAGTTTTAATACGGTGATTAATGTTATTGGCAAACTCGCTATACCCGCCGCGAAACCAATAATGAGCGACACCACGAATATGATACCGAAAGTCATCCACCAGTTATTGCTGATCAATTTAAAGCATTTACTAAATGCGAAACTAAACGAGGTGTTCTCAAATATCATTATCGGCATAGCCAACGCAAATACTGTACTTACATAAATACCGGGTATAACACAAAGTACAAAACCCACTATAGTGAGCAGTATTAAAAGAAAGCTACTGCCTATGCATCTCAAAAAATAGTACTTTACATAACCCCATACTTCTTCTAAAGTAGGTTTTTCCTGCTCTTTTTTTTCGCGATATACGGCTATATAGCTAAAGGTTACCAAAAAAATCAGAAAATAGTATAAGCCCACCGCTACATAATATAGGCCCATGCCTAAAAAATAATCGTTAAAAATACCCGATCTGAAAACGTTAGGATTTGGCTGGTTTTTAATATCCATCATATTCATCATGCCCATTTGCATAAATGAATAAGCCGCGGTACCCAACAGGGTAAAGGCGCCGCAAATAACTATCAGCGGAATAAAAAGGGGCTTAAAATTATCTTTCAGAAAAGTGAAGCTATCGCTGATTATCTGTCCGAAATCTCGGATGCTTCTTAACTCAAACTTCGGTGTCATCAATGTAAGGGGTTGTTTGGGTAAATTGTTTATTAAGTACGGCCGGATATATTACCACGTACCATAGTATAAATATAAAGGAAAGAGCAAGTATGCTTACGCTTAACCATATAGACATTTCGGTGTGGCGGGTTACATAACCTTCAAAAAAAGCGGCGGTAACAATAATGGGTAAAATGCCGAGGGCAATCTTGATCGCGTCCTTTCCACCCGCTTTTAATGATACCAGGCGGCTGTACGTTTTAGGGAAAAGCAGGCTGTTGCCTAAAATTAGTCCCGCGGCGCCGGATATAATGATGGTTGATATTTCGAGCGTGCCATGTATCCATATCACCAATACCGATTGAAGGCCCAGCCCTTTGCTGAAGAAATAGTATTGGAACGAGCCCAACATAATGCCATTGTATACCAGCATATATAAACTGCCAACTGACAGGAATATGCCGGATACTACCAGCTTCAGTTCAACCATAATATTGTTGAGCCCAATCATTAAGAACATTTCAAACTCCCCCATCTTTTTATATACCCCGAACGGATCGCCTTTGGCAATGTTATCATTCGTCATGTTCACATAGCCGTCGCCAAGTATAAGGTTCACAAAATGCCCGTCGTATTTGGCTGATAGGACCCCCATCAATGTTGAAACCAAAAAGAAAGCGAAAGAATACAACAATAGCCTGCGGTACTTGAAAAATATCAATGGCAACTCGTATCGCCAAAACAGGATAAAACGGTTGCTTTTCTCTTTTTTGTTTCTGTAGATGGATTGATGGAAACCCGATGCCAGTCCGTTAAGATATTTGGTAGTATTTGAACGCGGATAAAAAGTTTTGGCATAAGCGAGGTCATCAGTTATGCTGATAAAGCTTTCGCCCAGCTGATCGGGGTCAAGCCGTGATTTGTCGGCTTCGTAAGCTCTCCACCTGGCAGAATTTTGTTTTATAAACAGGGCCTCACGCATCGTTTACTCGGTATTAGGATTTTTTGTTCAAAATAGCCACAAATTTTTAAACTGCAAGTAAAAAATGCAATAACAAATTTATATTTGTTACTAACATGCAGACCGTAACCATTCACACCACGCAGAATATTGATATCGACTATGAAATTGCCAGTCTTGGCGACCGCGTGCTGGCAAGGTTGATTGATTATGGTATTTTCTTTGTTTTGGCGATAATAATAGGCATAGGTGGAGTTGCTGCATTAGGTGACGGGCAGCTTGTGGGTTTTATATTTGTAGGCCTGTTTGCACTTTTTGTTTTTTACGATTTGATATGCGAAGCCATTTTTAATGGCCAAAGCGCAGGCAAACGTATTATGAAGATAAAGGTGATCAGTTTAGATGGCGCGCGCCCTTCGTTTGGGCAATACCTTATGCGCTGGCTTTTCAGGTTGGTTGATTTTGCCATAACCGGGCAACTGGGCGGACTTATTTGCGCCGCGAGTACGAAAAACATACAGCGTATTGGTGATATAGTGGCCGGTACCGTGTTGATAAAAACTACTCCCCGCACTAAAATGGAACACATCGTATTCAAACCATCTGAAGATACTTACGAACCTGTTTTTAAAGATGTTAACTTACTTAGCGATAAGGATATTGCCCTGGTGGGTGATGTGATCAATACCTACTTTAAAACCGGTAACGCAGTTGTAGTGTATAATATGGCCGCCCGGATAAAAACGCATCTGAATATAGCGGCTCCCGATAATATGAACGACCTGCTGTTTTTGCAAACCATTGTGAAAGACTACAGCCACATCACCGCTTTTAATGATTTGCCGCTAAATAGCTAAAAGGCTGCACCGGGATATTTCGGGCTATCCAGAAAACAATTACTATAGCCGCTATAACTTTAGGCGTTATTGGGTGGTAAAGTATTTTCAGGCGAATATCTTTATTGTAGAGCCATGCAGCTGCTTTATATCCAAAATGTACGGCCAGCAGGGGCAGGCTTAGTACCAGCAAAATGTTATAACTGCAAGCCAGCTTAATATCGCCGTGTAAAAGCGCGTGTACCGCACGTTGCGAGCCGCAGCCGGGGCAGTCTAACCCCGTTAGTTTATGAAACGGGCACTGCGGAAAAAAGGAATACTTTAACGGGTTGAAAAAGTAGTATATAACTAATATTGCCATTACCGCGGTAGCAGCAATGGCAATATTTATTTTCTTATTGTGCATTTAAGATCTGCCTAACATACCGGCACCTACGCCAAGTACCACAACAAATAATATGTAAAGTACAATAACACCTATACCAACAAAAAAACCAATTTTGGTCCATTTACCGGCTTGTTGAGATGCATGCAATGCGCCGGCATAATCGCCAACATCATACTTGCTATTTACAGATGCGGAGTTGATAATGCCCACTATACCGAAAGGTAAGCAGCAAAATAACGTTACTAAAATTGATTCAACCAGCCAGTTTTTCGGGCGGATTGTTGGCGACTGGCCAAAAGGACTTTTTTGATCGAAAGGAGGAGTGGGTTCCATAGTGATAGATTTTTTTAGATTTTTTTGAAAGTTATTAAATCGATTTCAAATATTAAAACCTTTAATTAAAAATTTTATAGCCCTTTATGCTTAATTTTGCAAGCAATGCAAAGAGAGCAAATTTCGGTTTTTGATATGTTTAAGATAGGCATAGGCCCGTCGAGTTCGCATACGCTTGGTCCGTGGAGGGCGGCGCAACAATTTGTACAGCTATTAAGCGATACCGATGCGTTGCCGTTGGTGGCGGGCATCAAGATATTGCTGTACGGCTCACTGGCCAAAACCGGCCGTGGCCACGGCACCGATATTGCCATTTTGCTCGGCCTTAGCGGCGATGACCCCGTAACCTTTGAGGTAGATAAGATCAACTCTAAAATAGCGCATATTACCCGTTCGCATAAGCTGGAATTGGGCGGTACAAAAGAAATAAGTTTTTATACCGACGACGACCTGCTGTTCCTGTTTAATGAAAGCCTGCCCTTTCATCCCAACGGTGTAACTTTTCAGGCTTTTTTAAGTACAGGTAAGGCCGTATCTGCTACCTATTATTCAATAGGCGGTGGTTTTGTGGTAAAAGAAGGTGAAGACAAAAATGCCAAAGCCGAAGTTGACCTGCCCTTCCCGGTAGAAACAGCCGGCGACCTGCTGCACTGGTGCATGAAAACCGGTTTGAAGATCTCGGAAGTGGTAATGGAAAACGAACTGGCCTGGCGCAGCGAGCACGATACCCGCGACGGTGTGCTCAATATATATCGCGTGATACGTGAGTGTATTTATCGCGGCTGCCATACCGGCGGTTCATTGCCGGGCGGACTTAACGTAGCCCGCCGTGCCATCAACCTTAACAGAAGATTAACCGCAGGTCATAGCTACAGCAATTATGATGAATGGATAGCAGTGGTACGTGAAACCGGCTGCACCTTTCAAAGCATACTGGATTGGGTAAGTTGTTTCGCGCTGGCTGTAAACGAAGAGAACGCTTCTTTCGGCCGTGTGGTTACCGCGCCAACTAATGGCGCCGCGGGAGTGATACCGGCAGTGCTGCACTATTTTATCGCTTTCTGTGATGGTTACGAGGATAAAAAGATAGCCCAGTTTATTTATACCGCTTCGGAGATTGGGAGCATCTTTAAAAAAGGAGCTACCATATCGGCTGCTATGGGCGGTTGCCAGGCAGAGATTGGCGTATCTTCGGCGATGGCAGCTGCGGCATTAACCGAGTGTTTGGGCGGTTCGCAAAGGCAGGTATTGATGGCCGCCGAAATTGCTATGGAGCACCACCTCGGCCTAACCTGCGACCCTATCGGCGGGTTGGTACAGGTACCCTGCATAGAGCGTAATACCATGGGTGCTATAAAGGCCATCACGGCATCGCAGCTTGCGCTGCAAAGCAACCCCGATAATGCCAAAGTAAGTTTGGATGCAGTGGTTAAAACTATGTGGCAAACCGCGCAGGACATGAACTCCAAATACAAAGAAACATCCGACGGCGGCCTGGCGGTAAACATCCCGATCAGCTTACCGGAGTGTTAATAAAGGCTATTTGCTATTGAGGTGTTTGGCGACAACAGGTGCCAGTTTATTGATCCATTCGGAATACATTTTACCCGATGGGTGCAAACCATCGCCGGCTACTAAGGCTTTATCATAAAGCGCGTTGCGCGATATTTGGGTAATATCAACAAACGTTACACCAGCCTTGCCTGCTTCATCTTCGGCAATGGCGTTGTAGGCGTTTATCTCTTTCTCAATTTTTTTAGTATCCGACCCGGAAGCGAACGGCGTAACGCCATAATCAGGGATAGAAACCACAAATACGTGCTTGCTATTGTTGCCCGCGTAGTTTAAAGCCGTGTTAAGCAGCTGCACAAATTCGGTACGGTAGGTATCGATATTGTAACCGCGGTACTGGTTGTTAACGCCAATAAGCAGGGTTACAATAGTGAACTTGTCTTTGATGTCTTTTTGTTTGATGGCAGCTATGAGTTCATTGGTGGTCCACCCGGTGCGGGCAATAATTACGGGTGGCTGAATATTGTAATCGTTTTGCTTCAGCACGGCGGTAAGCCTGTTCGGAAAGTTTTCGTTGGCAGGTACGGCTTCGCCAATGGTGTACGAGTCGCCCAGGGCAAGGTAGGTAACCGTGCCGGTATCGGTAGCTTTGGGTATTGTATCGTTATTGGCCACAGGCATGTTTTGACGCAAGGGCATCAGCTTTGTTTTGCTGCACCCGCTAAGTATGGTTATCGCTATTATAAAATGTACTATCCTCATATCATCTCCATACCAAAAAGTACGGAAATATGATGTTTAAGGATTTGTTTAACTTTATTAATATCAACTATTTCGCCAAGTTCGGCCTGCATACTGGTTACGGCTTTATCATCAATACCGCAGGGCACAATGTTTTTAAAGTAATCCAGATCGGTATTTACATTAAAAGCCAGCCCATGCATAGTAACCCAGCGACTGCAACGTACGCCCATGGCGCAAATTTTACGGGCACGCTCATTATCGGCATCCAGCCACACACCTGTAAAACCAGGATAGCGGCCTGCCGTTAGTCCAAATTCGGCCATGGTTAATATCACGGCTTCTTCTAAAGTGCGCAGGTATAAATGTATATCGGTAAAAAAATTATCAAGGTCGAGTATCGGGTAGCTTACAATTTGCCCGGGACCATGATAGGTAATATCGCCGCCACGATTAATAGGGTAATAAACCGCGTTTTTGGCTTTCAGTCCCGCTTCGTCAAGCAGTAAATGTTCGGGCTTGCCGCTTTTACCAAGGGTGTATACGTGCGGGTGTTCGCAAAAAACAAGATAGTTTGGGGTAAGGGTAGTTTCCTCATAATCATCGTTGGCGGCTACCAGGCGGTTACGCAGTTCTGTTTTCAGGCCAACGGTTTCGGCAAAAAGTTTCTCCTGCCTGTCCCAGGCCACCTGGTAATCGGTAAGGCCCCAATCCTGAAAAATTACTTTCTTATTCTTCATACACTATATTCTGTTACGTAACCTATCATGTAATCTTCATATTGCTGATAGCCTACGGTATAATCTATCGCTACATTACCTTTACGCAGTTTGGCATCTACTACGCCATGTCCTTCAAAACGGAAGGGTTCCAGCAGGATGTTATCTAAAAAGGAAACTTCTTTTTGTCCGTAACATTTGTAGATAGCCTCTTTGGCGCACCAGCAAACATACAGTTCCTCAATTTTACGCTCTTCGCTGATAAAGCCCCGCTCATTCGGGTTCATAAATTTATGGGCTATACGCTCCACCTTTTCTTTCACCAGTTCAATATCGATACCCACATGATATTTTTTGCTGATCATCACCGCGGCAAAATCAAACGAATGGCTGAACGAGATCTGGTACGGATGGTTAACAAGGTAAGGTTTGCCATGGCTGTCGACCTGGCAATCAATGTACTCGTTGGTGCTGAGCATGTGGCGCAGTAGTACACGTGTGCTTAACCAGTGCAGGTGGCGTTTATTGGTGCCCAGTTTTTCAACAACGGCTTTTTCTTCGTCGTTTAACTGTAACTGAACATACAGGTCCTCAGCAGTTTCCTCAATTTTCCAGAGGGCAAATTCAGTATCATCATCAATCTGTTGCCTGTATGCTATAGCCATAAAGTAAAGGTGCAAAATGCAGCACAAAATTAAATCAAATTATTATCATTTGTGCAGTAATAATATCAGCGGCTTAACACTAACTAAATACTTGATTTCATCCGGCGTGATTATAAATTATTTAACAACTCATCCGGTGGCAGCACTGTTATTCCAGCATCCTTAAAATCTTTTATATTTCGGGTCACTATAAAATCCAGTTGATCAATAGTTCCGGCCGCGATTATTTGTATAGCATCTTCAAAATCTTTGTGTTTTGATAATAAACTTTTCCTGATAACGGGTAAGTCGATTGCAATGATGTCAATAAGATCTAACAATGAGAGTAATACACTTCTCAGGTCGGCTTCAGGCATGTACTTCTTTAATAAATAATGAGTAGTGGCGAAAGCATGCGATGATGTGTATAGCTTAACCTTTTTTCTTTCGGCCAAGTCAAATAACGCAATGGCATATTTACTGAAAGGGGCTCTATCGGCAAGAAGATCGATCAGGATGTTAGTATCCACAAACACCGTTTTCATAGGTGCTTATTTTTGAGGTAATCATCTAATTCTTTTTTCTCGTCAAAATCGAGCGGAAGTTTAACTGCTCCAATAATTTTTTTGAGTTTCGGTGATAATGTTTCAGTATTTGTATGCTCTTCGGTTAAAGATTCAAGATAATTCCCAACCAATTCAGATAAGCTTCTGCCGGTGTGTTTGGCATAAGATTTAGCTTTATTAATAGTGCTCTCTTCTACTGTTAATGTCAACTTAGTTACCATGACACGTGTAATTTTTACAAAGATACGTATCGTAAAAGTGAAATTGCAAATTATTGTTGATGCCCTGTTTCAAGGCCAAGCTAATCATGTAGTTAACCAGAGTATATGCTTGGCTTTTTTGCATAATAAATTTTCTGCACCATGTAACGTACGCGGGTAAACTTCCGTCATAGTAGTAATAACCATCACAATAAGTAAAAGAATGAAAAAGTTATATACAGCCGTAACTATTTTAATAGCCCTCGCCATCACCGAATCGTGCCGGAAACAACAGGTTGATAAGATCATTGCAGGGCAGGGGCACCCGGTACAAAAAGAAATTAAGCAATCGCACCAGGGCAACGCCAGCATCCATAAAGTAGGTTACTGATAGTTGTTGATATTATACCTTTTGCGCTTAAGTTAAATAATGATAATTTAGCCGAACAGAGCTCATCAAAAGAAATGATATTATCCGACAAGCGCATCCTCGAAGAAATTGATAAAGGACATATAATTATTGAACCCTTCAGGCGCGACTGCCTCGGTACCAACTCTTACGATGTGCATTTGGGTAAATACCTGGCCACCTATAAAGACAGGGTGCTGGATGCCAAGCTCCACAACGAAATCACTTCTTTCGAGATCCCCAAGGACGGCTTTTTGCTGCAACCCAATACCCTGTACTTGGGTGTTACCGTTGAGTATACCGAAACACATAAACACATTCCTTTTTTGGAAGGTAAATCAAGCACCGGCAGGTTAGGTATTGATATTCATGCCACAGCCGGTAAAGGCGATGTTGGCTTTTGTAACACCTGGACGCTGGAAATATCGTGTACACAACCTGTTAAAATTTACGCGGGCATGCCCGTAGGTCAGTTAATTTATTTTGTGGTAGAAGGCGAGATAGAAACACTGTACAATACCAAGGCTAACGCCAAATACAACAACCCAACCACCCGCCCGGTTGAAAGCATGATGTGGAAGAACAAATTCTGACGAAACCACACTGTAAAACTTGTTGATGTAACAGCTATTTTATTTAATTGATAAAGGCTTTTTTGTAGCTTAGGCTCATTATTTACCTGAGAATGAGCTACCGTAAAACCCTTGCCTTATTATGCACCATGCTGTGTGCTGTTATAACCATTAGCTTTAGCACGGCAGATGACGACCCTATACAAAAAATAGCGGCACAGCTCGAAAAATGGCTCAGTGATAATCCGCCCGAAAAAGTTTACCTGCATTTAGATAAGCCCTATTACGCGTCGGGTGATACCATTTGGTTTAAATCGTACGTAACTATCGGCAGTACCCATCAGCTTTCGGGCTTAAGCGGTATTTTAAATGTTGATCTTATTAACGATAAGGATGTAGTAGAACAAAGCGTAAAGCTGCCTTTAATAAGCGGACTTGCCTGGGGCGATTTCGCACTGGCCGATACCATTAAGGAAGGGAACTATCGAGTACGTGCCTACACCAACTACATGCGCAATGCCGGCGAAGATTACTTTTTCGACCGCACCATCAACATTGTAAACGCTATCAGCAATAAGGTATTCACCAAAACAGATTATACCTATACCACCGTTAACGGCGTACAAAAAGTAAATGCCATTATTAATTACACCGATATTGAGGGTGCGCCCTACGCTGCTAAAGAAGTAAGTTACCAGGTAGAGTACGATGGTAAGCGGGTAGACCGCGGTAAAGGTATCACCGATAATAAGGGTAACCTCACACTTAGTTTTGATAACAAACCGCCATTTTTAAGCGGACAGGGTAAAATAGTTACCCAGGTGAGTATCGATAAAAAAGAGAAGGTAAGCAAAACGGTGATTGTAAAAGCGGCATCGGCCAAGGTTGATGTGCAGTTTTTCCCCGAAGGCGGTAACCTTGTAAATAGTCTGGCTTCGGTAGTGGCCTTTAAGGCGACAGGTGCCGATGGTTTGGGTAAAGATATAAAAGGGGTAATTAAGGATGAGCAGAATGCGGTTGTAGCCAATTTTGCTTCAGTCCATTTAGGTATGGGGCAATTTAACCTTACCCCGCAGGCCGGGCATACCTATAAAGCATACATTACTTATGCTGATGGATCAGAAGCGACGGTTGACTTGCCGAAAGCGCTTCCGCAGGGCTATGTAATTAATATTGACACGCGCGATGCCAATCGTTTAATTGTTAGGGTAGAGAATAACCTGCCCGGCGATCCTGGGATAATTTCACTGGTGGGGCAGTCGGATGGTAAGCTGTACTATGCCGCCAAAGGACGGTCGGGCGAGAAAAGCTTTGTAACCATGATCCCTAAAAGTCGTTTCCCGTCGGGCACTATACAGTTCACACTTTTCTCTGCAACCGGCGAACCGCTGAACGAGCGTTTGGTGTTCATTCAAAATAAATTTTCGATAAAGCTTGATGTTACCTCTGATAAGCAGGTATACAAAACCCGTGAGCATGTGAAGCTGAACCTGAGTTCGAAAGATGAGGAGGACAAGCCCCTGCAAGGCATATTTTCGGTAGCGGTTATTGATGAAACCAGTGTACCGATGGAAGAAGCCGCCGAGCATACCATATTTTCGGATATATTGCTTACCTCAAACATTAAGGGCTATGTTGAAAAGCCTAACTATTATTTCACTAATGTGAGCGATAAAACACGTGCCGACTTAGATGTGCTGATGCTTACACAAGGTTTCCGCAGGTTTGAGTGGAAACAGGTACTGGCGGGCAGCACAGCCCCGGAAGTATATCATCCCGAAAAAACACTTGAACTATCGGGCACGGCCACCTTTAAAGGTAAGCCCGTGGTAAAAGGCCCGGTAACCATATTTAACACAGCCGGTAACCTGTTTACCCGCGATACGGTTACCGATGCTAATGGCCACTTTAAATTTACCAACCTGCTGTTTAAAGATAGCGCAAAACTGGTAGTGCAGGTACGTACCGCCGAGGGTAAAACCGGGGTGAAAATTGAACTGGATAATACCAAGCTGCAAGCTGTCACCAAAAACAAGAACGCGCCGGATGTGAACATTAACCTCAACGAGGGCATGAACGGCTTTTTACACAATAATAAAAGCTGGTACGATTGGCAGGTTAAAAACGGCGTAGGCAACCGTACTATCTTGCTGAAAGAAGTAAACATCAGGCAAAAGAAAGAGTCGCCCGTTAAAAATTCGTCCAACATGAATGGCTCGGGCAATGCCGACCAGGTGCTCACCGCCAAGGATCTTAGTGTGGGCTGTCCGCAATTGGATATGTGTTTGCAGGGCAGATTAGTAGGGGTGATATTTAAGCAGGGGGTGCCGTATTCTACACGGAGCCAAAATACCCCGATGTCCATAGTGATTGATGGATCTCCCGTGGAAAGTGACGCGTTAAGCAGTTTATCGGTACCCGATATTGAAACCATTGAGGTATTGCGTACCATCGGTACCACAGCCATTTATGGTTCGCGCGGAGCGGGTGGTGTAATTATCATTACCACCAAAAGGGGTGATGGCGGTAGGTATGATCCGTCACGCTGGGATGCTCCGGGACTTGTCCCTTATTCGCCGAAAGGCTATTACCTGGCACGCGAATTTTATTCGCCCAAATATGATAACGAAAGCATGAGCCGTAACCAGCAATTGCTTGATCTGCGTACTACCATCTACTGGAACCCCAACATAATTACCGATGAAAATGGCAATGCCGCGTTCGATTTTTATAATGCCGATGGCAAAGGCACTTACAAGGTAGTGGTTGAAGGGATAGACAGCGACGGCGTATTGGGCCGCAAGGTATACCGGTACAAAGTACAGTAAATGTAAAACCGCACATTAGTAGCGCTTAAGCCATTTAGTTTAATAATTTTTGGTAAATTTGCGCCACTTATGCCAACCGAAGTACAGGAAGAAACATTTACACTTGAAGAGTTGCTGGCCGGGCTTAAAGAGATGCACCGCCTCATTTTGTGGAACGATGATGTGAATACGTTTGACCATGTAATTTATTGCATGATGAAGTATCTCGACTATTCGGAATCGCAAGCCGAAAAGATAGCCTGGAAAGTGCACAACGATGGCAAGTGCGCCGTACTGGAAGGTTCCTTCACTGAAATGGAGATCTACCGTAAAATATTACAACAAGAAGGGTTGACTGTTTCTGTAGAGTAATCTTCTCCCACTTACATAAAATCGTGTCATTGCGAAAATTTTAATTCTTTTTGGAATTTGAAGGAAAATGACGATGGCACACAACCACTCTCCACTGTCATGCTGAGGAACGAAGTATCTATCGGAGATAAGCATAGCCCCGCCGCTCATTTCCTCCCCACATGCAACAAGTTCGCTATGCCCGCCTTTGCACTCATGCCCTCCACAGTTCTGCACGTTTTCGCCCGAAGCTGTTTGCTGACGGAGAAGAAGAATCTATGACAGGATCGTAACTTTTCAACACCCTCTCCTTGGAGAAATTATCGGCAAATTATAGGATGAAAAGTTAAAATTGGCTCTTGCGGCAAAGCAAATCGCATAACTAACTCACCCGGTCTACGCTTCGCTGGACCACCCTCTCTCCGGCTTTGCCGCAAAGAGGGCTAAACAAAATAATAGATATAGAAACCCCTCTTTGCGAAGCAGAGCAGGGGTGACGAGCGAAGCGATGTCGGGGTGAGTCAATATTGAGCGATTCTTAGATTGACAGTCCTATTTCTTGGAGGGGGCGGGTAGGGATAACGCGATAGCAGGGGGGGGCACTATTTAATACCGACTGCCGAAGTAAAACCATTAATAAAAAAAGCTCTGAATTATATTCAGAGCTTTTTTTATTTCAATCTTGTCATTCTGAACATAGTGAAGAATCTTCTTCGCTTTATAAGGTCAGACGACAGATGCTTCGTACCTCAGCATGACAGTTGATAAGGTATACGAACTTATCTTTTATCGTTAATTATTCACCAACCGGGAAATTCCATCCATGGGTATCAGGGATAACGCCGTATTTGATATCGTTCAATGTTTTCAATACTTTTTGTGAGAACTCTCTTTCTTTAGGGTCAATTAAAAAGTACTCTTCGCCATTGTAGCTGATAGAGCCAACCGGGGCAATGGTAGCGGCTGTGCCTGCACCAAATGCATCGGTTAATTTACCGTTTTTGGCGCCTTCAACAATTTCGGCTACTGAAACGCGACGTTCTTCAACCGGTACGCCCCATTCCTGGGCCAGTTTTATCACAGTATCGCGGGTTACGCCTTTTAGTATAGTGCTTTGGGTAGATGGTGTTACCAATTTGCCATCTAATACGAACATGGCATTAGCGGCACCCATTTCCTCAATATAAGCATGATCGCGGGCATCTGTCCAGATCAATTGGTCAAAGCCTTCGTCAACCGCCGTTTTACCCGGCAGCATTGAGCTTGCGTAGTTACCGGCAGCTTTGGCAAAGCCCATACCGCCTTCGGCAGCGCGGGTAAAGTTGGTTTCAATTTTAACACGCAGTGTTTTTGAAAAGTACGGACCAACCGGGCAGGTTAATACCATGTATTTATAAGTACCCGATGGCTGTACGCCCAAAAACGGATCGGTAGCAAACATGAACGGCCTGATATACAGGGCGTGGTTATCTTGCGTAGGCACCCAATCGCGGTCGATATCAACTACAGCTGCAAGGCTTTGTAAAAATATATCCTCGGGCAGGGTTGGCATGCAAAGGCGCTCGGCAGATTTATTAAAACGCTCGGCATTTTTATCCGGACGGAAAATGACCACCTTGCCATCAGCATGTTTGTATGCCTTAATACCTTCAAAAAATGCTTGTCCGTAATGTAAAGCAGAAATTGCGGGGCTTAAACCAATCTCGCCATACGGAATGACCTGGAAGTTTTTCCATTCGCCATCGGCATAATCAGCCACAAACATGTGGTCTGAAAATATTTTACCAAATGGCAGGTTGTCGAAATCCGTTTCCTGCAAACGGGAATGAGTGGTTTTGGTTATCTGAATATCCAGCGTCTCAGTCATGATAGTACGTGTTATATAATCTTAAAATGGCAAGTTAAGTATTTTCAAGTGAAAAATACATGATATTACTTATAGATTGTTCATTATGTGAACGAAATAGTGGGAGTGTTGTAGGTTGTGTGTTGTAAGTTATGAGGATTTAGTGATGGTCAGAAGTGAATAATTGTCTTCCTCGTCAGTAAACAGCTTCGGGCGAAAGCGTGCAGAACTGTGATGGCCATAAGCGCAAAGGCGGGCATAGCGAACTTGTTGCATGTGGGGAGGAAAAGAGCGGCGGGGCAAAAGTTCCAGCCCTAAGTTCTGCACGATTTGCAGGGTAAAGGCATGTGCGGCAAAGAAGCCTTTTGCTGGACAAGGGTTTTGTTACTTTTGCCCTCAAAAGTAATGGGGCACTGCGCCCAAGAGCAGGCTGACATACATTACAGCACAAGCACAAAAAATTTATTTTAGTAGCTTGCCAAAGAGCGATAGAAGAGGCACTTCTTGCTATATGTCAACTTACAAAAAAATACTTCACTCCATTCAGCAACGCAGTTATTAAAAACTTACATCCCCAAGGCTGTCTATACAACCTGATTTTATCTCTTCATTTTTTACACAAAGCCCACAACAGCAGGCTACATATATGCACATTTACATGTATCTTTACGGCGTATTAATAATGACCATCATACTATGCTTAAAGGATTTTTCAACGTCCCTAAGCCACAAAACGAGCCCGTATTAAATTACGGTCCCAACAGCCCCGAACGCGTTACGCTTAAAGCCGCGCTCGAACAAGGCCGCTCTTATGTGGAGGACATACCCATGTACATTGGCAGCAACGAAGTACGTACCGGCAAATTAGTCGAAGTTCGTCCGCCACATGATCACCAACATTTATTAGCTAATTTTCACGAGGGCGATGCAAGCCACGTGCATGCCGCTATTGATGCAGCCCTTGCTGCCAAGGCCGACTGGGAAAACCTGGCCTGGGAACAACGCGCTGCCATATTTTTAAAAGCTGCCGATCTGTTGGCCGGCCCGTACCGTGCTACAATCAATGCGGCTACCATGCTTGGCCAATCGAAAAATGCTTACCAGGCCGAAATTGATGCCGCTTGCGAATTTATCGACTTTTTGCGCTTCAACGTACATTACATGACGGAGATATACGAGCAACAGCCTCCTATATCGCCAAAAGGTATCTGGAACCGTGTAGAGCAACGCCCTTTAGAAGGCTTTGTATTCGCGCTTACGCCATTTAACTTTACGGCCATTGCCGGTAACCTGCCTGCATCTGCCGCCATGATGGGTAACGTAGTAGTTTGGAAACCTGCTTATACCCAGGTATACGCTGCCAATGTAATTATGAAAGTGCTGATCGAAGCAGGTTTACCTGCCGGCGTGATCAACCTTATTTATGTTGATGGCCCTGTTGCGGGTGATATCATATTCAGTCACCCTGATTTTGCAGGTATCCACTTTACAGGTTCAACCGGTGTATTCCAAAACATTTGGAAAACTATTGGTACCAACATTCATAAATTCAAAACCTACCCGCGCATTGTGGGCGAAACCGGCGGTAAAGATTTTGTGCTTGCCCACGCCAGCGCCGATGCTGATGTGGTAAGTACCGCATTAGTACGTGGCGCTTTCGAGTACCAGGGACAAAAATGTTCGGCTGCTTCAAGGGCTTACATCCCGGCTTCGTTATGGCCTGCGGTTAAAGCCAATGTACAGCGCGATATCGCTTCGTTCAAAATTGGTCCGGTAGAAGATTTCAGCAATTTTGTTAATGCCGTTATCTCCGAGCTTTCTTTTGATAAACTGGCTAAATATATTGATGCCGCCAAAAACGACGAAGGTGTTGAACTGGTAGCAGGTGGTGGTTACGATAAAAGCAAAGGCTGGTTTATTGAACCTACCGTGCTTAAGGTTGACGACCCTCATTATGTAACCATGCGCGAAGAGCTTTTCGGCCCGGTATTAACCATTTATGTATACGAAGACGATAAGTTTGATGAGATACTGGACATTGTAGATAAAACATCTATCTACGCGTTAACAGGTTCCATCATATCGCAAGACAGATACGCCATTGCTAAAGCTACGCAGCAACTGCGCAACGCTGCCGGTAACTTCTACATCAACGATAAACCTACAGGTGCCGTTGTTGGTCAGCAGCCGTTTGGCGGTGCCAGGGGGTCGGGTACTAACGATAAGGCCGGTTCAATGATCAACCTGTTGCGTTGGGTATCACCACGTACCATCAAAGAAACCTTTGATCCACCGAAGGACTACAGGTACCCGTTTTTGGGATAATTGTTAGATAGAGACAAGAGTTAAGAATCCGGAATCAGGATTATATACGAAAGCCGATCAGTTTAATGCTGATCGGCTTTTTTGATTTTGTATCTTCTTGCGCTCGTTTGCAACGAGTGCTTAATATGGGTTGGCGATTGTATCGCCAAAGAAGCGTCGCAGATGCAAGACCACGGTAAGCACTCGTTGCAAACGAGCGCAGGTAAGCGTTTTCTTGTCTCCTGATTCTTAACTCTTGCGTCTTTAATTCCTGTTTCCTGATTCTTAATTCTCGATTCTAATCTCAATGCCTATCTGCTTCAGCAGCAACGAAGCGTTAAAGGTTTTACACTCGCCATGTTTAAGTTTATAGTCGAACAGCATTTCGCCGTTCACTACCTGTATATCGAAGTAGAAATTGCGTACATAATCCGGATACTTCTCTTCCAGTTTGGCAATTTGCAAGTCGTGGGTGGCAACCATGCCTACGGCACGTTTACTGATCAGTTGTTCTATCACCGCTTTCGAGCCCAGGTATTTATCTACCGAATTGGTACCACGCAGCATTTCATCTATCAAAAAGAAAACCTTTGGCTCGGTTGCTACCGCGCCAAGCAACATTTGCAGGCGGTCGAGTTCGGCTTTAAAAGTAGATGTGCTTTCGTTCAGCGAATCTTTGATTCGCATGTAACTGATAATGTTTATTACCGATACCTGCATGCTTTCCGCGCAAACAGGGGCACCGCAAAGGGCAAGCACCGTATTGATGCCCATGGTGCGTAAAAAGGTACTCTTACCCGCCATGTTCGATCCCGTAATGATATCGGCCTTAAAGGCATCATTCAGCGCATAGTCATTCGCTATTCTTTTACCCGGGGCAATTAACGGGTGTGCTATTTTATTGGCGGTAAGTGTGTAGCCATCGCCATCGGCAATTTGCGGAATAGCCCATTCGGGATAATTGATATGCAAACCTGCAATACTTATTAAGGCCTCAAACTCCGCCAATACCTCAAAAGAAGTTTCAAAATTGTGCACGTTATCGCGTTTCCATTGCTCAATAGCGATGATCTGCTTAATATCCCACACAAAAAACACATTGAGTATCACCCCCACAATAATGTTGAGGTGATAATTTAATTTATTGATCAGCAGTGATAGCTCATTAATACGTGCAGATGTATGCGCCTCACGTAACTGCTGCGACAAATTATTGCTGTATGCCGATTGCCACTGCTCATCCTCTGCCTTTTTAAAAGCGACGGCATAGCGAGAAAGTGTATCGCCAATTTTACCGGCTACCAGGTCGGTTTGCTTAATGTAGGATGCCTTTGAAAATACGATGCCCATATTGATCAGCGCCAGTATTACCGCCAATGGCTTTATCAGGGGTACAAATATGGCCGCTATGATCAGGGCAGACAACAGGTAGGGAGCTATCAGCGTATATCGTTTCAATGCTTTTTCGCCGGGCAGATTAAGCGGTACATGAAGGTAGTTAAACAGGCGTTTTAACTGGTTTACATCGGCATTGGCTGCAAATAACAGGCGTGCTTGCAAATCGAGCTTCCAGTTGTTTTTGGCCGATAGTTCTTTAACGGCTTCCTGTCTTTGTAAAATAACCTCCTTAGTGGCCGGTGCGCTTAGCCATGCGGCCAGTTTATCATTCCCCGGTGTAGTAGCCGCACGGTTAACGAGTTGAAACAGGGATGCCTTACCGAAGATATCCAGATCGGCAGTGTAATAATGCTTTTCGTTTATAAAACGTGCGCCACTATCGTACAGGTTGCCGTACGTGCGTATGTTATCGGCCTCGTTATCGTTTATTTTAGCAAGATCGTTATAATAATCGCGCTCGCGTTCAAATTTGCCCTGCCTGGCCACCAGCCACGCGAAAGCCAGCATCAGCACTACTACCGATACGGCGATGATGGTAAAGGTATCGTACATTACCCCGGCAGCAACTGCGGCGATAACCAATGCGAAAATACCAAGTCTTAAAAATGAGTAGGTATTGGCCAGTTTTTTAAACTTATCGGCCTCATTTTTCGCGGCTGCCGACCGCTGTGCGTAATCGTTTAGGATATCGTTGTTCATTATCTGTAAAAACAAAGCGGTAAAATAAAGGCTTATATTTTAAATAACCGTTTATTTGTAGGTTTTTATGAAGATTACTTTACTCACCGTTGGCAAAACCGAAGATGCTTATATAAAAGAAGGCATCGAAAAATATGTTAAGCGCCTAAAGCATTACACCAAGCTGGAAATGGTTGACCTGCCCGAGCTTAAAAACACCAAAGCCCTCACGCAGGAACAACAAAAGGTAAAAGAGGCCGAACTGATACTCAAAAAGATCACCCCGCTTGATCATGTGATACTGTTGGACGAAAAAGGCCTGGAGCTTAGTTCCACCCAATTTGCCGAGCTGATCAATAAGCGGTCGGTTAGTTCATCGGCCAATATCATTTTTGTAGTTGGCGGTCCGTATGGCTTTGATGCCACTGTGTACCAACGGGCCAATGATAAACTCTCGCTCTCGCGGATGACGTTTTCGCATCAGATGGTGCGCTTGTTTTTTGTTGAGCAATTGTACCGTGCCTATACTATTATTAAAGGCGAACCTTATCATCATTCTTAAAGCATTTAATTGATTTTCAGGTAAAATTTATACCTTGCCACTATGTCAGCAGGTCACGACCATTCGCATCATCACCATGATCATGCTCCCAAGCTCGATCATTTAAATACCGCCTTTATTGTAGGTATCACCCTCAACATGGGCTTTGTTTTGGTAGAAGCCTTCGCGGGTTTCTACAGCGGATCATTAGCTTTATTAACTGATGCCGGGCATAACCTGAGCGATGTAGCCAGTTTAGCGCTGGCATTGCTGGCCTATAAACTCACCAAGGTAAGCTCAAACAAAACTTATACTTACGGTTATAAACGCTCCACTATTATTGTATCTTTTTTTAACGCGGTGATACTTTTCGCGGCGATTGGTTTTATCGTTTACGAGGCCATTATGCGCTTCATTCACCCCGAAAAGCTGGCAGGTGGCACCATTGCCTGGGTGGCATTGGTAGGTATTGCCATAAACGGTTTTACGGCCTGGCTTTTTATGAAAGATAAGGAGAAAGACCTCAACGTAAAAGGCGCTTACCTGCACATGGCAGTCGATGCCATTGTATCATTAGGGGTGGTGATATCGGGCCTTGTTATTTACTATACCGGCTTTTACTGGTTGGATAGCGCGGTGAGCATCGTTATAGCCATTGTGATACTTACCGGAACCTGGGGCTTATTTAAGGATAGCCTGCGGTTAGAAATGGACGGTGTACCCAAAGAGCTCGACATTGAAAAAATAAAGGCCGAACTGTTAAAAACCAAAGGTGTTACCGATGTGCACCATGTACATGTATGGGCGCTAAGCACCACCGAAAATGCGCTGACTGCCCACCTCGTTATATCTCCGGAAGCTGTTGATAGTTTTGATGCCATCAAGCATGATCTCCGTCACCGACTGGAACACCTCGAAATAAATCACAGCACCTTTGAACCCGAGTTTAGTGGTAAAAAGTGTGAAGAATCGGAGTGTTCTTTATAAGTATCAGATCTTTTCTGTCATTGCTGCGAGGTACGAAGCAATCTCTACTTAGGTTGTGCTTGTGCTGTAATTAACGTTGGTCTGCTCTTGGGCGCAGAGCCCCATTACTTTTGAGGGCAAAAGTAACAAAACCCTTGCCCAGCAAAAGGCTTCTTTGCCGCACAAGGCCTCTGCGCTGCAAAACATGCAGAACCTGGGGCTGGAACTTTTGCCCCATGCTTCGCCGCTCATTCCCTCCCCACATGCAACAAGTTCACTATGCCCGCCTTTGCGCTCATGGCCTCTACAGTTCTGCCCGTTTTCGTCCGAAGCTATTTGCTGACGGGAAACGTGCTTCTGCTAATTGCTATTAACTTTGACAACTTTTTAAAAGTTGTCAAAGTTAACCTCCCCGCTGTCGCGAGTTTAGCACAGCATAACTCGTGACCCGGCATGGCGTAAGCTTTCAGCTTACTGATTGAAGTAGCACGTATGGACTGCGGCGGGACGCCGCGTAATAGTTGCCACTTGGCTATAGCCAAGCGGCGGCTGTGGTAAATTATGCAAAAGCATTACCGTAAATACCTCTCAAAATGCGGCATCGTAAGGAACGGATAGCACAAGCCCTGCCACAGCACAACTCAAACATAGTTCCTTGCGCAGCCGCGACTTTTTTCTTTGGTTACTTTCTTTTTTGAGAGAAAAAAGAAAGTAACATCCACTAACGTTCATTTAAAGCACAACCATTCCTAATGAAAAACTAACTAACGACAGGCACTTCACTCAACATACCCTCAAAAAAAACGCCATTACAAAAATTGCAATGGCGTTTCTATTATACTTTAAACCTGCTATTATTCGGCTTTTTTGGCTTTACTTTTAGCTTTCGCTTTAGGCTTTGCTTCTTCAACAGGAGCTTCTTCGGCGGCAACTTCTGCAACCGGAGTTGCTTCTTCAGGAGTTTCAGCAGGAGCGGCTTCTTCTTCATTGAAGAATGGCATATCTTTCAGGATTCCATACCAGGTAATGATCTTCTTCATGTCTGAAGCGTAAACCTTCTCCTCATCGTGGTGAGGGGCTACTTCCCTGAAAAACTCGCGAAGTTTTTTACCATCGGCTTTGGCATCGGGTACGCTGCCGGCAGCTTTTACGCGTTCAAAAACATCTTTTAGTTTAATATCTTCATCCAAACCAAAAATGGTGATCTCATCAAGCGCGGCCATTTTAGCTGTCGACAAGTTGGCTACCATTTTAGTTTTTTGCGCATCAAGGCTTTCCAGTACAAAACCGGTTTTGTTTTGCGCCAAAGCCTTCCATAAGCCCGGCTTGCCTGATACTGCTACTATTCCGTATAAATTCATTATGGTTTTATGGTAAGTAGTGAACAGTGAGTGTAATCCTATTGGTTACACCCGCTGTTCAGCAAATTAATCTTCAATTACTTCGATAGTTAAAATTTTATCGCCCTGGCGAATATCATCAACCACATCAACATTTTCAATTACTTTACCAAAGCAAGTATGGTTTCTGTCGAGGTGAGCGGTATTGTCGCGGCTGTGGCAAACAAAAAATTGTGAGCTGCCGGTGTTACGGCCTGCATGTGCCATTGAAAGTACACCACGCTCGTGATATTGGTTTTCGCCGGTAAGTTCGCAATCAATATGGTAACCAGCGCCGCCGCTGCCTGCTTTGTAAGCAGTTTCAGGCGATTTTGAGAACGGGCAACCACCCTGTATCACAAAATTCGGGATAACACGGTGAAAAGCTATACCATCGTAAAAGCCTTCTTTAGCCAGTTTTTTAAAGTTAGCTACTGTGTTAGGGGCATCCTTCTCGTAAAATTCAACAGTCATGTTGCCTTTTTCGGTCTTAATTATCGCTTTACTCATTTCTTTTAAAATAGGATGCAAAGGTAATAAAAAACGAGAAAGGGAAAAGCTTAAACCTTAAAGGTTAAAAAGGATGACACGAATATCGAAAAACACTAATTGCTGATCGTCAATCACTAAAGGAAAACCATAATACCTGAAATAATAAATCGTTACATTTGAATACACGCTATTTATACCCTGTGACGAATTACAAACTTGCAAAACATCTTTTAGCTATCGCCTTTCTGCTTTCGGCCTTTATAACCAGGGCGGCTTCAATTTTAATACCGATGGATGAGGAGCAGAAGGACCACCTTAAATCGTACGGTATCGCTTTTTTGTCGTTGCAATACGGGCAGGAGGTCGACTGGTTATTGAATTATCGAGGCGGCAGCTTTATGCTGAAGTACGATAAAAAGATAGAGGACGAATGCAAGATACGCGGGGTAAGCTACCAGGTAATTGCCGATGCCAAAGCTACCTCTATACTAACCGAGGTGAGCGATCCATCCGTTAACATGGATGTAGTAAAGCTGCAAAAGCCGCCCAAAATGGCCGTTTATTCGCCCAAAAGCAAGTTGCCATGGGATGATGCCGTAACGCTGGTGCTCAAATATGCCGAAATACCTTATACCGTTGTTTACGATGAAGAAGTAATAAAAGGCGAACTACCCAAGTACGACTGGCTGCACCTGCACCACGAGGACTTTACGGGACAATACAGCAAGTTTTACAGCACCTACCGTTATGCGCAATGGTATTTGGATGATGTGAAGAACCAGGAAGCGATGGCCAAAAAGCTGGGCTTTAAAAAAGTATCGCAAATGAAACTGGCCGTGGCCGAAAATATCCGTACGTTTTGCGCAGGTGGAGGTTTTCTGTTTGCCATGTGTGCCGGTACCGATACCTTTGATATAGCGCTATCTGCCGCTAATACCGATATTTGTGAAGCGATGTTTGATGGTGACGCGGCCGATCGCAGAGCGCAAAGCAAGCTTGACTTCAGCCAAACCTTCGCGTTTCAGAATTTCCATATCGATGTAAACCCGATGTCGCACCAGTTTAGTGATATTGATGTGAGCAGCACCCGTAATGTGGAGGCCACGCGCGATTTCTTTACGCTGTTTGATTTTTCGGCCAAGTACGATGTGGTGCCCAGTATGCTTACGCAAGATCATGATAAGGTGATCAAAGGTTTTATGGGACTAACCACCGCTTTCAACAAAAATGTAATTAAGCCCGGCGTTACCGTAATGGGCGAAATGAAAACCGCCAACGAAGCCCGCTATATCCACGGCGACTTCGGCAAAGGCCAGTGGACCTTCTACGGCGGCCACGACCCCGAAGATTACCAGCATGCCGTAGGCGACCCGCCAACCGATCTTAAACTGCACCCCAACTCACCAGGCTACAGACTGATCCTGAATAACGTACTCTTCCCGGCCGCGAATAAGAAGAAACAGAAGACGTAATGGGAGAGAGGCAAGAGTTAAGAAACAAGAATATAGAGTCAAGAAATAAGAGTTGAGAGACAAGAAATAAGAATCAGGATACAAGATGGCTGCTTACTATACCTGCGCTCGGCTCCGGACTGCAGGCTCTTAAGACGACTTGTCATCTCGAAACGCAGTGAGAGATCTTCTTCATCAAGCATGTCTGCTACTTGCTCGGAGCAGAAGATTTTTCGCTACCGCTCAAGAGAGTAGTTTCTCCTCGTACCTTGTTCGAAATGACAATATTTAATATTCCCTCCTATATTGGAGTCTGACACTTTTATTTCTTGACTCTATGTTCTTGTCTCCTGACTCGCCAGAGTTACTGATAGAAAGTCCAGCTCACCCCAAACTTCAACAGGGCATCCTGCATGGGATAGCGGTTAACTGTGTAAAACCCTTTGCTGAACAAGCCTTGGTTAGCGTAATCATATTGTACAAACAGGTTGGCGCTGTATAGCGTAGCTTTGAAAAATGCTGTAGCAACGGGGTACGATGTAAAAGTAACATCCGGTCCGTTGTAGAATTGGCCAAGGCCTATAGCATAGGATGGCGCTACGTAAGGCGTGTTGTACCTCACCGTAAGCCCTATGTTTGAATTAAGTACTTTAAACAGTGGCGTAGCGTAATACAAACTGCTGTAGGTGTATACCTCGGGCGTACGTAATACCGATTGATAATCTGTTTTTTGATATACGGCGTAGTTATCAAAATGCCACCTGCGCCATTGCAGGTTTTTACCCAAACTTACTTTCAGTAAGTTAATGGCGCTGCCCAATTGCTCCGGATGCGCGTCGTTAGCGCCCGGCGTGGCGGTGTAATACAGGTAATCATTAATCAGGAAGTACTCGGCTTTAAGGTCGAGCTGTAAGGCCTCGTTCACATAATTGAACGAGAGATTGGTAGTTTTTATATTATTAAAATCGTTATGGAAAATGTAGTGGTTACTTATCCAGTTGGTAGCCACCAGCGGTGCCGAACTGTTTTGGGTATACGCGCCGAAGATCACCTTACCAACCCGTTTACCACCCGATAGGATCAGCTTGGCATCGTACAAAAAGTTACCAAAATCGCGGCCCTGTACTATTTGTTTAATATCGGCTTCAAGCACCACAAGGTCGCTGAATTTGTAGCTGGCCTTTCCCTTTAGGGTAACATTCTGGAAGATGGTATTCTGCACCTTGTTTTTGCGGATGTACTGTGCGCCAAACTCGTTTACGGCTGTATCGGTAACTAATTGGGTGTAGTTATAAAAATCGTGCACGAGGCCTACATCCAGTTTCATTTCGTTCTTTACAAAACTTAACGATTTACCACGCAGGTAAAAACTGTACGAAAAATCGTTCTGCAAGTGGTTTACCGTAAGTGAATCGCTTGAGGTACGTGAGCTGAAATAATAATCGGGGAACACGTTATAAACATCCTGCTCATTTTGTATAAAATGATACTTACGCTTGGTAAACATAAATGTGTGTGCTACACGCTGCGTAGGCAATATCTTGCTGTTCTCGCTGCTGGTTGTGCTCAAACTGTCTTTACCATCTTTACGATTAAGGCTATCAATGTGGCCTATGTAGTAAAACTGCTTAATATACAAGGTGGTTTGTTTCCACTGCTCGTAAGTATTGGGCAGGCGCACGGTGGCATTATCTTTCAAAAATACCCGCCCGGCGGTGCTGGTAAATACCGAATCGTTCAGGATACTCCCGGTTTCGGGCGCTTTAAGATTGTTCATCAGTACGTTAGCCAACAGGTTATAACGCTTGCTTTTCGATTCGTACCAGGTAAACAAGGCACCGCTCATATCGCTCACATTTTGCTTGAGCACGCTGCTGGTAGCGTAATATCCCTTTGAGCCATTAAAGTTAAGGTTGAAACCAAAGTTCCAGTTGGGTTTAATGTTTTGGGTATGTATCACCTTCAGCATCTGCACCTTTGAACCACCGCCTACATAAAACAGGTTGGTAAACTGCACCCGGGCGTTGTAGTAATTAATATTTTCTTCGGATAACAGGTAAGGATCTAATGCGTGCAGGCCTACATCAAAACCAATAGTTTTGGCAGGCTCAAACAGTAAAGGCCTTTGCGCCACACCAATGTATCCCAAACCAATACGCGGACTACGCGGCTGGTGCAGCGGACTATAATTTTCAAAATTCACCAGGCCGGTATCCAGCGCGAAAACCTGCGTGCTATCGTTCAGCGCGTTTACGTTGGTTATTTTGATGAATTTGGAGTTGAACACTACCGAATCGTGCTTCTCTTCCTCGCGTTTACGCAGGGTGTCAATCAATTCAGAATCGGTTAGCTGCTTGGCCGCTTTACGTGTGCTGGTATCGCGCATGTAGTTGGGCTGCCGCTGACCGGGGTACTGGCTGGGGTTGTTAGTCCGGGTGGGGAACTGTGCAAACGCAGCCTGTACCGATAAACTTATCAGTAGTAGTAATATATATTTGAGCCTTGCCTGCATTAGTTATTGGCTATCAGTTCTTTTAGTATTTGCGTAAGTTTCGGCTCGGCCTCCTGTGCCACGGCCAGTATTTCTTCTAACGATACAGGTGTTAATACCTCCGGAAACCCTTCATCAGTCAACACCGATATAGCGAAAACGGGCAGCCCCATGTGGTTGGCCACAATTACCTCGGGCACGGTGCTCATGCCTACCGCGTCGCCGCCTATAATGCGGAGGTAACGGTATTCGGCACGGGTTTCCAAATTAGGGCCGGTAACGGCTACATATACGCCTTTGTGGCAAGTAATGTTATGTTCGGCAGCAATATCCAGCGCTTTGCTGATGAGGTCGATACGGTAAGGTTGGCTCATATCCGGAAAGCGAGGCCCCAGTTCGTTCTCATTACGGCCTATCAGCGGGTTTTGCGGTTGCAGGTTAATATGGTCTTCGATTACCATCAGGTCGCCTTTTTTAAAGGCCGGGTTTAACGAGCCGCTGGCGTTTGATACATACAGTGTTTTAATGCCCAATGCCTTTAGCACCCTCACCGGGAAGGTGATTTGCTGCATGCTGTAACCTTCGTAATAATGTAAGCGGCCTTGCATGGCTACCACCTTTACACCGCCCAGCGTACCAAATATTAGTTTGCCCGAATGAAACTCCAGCGTAGAAATAGGAAAATCAGGGATGTTGGCGTACATCATCTGTTTTTCAACCTCAATTTCTTTAACCAGGCCACCCAAACCGGTACCTAAAATAATACCTGCTTCGGGCTCAAAATCGCCAATGCGGCTTTTAATGTACGCCGCCGTACGTTGTATGTTCTCTAACATAGTTTATTATAAGTTGATCAAACTGCTGTTGCCCTTCATTTAAAAACTTTATGCCTATGGGCAGCACCAGTACAGGCAGTTTATTAACCTGATCGGCAAGTTCCTGTTCACCTAAACGTTGCGCGTCCTTTTCTGTTGTGATGATCAGTTTTTTTTGTGCCGTACAGGCCGAAAACTCATCAGCAAGTTTACTGATATTTTTTAAGGTAAACCGGTGATGATCGGGATAATTATGGTGGATGATATGCCTGCTTTGCTGCCCTATATAGTTAAGCATAGGCGCGGGATTAGCAATACCGGTTAATATAAATACAGTAGTATCGCCGTCAATTACCTGCTGTACGGCATCGCCCTTTAAGTTTTTTAAACGTTGATAAGCAATCGACGTGAAAAATAAAGACTGAAATGGAAAGGGTTTTACACGAGCTGCCATAGCTGCCTGTTCATCGGCAGTTAAATGATCGGGGCATTTACTTACCACAATAACATCGGCACGCCAGCGCCCCACAAGTGGCTCGCGCAGGTTGCCCGCGGGTAACAGTAATTGAGGTTCTTTGAGGCGATGGTAATCGAAAAGTAACACGCTGAACCCTGGTTTTAAGGCGCGGTGCTGATAAGCATCATCGAGGATAATAAGTTCGTGCGCCGGGGCAAGCTGTTTGATGCCCTCTACACGATCTTCACAAACGGCAACCGTAATATCCGGAAATTTTTGTTTGAACTGCGCGGGTTCATCGCCTATTTGCGTAGCCGAACTATCAGCTGTTGATGCAATAAAGCCTTTGGTTTCGCGACCGTAACCCCTGCTAAGGGTAGCTATTTTATGCTGATCTTTTAACAGGCGGATGAGGTGTTCCGTCATAGGGCTTTTACCCGCACCACCCACCTCAAGGTTGCCCACCGATATTACCGGGAGCTTGAAGCTGTAGCTTTTAAAAATGCCCGCATCATAACACCAGTTACGAATAATAACCACCAGGCCATACAGCAACGAAAACGGGAATAAAAGCAGGCGCAGGTATTTCATAATACAAGGCAAAGATAGAAAATATTAAAGAGCCTGTTATGTGCCTGTGAATCCGATATTGCAATTGGTCAATCACGCATGAGTAGTCTCTAAAATAGCTTTTAAATGGGTCGAGTTCCCCGTCAGCAAACAGCTTCGGACGAAAACGGGCAGAACGTTGGAGGCCATGAGCGCAAAGGCGGGCATAGGAACTTGTTGCATGTGGGTGGGGAAATGAGCGGAG
Source organism: Mucilaginibacter sp. GW821-FHT07G05 (assembly GCF_059418565.1). Lineage (NCBI taxonomy): Bacteria > Pseudomonadati > Bacteroidota > Sphingobacteriia > Sphingobacteriales > Sphingobacteriaceae > Mucilaginibacter > Mucilaginibacter sp. GW821-FHT07G05. The sequence continues at coordinate 96,373 of NZ_JBWKQC010000007.1, read as the reverse complement.
GGGCAAAAGTTCCAGCCCAAAGCTCTGCCCGTTTTGCAGGGGTGGGCAGTGCGGCAAAGAAGCCTTTTGCTGGACAAGCCTTTTGTTACTTTTGGGCTCAAAAGTAATGGGCCACTGCGGCCAAGAGCAGACTGATGTTGATATAGCACAAGCAAAACCTAAGTAGAGATTGCTTTGCTCCTACCCATGACGTGTTAAAAAAACTGTCATTCTGAACGTTTGAAGAATCTTTTTCGCTATGCTTATCTGCGATAGATGCTTCGTTCCTCAGCATGACAGTGGAGAGTGGGTGTGAGCCATCGTCATTTTACCTTCAAAGTCCAAAAAGAATTAAAATTCTCGCAATGACGATGGTTTATAAAACGCTGATTGTAATCCCCAAATTAGGATGACAACGCATGCTCTACCCAGCTTTTACCCCAGTTATCCAATTCATCGGCACTCCAAAGAGTAGGGTAAAAAATGCGTTTTTGAAAGCGCGGAGGCAGGTACTTTTGCCAGTTGGTGCCACCTGTCGCGCTAATCTCTTCGGGTTCGCGGTGCAGGTAGCGCACTGCCGATTTATAATGCGACAGCGGCCAGTTCACGTTTACGTTCACATCAAAGCGTTTCAGTTCGGCTATTAGCTGATTTGTTAATTCGCCGTTTTGCTGAAGCACGTTGGCCAGCGCGTTAAAGTTTTGGTCTACCGTATTTTGGGCAAGCTCTATAAAGGTTTTTGAATATTTTTTTTCGAATTGTTTAAGGGTGAGGGTTTTCTTCCCGGTAGATAGTTCAGTTGCGCCAAACTTCCAGTATATGTGCTCAAACTGTTCTTCGAATGATGCATTGCTTAATTCCGCACGTTTATCTTTAGCCACAAGATTGATAAAATCGGTAGCGTAAATTTCTATCATACGGTACTGGCCCGACTGAAAACCGCTGGCCGGCAGCAACGACATCCGGAACTTCAGGAACTGCTCCTTTTCCATCCCATCCACCATAATCTCGAACGAATGGGTAAGCGCTTCAAAATAGCGGTTAATGCGTTTAAGTCGCGCCAAAAAGAAGTCCGCAGTGAGGTTTTCCCTGGCGGCTATCTGTTTGCACTCGTGCAGGGATAACTTAAAGTATAGCTCGGTGATCTGGTGGTAAATAATAAAGATCTCCTCATCCGGGAACGGGGTTTTAGGGTTTTGCAGACTTAACAGGGTATCCAGGTGAATGTAATCCCAATAGGTAAGAAAATCGGCATACAGCAAACCATCGAGATAGGAGGTCATATCCTGCCCCATGGCTTCGTATTTTTCCTGTAGCAGGGCGAGTTTTTTTTCTATTTCGGGCGAGATCATGGAACAAATATAAATGCTTATTACCTGGATTTCTTTTTCAGTTCATCAATCTTTTGTATCCTGTCCCTTATAAGAGTGGTCATTTGGCTAAAATAAACCGGGTCGTGACCGGGATCAAGCGTATGTGTGAATTTCATACCTAAAAAACGAAACCCTGCATAATACCCCCCGCCATCGGAGCAATCCGGGCAACCGAAAGATCGCATATCATACGCCAGTAATATAGGAACGCGGAATTTTAGCGAATCAAAGTCGCCTTTTATTATTTTGTGCACACTCGGGGTAGTGGTGCTGTCTGTTGAAATTTGATCTATTATGATGCTATCATCGGTGATTTCAAAGTTGCCTTTGCACAAACCTTCGCATTCACCTGCAAAATAGCCAATTACTAATGTGTTTGGCTGTATCCTGATTAATGCCGACAGAAAAATTATCGCGATAATTATTAATGTGAATTTTAAAAGCTTCGCTAATGTTTTGTTTTTGGGCATGACATAATAATATTGGTAAATATAATTTTTTGCCACATATTTGTACTATACAACAAGGTGATGGTGTGCCACCTAATTGAACCGCTGCAAAGCTGATGACGCCTACCCAAATAAGTTTTTATTTATTTGCATGTAGGTTATGGTAAAAAAACTCTTTTCGCAACACTATTCTATTTTAAAATATCTTGTCCGCTGGTCGCTGATCATTATACCTGTAGCTATAGCCATTGGCAGTATGGTAGCGCTTTTTTTGTGGCTGCTGGGTTGGGCTATACATTACCGCTTCGCCCATAAATGGCTTTTATATTTGCTGCCTGTGGCCGGTGTGGCTATTCACTTTTTATATAAGTGGTACGGCGCATCAGCAGAGCGTGGTAATAACCTCATAATCGACGAAATTCATCAACCCGGCGCGGGTGTACCTAAACGTATGGCACCGCTTATACTGATAACTACCGTTATTACCCATCTTTTTGGGGGTTCGGCCGGGCGCGAAGGCACGGCTGTACAAATAGGGGGCAGTATTGCCAACCTGTTTGCAAGCTGGTTTAAACTTACCGATGCTGACAAACAAGTAATACTTACCGCCGGTATTGCTGCCGGTTTCGGCGCGGTTTTCGGTACGCCGCTTACAGGGGCGGTTTTCGCGCTGGAAGTAATAGCCATTGGCCGCATACAATATACTGCCTTGCTGCCCTGCCTTATTGCAAGTATCATCGGCGACCTTACCGTTGCTGCCTGGGGCGTGCACCATACCCAATACCACATTGATCATTTAGCCGCCGGCGAATATTTTAACGGGCAGCACCTGCAAACCGGTTTCTTACTTTTGGGCAAGGTAATATTGGCTTCGGCAATATTCGGGTTGGCCGCATTGGCTTTCTCTAAAACCATACATGCTGTAAAAAGCATATCGCTTAAATGGATAAAAACTACCTGGCTTATACCTGCCTGCGGCGGTTTGATTATCATCGGCCTCACCTTTATTATTGGCAAGCCCGATTATTTAAGCCTCGGTGTCGACCCTGAATACCCCGGCGCGGTTACCATTGTATCGGCGTTTCAGCATGGCGGTGCCGATGCGTTCAGCTGGCTTTGGAAACTGATCTATACCGCTGTAACCCTCGGCACAGGTTTCAAGGGGGGCGAGGTTACCCCGTTGTTTTACATAGGCGCTACCTTGGGTAACACGCTTGCCACGCTGCTTGATGCACCTGTAAGCCTATTTGCCGCGCTTGGCTTTATCGCGGTATTTGCCGGGGCTACCAATACGCCGCTGGCTTGCACCATTATGGGGATAGAATTGTTCGGCAGCGAGTATGCGGTGTTATTTGGCGTAGCTTGTTTTACGGCCTATTATTTCAGCGGAAACTCGGGTATTTATAGTGCTCAAAAGGTAGCCACGCCTAAAATTATGGTAGATGAATAGCTAAATAAAATGATCATAAAAAACATATTGCGCCTGCATTGTTATAGCTTTATATCACAAACAACAGAGTTATGCAGATCAGTAAGATAATTATCGGGATAGACGACAGTAAGCACGCGGAACATGCTGCTAAATATGGTTTCGACATCGCGCGTAAGTTTAACGCTTCGGTAGGTTTGGTAAATATTATTGAACCGGTGGTAACGCCCTTAGATACCAGCGACAGCCTTTTAGCCATGCCGATAGTGACCAATACCGGCCCCGAAGAACTTGATCTGCTGAATACGCAAACTGATCAGTCCGAACGTATCATCGACCGCACCATTAAAGAACTGGCCGGTGATATCCCCGTTACCCACTTTAGCGAATACGGTTCAACTGCCGATGGCATCATTTCATGCAGCGAGCAGTTCAACGCCGACCTGATAGTTATTGGTACCCACAAACGCAGCGGCATAGACCGCCTCCTGATGGGCGACGTAGCCGAAGCCGTAGTACGCCTCGCCAAGATACCTGTGCTGGTGGTGCCGTTTGATGTGTTGTAAGTTGTAGGTTATGTGTTGTATGTGCCTGACGTAAATACTTACAACTCGCAACACACAACACACAACCTAATAAAGCAGCCTGAATTTTATAGTATGCTCAATGGCTTTTAGTTCGTTGAGTACCTGGGCGTCGTAGCCGGTGTTTACGTCGGTAATTACGTAGCCTATTTGTAGGTTGGTTACCAAAAACTCACCTACTATATTGATGTTGTGGCGGGCGAATACATCGTTTATTTTGGCCAGTATACCCGGTACGTTGCGGTGAATGTGTATTAAACGGTGCGCGTTGCTTACCCTTGGCGGTTGCAGATCGGGGAAGTTACAGCTGGTATGGGTTTTACCCTCGTTCATGAACGCGATCACCCTTTTCGGGATAAAGTCGGCATTACGGGGGTTGTATTTCGGATCGTCGAAAACGATGATGCCATTCTCGCAAGCTATTTCGGCCAGTTTACGGCTTTGCACCTTACCGAATATACCGATGATCTTCAACCTGCCAGCGTTCAGCAATTGCTCCGCTTTAGGCTGATTGTTTTCATCGCAGAGTAATATACCGGCTTCCTGCAAATATTTATCTTCAATGCTTTCACGCTGGCGGATATTGTACCCTTCCTTACGCATTTGCAGCAGGGCCTCTTCATCTACATTGCCCACTACCAAGCATTTAATGCGGTTTTTAGGGTACGATATAGCCCTCGGCAGTTTATTGATGTATAAGAATTCGTCAAAGCTCGGGGTAATGTGATCTGCCTTTTCAGCTACCGATTTACGTTCGATGTTCTCGGTAAAGGCAAAGAACTTTTTGATCATGCCCGATTCCTTTAACTGGAAATCAGAATAACCATCGCCAATGCCGTAAATATCCCCTTGCAGGTTCAGCTCTTTCAGCAGTTTTACCTTACCACCTTCCTGCGATAGCGGGTTGGTACGGTCATAACCTACAATGTTGCCATCGGCATCAAACTCAAAGGTATTGGCGTAAATGTTCTCTTTTTTGATATGATATTCGGTAACAACCGGGGTGATAAATTCTTTAAAGCCACCCGATACAATGAGTACCTCATTAGGGTGATGTTTAAAGAAAGCCGTATTACGCGAAAAGGAGGTGGATACTTTCTTTTTCAGGTGACTGATCAGCAATTTCAAATGCTCGCGGTTGGCTTGCAGTAGCTTTACACGCCCCTCTAAACTTTGACTGAAGGACAGTTTACCCTCCATGGCCAGGTTGGTAAGGTCTTCAATTTCCTGATAGATCTTTTCCCGGTCGGGATGGCTTTTGAGGGATATGCGGGCAAGCTCGTCTAATGCTTCAACTTGAGTGAAAGTGCTGTCAAAATCTATAATAAAGTGATCCATTACTGCTTATAAATGTGCGAAAGTGCAAATGTGCGATTTTTAAATTATTAACGCATGCTAAAAAATGAGCGACGTGGCTATTGGTCGCCGGGCTGAAATTAGAGGTAGTGTAACAGCGGCAAAAATAGGCATATCCGGGGCAGCCACCTAATACTTTATTAACCAAAAATAAAAAAGGGCGCTAATTGCGCCCCTGTTGTTATAATATGCTGATGACCTGTTATTGGCCAACTGTATCTTTCAACTGTTCAAGCTTGCGCTTTTCGGGTGGCAGGGCCAAAAACTTTTTGTAGCTATCGCTGATGTAAACTACCATGGTTTGTTTACTGTTGCCGGTTACAAACTCATAGGTTGGGCGATACATGGACATAAAGCTATCCAGCTCTTCGCCCCTAAGCGGTATCAGGCTGCTTACGTAAGCCTTTGAAAAAGCATCGTCAATGGCGCGTTCTTTTTCTTCTTTGGCGAAGAAACGTTTAAGGCGGCGGGCATTGCGGCCCTCGCGGCTAAACCACGATGATGGCGATAACACGTACACCTTACTTTTTGTATATATATCAGGGTACTCGGTATGCGGATCAAACTTTTGGCGGGTAGCATTAATGTTAACATCGCGCAGGGCGATAGGCAACGATACCATGCGGATCTTTTTGGGCGACATATCCGTAACGAAAACCGTATCAGACGTATAAGTAGGCGAGCTGAATACCAGCAGGTGCCCCGAAGCCGCCTTTATCTGGAAGTTACCATTCTTATCGGCCAGGAAAGCCTGTTTAGTAGTAAGATTTTGGATGAATACGTTGGGCAAACGGCTACTACCGCCGCCATCATAAACAGTGCCTTTTAAAAGCTGGGCATTAACCGAAGCCGAAGCCAGTAGCAGAATTAATAGGTAAAGGTATTTGAATTTCATAGTTGAATAATTGCTTTAAAGATAACCTGTTTAAACGGCTAATGGTTTTTTATTTAACATATTTAACACATTGATGATGTGCAAATGGCAATTAATGTATGATGAGCGTTCATTTACAACGGGATATTCCCATGCTTTTTCCTCGGGTTATTCACTACTTTATTCTCCAGCATTTTAAACGCGTGGATAAGTTTTACGCGGGTATCGGCGGGTTCAATCACCTCGTCAATAAAACCACGTTCGGCGGCACGGTAGGGGTTGGCAAATATCTGCGAGTACAGTTGTTCCTTCTCCTGCCACTTGGCTTCCTTGTCTTCGGCATGGTTTATTTCCCGTTTAAAAATGATCTCGGCCGCGCCTTTGGCACCCATTACGGCAATTTCGGCCGAAGGCCAGGCATAGTTGATATCGGCACCAATATGTTTGGAGTTCATCACATCGTAGGCACCACCATAAGCCTTGCGGGTAATTACGGTAACGCGCGGTACGGTTGCCTCGCAGAAAGCATAAAGTAATTTGGCGCCATTGGTAATAATGGCGTTCCACTCCTGGTCGGTACCCGGTAAAAAGCCCGGCACATCTTCAAATACCAATAGCGGTATATTAAAACTATCGCAAAAGCGAACAAAACGCGCGGCCTTGGTCGACGAATGAATATCCAGCACCCCGGCCAAAAACGCGGGCTGATTGGCTACAATACCAATGCTACGACCAGCTAAGCGGGCGAAGCCTACAACAATGTTTTCGGCAAAATCTTTATGTACCTCTAAAAACGAACCGGCATCTATCACCTGCGAAATTATCTCGCGGATGTCGTAGGGCTGTGAGGCGTTTTCGGGTAATATACTATTGAGGTCGGGGCGAATTTCATTTGCAGGTTGGTAAGGTAAGGCAGGTGCTTTGTCCTCACAATTTTGCGGCATGTAGCTAAGCAGGTTTTTGATGTGCTGTATGGCAACTATCTCGTTAGGGCAGGCAAAATGCGTAACACCCGATTTGGTGGCATGCGTAGTGGCACCGCCCAACTCTTCAGAAGTAACTTCTTCGTGTGTTACCGTTTTTACCACATTTGGGCCGGTAACAAACATATAAGAGGTATTCTCCACCATCAAAATAAAATCGGTGATCGCTGGCGAGTACACCGCGCCGCCCGCGCACGGCCCCATAATGGCCGATATTTGCGGCACCACACCCGATGCCAGCGTATTGCGGTAAAATATATCAGCATAACCACCTAATGATACCACACCCTCCTGTATCCGTGCGCCGCCCGAATCATTCAGGCCGACAACAGGCGCGCCGTTCTTGAGCGCGAGGTCCATGATCTTGCAGATCTTTTCGGCATGTGTTTCAGAAAGCGAACCACCGAACACGGTAAAATCCTGCGAGAAAACATACACCAGCCGGCCGTTAATATTGCCATAACCGGTTACCACGCCATCGCCGGGATAGTTTTCCTTTTCCATACCAAAATCGGTAGAGCGGTGGGTTACCAGCATGCCTATCTCCTGAAAGCTGCCTTCATCAAGCAAAAAGTGTAAGCGTTCGCGGGCGGTAAGTTTGCCCTTTTTATGTTGAGCTGCAATACGCGCTTCGCCGCCGCCAAGCAGAGCCTGTTCGCGCTTTTGCTGCAAGGTTTTTATCTTATTATCCACAATCAGGTATTAGTTAGTTGTTAAAAATAGCAATTTTATTGTAAGTATGCCGTTAATGGCGATATGCGCTCTAATCCCATTTTAATTTAATTATATTTGTGAGGATGAAAATCAGGAGATTTAAAATGTTTATTGGCCTGCTGTTTGTCGGCATCTTTTTCGGAAAGATGGTGATATCCATTGCGCCTGCATTTTTGTGTCTTGATAACAAAGCGGTAAGCGCCGTTATTTTACAGTTGGAAAGCGAAACCAAATCAGAAAAAGAATCGCCTGATAAGGACGCGTTTAAAGACAAAAAAGCATTCGACGAGTTTTATACCCACCATATTGGTTACAAACCACTTGTTGCAGAGGCTAACATACTCCATAATATGGAGAAGTCCCTCTATAAAAAAGTGTATTTCCCTACCGTAGCCACACCGCCGCCAAACGTTTAAATTGACCATTGCTACCCGGCCGCCATGCGCGTATACCGGTTAATTAGTGTTACTCAATTTTAATGTTTACATAATTATTTTATGACTCAAAATAATAATGGCGGGGGACCTAACGGCTTCTTCGACGTAAAGAAATATTTCCTGGCTAAAAATTTAACGAAGGACCTGCCTTCGAGTATAGTGGTATTCCTGGTTGCATTGCCCCTTTGTTTGGGTATTGCACTTGCATCGGGCGCGCCGCTTTTTGCAGGTATCGTCACCGGTATAATTGGTGGTGTGGTAGTAGGCGCGGTAAGCGGTTCGCAGTTAAGCGTGGCCGGCCCGGCAGCCGGTTTAACGGTTATTGTATTAAACGCGATTACGGGTTTAGGCTCGTACGAGGCGTTTTTGCTGGCCGTGTTACTGGCCGGTATAATACAAATACTGCTTGGCTTGGTAAAGGCCGGTACTATCGCCAATTATTTCCCGTCGGCAGTTATTGAAGGTATGCTGGCCGCCATTGGTATTATATTGATCATGAAGCAGTTTCCGCATGCCGTAGGGTACGATGCCGATTATGAGGGTGATGAAAGCTTTGCCCAAACTGATACGCACAATACCTTTTCGGGTATAACGGGCGCGCTTGCAAAAATTAATTATGGCGCTGTAATTATCAGCCTGGTATCATTAGCCATACTAATTTACTGGCCTAAATTTAAAAGGGGAGCAATGGTGCCCGCGCCTTTACTGGTAGTGGTAATGGGTATAATATTAGGTTTGGTATTTGGCGGAGGCAATTTAGCCCTGCTTGATAAACAGTTTGTAAACATACCCCTCGTAAAAAGCGCGGGTGAGTTTTTCACCCTGTTTAAAAGCCCCAACTTTAGCGCCATTACCAATAAAGAAGTATGGATAGTGGCCGTAACATTAGCCGTGGTAGCCAGTTTAGAAACCTTGTTGAGCCTTGAAGCTGTTGACAAGATTGACCCTATAAAAAGGATCTCGCCTACCAATCGTGAGCTGGTAGCGCAGGGTATAGGTAATATTACCAGCGGTTTGCTGGGCGGTTTACCTATGACGGCCGTAATTGTGCGTTCATCGGCTAACGTAAATGCCGGTGCCCGTACCAAAATGAGCGCTATATTTCATGGTGTGCTGTTGTTGGTATCGCTATTGCTTATACCGGGCGTTATCAACCTGATCCCGCTTTCGTGCCTGGCAGCCATCCTGCTCATGACGGGGTATAAGCTGGCCCGCATCAGCCTGTTCAAACATCTATGGCACAAAGGGCTCGATCAGTTTATCCCCTTCGTGGTAACCATTTTGGCCGTAGTATTTACCGATTTGCTGAAAGGCGTTGCCATAGGTATGTTGATCGGGGTGTTCTACATACTGCGTACCAACCTGCGTAACCCTTATTTTTACCAGATCATTAAAGATGGCGACAAAAAGGTTATCCATATTAAATTGGCCGAAGAGGTATCGTTCCTTAACAAGGCCGCTATACAGGTAACGCTTACCAGCCTGCCAAAAGGCAGCGATGTGATCATCGACGGATCAAACTCGCGCTTTATTGACCAGGATGTGCTGGAAACCATTTTTAACTATAAGCATAACGCTTACACCAAAGGCATTATAGTGCAGCTTGTTGATATTAAAGACAAGTACGACGTGCCTAAATTGAAAGAACTGAACTATAAACCTTAAAAAGGAAAACCTAACTACGCGGCCGGCAAAGTAAACAATAGCGGATATGTAAATGATCACATAAACTTTGAGGCTGCAAATTAAAAATGATTGTTTTACGTTTTTAAACAATAAAAGGGGAGTTAGCCCGGCTGCTTTGTTGGCAGCCGGGTTTTATTAACTATTTTATTGCTTATCCATCAACCAGATGCAAGTTTTACTGTTATACTCTAAAGCGCACGTTTTACTTTAACCTGCGGTTTTGTAAAGTGCTTTTTATAACTATTGAGTTTGTAATATTTTGCTTTGTTCCTGTTATATTGGCAATCATTTTTATACTATGAATTAATACCGGTAGCCCGTGGAAATAACGAGGCGTTCCGGACTGATAATCACCTGAATTACTTAAGCGATAAATAACTAAACTATGAGCGCTAAAATTGAAAACAATATGCACGATACCAGTCACATCACCTATGAGGGATTGCTTGAGGGCAACAAAACGTTTATTGCCAACGCATTAAGCGAAGATCCTCAATATTTTGAAAAACTGGCCAATGGCCAAAAACCACCAGTATTATGGATAGGCTGCGCCGATAGCCGCGTACCTGCCAACCAGATCACCAACACCAAACCGGGTGAAATATTCGTACACCGTAACATCGCCAACATGGTGATCCATACGGATATGAATATGCTATCGGTACTGGATTACGCAGTGAACGTACTTAAGGTAAAACACGTAATAGTAACCGGGCATTATGGTTGCGGTGGTGTAATTGCCGCCATGACGCATAAACAATTCGGCTTAATTGATAACTGGCTGCGCCATATTAAAGATGTGTACCGTGTACATGCCACAGAACTGGATGCCATAGCCGACGAAACCGAACGCGGTAACCGCCTGGTAGAGTTAAACGTTATCGAAAACGTGAACAACCTTTGCAAAACTTCCATCGTGCAAAACGCCTGGAAGAGCGGACAGGAAGTTAACGTACACGGCTGGGTTTACGCCCTAAGCACCGGCGCCATCAAAGATATGAACGTAAGCAGCAACAATAATTCAGCTTTGAGCAACGTGTTCCAGTTTGAATAAGCAAAAGCGTTGGGAAGGCCATAAAAGGTCATGCTGACTTGTGTAAAAGGTAGGTGCTGTATGGCCTGTCACACTGAGCAATGTGATAAGTTAAGCGCTTGGCGATTTCAACTCACCCGGTCTTAGCTTCGCTCGACCACCCTCTCTATGCTACGCATAAAGAGGGGACTCAAATTTTCACCATCTTTGCATAGCAGAGAGGGTCGACCAGCGTAGCGTAGTCGGGGTGAGTTGACTAAACGCGCGATTGGTTTAAATATGGCCTGTTACCCTGAGCTTGTCGAAGGGTGTGTGGATGAGAGGCCTCTGCGCACGATCCTTCGACAAGCTCAGGATGACCCCAATAGTAGCTTAAGCGTACTAATGAGATGCCGAAATGCTTCGGCATGACGGATTAAAAAAACCTACAAAACAAACAAGGCCCGCGTTAAGCGGGCCTTGTTTGTTTTGTTATAATAGGTAGTTGAAAATATTATCTTGAACCGCCGCGGCCGCCGCCTGATGGGCCACCGCCCATGCCACCGCCTTGATCGTCTTGTTTAAGGTCGTCGTTGTTTACGCCCTTTTTCTTTTGCTGGGTACCGTAGCTTACTTTACCAAAGTTGTAGCTAAACGTTACACCGAAAGATTGTAGCGGGTACCTGATTTTTTGTGTTTGCGAGAAATTTTTGCTGCTCACATCCTGGTCAAGTTTCAGGTATTTCTGGAATGGTGATAAAGCGTTTATACCAACAGTAAGTTTCTTGGCGATGATCTCTTTCTTCACACCGAAACCGAACAGGTTAAAGGCCGGGTTTTTACCTTGAATGGTACGTTTTGGCGAGTTAAATACACCAAAGCCTTCCGCTGTAAAACCACCTTTTAAAGTAACCGATGCACTCAGGAACGCGTTGTACATAAAGTACGCGCCGTTGTTTTGGTTTGAACTTTCGGTAAGCGTGGTTGATGGATCGTAAGTATAAGCATTGATGCTACCGCGTATGGTTAATATCTTAACCGGGTTAACCGAACCGAAGAAGCTTGCGCCAAACGAGTTGTTTTTACCAATGTTAAGGTAGTTAGTACGGGTGATGTTACGCTGTAAATCCTCATCAAAAAACGGACTTGAAATGCTTTCGATCAAATCGCTGGTGTGTTTGTAATAAACCGCCAGGTTAATCATCGAGCTTTTGATGAATGTGTTGTAACCTAACTCCACTGTTTGGCTCACCTCAGGTGACAGGGTAGGATTACCTTGCGACTGGTTATCAGGGTTAGCCCTGTTGATGAACGGGTTCAAAAACTGTAAGCTTGGGCGTTGTATACGTTTGTTATACGTTAACTTAAGCGTTTGTGTAGGCGTTAAGTTTTTTGATAAGATAAAGCTCGGTACAAAGTTAGTGTACGATTGGCTGAACGGTGATAAGCTTTCCTGGGTCGAGTTTCTCGGGTCGCCTTTAATGTGGGTACTTTCAATACGTCCGCCAATTTGTAACGAGTAGTTTTTAGGTAACGTGAAACTCAATACGGTATAACCGGCGTAAACATTCTGGCTGTAATCGTATTGGTTTGACGCGGTATCATTAGGCAGGAATGGGCCTTGGTTATCAATCTGGTTAAATACGTTATAATCACTATTGATCTTCCTGAAGATCCCTTTACCACCTGCTTCCAGTTTTATTTTGGCAGTGATCGGTAAGGCGTAGTCGGCTTGCGCGGTGTACTCATCGTTTATACCATCGTTATTACCTAACTGGTTAGCGAACTGTCGGGTATCGGCAACACCGAAATAAGAACTGCTATAGTCTGATTTAATGCTGCTATGGCTCCACTGACCGGCAATGGTTAACTCTTCGCCTTGTTTTTTAAACTTGTGGGTATAATCGCCACTCCAGTCAAAACCACCAAAGTTAGCTTTGTTAAAGTTGGCTGTAGTGTAGGCAGGGTTAGTTAACGCGCTGTTGGTAGCCGTGCTGGTACCGTCAGTTTGAAAATGGCCTGTATTTAACCTGAAGGTTGAGGTGATGCTGTTGAAATCGTTAAAATCGTAGCTGCCGATCAACGAGCCGATAGTACCGCCACGTTTAGTTTCAGATGTTGAATTTTGGGTACGTACCACATCGCCTATCTGGCTGCGGAAATCAACCAGTGAGGTTTGCGGCCACGCGAAGTTGGTACCAATGTTGGCGGTTAAGCTCAAACGGTTTTGTTTGTAGTTAACGTTGGCGTTACCATTGTTTTGGCGTGTGCCTATACCACCGCTTACCGTACCGCTTAAGCCCGATACATTTTTGCTTTTGGTAACAATGTTGATGATACCGCCTGAACCTTCCGCATCATATTTGGCAGATGGTGAAGTGATCACCTCAATATTTTTGATCTGATCGGCAGGGATGGTACGCAATACGTCGGCCAGGCTGCTTGATAATGCACCCGATGGCTTGCCGTTAATTAATACACGTACGTTTTGATCGCCGCGCAGAGATACATTACCATTGATGTCAACCGCAACCAAAGGCACCTTACGCAATACATCGGTAGCGTTACCACCGGCAGAGGTAAGGTCTTTTTCGGCATTGAAAACGATCTTATCGATCTTGTTCTCTACCAGCGGAACCTGGCCCTGTATCTCTACCGCATTAAGCACTTTGGTGCTTGGCGCAAGCAATACTTTACCCACGTTATTATCCAGCTTTGATGAAGTGGTAATAACCGGATCGATGATCTTTGTTGGGTAACCAATAAAAGTAATGGCTAATTTATATTTGCCGGCTTTAATATTATCCAGCTTGAAGTTTCCTTTATCATCGGTTAGTACACCGGTAATAGGTGAGCTGCCGCCGCTGTTGAACAAGCTGATGGTAGCATAGTCCAGTGGTTTTTTGCTAAGGGAGTCAATAACGGTGCCCGATATACGACCCGTGAGCCCCGATCCGCCGCCACCCAACTGGGCTTTGGCCGAAATAACCGTGCAGATAAGGAGTAGAATTATGTAAATACGTTTCATTTTAATCAGTTTCGTAATAGGAGGCGAAATTGATTAAAATGTTACATGATGACATTACATTTTTTGTAATAAAAATGTAATGTCATTAACTCGTTACAAAGCTTACACTACCATGTTTACGATACGGCCTTTCACCACAATTACCTTTTTAGGGGTTTTGCCTTCCAGATAACGTTGTACATCGGCGTTAGCCAACACAAAAGCTTCAATATCCTTAATATCAAGACTTAACGAAATGCTTAAGTTCATTTTAGTTTTACCGTTGATAGATATCGGGTAAGCGAAATCGTCCTCCACCAGGTATTCCGGTTTAAAGGTAGGATATGGCGCGTACGATAAGGTTCCTTCACCGTTACCTAACAATGCCCAAAGCTCCTCGCAGATGTGCGGCGCGTAAGATGCCAGCACAATGGTAAGCTCCTGTAGTATGGCGCGTTTGTTACACTTAAGTTCGGTAAGCTCGTTAACAGCTATCATAAAGCTGGATACCGAGGTATTGAACGAAAAGCGTTCTACATCTTCCTCCACCTTGCGGATGATCTTGTGCAGGGCTTTCAATTCGGCTTTGGTTGGCGCGTCTTCGCTTACGCGGAAGTTCCACTGGTCATCGTGGAATAAACGCCAGAATTTACGCAGAAACTTGAACACGCCCTCAATACCATTGGTATTCCAAGGTTTGCTTTGCTCCAGCGGACCTAAGAACATTTCGTACATGCGCAGGGTATCGGCACCGTATTGTGATGCAATATCATCAGGGTTAACTACATTGTAGTAACGCTTCGACATTTTTTCTACCTCGTGTCCGCAAACGTATTTGCCGTTTTCCAATATAAATTCAGCGTCAGCGAACTCAGGTCGCCAGTTTTTGAATTTTTCTATATCAAGTGTGTCATTCTTCACAATGTTTACATCAACATGCAAAGGCGAAGTTTTGTGATCTTTGATCAGTCCGTGCGATACGAAGGTATTGGTACCTCTTCCTTCTGCATCAATTAAACGATATACAAAGTTTGAACGCCCCTGTATCATTCCCTGGTTGATCAGCTTTTTGAAAGGCTCTTCTTCGTTCACTTTGCCAATATCCTTCAAAAACTTGTTCCAGAAACGACTGTACAGCAAGTGTCCGGTAGCATGTTCCGATCCGCCGATGTACAAGTCCACATCTTTCCAGTACTCAATCGCTTTTTCCGATGCAAACTCGCTGTCGTTATGGGCGTCCATATAGCGGTACCAGTACCAGCTGCTGCCCGCCCAACCCGGCATGGTGCTCAACTCGTACTCACCTTCAGGGTGTTTCCAGTCCGTAGCGCGGCCCAATGGCGGTTCGCCGGTTTCGGTTGGCAGGTATTTATCAATTTCGGGTAACAACAAAGGCAGCTCGCTTTCATCTATCAAATACGGCAAGCCGTCTTTAAAGTAAACCGGCACCGGCTCGCCCCAGTAACGCTGACGGCCAAATATGGCATCGCGCATCCTGAAGTTCACTTTCGCTTTGCCCGCGCCAATGGCTTCCAGTGTGGCAATAATGGCCGCGGTAGCTTCTTTATAAGTTAAGCCGTTAGCAAAGTCGGAATTAATATAAGTACCCTCTTTGGTAGGGTCGGCCTCGGTTTCAATATTTTGTATGTCGATAATAGGTACTATCGGCAAATTATAATGCTTGGCAAACAGGTAATCGCGCTGATCGCCCGATGGAACGGCCATTACCGCGCCTGTACCATAGCCTGCCAAAACATAATCGGCTATCCAAACCGGGATAGGCTCGTTATTCAGCGGGTTCAATACATAGCTGCCCGTAAATGCACCCGATACAGTCTTGGTATCGGCCATACGGTCAAGCTCCGATTTCTTTTTGGTTTGGGTAATATAAGCCTCAATATCAGCCTTCTGCTCCGGCGTGGTCAGCTCGTTCACCAACTCATGCTCGGGCGCGATCACCAAAAAGGTAACACCAAAAATGGTATCAACACGGGTGGTGAATACTTCTATGTTGTGAGTTGTAAGTTGTGAGTTGTGAGCCGCCTCATCTGAAGTTGCGGGGTTTGAGGTTCCTGGTTCCGGTGTGTTGCCGGCCACTGAAGCCTGGCCACCCGAACCTGATTTTATCGGGAACTTTACACTTGCGCCTACACTTTTGCCTATCCAGTTGCGTTGCATCTCTTTCAGGGGTTCGGGCCAGTCAATGGTATCCAGGCCTTGTAATAAACGCTCGGCATAAGCGGTAATGCGCATGCTCCACTGCATCATTTTCTTTTGCTCAACAGGGTAGCCGCCGCGCTCGCTAAAGCCGTCTTTCACCTCGTCGTTCGCTAATACGGTACCCAATGCCGCGCACCAGTTAACGGTGCTTTCGCGCAGGTAGGTAATGCGATATTTTAGTAATTCTTCCTGTTGTTGGTTATGGCTGTAAGCCTTCCACTCACCGGCAGTAAAAGTGGCGGTATCTTCGTCGCTCACGGCATTAATACCTGCCGAGCCTTTGCTTTCAAAGTGTTCAACCAGTTTGGCAATGCTTTCGGCTTTTTCTTCGGCCTTGTTGTACCACGAGTTAAACAGCTGCATAAAGATCCACTGCGTCCACTTGTAGTAACCGGGCGAACTGGTTCGCACTTCGCGGCTCCAGTCGAACGAGAAACCTATCTGATCGAGCTGACGACGGTAGGTGGCAATATTTTCTTCGGTAGTAAGTGAAGGGTGCTGACCGGTTTGTATGGCATACTGCTCGGCAGGTAAACCAAACGAATCGTACCCCATTGGGTGCAATACGTTAAAGCCCTTAAGGCGTTTATAACGTGCAAAAATATCAGAAGCGATATAGCCCAGCGGGTGCCCAACGTGCAGGCCCGCGCCCGATGGGTACGGAAACATATCCAGCACATAGTATTTTGGTTTAGTACTGTTGTTGTCGGCTTTAAAGGTTTGCTTCTCTGCCCAAAACTGCTGCCACTTTTGCTCTATATCTTTAAATTGATAATCCATAGTATATTCCGAAAAATAAAGTCTGCGAAAATAACAAAGTTTGGCGACTAAGGGTAGCAATTAGCTGATTAAGTTGAGTAGTGAGTGGTTAATGGGGAGTAGAGAGTAGTGAATGGGGAATAGTAAGTTGTGAATGGTTAGGGGCGGGTGGTGAGTTGGGAATGGTTAATGGTGAATAGAGGATAGGTAGGGGGAGTAAGCAGTACATTGTTACCAGTTAAGTGGGGTAGTGGCGGGTGATAAGTTGTATTATTTACCAAGTACGATTATGGTTACATACACGTTGCGCTCAATAGTATTTAGAAAATCAGTGACAGTGGTTCTTATTTCCCGGCAGTCCCGTTTTTCGCTTATACGCCACCGGCATTAGGCGCGGGGCTGGTATCGCTGCAATCGGGCTTAGGGTGGGAGAGGTAAGTGCTCATCGTAGTAGTTGACTCACCCGATCTTCGCTTCGCTGGATCACCCTCTCTACTACGTAAAGAGGGATTTATCAGGGTGCTCTTTTTTATTGTAGTTTTCTGTATGCCCTCTTTTTCGCTTGCGAAAAGAGGGTCGCCCAGCGAAGTGTAGGCGGTGTGAGTTAGCCGGAACAACAAGGCCCCCAAAAAACTCCGCGTAACTCCATGGAAACCTCTGTGTAACTCTGTGCAAACCTTTGTGTCCTTTGTGGTTAAATCACCAATATCCCAAATCCTTCAAAATCAAAAAGCGGTGACAAATAATTGCCACCGCTTTCAAAGTAAAACTATTAAAAAATATTATGCGGAGCAGGTTACACAACCTTCTTCCATTGAGCAGCTTGGGCCTGCCGGAATTTCGTCAACAACCTGGCTAACATGTTCCGGAATTACTGGATCCATGTTTTTACCGCCCTGGTTCTCTACTGTAAATTTAACCGCTTGCGATGCTGCTTGTGTACGCAGGTAGTACATGCCTGTTTTTAAGCCTTTCTTCCATGCGTAGAAGTGCATTGAAGTAAGTTTTGAAGCATTCGGCGCATTGATGAACAGGTTTAACGATTGCGACTGGCATACATAAGCACCCCTATCGGCAGCCATATCAATAATGTTACGCATCTTAATTTCCCAAACTGTTTTGTACAGTTCCTTGATATCGGCAGGTATTTCGGCAATATCCTGTATAGATCCGTTAGCGCTGATGATCTTATCTTTCATGGCCGGGGTCCATAAACCAAGGTTTACCAAATCGCGCAGCAGGTGTTTGTTTACAATGATAAACTCGCCGCTTAATACCCTGCGGGTGTAAATGTTTGAAGTATATGGTTCAAAGCACTCGTTGTTACCCAGTATTTGCGAAGTTGACGCGGTTGGCATTGGCGCAACTAACAGTGAGTTACGTACACCATGGTTCATTACATCTAAGCGCAGGTTTTCCCAATCCCAACGGCTGCTGGCCGGTGATACATTCCAAAGATCGAACTGGAATTTACCTTTTGACAATGGTGAACCTTCAAATGTAGCGTAAGGACCATCTTTTATAGCCAAGTCTTTTGAAGCCGTCATGGCTGCAAAATAAATGGTTTCGAAGATCTCTTTGTTCAGTTGTTTAGCCTCATCACTTTCAAACGGCATGCGCAGTTGAATAAAGGTATCGGCCAAACCTTGTACACCTAAACCAATTGGGCGGTGCCTCAAGTTTGAATACTCGGCTTCGGCAACCGGGTAGTAGTTATGATCAATAATACGGTTAAGGTTAATGGTAGCCTGGTAGGTTACATCATATAACTTATCATGATCAAACACTCCGTTATTTACATAGCGTGGCAATGCTAATGATGCAAGGTTACAAACCGCAATTTCGTTAGCATCGGTATACTCCATAATTTCGGTACAAAGGTTTGAGCTTTTTATAGTACCTAAATTTTGCTGGTTTGATTTCGCGTTGGCAGCATCTTTATATAACAGGTATGGTGTACCGGTTTCTACCTGGGCATCTAACACGGCAAACCAAAGTTCCTGTGCTTTTACCACGCGGCGGGCACGGCCTTCTTCTTCGTATTTGGTATACAGGGCCACAAACTCCTCGCCAAAGCAATCAGCCAAACCGGGTGCTTCGTGCGGACAGAACAGGCTCCAGTCTTCATTAGCCTCTACGCGTTGCATAAACAAGTCAGATACCCAAAGGGCGTAGAACAAGTCGCGGGCGCGCATTTCTTCTTTACCGTGATTTTTACGCAGGTCTAAAAACTCGAAGATATCGGCATGCCAAGGCTCCAGGTAAATAGCGAAAGCGCCTTTACGTTTACCACCACCCTGATCAACATAACGGGCAGTATCGTTAAACACACGCAGCATCGGGATAATACCGTTGCTGGTACCGTTAGTACCGCTGATGTATGAACCTGTAGCCCTTACATTGTGGATGCTTAACCCTATACCGCCTGCACTTTGCGATATTTTAGCGGTTTGCTTCAAAGTATCGTAAATACCATCAATGCTGTCATCTTTCATGGTTAATAAAAAGCACGACGACATTTGTGGTTTTGGCGTACCCGCGTTAAACAAAGTTGGCGTAGCGTGTGTAAACCAGCGCTCGCTCATCAGGTTATATGTTTTGATAGCGCTTTCAACATCCTCTTTATGGATACCTACCGATACACGCATGAACAGGTGCTGCGGACGCTCAACAATTTTACCGTCAATTTTTAACAGGTATGATTTTTCGAGGGTTTTGAAACCGAAGTAATCGAACCCGAAATCGCGATCGTAAATGATGGTACTATCCAGCAGTTCGGCATTGTTTTGTATCACTTCCCAAACGTCATCGGCAATAAGCGACGCGTTTTTGCCTGTTTTGCTATCCACATACTCATAAAGCATGCGCATAGTTTCAGAGAACGACTTTACAGTATTTTTATGTAAGTTAGATACGGCTATACGAGATGCAAGCAAAGCATAATCCGGGTGTTTGGTAGTTAACGATGCCGCTGTTTCGGCCGCAAGGTTATCCAGTTCAGATGTGGTAACACCGTCAAATAATCCTTCAATTACCTTCTTGGCCACATCAATGGGGTCAACCAAATTAAAACCGTAGCACAATTTTTCAATACGCGCTGTGATCTTGTCGAATTTTACAGATTCCTTTCTGCCGTCTCTTTTTATTACAAACATATTTTTCAGTTATTTAGCTGTTAGTAACAATTCACTAACCTGTTTATATTAAACTATTAATCCTTTTTTCTTGTTATTTGTTCAGTGTAGTCTGAACTACTATCCACTAACTATTTAGAAATCTTCATCCAATGAGAAAGATTTGCTATCGGCGGTTGCATTAAGCACACCGCTTTTTTGGTAATCGCCAACCCGTTTTTCGAAGAAATTGGTTTTACCTTGCAGGGATATCATTTCCATAAAGTCGAACGGATTGCTTGCACCGTACACTTTATCGTAGCCCAGTTCGCCCAGCCATCTGTCGGCTACAAACTCAATGTACTGGCCCATTAATTTGGCATTCATACCGATAAGGCTTACCGGTAATGCATCACTTATAAATTCTTTTTCAATTTCAACCGCATCAGTAATAATGGCGGTAGCAGCCTCTTTCGATAGTTTATTCTCCAGCATTCTGTACAATAAACAAGCGAACTCGCAGTGCATACCCTCATCGCGGGAGATCAGCTCGTTGCTGAAAGTAAGACCCGGCATTAAGCCACGTTTTTTAAGCCAGAAGATTGAGCAAAAGCTGCCCGAAAAGAAGATACCTTCAACAGCCGCGAAAGCGATAAGGCGCTCTGCGAATGTTCCGTTATTGATCCAGCGCAGTGCCCATTCTGCTTTTTTACCTACACAAGGCACGGTATCAATAGCATGGAATAAACGGTCTTTTTCTGATGGATCTTTAATATATGTATCGATTAACAGCGCGTAGGTTTCAGAGTGGATATTTTCCATCATGATCTGGAAACCGTAGAAACAACGAGCTTCGGGAAGTTGCACTTCACTCATAAAGTTTACTGCCAGGTTCTCGTTCACAATACCATCGCTCGCCGCGAAAAACGCCAGGATATGCGATATAAAATGACGCTCGCCGCTGTTCAGGTTTTCCCAATGTTTCATGTCATCAGAAAGATCTATTTCTTCGGCAGTCCAAAAACTCGCCTCGCATTTTTTGTACATCTCCCAAATTGCGGGATACTTGATGGGCAGTATAACAAACCTGTCCTTGTTTTCTTTTAGTAATAGTTCTTCTGTCTCCTGGCTCATAGTATTACTTTGTTCTTAAAAGGTAGCTATTCATTTATCTAAAGTTTACAGACAACAAATCCGGCTTCATTTGTCTATAAAGCTTTTTAACTTTTTATTAACTTAATTTATTTATATACAGGCAGTTACTTGCCCAGTGCTGAAATTAAAATGGCTGTTTGTCAGTATAGGGCTCGTCCCGGTAGCACTAATAGCCATTTGTAAATTTTTTACTAAAACAAAGTTAAGTTATGATACCGGGGTTATGATGTGATAGTTTTAAACAAAAAGCCGAGTTATCAACAATCGTAAAAAATGGCTGATTTATGGAAAACACCGTGTAAAAAAGTGAGAAATTTTCTTTATAAAAAGAAAGGGAGCAATAAAACCACGCTGTAAAACAGCCTGATAATTAAGCCCTCACGCGACGGTTAAAGTACAACGCCGATTCATGATGACCAATGAACCGGCGTTGGATATTCTTATAAGTTTTAGAGAAAATAGGGTAAAGAACTTATCTCATCAGCACCTCGCAGGATCACCTTAAATGCTATGCAAAAAAGGTACAAATTTATTGCGAAATTTTATGCCAGCGGCACAAATTTCATCGACACTGAATTTACACAATGACGGGTGTTTTTCGCGGTAAGGTATTCGCCTTCAAAAACGTGCCCAAGGTGCGCGCCGCAATTATTGCAAAGTATCTCTACCCTTCGGCCGTCGGCATCAACTTCGCGTTTTACCGCTCCGGGTATTTCATCATCAAAACTTGGCCAGCCGCAAAAACTGTCAAATTTATCTGCACTATTATATAGCGGTGCATCGCAGCGTTTGCATACATACACGCCCTGCGCCTTATTGTTGAGCAAAGTACCTGTAAACGGGCGCTCTGTTCCTTTGTATAATATTACTCTTTCTTCTTCGGGTGTTAACTCGTTATATGGCATTTTTTATATCGTTTTTGTAGTTTTTATACATAAATATACGCATTTATAATGGTTAAGTTTTTATGGTGATACGCTTGTTTACAAACAGGTGACGAGAGGATTTGTTGGTTATTTTACCGCTGAGTTAACGGAGTTGAAAACGCTGAGATATATGAGTTTTTCGGAGCCCTGTTTTAATATAAGGAATAAGAACTTAGTAAAATACATAAAACCTCTGCGTAACTCTGCGTAAAACCTCCGTTACCTCCGCGGTTAAAAATTCGTCGGTCATTAACACAGTTTAACACAAATATATCCGCCGGTATTTATTATGCTGTTACCTTTACTGCTAAATATCATCTATGGCTATCCCAAAGGTTATCTATCAAACTTTTAAACGCAGGCAGTTGCCTTTCATTAACCGCCTGGCTATTCAATGGCTAAAGTTCAGGAATAAGGCTTACCGTTATGAGTTTTACGATGATGCCCGCATAGAAGCCTTTATGAACGCCGAGTTTGCAGGCGAAGTAGCCGATGCCTACAACAAGCTGAACATTGGCGCGGCTAAGGCCGACTTTTTCCGGTATTGTATTCTCTATAAAAAAGGCGGTGTGTATTTGGATATCGACGCTTATGTACCGGGTACGCTGGATAGCTTTATTAGGCCCGATGATTCGGCCGTGATTACCGAAGAACGCCATCCCGGTATTTTTGTGCAATGGGCGATGATCTACGAGGCCGGGCACCCGTTTTTAAAACGCGCTATTGATATTGTGGTAGATAACATCAAAAACAACCGCTACCCCAACAGCGTACACGGCATGACGGGCCCTACACCTTACTCACAAGCCATACATTCACTTATGAGTGATAAAACCATCCGCTACCGCGTAATGGGTGTAGATTATAACAAGGCCATCCGCTCGCGGCTACCGTTCAGTAAACTGCTCTACAAAAAAGGCGAACACTGGAAAGCGATGGAGAAGGTGGTAACAGTGTTGAAGTGAGTTGGTGAGTGGTGAGTTGTGAATGAGAAAGTGTTTTTAATCACAGAGAGCACAGAGGTTTGCACGGAGTTACACAGAGATTTTAATAGAGTTGTGAGGTTCGGGGATCGGGGTTTGAGTGTAAAAATCAGCATTATAATGATAAAAACCTCCGCGTAACTCCGTGCAAACCTCCGTTACCTCCGCGGTTAATCATCTGTAGAATCCTGTAAAACAAAAAATCCCGGCCAAAGCCAGGATCTTTCTTATATCTCGAAGTTGAAATTTAAACTGACAGTTTCGCCAATTCTTCTGCCATTGCAGCGCCAATTTCGGCAGGTGATTCTACCACGCGGATACCACACTCGGCCATAATTTTCATCTTAGCGGCAGCTGTATCATCGGCGCCGCCAACAATAGCACCGGCATGGCCCATACGACGACCCGGAGGCGCTGTT
The DNA here is from genome assembly GCF_059418565.1 of Mucilaginibacter sp. GW821-FHT07G05. Lineage (NCBI taxonomy): Bacteria > Pseudomonadati > Bacteroidota > Sphingobacteriia > Sphingobacteriales > Sphingobacteriaceae > Mucilaginibacter > Mucilaginibacter sp. GW821-FHT07G05. Next base: position 72,915 of record NZ_JBWKQC010000007.1, on the reverse strand, counting down.
TGACCTGCGATGAAACCTACAACCGGCTTAGTACCGTGTTCTTTGATCCACCGGGCAGCTTCAGCTTCCATACCACCACCAATTTCACCAATCATGATGATACCGTGAGTTTCAGGATCGTTCATTAATAACTCAACAGCCTCTTTAGTAGGTGTACCAATAATTGGGTCGCCACCGATACCGATAGCGGTAGTGATACCTAAACCGGCTTTAACCACCTGGTCAACCGCCTCGTAAGTTAAAGTACCTGATTTTGAAACTACACCAACGTTACCTTTTTTGAAGATAAAGCCCGGCATAATACCAATTTTAGCCTCATCGGCAGTGATAATACCTGGGCAGTTAGGGCCAATTAAGCGGCTGTCCTTATCAGTAAGATATTCTTTCACCTGTATCATATCCTTTGTAGGGATACCTTCGGTAATACAAACAATAACTTTGATGCCGGCTTCGGCAGCTTCCATAATAGCGTCAGCAGCAAATGCCGGTGGCACAAAAATAATAGATACATCAGCACCTGTTTGGTCAACCGCGTCTTTAACGGTATTAAAAACCGGTCTTTCCAAATGTTGCTGACCGCCTTTGCCCGGGGTTACCCCGCCAACAACCTGCGTGCCGTACTCAATCATCTGTGATGCATGGTATGTACCCTCATTACCGGTAAAACCCTGAACTATTACTTTGGAATCTTTATTTACAAGAACACTCATTGGCTTATTTTCTTTAATAATGGCAAAGCTAAAGTTATTGGGTATAATGTCAAATTATTTTTTGGGCGGCTACCCATAAATGACGTTAATTTAATACTGGGCAAACTTTATACAGTAAACTACCTTATAATTAACACTATTTATTTATTTTGCCTCCACCTTAAAAAACATTCTAACCATGAAAAAAAGTTTCCTGATCATCGGAGCGGCTTTATCACTCCTGCTCCATACACAAACCAGCTTAGCGCAATTTGGCAGCTTAGGCAAAAGCATACTCGATAAAGGCGCCGAATTTGCAGGCAAGGGCGGTCTTAACAAGATACTAAAACAGCCCGCCGCCATTACCACCAACTTTAAAGATGTAAATATGGAAGGCACCAAGCCGCCATCTTTTCAGGAAGGACAAAAACCGCAAGCCTTATACCTGCTGCCCAAAGCACCTACCGGCGGCTTTTACCTGTGCGCCGGTTTTTACGAAATGACCAATAAAAGTTATTGCCTGCATGCCGGTACCCACGGCCCAAGCAGCGGCGACGGCTACATGCTGGCCCCGGTTTTAGGCCCCAAGCAGGAAGTAGTAGTTCTTATTTTAAAAAGCGCCGAAAAGCATGCCGAAGTAAATCAACACAGCATACAAATATTACTATGGGCCATTATTGCCCGCACCCGTTTTGTTGATTTCAGCACCGAAATTAAGGCTACTGCTGCCGTGCTATTAACACCGCAGCAATTATTGATGCTGGAAGGCGGCGCGTTAGGTGTATTACCGGCCAACATAATGGAGCAAGCAAAAAGCAAACTGCCTGAACCTATACAAGCGGTATTTGAAGCCGAAAATAACATTCGTAGACTGGCCGCATCAGGCAATGCCAGCTACGAAGAAATGGAAAAGTACGCCGTACTTGCCGGTATAGCAGCGCCAAACAGCGCTGTGGCTTCAGGAACCTGGGCTCTGCATCCCGATGGTTATTACATTCGCTATTTCCCACAGGGGTATTCCATTACAAGGGTACAGATCTACGTTCCGCAGGAGTTGATCGATAAGTTGGGTAACAAACCGCTGATCTATGACGGTCCGCATGGTATAGCCTGCCCGGCCAGTACCGGTGCTCAACGTTTGGCACAAACCAATGAGCCGCTTAATCCTGATTATACGCTAAAACTGGTGAATAAGTGTACACCGCCTATGTAGTTTTGTTAACCGCGGAGTGAGCTGAGTTTTTTCGCAGAGCGCGGGGAATTGAGACTTACGAAGTTTTTAAAACTTCGTAAGTCTTTTTTATTTTATAAACTACAGATACTTACAAGACACACGCGGCACGCGTGCGCCAGCTCTTTATATATTATTACCTTCTTCAACTGCCTGCTCTACAAACTCGCCCTCACTTTTAGCCACCACTATAGTAGCAATGCCGTTACCTATTAGGTTGGTGATAGCGCGGGCTTCCGACATAAACCTGTCTACCCCCAGCAATATGGCTACGCTTTCTACCGGGATAACTTTTATAGCCGCGAGGGTTGAGGTGAGCACGATGAAGCCGCCGCCTGTTACCGCTGCTGCGCCTTTGGAAGTTACCATCAGGATCCCGATGATGGTAAGCTGCTGCTCCAGCGATAACGGGATATCAAATACCTGCGACAGAAATATGACCGCCATAGACAGATAAATGGTTGTACCATCCAGGTTAAATGAGTACCCGGTAGGGATCACCAACCCTACCACCGACCGCGAGCAGCCGAACTTTTCCATCTTATCCATCATACTCGGCAGTGCCGATTCGGACGACGACGTACCCAGCACGATCAATATTTCCTGCCGAATATATTTAAGGTATCGCCACAGGCTGAACTTGTACAGGTAGCAGATAATATTGAGCACCACAAAAATGAACAGGAACATAGTAAGGTAAACCGAACCCATCAGTTTTACCATGGGTAATAATGCCTTGGTGCCGTAAGTGCCCACTGTAAAGGCCATGCCGCCGAAAGCGCCAATAGGTGCCAGCGCCATTACCACTTTCATAATGTTGAAGAACACCTTTCCTAATTTATCAAACGTGTTGATAAGTGATTTCCCCGCTTCGCCCATTTTACTAAGGCCATAGCCGAATAGTATAGCGATGAAAAGAATCTGCAAAATATCGCCTTTGGCAAAGGCATCAAATATATTATGCGGAATAATATGCGCGAAAAAGTCGCCCCATTGCATTTCTTCGGCGGCCTTTTGATAACCGGCAATTTTGGAGGCATCGGCCCCCTTGCTTACGTCTATACCCTTGCCCGGTTTTAAGATATTGGCTACCGCTATGCCGATCACCAGCGCGAAGGTGGTTACGATTTCAAAATAAAGCAGCGCTTTGCCTCCTACCCTGCCCACCTTTTTCATATCGCCCATGTTGGCTATACCCAGCACAATGGTGAAGAATATGATAGGCGCTATCAGCATAGTGATCAGGTTGATAAAGGTTTTGCTGATCACTTGCGCGGCCGGTGCAAAGTCTTTAAAATACAAACCGACTATTACTCCTAAAATAATAGCTACAATAACCTGGAAGGTAAGATTGGATATCAGGCGTTTCATGGTTTAGCAAGTATACGTTTTTTAAATGTGATGTGTTGGAGGGCTCTTCTGCAAGGTTATTATTTTACTACAGAGGATGGGGAGATAAAAAACACGGAGTTACACAAAGCTTTGCAATTAAAAAAGATCTCTGTGTAACTCCGTGCAAACCTCTGTGTACTTTGTGGTTAAAAAAAACTCTACGGTTAAAAAATCTGTAATTAAAAAACACTTTGTAGTCCATCCGTCACAAAGGAGCCCACCTATTTATTTGCATCGTGCAGAATACTATTTTTGTATATGGCATTAGTACATTCAAAACACGAGATCATATCCTGCGAGCGTTGCGGCGACAGGATAGAATGTAAAGCCAACTCTTACACCAAGTGCCAGTGCAGCGTGGTGCAGCTCACCCTCAACGAAACCCAGTACATCAGCGAAATTTACGATGGCTGCCTGTGCGCCAAATGCCTGTTAGCTTTACAGCAGGAATATAAAGAGATGGAATAAGGGCCAATTCTGGTGCCTTGCTGCTTGCATTGTTACAAAAACATTGCAATCGAATTCAGATTTAATTAATCTACATAAAGTCAATTTTATATATTTGGTGCCATTAAGAAATTAAACAATAACAGTTACTTATGTCAAAAATAAAAGTAGAAAATCCGGTTGTTGAGCTGGATGGCGATGAGATGACCCGCATTATCTGGAAATTCATTAAGGATAAACTGATCATTCCTTACCTTGATCTGGATATTAAGTATTACGATTTAGGTATTGAATACCGTGATGAAACTAACGACCAGGTAACTGTTGATGCTGCTAACGCTATTAAACAATATGGTGTAGGTATCAAATGTGCTACTATCACGCCTGATGAAGAGCGTGTAGCTGAGTTCGGCTTAAAACAAATGTGGAAATCGCCAAACGGAACTATCCGTAACATACTTGACGGTACCGTTTTCCGCGAGCCTATTGTAATGGCAAATGTACCCCGTTTGGTTCCAAACTGGACTGCGCCTATCTGCATCGGTCGTCACGCTTTTGGCGATCAGTACCGCGCTACCGACTTTTTAACTAAAGGCAAAGGTAAACTTACAGTAACCTTCACTCCTGAAGATGGCGGCGAAGCACAATCATTTGAAGTGTTTAACTTTAAAAGTGACGGTGTTGCGTTAACCATGTACAATACTGATGAGTCAATTAAAGGTTTCGCTCACGCTTGTTTTAACCAGGCGCTGATGAAAGGCTGGCCTTTATATCTTTCAACTAAAAACACCATCCTTAAAAAATACGACGGCAGGTTTAAAGATATCTTCGAAGAAATCTACCAAAACGATTATAAAGCGAAATTTGCTGAAGCAGGTATCACTTACGAACACCGCCTGATTGATGACATGGTTGCATCGGCCTTAAAATGGAACGGTAACTTTGTATGGGCTTGTAAAAACTATGATGGCGACGTACAGTCTGACACCGTAGCACAAGGTTTTGGTTCATTAGGTTTGATGACCTCTACGCTGGTTACACCTGATGGTACTGTAATGGAAGCTGAGGCTGCACACGGTACAGTAACCCGCCACTACCGCGAGCACCAAAAAGGCAGACCAACTTCAACCAACCCAATCGCGTCTATCTTCGCGTGGACACGTGGTTTGGAGTTCCGTGGTATACTGGATAACAACCAGGAGCTGATTGATTTTTGTAAAGCTTTAGAGCAGGTTTGTATTGAAACTGTTGAGAGCGGCAAAATGACCAAAGACCTTGCTATCACCATTAAACCAAATGTGGAGCACGGTACCGATTATTTATATACCGAAGAGTTTTTGGCAGCTATCGATGATAACCTGAGAGCTAAGTTGGGTAAATAATTTCAATTGATTTATATAAGAAAAGCCTGTCGTATTAATTTATAACAGGCTTTTCTTATATTGGTATACCTTAATTATATACCGATGCAACAAAATAGCAATGATTCACATTCTTTGAGATTAGAAGCGCATTTAAAAAGAAATGAATTAGTCAAAAATATGTTCTTCCTTTTGCAAAAAAGGATTCTCAATTTGGATAAGAATATTGAGGAAATAGTAACAAAACCATATATCGGCTATAAATCCTCACGTCGTAAGCTGCCGCGGAATTTCGCAGAGTTACATATTCAAAAGAATAAAATATCAGTGCATCTAAGGCCAATAGTTCAGGATGATCCTAAAGTTTTTGAAGTGCCAGATACCCATAAATGGACACTAACTCAAATTGTGGATTTCGAATTTGAAAGCGACATTGAATATGTAATGAGATTAATTGAGAAATCATATAAGGATGTTTTGTAATAATATTCGGCCTGCATAAATCAATTTAGCATTTTCCTTTTCAGTATTAACTAATAACTTAGCGGCAATAAAACAATCAATCATGTCAGCATTATATCCGTTAAAATTCAAAACCATCTATAAAGACAAAATATGGGGCGGTAACAAAATAAAAACCTACCTGCATAAAGATTTCGGCGACCTGCCAAACTGCGGCGAAACCTGGGAAATATCAGGCGTAAAGTCTGATGTATCAGTAGTAGCCAACGGCGAGCTGGAAGGCGAATCGCTGGCCGAACTGCTGGAGAAATTCCAGGGTGAACTGGTTGGCGAGAAAGTGTACGAGCGCTTTGGCAATACCTTCCCGCTGCTGATCAAATTTATTGATGCTAATGAGGATCTTTCTATACAGGTGCATCCTGATGACGAACTGGCTAAAAAACGCCATAACTCTTTCGGTAAAACCGAAATGTGGTACGTAATTGAGGCTGACAAAGGCTCAACACTCATCACCGGTTTTAACCAGGAAGTTAACGAGCAAATTTACCTTGATAAATTTAACAGCGGCCACTTAACCGACATACTTAACCGCGAAGAGGTTACTGCCGGTGATATTTACTTTTTACCCGCCGGCCGTGTGCATACTATCGGTGCGGGTTTACTGATCGCTGAAATTCAGCAAACATCAGATATTACGTACCGTATTTACGATTTCGACCGTGTTGACGATAAAGGTAACAAGCGCGAACTGCATACCGAAGAAGCTTTAGCCGCTATCGACTACAAGTTTTACCCGGAATACAAAACCCAGTACGAACATACCAAAAACAAAGCGGTAGAAGCGGTTACCTGTCAATACTTTACCACCAGCATACTTGACTTTACCGAAAACACCTCACGCGATTGCACTAACCTCGATTCATTCGTGATACACGTTTGCGTGGAAGGTGCCTATACCCTTAAATACGATGGCGGCGAATTAGCCGTTAAAATGGGCGAAAGCATCCTGCTGCCAAAAACAATTAACCACGTAGAACTGGTTACCGAAGGCGGCTTCAAAATATTAGAAAGCTTTGTAGGCTAAATTCCCTCTTTCAACTTTGGCAACTTTTTAAAGTTGCCAAAGTTTTCTTTTACTGTCGCGAGTTTAGCATAGCGTAACTCGTGACTAAGCATGGCGAAAGCTTTCAGCTTTCGTTACCCTCTAAATTTGTTGTTGTTAATTCGTTAAGCTGAAAGCTTAACCCATGTGTCATCACGAGTTACGCTATGCTAAACTCGCGACAGCGTGGGGCTACTTTTAAAGTGAGAGGATTTAGGTGAGGCTTCCTTCCCGTCAGCAAACAGCTTCAGGCGAAAACGGGCAGGACTTTGTTGGCCACGAGCGCAGTGGCGGGCATAGCGAACTTGTTGCATGTGGGTGGGAATAGGGCGGTGGGGCAAAAGTTCCAGCCCCAAGTTCTGCACGTTTTGCAGGGGAGGCCTTGTGCGGCAAAGAAGCCTATTGCTGGACAAGCCTTTTTGTTACTTTTGTGGCGACAAAAGTAATGGTGCCCTGCGCCCAAGAGCAGACTAACGTTAACTACAGCACAAGCCTAACCTACGTAGAGATTGCTTCGTACCTCGCAATGACGAAAATTTATCAATAATTTATTCGAGAGGTACTACTAAACCTCTCCCTCTCTCTTTCTCAAAAACCACTCAGTACTTAAAAGAACCAGTATCAGTAGGAACACCCATTTCACATCAACCAGGTCGCTGTAGTTTTTATCCTCGTATACTACGGTTTTGATGTTATCGTTTTTGCGGATGAGGCCGGCGAGTTTGCCGATGTCTGATGCTTGCAGCATTGCGCCGCCGCTTTGTTTGGCTATGTTTTGTAATAACTGATGGTTGGCGGTACTTTGCCTTGCCTCTAAATTAAGCTGTTTGATGGTAAGCTGTCCGGTGGCATTGAACGCGTGTTCGCCAAGTTTGGCGGCGGCGGTATAGCTGTACTCGCCCGATGGCAGCGCGCCTGCATCTAAGCTATAACTTTGGCCGTTGCGGGTAAACAGGTAGTTGTAATGTTTACCGGTTTGGCTTTTCAGGTCTATTTTTATATCGGGTGTGTTTACCAGTTCGAGGGCATCGTTATATAGTTCTGCATTAATGAGGATGCTTTCGCCTTCATCAAACACATTGTTGGCCGGGTAAACCCTGAACTGTTGTTTATTGGCGTTAGCTGTTAAATACTGTACCGACTGACTCAGCAATTCATCAATAGCATGGTTGCTGCCATAAGTATTAAACTCGGCCAATTTCCACCGCCAGAGGCCTTCACCTGCAAGCACCGCGGTACGCCTGCCATTATCATCACCGAAGGCCAGTAGGGGGTAAGAGGTGCTCACGTTGCCTATTCGCTGTTTTAACAGCACGCCCGATGCCGTCACCGAACCATAGTTGCCGAAAGGCACCTGTAAAGGCGGCAGATGGCTTAACTTATTGCGGGTGGAATCAGACAGCGTAAAGGCCGAGAACTCGTTTACAGGCTGAGCGAATACCTCCTGCATTTCACCGCTGCCGCTTATTTTTACTGTTTTTTGGCTGCTGTTAAAATCGCCGATATTGCTTTGTGCGCCAATGGTGTACCAAACCGGAACTTTAGCGCTGCCGATAAACTTTTGCGCCACCGCCGAACTGCCGCCCGAAAGCTGGTACAGGATAATCAAACTATAATCGCCCGGTTTTACCTGCGACAGATCAGTTAGCGAAGTGGTTTTCACTTCGTAATTTTTGTTGCTTTCAATCCCCGTTTTTATCACGCTGATATCGGGATGAACGGCCTGGTAAACCAGCAACACCTTTTGTTTGGCATCCAGTACATCTATGTAGATCAGCTCGGTATTGTTTTCGGTTGATAGCTCGTTTTTAACCGGGGCAATGCTGATGCTAAATTTATGCAGACCCTTTTTATCAGCCGTAAGCTTAACCGGAATTACTTTTTTAAATGAGTTGCCGGTAACCGCTATGCTTTGCGAATGTACCTGCCTACCATCCTCGGTAACTGATAGGCGCATGGTTTCGCCATTGCTTTGGTAAGCTTCGGCCAGTACCTCTATAATAAAATCGTTGCCTAAAAAGGCGGTTTTGTTGTAGCTGATATTGCCTATCAGCAGGTCGCGTTTTGGGATGGTATCTCCGAGGGCGATAGTGTAGATGCTACTTTTGAAATTGCGCGCCTCGTATTGCGGATCGGCTCCCTGGTTGTACAAGCCATCGGTAGCTAATACCACCGCGCCAATGTTGCGGTTTACAAAGCGTTCGTTAAGTTGCTTTAATGCCGATGATATATCGGTTTGCTTGCCTGAAAAGGTAGCCGACAAGCCATTGTTCAATTTACTATCGAAATTAAAGGTATGTACCTCGTAATCGTCGCCCAGTTGTTGCTGAAGTTTGGATAGCGAGCTTACTAAATCTTGCTTGGATAGGGCAGGACTAAGGTTTACAGATTGTGAATTATCCTGCGCGATAAGTACCAGCGGTTTTTCGGGTTTATAATTTACCGACTTTACCAGGGGCGATAACAATAACAGCGCGATAATAAATACCGCCAAAGCCCGCAAAGCGAACAACCCATTTCTGAATTTATTGCTCAGGTTAACCGGCTGGCGGTACATGAGCCAGGCATACAGTAAACCGGTAAGCGCACCAACAGGCAGCCACCATACCGAAACCGAACCCCATGTTATTGAAAATAAAAACAGCATATCTGGATTAACCAAATATGCTGTTTTTATTTTAAAGGTTTAAAATGCCTTTAAGCTATTTAACTATATTTATGTTATTATCCATCGAGTAACATACAAGATATAGCAAAGGTATATTCCATCGGTACTTTTTTCTTATTACACATTCCGGGTAGCCATTTAGCTTTTTTAAGCAATTCAAACAACGGTTTTCCAAATAATCGCTTTTCTCCTGATGGATCTCTTATTATATTTAATCCGGTTAGCGTTCCGTTTGGTTCTACTACGAACTGTAAGATAGTTTTGCCTGTATAATTCCCTTTGGGATATTTGAAGTTTTTCAATACGAGGTCATTTAACTTCTGGCGCCCGCCCTCAACATCGGGCAATTGATCGCCGAATGTATAAATAAATCTCTGTGATAAGTTATCCGTTCTTCCGGGGCATGATCTTGCCTTTAACTGCGCCGATACAGAACCGGGCATAATAAAAAATGACAGGCTAAAAGCCCACAATACCCAATGATACCGCCGAACCCTGCCTGTCATTTTTTTGATTTTTGAATTTTAACTTTTGACTTATCTCTACAGCATACCGCCGTCAACAGGGATAACCTGTCCGGTGATGTAAGCTGCCATGTCTGAAGCCAGGAATACGCAGGCGTTAGCTACGTCTTCTACTTCACCGGCACGTTTAAGCGGAATTGCCGCTGCCCAGCCTTCAACCACTTTAGGGTCTAATACATCGGTCATTTCGGTACGGATAAAGCCCGGTGCAACCACGTTAGTGCGTATGTTACGTGAGCCTAATTCTTTAGCTACCGATTTTGAGAAACCAATAATCCCCGCTTTTGATGCCGCGTAGTTTGATTGGCCCGCATTACCCTGTACACCCACTACCGAGCTCATGTTGATGAATACACCCTTACGGTTCTTCATCATAATTTTTGAAGCGGCTTTGGTTACGTTGAAAATAGATTTCAGGTTCACATCCAGCACTTCGTCCCATTGTTGTTCGGTCATGCGCATTAACAGGCCGTCTTTGGTGATACCGGCATTGTTAACCACTATATCCAGTGTGCCAAAATCGGCAACGATATCATTGATCAGTTTTTCGGCCTCGTCAAATTTCGACGCGTCAGAACGGTAACCTTTTACCTGTGTGCCAAAGCTTTGCAGTTCGGTTTCTAAGGCTTGTCCTTTTTCTACCGACGATAAATAAGTGAACGCCACGTTTGCGCCATGCTCTGCAAATTTTTCCGCTATTTTGCGGCCTATACCTTTTGAAGCGCCGGTGATGAGCGCGGTTTTTCCTTCTAATAATTTCATTATTCCAGAATTGATTTCGAGGGGGTGAAGTTAGGAAAATTAGTCCGAAAGTTGGAAAGGCTGTAAAAGATGGAGTGTGCGTATCGATTGGAATCTTATTATTAAGTTGATGATTGATGCAATAAGCTATTGGGCTTTCATGATTATATCACATCTTTGTTGCAACTTTTATACTGAAAAGGTAGTAATAGGGTAGTGGATTGAAAGTTTTGAACTACTTTTATAAAACATATATACCTTTTAAACAGTTTATACCGTTTAAGTGAAAGACGCCATTATAATTATATGATGAAATTTTATACCCGTGTAGTGATATTAACGTTTTTGGCCGGTTTTATAACCCTGGCATCAAAGGCGCAAATAGGGTTTAATTACGATCAGTACGATCTGGGTTTTGCCATAAATGCCAACCAGGTATTCAGCGATGCCGAAAAAACTACCACCACCGTTTCCGGAACTGTTAACTTTACCTTTAACGCTACACCGTATACCAATTTCGTATTTGAATTTCAGGCAGGTAAATTAAAAGGCGGGGATTCGGTTAAGTATGCATCGGGCCGTCAGTTCGAAAATAATTATAAAGCTGTAGTTTTCAGAGGGCAGGTACAGGCAGGTGAGTTTATCGATTACTCGCAAAGCCAGATCGCCAACTTCCTGAAAAACGTATACGTTTCATCCGGTTTAGGGATGACGTTTAACAGCATCACTAAAATTAGCCGTACTTCGCCGCAAATAGCCGGCTATTATAGCCCCGGCGAAAATGTTTCAAAAGTACTCTTTATCCCGCTTAGGGTAGGTTACGAGTTTAAGGTATTTAACCAGTATGATATCCCTACTTTTAAGGTTGATCTGGCTTACCAGTATAACCTGATGATGGGCGATAACTTGGACGGTTATAATGCGGGTCAGCGTAATGATACCATGGGGCAAATTGTGTTAGGTATGAAATTTAGCCTGGGTGGTACTACCTCTTACCGCAAAAAAGTTTCTTACTAATTCTGCTCATTTAATATAGCTGCCGTAAAACTTTGGCAGGGTTTTTAATGTTGATACTATAACATATAAACTGAAAAGCTATGAAAATAGATGAAACATATCCCGGTTTTGATGATGAAAGCCCGGATCGCGATGAGAAACTAAAATACACATTGGGTGATGACGAACCGGGTGAAACTACCGATAAGGACGACCTGAAATATAACCCCGAGGATGATAGCTTTGAGTATGATGTTGAAAGCGAAGATCCTGATTATGATCACCCGGATCCATACAATACTTCCGTTAAAAACGGCGACGATATAAACTCAACCTACGACGAATCAAACCCTTACGCGGTTGATGAATACATCCCCAACGAAAGCCTCGAAACCGATGTTGATAAACTGGGAATGCACATTGATAGCGGCAAAATTGTAGAAGTTGACCCGGCCGACGAAGCCATATCACGCACCCCCGAAGATGATCGTGACGACCTCGATGAAGAAGGTTATCCTAAGAATGACCGCGAGAATTTCAAGTAATTGATCAGTATAAAAAGAGCTGTCATTCTGAGGAACGAAGAATCTATTATTCGATTAGCATATCGAAGAAGATTCTTCACTATGTTCAGAATGACAGCTTTATAATAGGTTCCCTCTTAATCAAACTCCAAATTAAACCTGCTCCTTAACTCCAATAATTTCGGGTTTTTATTGGCCATGTATTGGAACTTCTCTACAGCGGTATAAGGGCGGCGGGTTACGGCAAGTTGTTGTTCATCTACCCTTATCTCCACCTCCACATCAAAATTGCGCAGATTGGTACGCAGGTAATTGAGCAGATACGGTTTTTCATCTCTTACGGCAGCTTCCTGTACCTTGTTTTCTACCACTACCTCAAACAGTACAGGGTTAAGCATGGTTGGCCTGCTTGCCGAAAACACGGTACTTAAGCTCATTGGTTTGCCTTCACTTTTTATCTTTTCAGCGTAGTTTCCCCAGTGTTTTAAAAAGTCTTCGGGTGTAAAAGCCTCCTTGTCGTTACCTTTCAGGTAGGGATCTTCCTCTTCTTCCAATACCTCTGTATCAGCCCCCATATCGTTAAGCGACGGAATTTTTATCGACGATGATGTTACCTTTAAATTGGGTATCATCACTTTAGGCCGTTCTGTAGCTACCACCGGGGCGGGCTCTTTTACAATCGCTTTTGCTGGTTCGGCAGGTGCCGGTACAGCAGTAGGCTGCGCCCGGTTATAAGTTAAGGGCGTATCGCTTATTACGGGGATACTATTATTAACAGCCGCGGTTTGTACGGGTGGCGGAGTGCTTATTGCTGAGGTATCAGGTTTTTTTTTTAGCTCCCCTTCGGGCAGCGCTGCGGATGGTGAAAGGGCCGCGTTAAATAAAGCGCCGAGGTTACACATCTTTAGCAGTGCCAGTTCAACCTGTAAACGCTGGTTTTTGCTCAGCTTATAATTAAGGTCGCACTGGTTGGCGATGTTCATGGCCGAGAGCAGAAACGATACCGACGATGCCTGTGCCTGCTGCATGTATTTGGCTTTAATACCTTCGCTTACTTCGAGCAATTTTAAAGTGGCGGTATCTTTACCCACCAACAGGTTGCGGAGGTGTTCGGACAGGCCCGAAATAAAATGAGCGCCATCAAAGCCCTTGTTCAATATCTCATCAAAAAATAGCAGTGTTTTGGCGCTGTTCTCCTGCAATAAGCTATCGGTGATATTAAAGTAGTAATCATAATCGAGTATGTTCAGGTTATTGATTACCGACGAGTAGGTAACGTTACCACCCGAAAAGCTCACGATCTGATCGAACATGGACAGGGCATCCCTTAAACCACCATCAGCTTTTTGGGCGATGATGTGCAGGCCATCCTGTTCATAAGTTACACTTTCTTTTTGTGCGATGGATGCCAGGTGCGATGCCATATCTTCCACACGGATGCGGTTAAAATCAAATATTTGGCAGCGCGAAAGTATGGTTGGCAGTATTTTATGCTTCTCGGTAGTAGCTAATATAAATATGGCATAGTTAGGCGGTTCCTCAAGCGTTTTCAGGAAAGCGTTGAATGCCGCCTGCGATAGCATGTGAACCTCATCTATAATATATACCTTATATTTTGCGGCCTGGGGCGGTATGCGTACCTGTTCTATCAGGCTGCGGATATCATCAACCGAGTTGTTTGACGCGGCATCAAGCTCATGTATATTAAAGGAGTTGCCATTCATGAACGAACGGCACGAATCGCAGGTGCCGCAAGCCTCGCCATTAGGTTGCAGGTTAAGGCAATTAATGGTTTTCGCGAGTATACGTGCACAGGTGGTTTTGCCCACACCACGCGGACCACAGAACAAAAATGCCTGCGCCAGCTGGTTGTTTTTAATGGCGTTTTTGAGCGTGTTGGTTACATGTTGCTGACCTACAACGGTTTCAAAAGTAGCCGGGCGGTATTTGCGAGCCGAAACAATAAAATTATCCACAGGTATAAAGGTAGCAAGAAAATAATACTAATTAAAGTGCCCGGTAAACCTTTGTTCAATTAGTAATATGAACAGGTTATTGCAGCTCTTCTTCAGGCAGATGATCGTCGTCATCTTCATCACGGGTTAGCCAGTCGGCCCCGGTTTTAATAAGGTTCATATCATTTTCATCGGCCATCAGGTCGTCAAAAACCTCATCATCTTCATCATCCCAGTCGCCCTCAATGGGCGCGCTTCCCCGGCCTGCAATAATAATGGTATCGGCTACAGGGGCATCATCATGTATATATTGATTTTGTAAAGTACTCATAAGTAATGTGTGCAATAGCGGCACCCAAAATAGGGCTTTGTTAGCGCCCAATAATCATGGAATTATAATATTTGTATCCCGGTTATCTCTTTTACCTTATAATAGCCTTTGGCCTGCGGCAAATACACCTCAATTTCCTGCCATGTTATCTTCAGCTTTTTACCCGCAAGCTTAGTGGTAACGCCCATAAATGCCTCCGACCCGGCAAACTGCTTTAGCCAAATAAATGATTTTTCGCTGCCACCTTCGGTCACTACTATATAATTAAAGCCTTTATTGTCTATACGCTTAAAAGTACCTGTGGTGATTTCGGTTTTAACCGCTGCGTCCTCCTTGTCGTCTGCCATGATCATGGCAAGTTTCATAAATACACCGCATTTTTGGGTCAATAATTTTTTACCTATCGTTTCACCCAAAGCATTGCCGGCGTCTTCGTCGTTCATGTCGATACCGCGTTCGGCTGCAACCTCCAGCAACAAGTCGGCATGACTTGTAAAGCAGGTCATGAATGCCTCGTTGGCTTGGGCCGATGTGGTGATCTTGGTCATGTCTAACACCGTCATACAGTTACAAAGCGAATCGAGCATCTTTTTTTCGGCCGGGCCGGTTTTTTCTTGGGCTAAAGATGCTTGCTGAATTGCGAAGAGAGAAAGAAGGACAAACAGTAGTTTTTTCATGCTTATGATAAAGTTTTTGATGCTGTTAAATTACAGATTAACTATGGTTGCATAAAATAAAATTTCTTCTTACATTTGCGTCCCCGTTTGTGCGGGGATAAATAATTAAAAATCAAAGTATAATAATGCAACAGTACGAAATCGTGATCGTTCTAACCCCGTTGTTATCAGAAGACATTGCTAAAGAGGCTATCGCCAAATACAGCAAAACCTTAACTGATGGCGGAGCCGAAATTGTCCAGGAGGATAATTGGGGTTTGAGAAAATTAGCGTACCCTATCCAAAAGAAAACTACAGGGTACTATCACTTAACTGAATTCAGGGCTCCAGGTGAATTAATTAACAAATTGGAGATTGAATTAAGACGCGATGAGCGTGTTTTGCGTTTCCTTACTATCGCTTTGGATAAACATGCCATTGCTTACAATGAGAAAAAACGTAGCGGTGCTTTCAATCAAAAGAAATCAGCTAAAACAGAGGAGGGCGCAAACTAATGGCAAACGACCAAATTAAATACGTTACCGCTCCTAAAGTGGAGGATAACCGTAAAAAATATTGCCGTTTCAAGAAAAACGGTATCAAATATATCGATTACAAAGACGCTAACTTCCTTTTGAAATTTGTTAACGACCAGGGTAAAGTATTACCTCGCCGTTTAACAGGTACTTCATTGAAGTTTCAGCGTAAAGTGGCCCAGGCTGTTAAGCGTGCACGCCACATCGGTTTATTACCTTATGTTACAGATTCATTAAAATAATAATAGGAGGTAAAACAAATGGAACTTATTTTAAAACAAGATGTAAAAAACCTGGGTGATAAAGACGATGTAGTAAGCGTTAAACCAGGTTATGGCCGTAACTTCCTTATCCCTAAGGGTTATGCTATATTGGCTACTGTGTCTGCACGTAAAGTTTTAGCAGAAAACATTAAGCAGGCTCAATTTAAACAAGATAAAATTCGTAAAGATGCTGATGCTATCGCGGCTCGTTTAGAAGGTGTTAAACTTACTATCGGCGCTAAAGCAGGCGAAAGCGGTAAAATATTCGGAGCTATCAACACCATTCAGATTGCTGACGCGTTGAAAAAAGAAGGCTTTGATGTTGACCGTCGCCGTATCACTTTCGAGCAGGAGCCAAAAGTAATTGGCGAGTACGTTGCAAACGTAAACCTGCACAAAGAAGTGAAAGTTCAGGTACCTTTCGAAGTAGTAGCTGAATAATTTCAATTTCGGATTTTCAAATTCGAATTTTTGATATAGATTTAAAAGGTGTTTAGTGAAAGCTAAACACCTTTCTTTTTTGGTTTCGGATTTTTTTTATGAAGCGTAAAACAACTAATAAACGTGCGGGCAAGAGTGGCAGGGGGATATTTAATAACGGTATTGTTAGGCTGCTGCTGCGGGTAATAAAGCTTGCGGTTATTATTTTTGTAGGCGCCAGCCTGTTTGGCGTACTGCTGTTCCGCTTTGTTAACCCACCCTTTACCCTGTTGATGATTGAGCGCGGCTTTGAACGTAAAGCCGATGGTAAGGATTGGAAGATTGACAAAGACTGGGTAAGCTTCGAGCAAATTGCCGACCCCATGAAACGCGCCGCCGTAGCCGGTGAAGATCAGCTATTTTTAGAGCACCACGGCTTCGACTTTAACGCCATTGAAAAAGCCATCGACAGAAACCAGCACAGCCGTAAGCTGATTGGCGGCAGTACCATATCGCAGCAAACCGCCAAGAACGTTTTCCTTTGGCCTGGGCGCTCCTACATCCGCAAAGGGTTTGAGGCCTATTTTACTATGCTGATAGAGGTGTTTTGGAGCAAGAAACGTATTATGGAGGTTTACCTCAATGTAATTGAAATGGGCGATGGCATTTACGGCGTTGAGGCCGCGTCGCAAGCCTACTTTCACAAGCACGCTTCAGAATTGAACAAGTACCAGGCCGCGGCTATAGCGTCTATATTCCCAAGTCCGCTGAAATGGTCGGCCACTAACCCGAGCAAGCGGGTAAAGCACAGGCAGTTCCTGATCAGGAAAAATATGCGGAGATTGGGGCCGTTAGATTTTTAAGATTACAGAAAAAATATTTCGGATAGTTTTATTCAGCCATCAGTTAGCCGTAAATAATGTTTCAAGCTTTTTTATAGCATTACCACGGGCTTTAATGTAGAGGAAATGCAATAAGATGCGCAATACAACTACGCCCGAAATAATCACCAGCAGGGGGATTGCTGAAAACTGCCGTTCGGCATCCTTTATCAAAGGCACAATTACTGCCATAATCATCATCAGGGCAAGCCACACAGCTATCATTATAAAAAATACACTTTGTGTACGGGTTTCAATGGCTATTTCCGTGCCCTTAGCTTTAGTATTACCCGGGTTTGGATTAAACCGGCCGGTTACAGCGCAAACCACGCCCAATGCTGTTGAGGCAATTATAACAAACCCTGTTTGTGTTATTTGGCCTATAAATGCTTTATCAGTTTTTTCGCGTGTAAGTTTATTTTTTTCTAAAGTATTTTGCTTTAGTCGTTTCTTTATTTCGGGCAAAGCATGATTGCTTTTTATCAGGTAATTATTACGGATATTCATTCGTGTTTACTTATACTTCCAATGTCTTGATTTACCCTCGCTGATCCATTCTATGGCTGTATCTAAACGTTTTTGGCGGGTGGCATCGCTTTTGGCATCTTCAAACCAGGTAATATATTCTTTGCGTTGCGATGGACTAAACTTATCGAAGTAAGCCTTTGCTTCCGGGTTTTTATCGAGTAATTCTGCAAAGTACTGCGGTGCTTCTGTGGGGATAGTTTTTATCGCTGCTTTCTTTATGGCCGCGGCAGGTTTTACTACGGGGCTCATGTCTTTAGCGGCGATAGCTTCGCGGATATACCAGATCAGGATATCGTCGTCCGGCAGATCGGCCAAGGCAATGAGCTTACCCAAATTTCCGGCAGATTCCCCGGCTTCGGTTTGTAAAATACCATGCGGGTCGGGTAGCAGATCGGCCTTCCAGAAACCAAAACCACAGTGCTGTTTAAAGGCCATCATGTGGCATAATATGCCTTTGTACTCAAAAAATGGCGCACTCCACTTCATGGTTTCCTTTATCTCCGGCGAAGCCAGGTGCACCAGTTTGCGCAGGTGAGTTAAAATGGGTTTGGCAAAATCGGCAGCCTTGTCAATGTAAACATCAATGCGGTTATCGTACTGTTCCATAATGCAATATAAAAAATATAGGTTTTATATATCGACCATCATTTTCGTAATCAGCGATTTGTTTAAACTGCCCATCAAAATGACCAACAACTACTGACCAATGACTATACTGTAATCAAGTCCCGGAATAACTGGGGATGCCAGCTGTTTTTAAACGGTACTTCCCATTTAGTTTCCAGCTCGGTCACGTTTTGTACCAGGTTGTTATATACAATGGTATCGGCATTAATTACGCCTGTTTTTATCAGTTCTTCAAATTGGGCGCGTGGAGCCGATAGTACTTCGTTGCCGCTGCGGTAAGCCAGGTTAAACCTGTCGAACAGGTTGATATTGAACTGTTGTTCCAGCTGCTTCATAAAGTTTACCGACTTATCAATAGAACAACCACTGGCGCCTGCCTGCTCTTCGTCAACTATCAGTATCAAAAAGCGATTGTATCTTATTTCGGCACCGGCCTTTAGCTGATTATTATGTGCTGTCCAGTTGCGAACAAAATTATCTAACTGTTGTTGTATCAGCAGGGTTTCGTCGGCTAATAATTGCCTGTCCGACTGGTAGATCCACACTCTTGAATTTTCAGAATAACGCATATGCAAATTTATTGATTTCTTAACTTCGAAACTGGATTTTGTTGTCATGAGAAAAACACTTCTTTCAGCACCCAAAAAAGTTGTTTTACTGGTTTTAATGCCCTTGTTGTGCGTGGCTAATTTAGCCTTTAACCAGGATATGAGCGAGCAGGAACTACTGGGCTGGAGCAATAAGTGTTTAACGCAATGTTTTAATGCCGATGCGGCCGACAAACTGAAGAAGTGGGAACTTACCCTTACACCCGATGCCTTTGTGCGCTTGCGCAAAACCTATGCGAACGGTAAGCAGGAATATTTTTCGATGCATCTGCGCCGGTTAGAGGATCTGGACTATTGGGGCACAGTTGCCGCCGGTAACATGGTACTGCGGGCCAAGGGCGACGACGTTATTGTACAAACCTATAACGACCGAAGCGGCAATGTCGATTCCATGGCTACCGTGTTCAGCATCCCGGTTAAAAACATGGAGCCTGAAAGACTGGACAGCCTACGCAACGCGCTGCTGTATTTTAAAAAGAAGAATTTATAAGCCGTTTGCCCTCGCAGTGATCTCGGCAATATCCAATACCTGTATCTCCTGCTCTTTTTCGTGGGCCTTTAGACCATCGCGCAGCATGGTCATACAAAACGGACACGCGGCGGCTACTACAGTCGCTTTTGCTTCCAGCACATCTGCAATGCGCTCTATGTTGATGTCTTTAGTGCCTTTTTCGGGTTCTTTAAACATTTGCGCACCGCCTGCTCCGCAGCACAGTCCGTTGCTCTTGCAGCGCTTCATTTCCACCAGTTCGGCATCCAATACTTCTAAAGCCTTGCGCGGGGCTTCGTAAACGTTATTGCCGCGACCTAAATAGCAAGGATCATGATAGGTGATGCGCTTGCCCTTAAAGCTTTCGCCGCCTTCTGTTTTTAGCTTGCCCTCGTTAATGAGTTGCTGAATAAGCTGCGAATGATGGATGACCTCATAATTACCGCCCAGGCCGGGGTATTCGTTTTTTAGCGTATTGAAGCAATGCGGACAGCCGGTGACTATCTTTTTAATATTATAAGCATCAAGCACTGCAATATTGTTCATGGCCTGCATCTGAAATAAAAACTCGTTACCGGCACGTTTGGCCGGGTCGCCGGTACAGCTTTCTTCGGTGCCGAGCACCGCGAAGCTGATACCCACGTGATGGAGTATCTTGCAAATATCGCGGGTGATCTTCTGCGCCCTTTCGTCGAAACTGCCCGCGCAGCCTACCCAAAACAAAATTTCGGGTTCAAGACCGTGCGCCGTCATTTCGGCCAT
The DNA here is from genome assembly GCF_059418565.1 of Mucilaginibacter sp. GW821-FHT07G05. Classification (NCBI taxonomy): domain Bacteria; kingdom Pseudomonadati; phylum Bacteroidota; class Sphingobacteriia; order Sphingobacteriales; family Sphingobacteriaceae; genus Mucilaginibacter; species Mucilaginibacter sp. GW821-FHT07G05. The sequence continues at coordinate 52,721 of NZ_JBWKQC010000007.1, read as the reverse complement.
GGTAGGTATTTTTAGTATGTCCATAGTCGATGGTCGATAGACCATAGTTTTAAATTTTATTACTATCGACCATTGTCTATCGACTATGGTCAACTCAAAAAATGCTAATCCTTCTCCGCCCAGTTAAACCTGTCGGCATTGCTGTATTTCCAGGGCGCGCCGTTATTTTCCATATTGCCGAACATGTTGTTGAGGCTTGCCGGTGCCTGCGATTCTTCCATTACCACATAGCGCCGCATTTCGGTGATTATTTCCAACGGATTAATGTTCACCGGGCAAGCCTCGGCACAGGCATTGCAGGTGGTGCAGGCCCAAAGCTCCTCTCGGGTAATGTAGTTACCTAACAGCGACTTATCGTCGGTATACTCATTGCCGTTTTTGTCAATACCCTGGCCTATCTCGGTAATGCGGTCGCGGGTATCCATCATGATCTTTCGGGGCGATAATAGTTTGCCCGTTTGGTTGGCCGGGCAAACCGACGTACACCTGCCGCACTCGGTGCAGGTATAGGCCTCCATGAGGTTTTTCCAGGTAAGGTCGGTAGCATCCTTGGCGCCAAACCTGCCGGGCGGTGTAGCCTCCGGAACGTACGAAGGATTAAGCATGGCCTTCACCTCATTGGTAACCGAAGCCATATTAGTAAACTTGCTCTGCGGATTAAGATTGGAATAATACGTATTTGGAAAAGCCAGCAAAATATGGAAATGCTTGGAGTAGGGCAGGTAATTTAAAAATGCCAGTATGCCCACAATGTGAAACCACCAGCAACCGCGCTCAACAATTACCAAAGCCTCCGTGCCCGAAGGCAGCAGCGGAGCCAGTACCGAACTCACCGGGAAACTGCCGGCTTGTATATAATGGCCGTAATGCAGGGCTTGTAATTTATAGTCGGCAGAGTTCATGGTTAAAAAGGCGGCCATGAGGCAAATTTCAATCAGCAGGATATAGTTGGCGTCGGATTTTGGCCATCGCGTCATCTCCGTGCCCGTAAAGCGCTTTAAACGGATTATATTGCGGCGGACCAGGAAGCCGATGCAGGATACAAGCACCAACACGGCCAGTATTTCAAAGCCGCCTATCAACAAGCCATACAAGCTGCCCAATGGTTTCGAGAAAATGCGGTGCGAACCGAACAGGCCGTCGATAAGTATTTCCAACACCTCAATATTGATGATGATAAAGCCCGCGTAGATTAAAAAGTGGAGCAGGGCGGCAACCGGGCGTTTGGTCATTTTGGTTTGGCCGAGGGCTACCCTGGCCATGGTTTTCCAGCGCAGGGCAGGGTTATCGCTGCGGTCGGTATCGCGGCCGAGCAGAATATTGCGCCTTATTTTACCCGCGTTTTTGCTGAACAGGTAAACCGCAATAGCCAATATCACCAAAAAGATCAGTTGAAAAAACATTATGCGTGCATAGTAATTTTAGATAAAGGTATATTTTATTTGTTTAATTGGTGAGTATGGCGCTGGTATGAAAAAATATTTTTAAGTGTTTCGGCCTGATTGTCTGCCTGATAGATTTAACGTGAAAGAAGATTGAAAAGTTTTTTCAAAAAAAGTTTCCATAAACAAAAAATCACACTACATTTGCAAACCCAAACGGAACAGGGTATCATAGCTCAGTTGGTAGAGCAAAGGACTGAAAATCCTTGTGTCGCTGGTTCGATTCCAGCTGATACCACAAAAATCCTCTCAGAAACATCTGAGGGGATCTTTTGCGTTTATGAATGTAGTCCCAGATTACTGCCATGAACGTTCAAAATTGCAAGCTTCAAACAACGGAGCTGATAGGTTTTTCATTTAACAGCTCGGTCACAAAAATGAGAGCCGAGCCAAAGCAAAAACCAAAGCAAAAGCACCAATCCGTACCAATAAGGAAATTAATTCGCGTTTAAAAAATAAAAAAGGCCTTCTGTTGAAAAACCTTTGGTACAATAACACAAAAATGAAAGCTATAAATACTGGAATCTCAATGAAACTAAGCCAAAATAACAATAAATAAATATATCGGTCTTCTCCTTTTAAGAGCCCGATAATTGCAATTAGAAGACATAATACCGTTCCCGTGGTAAAAACTATTCTCAAAGTAATTTTAAATGCTTCCATAGTCTAAATATTTTTCATATAAATTATTAGTTAGTTTATCACAATACTTAGCTATGAACTAATTTACTAAATGACATTTTTCTTTTTAGATGCAATATCTAACGAGTGAATATATAAAAATCATCAATGATTTGAACTAAAAAAATTATAGGTGTAAATCCGCTATTAGGGCGTAAATCACGCAGGAATAGGAGATTTGTAAAACGCCCACCACAAAGAGGCTGTATCATAAATCAATTTTCCAAGAAGGGTGCCAGATTTAATTTGGCTGAACTCACAATAAGTCAAAAGGGTAATTTTCGGATTGAAAAAAAACCTTTTTCTCTATCAAGATAAACGGGAAGTACGTAAGGCCAAATAAATTCCGAGAAAGCGACTGCGTTTTTACTTATGATACAGCCTCTTTTGCATTAGAAAGGGTTGTTGTGAATTTTACTATCAACTTTATTCGTTACAACGTTAGTGGAGGTCCTATCACCTTCATTCCGCAGGCTTCATGAATTTTGTCTACTTCTTCTTTTGTTGGGGCATGCTTCAGGTTATTCATCGTTCTGAAAAACTCCTCGGCTTTACCAGCCGGTTGCACAAAATAAACCAGTTTGCCTTTATCGGTCAATTGTATCCAGGTATGCGGGATATTGCGCGGTAAAAAGATGGTGTCGCCGGGGTTCATCAGCATAGTTTCTTCACCCACCACAAAACGATAGTTTCCTTCTACCACATAAAAAACTTCGTCCTGGTGAAAATGAACATGCAGAGAAGGCCCGATTTTTTCATAGCCAATATATTCGAACATCGCTACTTGGTTATCAGTATCTTTTCCGGATATTTTGATATCGTTGGGGTTTTTGCCTTTGTATAAAAAAGATTCGCCAAAGCGCCCTTTACCAGCCGCTATTTTAAAAGGTTTTTCTGTGGCTGCATGCGCCGCAGCTGTTTTTCCCAAGACCAGCAATGCTGCTGCACCCAGGCCGGTCTTTAAAAATCGTTTTCTTTTCATACCCTAAAGGTCGAAAGCCGGAATGGGCCTTTAATGGTAAGAAATGGACATTTTAATAGACTTCTTCTGTCCCCAATGTTCGTTCCGGAGAATCCATAGCAAAAAATGCGGCGGGCGTATGGCCGGTAAAGTCTTTATAATCTTTGCTCAAATGCTGGTAATCATAATAGCCGCAATCAATAGCGATATTAAACCAACTCATTTGTGGGTAACGGTTCTTCATCCGGTAGGCCTTATCGAAACGAATGATCCGCAAATATTCTTTTGGTGCAATACCCATCCGTTCGATGAACTGGCGGTCGAACTGGCGATGAGAAAGATATGCGTTGGAGATATAAGCGTCTAAAGATCTCGATAAATCCAACATTTGCCGCGACACCACATCTATAGGCAAAAGCTGCCTGGTTAGCTTCTTTGCCAATTTGGTAACGAAGCTTTCGGCTATCATGATCATTTCATAATGGTTTTTAGCATGATAAAGCTGGTCGTTAATGTGTTCTGCATCGCTCGCAAACACATCAGCGGCATCAATGGATCTATCGGTTAACTCAGCAAGTGAAAAACCAAATAGGCGGTGTAAGGCACCCGGTTGAAACACGATCTGTAGAGACAGAAATTTTTTAAAGACGGTGCGGTTATTGATCATGGTATGCTGCCCCATCAGCAGCGCATTCATGGGTTGAATGGTTTGACCATCGGTGTAGCTGATAATCGTCGGTGTTGGAAAAAATTGCAGGCATTGTTCAGGCCGGGGCGTATAAGCTTTTGGCGGTATCGGGTTATTATGCAAAAATTCGAAATCAATAATCCGGTAGAGCCTCACCAATTGGGCTAATGCTGGACTGGGTTTGATCTCGCGCAGAAACATATCTTCCTAAATGATAAGGTTAAAATTAACTAAAGTATGGGGGTTTACTATGATTAACCTAAAATTTGCACCACCGATTTATAAATCCTAATCGATGATTAAACGCAAATCAAAGAGTAAAACTTATTGTTGTGATGCAGCAGCCCTGTGCTTCGGCGTGGGTTTGATCAATTTAGCTGCTGTTGTTCCCCAGCTATCCATAAAAACATAACGCCCGCTTGTAATCTGAACTAAGTGTTTATCCTTATCAATTACAATGTGCATATTTTTAGGGTTAATATTTTCTATAATATCCGTTTCCCGAAAAACGTGTTTATTATCGGCACCGTATATCCCACTGTTATCCGGTAGTAACTTAAAATATTTAACATTAGCTTGGTGCATTGTGATGCAAAACATTCCCGAATCATTTTCCCGGTAGTTATATACAAATTTTTTGTCATGAGCAAACCAACTGTCGCCACCTATAACCTCAAAGGTTAATGGGTCAATGTCCGGATTCGTGACTTTAAAAAACGTTACCATGCCTGCATCTATATCGCTCGCGTTTTTGGGCGCTTGCATTTTTTCAAATAGCTTGCCTGCTTTACTTCGGTAAAATTGACCTTTAATATGTACTAATTTGGCGCTATCTCTCAATGCCACATATTTAATGCTCTCGCCGGGCGGCCATGAGTCGGGTTCAATGTTTTTATGCGTTGTATCGGCAACTATGCTGTTCGTTTGTGCGCTGCATCTACCGAAGGTAAATGAAAACAATAATGCACACATGCAATAAATAATGTGAAAGTTCATATCAGGTACTAATAAACCAAGATATAAAATTATCGGCATGATCCGGATCAGATTCAATAATGCAAATTGAACCCAATGTTTTATATAGTCTGAATCTGCTATTAGGCAAAAATCACGCAGACACCCATTGGCTGATGCAAGTCAGCTGGTAACAATTGCAGAAGCATCATCCAACAAAGAACATTATCTCCCGACAATTTTCTTTCGGTGCACAATTCCCCAAGCTGAAAGTTCGCTGATGATGGTTTGCAGCGTATTGCCGTGTTCCGTAAGTTCATATTCAACCGTTATAGGTTGTGTAGCTAAAACGGTTCGCTTTATCAACTCGTTTATTTCCAGTTCCTTTAGTTCTTTACTCAGCATCCTGTTAGAAACCCCCTCAACATCGTTCAGAATATCAGAAAATCGCCTTTTGCCATAACAGCAGATGGACGAGATAATAGCGATTTTCCACTTGCCGTTCAATGCGTCCATAGCATCCTGAACCGACCTCATCCTCTTCTTTTGCTCCTGTTGAAACTCTGTTATTTTACACCTCATTATGTTACTTGGTTACACCTGTGTTACTGTTATTTTTCAGTACAAAGTTACTAAAAGTAACTTAACAAGTATACCTTCGCTGCTCAAATATTAATAATTAAAAAAATGAGTAAACTAAAAAATAAGGTCGCCGTTATTACAGGTGGCAACAGCGGTATCGGGTTTGGCATTGCCCGGGAATTTAAAAATGAAGGTGCTAAAGGAGTTATTGTCGGCAGAAACCAGGAAACTTTAGATAGTTCCGCGGCGCAGCTTGGCGATGACTTTATAGCCATAAATGCCGATGTAACCAACCTTGCCGATCTGGAAAGGGTATTTAAAGAAACAGCTGATAAATTTGGTAAAATAGACGTGATCGTAGCCAATGCAGGTGGCGGAACTATAGGAACCGTGGCAGATATTAGCGAAGCCGACTATGACCAAACAATGGATTTAAACCTGAAAAGTGTTTACTTCACTGTTCAAAAAGCACTGCCCTACATGAATGATGGTGCTTCTATTATCCTCATCGGGTCAAATGCCGCACACCGGGCTTATTCCTCATTTACACTTTATGGCGCTGCAAAAGCGGCGGTGATCTATTTAGCAAAAGGATTTTCAAGCGATCTTTTAGATAGAAAGATCAGGGCAAATGTAATAACACCGGGCACAACAGATACACCGGCGTTTGACAAGTTTGTTCCCGCAGAGCAAATTGAAGCTGTAAAAAAACACTATGCAGGTGTAATGCCTACAGGCAGAATAGGGCAACCATCTGACATTGGTAAAACAGCGGTTTTCCTCGCTTCTGATGATTCTTCTTTTATGCTGGGGGCTGAACTATTGGTTGATGGTGGTATGACCTATTTATCTAAATAATTAAACATTAAAAAAATGGACAGATTAAAAAATAAAGTAGCGGTAGTCACCGGTGCTTCAAAAGGAATAGGTGCAGCTATAGCAAAACACTTTGCGGCAGAAGGCGCAAAGGTGGTTGTAAATTATGCTTCAAGTAAAGAAGGGGCGGATAAGGTAGTGAAAGCCATAACCGACAATGGAGGCACAGCTATTGCAGTGCAGGCCGATGTATCGAAAGAAGCCGATGTAAACAGGTTGTTTGAAGAAACCAATGCGGCTTTCGGCACGTTGGATGTTTTGGTAAACAACGCGGTTTCTCAGGGATATGCACCTATTGAACTCATCTCGGTAGAAGGCTTCCATCAGAGTTTCAATGTCAATGTGCTGGGGCCAATTCTTACTATCCAGGCAGCGCTGAAACTTTTCGGCGATAAGGGTGGGAACATTATCAATATCAGTTCGGGGGCAAGTAAATACCCTCTTCAAAATGCCTCGTTGTACTCTGCAACCAAAGCGGCACTGGATGCCTTTACAATTGCTTTATCTAAGGAGTTGGGTGCGAAAAACGTTCGTATCAATTCTGTTTTACCGGGCGCTACCGAAACAGAAGGAGCAACCAGCGCGGGCGTTACCGCCGGTAGTGAGTATGAAAAAATGTTTGTCGAAAAAACACCGCTTGGCCGCAGGGGCCAGCCTGAAGACATTGCAAAAGCCGTTGTCTTTTTGGCTTCCGATGACGCCGCATGGATCACGGGAGAGCAAATTTCTGTTTCGGGTGGTATGTATGGTTTTTAAACTCAAAAATTGAAAAACATCGGGACGGGATTATTGGCTAATGGCGGTATCATCAAAATGTGCTGAAATGATTGTTCCAAGAGTATAAGTTCCTTTCAAATCCCTGTTCCTTGCGGAAGCAGGGATTTTTGTTGCTTCAGATAATTTTGCCCAAAAAAGATGTGACTTTTTCTTTGTCACAGCCCCGGAATATGGGGAATTTGAGCAACTTACCATCCAATAAAGAATTATATAATCTTATAAGGCACAATGCCCTATTTGCCATGTAACTCTTTCAAAATGAAAAAAAGCATTCCATTTTGAAGGATAAAATTGTGCAATGTAATAGCTTAAAAAATATATTATGAAATATAGATACAGCCATATGCAATTGTACACAAGCTATGGTTTAAGGCATCGCTTTTGAATTATGGTTTCTTATTTAAAGCATGAATTTAAGATATCGCTTATACCGAAAACCGGACGAATATTATATTACTGAAATATAGGTTGACCTCACCGTAATGGTAATAAACCCTTCCAAAATGGAAGGGTTTATTGTTTTAGTGAAACTCCATTAATTGTATTTTTTATTGTAGTTAATTAATAGTCAATGCTTTGTAAATAAAACATCGTTGTTGGCATGCCGGTTGGCTATGGTGTTTTATAAAAATTAAAACTATGGTCATCGTACTTCTCATCGCTATGCTTGTTTGCATGTGGTTATTCTTTAAATCCATCAACTGGTTCGAAAAAATCTAACAATCATGATCGCATTATTCATTATCTCCATCGCGGTTTTCATATACATGGTATATGTGCTGCTTAAACCCGAAAAATTTTAATTAAACGTTATGAACACAGAACTACTTGGCGTAATAGCGACCTACCTCATCACCCTGGTGATCGCTGTTCCCCTGGGCAAATACCTGGCAAAAGTTTTTGCCGGCGAAAAAACCTGGACCGACTTTTTGAAACCTATTGAAAACGGTATTTATAAACTTTCCGGCATCAACCCTAACCAGCAGATGAACTGGAAACAGCATATGCTGGCCCTGTTAACCATTAACTCGGTTTGGCTGGTGTACGGCTTTTTTGTATTGCTGTACCAGGATAAGCTTCCACTTAATCCCGACGGTAATCCGGGTATGACTCCCGACCTGTCTTTCAATACGATCATCAGCTTCGTGGTTAACTGTAATCTGCAGCACTATTCGGGCGAAAGTGGCGTGAGTTACCTTACACAGCATTTTGTGTTGATGTTCCTGCACTTCACCAGCGCGGCTACAGGTATTGCCGCCGCTGTAGTTTTCTTTAAAGCCTTCCGCGAAAAAACCACAACCAATTTGGGTAACTATTGGGAGTTTTTTGTAAAATCGATCACCCGCCTGTTACTTCCTCTAACCATTGTAGTTGCTTTAATATTAACGTTTAACGGCACCCCATCAAGCTATGCCGGTAAAGACCAGTTCATCTCCTTACAGGGCGATACTGTTAATGTATCACGTGGGCCGGCTGCGCAAATGATAGCTATCAAGCATTTAGGTACCAACGGTGGTGGCTGGTTCGGCGCTAACTCGGCTCATCCATTAGAGAATCCGAACTACATCACCAACATGACCGAGGCCATTTCGCAAATGATCATACCTATGGCAATGATCATTGCTTTCGGTTATTTCATTCGCCGTAAAAAATTGGCCTGGACAATTTTTGGTGTAATGACGATAGGCATGTTCCTGCTGCTCATCCCTACCATCAGCAGTGAGTTGGGCGGTAACCCTGCCATTGCTAAAATGGGCATTTCGCAAACTACCGGCGCCATGGAAGGTAAAGAAGTACGTTTCGGTCCGCTGGCAACCGCTTACTGGAGCACCATTACCACCATTGTATCTACCGGTTCGGTAAACGGAATGCATGACAGTACCATGCCGCTAACCGGTTTGTGGCAATTGCTGGCCATGATGATCAACTCCTTCTTCGGTGGTTGCGGCGTAGGTTTGCTTAATTACTTTGTATACCTAATTGTAGCTGTGTTTATATCCGGATTGATGGTTGGCCGTACACCGGAGTTTTTAGGCCATAAAGTAGAAGCAAGGGAGGTAAAGATTGCCGCGCTGATCACTTTATTAAGCCCCTTCCTTATTATGGCCGGTACAGCGATTGCCAGTTTCGTATTTATGAACTATGGCAATGCCGATTGGGCGGTTAAACCGGGTAACTGGCTCAATAACCCTGGCTTCCACGGTTTTTCGGAAATGCTGTACGAAATGACCTCATCCAACGCCAACAACGGCTCCGGCTTTGAAGGTTTGGGCGATAATAATATCTTCTGGAACGTATCTACCGGCTTTGTGCTGATACTGGGCAGGTTCCTGCCAATCATCGGGCCTATAGCGATAGCAGGTTTACTGGCACAAAAGAAATATATCCCCGTAAGTGCAGGTACCCTGCAAACCGATACCAAAACTTTCGCCCTGATGACCTTCGCGGTGATCCTGGTGCTGAATGCTTTATCTTATTTCCCGGCCCTGGCGCTTGGCCCTATTGCAGAATACTTTACCATGCTTAAGTAAGAATATAAATGAAAACTCAATCTAATAAATTATTTGAAGGCGCGCTGGTTAAAACCGCGCTTAAAGAATCCTTCATTAAGCTCGACCCACGCGTAATGGTACGCAACCCGGTAATGTTTACCGTGGAGATAGGTACCGTTATTATGGCCTATGTTACCTTTTACTCTTTTAGCCATAGCGGGCAGGGATCGGTAGCTTATAACTTTATCATTTTCCTGGTGTTGCTGCTTACTGTATTGTTTGCCAACTTTGCCGAAGCCATTGCCGAAGCAAGGGGCAAGGCGCAAGCCGACAGCTTACGCAAAACCCGAGAGGAAACACCTGCCAAAGTAGTTTTATCGAAGGGTAATTTCGAAATGCGCTCATCAAGCCAGTTAAAAAAAGGTGATGTGTTCATTTGCGAAACAGGTGATACCATCGCCACTGATGGTGAGATAATTGAAGGTATCGCTACCATTGATGAATCGGCCATTACGGGTGAATCAGCCCCGGTGATCCGCGAAGCGGGTGGCGATAAGTCATCGGTTACCGGCGGTACCAAAGTGCTGTCTGATCAGATTAAAGTACAGGTAACTACCCAGCCGGGCGAAAGCTTTTTGGATAAAATGATCGCCCTGGTAGAAGGTGCATCACGTCAAAAAACACCCAACGAGATAGCTTTGACCATTTTGCTGGCCAGCTTTACATTGATCTTTGTTATTGTTTGCGTAACCCTCAAACCCTTTGCAGATTATGCCAACACGCCTATCACTATAGCGGCTTTAATATCACTGTTCGTTTGTTTGATACCTACTACCATCGGCGGTTTATTATCGGCCATAGGTATTGCCGGTATGGATAGGGCACTACGTGCCAACGTGATCACCAAATCGGGTAAAGCGGTTGAAACAGCAGGCGATATCGACGTATTGCTGTTAGATAAAACCGGTACCATAACCATTGGTAACCGTAAAGCAACGCAATTTTGGCCTGCTACGCATGTATCGCCCGAAGAGTTGTTGAAAGCTTGTGTGCTATCGTCGCTTGCTGACGAAACACCCGAAGGTAAATCGATCATTGAACTGGCTAAATCACATGATGCTAAAACATCTGTAACCACACCTGAAGGCTCTGAATTTATAAAATTTACAGCCGAAACCCGTTCAAGCGGCATCAATACACCTGATGGGCTGCGCATTCGTAAAGGCGCTTATGATTCTATTCGCAACATCGCCCAAAAAGCAGGCAATCCTTTCCCGGCCGAAGTGCAGGAACGTGTGGAGATAGTTTCTTCGAATGGCGGTACACCGCTGGTTGTTTCGCAAAATGAAAAGGTACTGGGTGTTATCGAACTTCAGGACATCATTAAACCGGGCATTAGCGAACGTTTTGAGCGTTTGCGTAAAATGGGTGTAAAAACCGTAATGGTAACCGGCGATAATCCGCTTACCGCCAAATACATTGCCCAAAAGGCGGGTGTGGATGATTTTATTGCCGAGGCCAAGCCCGAAGATAAAATGAACTACATTAAAGCCGAACAATCAGCCGGTAAACTGGTAGCCATGATGGGCGACGGTACCAATGATGCCCCGGCACTTGCCCAGGCCGATGTTGGTGTGGCCATGAACAGCGGTACACAAGCCGCCAAAGAAGCCGGTAATATGGTTGACTTGGATAACGACCCAACCAAACTGATAGAGATCGTAGAGATCGGCAAGCAATTGCTGATCACTCGCGGTACGCTTACAACTTTCTCTATCGCTAATGATGTGGCCAAATATTTCGCTATCGTACCGGCATTGTTCATCGCCTCTATACCTGCCTTACAGGGCTTGAATATCATGGGCTTGCATAGTCCGGAGAGTGCGATACTTTCTGCGGTAATATTCAACGCCATTATTATCCCAATACTGATACCACTGGCTTTAAAGGGCGTGGCTTACAAACCTATAGGTGCCAGCGCTTTATTGAGAAGGAACCTATTTATTTATGGTATAGGAGGTGTTATAGCCCCATTTATAGGTATAAAATTAATTGACCTCGTTGTTGGTCTGTTCGCTTAAAATATTTAGAAATCATGAAAAATTACATAATCCCCTCTATACGTTTAACAGTTGTACTAATGGTATTGCTGTGTGTAATATATCCATTAGCCATTACTTACGCCGGCAAGTTTGCAAAAGGCAAAGGCGATGGTGAAACCCTCACAAAAAATGGTAAGGTGGTTGGCTATGCGCTGTTGGGCCAGTCATTTACCAAACCGGAATACTTTTGGGGCCGTCCATCAGCTGTTGGCTACAACGCTGCCGGTTCAGCAGGTTCCAACAAAGGCCCGTCAAATCCCGATTATTTGAAAGATGTGGCTAACCGGGTAGATACTTTGTTAAAATATCATCCTTACCTTAAAAAGGCCGATATCCCTGCCGATATGGTAACTGCATCGGGCAGTGGCCTTGATCCGGATATTTCAGTGCAGGGCGCAACCATACAGGTAAAACGTGTAGCAGAATACCGTAAGCTGGATGAAAAAGCCGTAGCTAAACTGGTAGCAGAAAATACGCACAAGGGTGCTTTCGGCCCTGAAGGTGTGAATGTATTAAAACTGAACCTGGCCCTTGATCAGCTAAAAAGCAAATAAAGCTTCACCCGCGCCGGCAGTTCCATGTTTGGTACGCAGCCACTGTTGGCGCGGCAGGCTTTTAAACTTATTCTTTATAAAATAATATGAAAAAACTAATACTTTGTGCAGCCGCATTAACAGCTGCTTTACATTCTTACGCGCAGGATAGCGCATCTACACCGCTGTCTATCTCAGGCTCTGTAGATACCTACTTTAAATATGATTTTGCCAAAAGGGCCAACATAGGTACCAGTTTCGCCGGCGACCAAAACTCGGTTTCGTTGGGTATGGTAGATCTCGCCCTTAAAAAATCAACCGGTAAAGTATCTTTTGTAGGCGAATTATCGTTCGGCCCGAGGGGGCAGTTCCAATCGATCCCGAATGGTGACGACACGGATGCCAATAATAGCAACTCGTTCCATATCCAAAACCTGAATGTGAACTATGCTGTAACTGATAAGTTGTCGATGGCGGCAGGTTACTTCGGTACGTTTATCGGTTACGAGGTGATATCGCCGGTAGGCAATTTCAACTATTCTACCTCTTACCTGTTCACTAATGGGCCGTTCCAAAACGCGGGTGTAAAAGCAACCTACGCCTTCTCGCCTAAAGTGAGCCTGATGGTAGGTTTATTTAACGAATGGAACACCTATAAAGCAGCAAACGGCGTATCAAGCATTGGCGCCCAGTTGATGGTGGTGCCGGTAGAAGGCTGGACCGCTTACCTGAACGTTTTAGATGGTGGTGATGCTTATGGTGGTTACGGAACCATATTTGACCTTACTACTGCATACCAGGTAACGGATAACTTTAAGGTAGGACTGAACGCGGCAGATTTTAATAAGCGGGAAAATGAAGACGGCGGCTTTTCGGGCGCGGCTTTGTACTTGCAAAACTCATTTACCAAAAGCTTTGCTTTAGGTATGAGGGGCGAATACTTTAAATCGAAATCAGGCGCTAACGGTTTAACCCTTGCAGGTGTTACGCAAGGTGAATCTGTTACGGCTATCACTTTATCGGGCAACTTTAAAGCGAGCGGTTTAACATTTATACCAGAGGTTAGGCTTGATAACGGCTCGGCCAGCCAGTTTTTTAAAGCAAACGGCTCGGCAACAAAAACAGCCTCTCAGTTCAACCTGGCAGCGGTTTATGCCTTTTAATAATAGCTATAACAGTGCATTGATGTAATGGTAAAGATAATATGACTTTATATACAACAGGATACCTGGGTATCCTGTTGTACTGTTTTTATAGTATGCCCCAGCAAACAATAAATAAAATGCCCGAGGAAGAACCTAAAGAAAACTCCGTAAAGAAATTTCTCGATCTGGTAAAAAAATCCAGGCGCGGAAAATTTAAAGTCTACATAGGTATGAGTGCCGGCGTGGGTAAAACCTACCGTATGCTGCAAGAGGCACATGCCTTGCTGCGCAACAATGTGGATATTCGTATTGGCTATATTGAAACGCATAACCGTGCAGAAACGCATGCGTTACTTAACGGGGTTCCCCTTATTTCCAGGCGTAAGATATTTTATAAAGGGAAGGAACTTGAAGAAATGGATGTACAGGCTATTATCAGCATACACCCTGAAGTGGTGATTGTTGATGAACTGGCACATACCAATATTGAGGGCAGCAAAAACAGCAAACGCTGGCAGGATGTGGTGGATATTTTAGAGGCAGGCATCAGTGTGATTTCGGCTGTAAACATACAGCATTTGGAAAGCCTGAATGAGGAGATTGAAAAGATAACCGGCATCCCGATTACGGAGCGCATCCCTGATAAGATATTGGAACTTGCTGATGAAATTGTGAATATTGACCTAACCGCTGATGAACTGATAGACCGGCTCAAGGATGGTAAGATTTACGATAGCAGCAAGATACAGCGCTCGCTGCAAAACTTCTTTCAATCCGACCGGATCCTTCAGCTTCGGGAACTTGCCTTAAAAGAGGTGGCACATCATGTGGAACGCAAGATAGATATCGAGATACCCAAACAGATCAAACTCCGGCCGGAACGTTTTTTGGCCTGCATTTCATCCAATGCAGAAACGTCGAAAGTGGTGATCCGTAAAACTGCCCGTTTAGCTTCTTATTACCGCTCGCAATGGATCGTATTGTATGTGCAAAGCAGCAGCGAGAGTATGGACAAGATAAAGCTGGATAAACAACGGCACCTCATCAATAATTTCAAACTGGCAACCGAACTGGGTGCCGAGGTTATCAAAATTAAAAGCGACCGCATTACTCAAACTATTATGCAGGTTGCCGAAGAGCGGGAAATTACCACTATTTGCATAGGTAAGCCGCACCTGAGTTTGTTCCAGGTTATTTTGCGTACCGCCATATTCAACCAGCTGCTGCAAAAAATAGCAGCTACAGAAACTGATTTAGTCATATTGTCATGAAAATAAAAACCAAACTCCGACTGGGCTTCGGATTTCTCTTCGCCGTTGTGCTGTTCTTTGGCGCGCTTTCCCTGTTTTACATCAATGAAATATCAAAAAGTGCCGAGGTTATTCTGAAGGACAATTATAAAAGCCTGCGCTACACGCGTGATATGCGCAAGATATTGGACGAACAAACATTTCCATTATCCCCAAAGGCCGTTAATATGTTTCAAAATCAGCTTAAAAGAGAAGAAAACAATATCACAGAGCACGGAGAGGGCAACGAGGTTCGCGCCCTGAAAAATGCTTTCCTGGAACTGGCCGCCACGCAAGCTTCGGTGCAGGCCAGGCCGGCGGCAGAAAGAGATGTGCGTATCCGTTTGCAAAATATTGATGACATTAATATGCAGGCCATAGTGCGTAAAAGCGATGCCGCTCAAGATTCTGTACAGAAAGCGGCGCTGTTACTTGCTTTGGTAGGTACCATTACTTTCTTAATCCTGTTTTCTTTCAGTGTAAACTTTCCGGGTTTTGTGGCCAATCCAATGCGTGAACTTTTACAGGGTATCCGTGAAATCAGCCAGAAGAATTACCGTCAACGCCTGGAGTTTAAATCAAATGATGAATTTTCGGAACTGGCCGATGCATTTAATGAAATGGCAAAACGCCTTAATGAGTGGGAAACAAGTAACCTGGCCAAACTGAAATCAGAGAAACTTCGGATAGAGGCCATCATTAGCCAGATGCAAGATGCTATTATTGGCTTAAATGAAAAGCATGAAATTTTATTCATTAATACAGTGGCGCAGCAAGTACTTAATCTTAACGGGCAACAGGCCATAGGACGTAATGCCGCAGAATTGGCCAAAACCAACGACCTGCTTCGCAATATCCTGGATAACGGTACAGCCGGTAAGCAACTTAAAATTTATGCGGATGGTAAAGATTCTTATTTTCAGCTCGATACCCGTGCCATCACGGTACCACTCATGGAAAATAACGAAGACAAGCCGGTAGCTAAAGCCGCCAGGCCCGCCGGTACGGTATTTATATTACGTAACATTACCCAATTCAAAGAGCTGGATACCGCCAAAACAAACTTTATCGCTACGGTATCGCACGAACTTAAAACGCCGATATCATCTATAAAAATGAGCCTCAAACTGTTGGGCGACGATAGGATAGGGGTAATGAACACTGAACAGGCAGACCTGATAAAACATATTCGGGAAGACAGCGACCGGTTGCTGAAAATAACCAGTGAGCTGCTCGACCTGTCAAGCGTGGAAACAGGCAACCTTCAATTACAGTTTAGCCCCGTTGACCCGGAAGTGATTGTGAATTATGCCCTGGATGCCGTAAAATTCCAGGCTGAGCAAAAAGAAGTCAGGCTGGAGCTGATAAGCCGCAGCAAACTGCCTAAAGTATCGGCCGATACGGAGAAGACCGCCTGGGTGCTGATCAATTTTCTTTCCAATGCCCTGCGTTATAGTCCGGCCAAATCCAAAATTGTGATACAGGTATTGGAGAAGAACGGCGTTATCGAATTTTCAGTAAAGGATTTTGGAAACGGGATAGATCCGCAATATCAGAAACGCCTCTTTGACCGCTATTTTCAGGTACCAACCGATGGAACAAAAAAGTCAGGCTCGGGCCTTGGCCTGGCCATCTCCAAAGATTTTATAGAAGCACAAAACGGGCGTATCTGGGTAGAGAGTGAGCTTGGGGAGGGTAGTAAATTTAGTTTTGCCCTGCCAGCCGTGGCCGAGACTGCAATTTCTTAACCATTAAATTATAGCCATATTTTTTTAAGGTGATTAATAGTAGTGAGGTGGATTTTTAAAAATATAGTCAACCACATTAAATTCTCTTTTTTTAACCCTTGTAATCATATCCTGATTCATCGATAAACACCGTGCTTTAAACAATATCCAATCCTCTTCATTTTTTAAGAATTTAATTTTTGTAGAATGCATTTTAAACATCCTCACCTTTATATAATTGACAAAAGTATCCGGGTTTTTAACATCTAATTTAAAATCGGAAGCAATAGGTGAAACGAAAAAGTTACCGCTAAAGAATTTCATAACTTTTGTAACCTTATTTATGCCGATCAAATAATCACGGTCAAAAGCGAATGTGATGAAATTGAATGCGGCAAAAGAAGTATCTGCTTTCTTTAGGAACGCTTGTTTTTCAAGATGATAAAACTCATAAGTATCATTTGGATATTCGATGTCGATTTTTTTAATTGTAGAAATTAGCTCTCGCGGCCCGGTAGGCCAAAAACCCGCAAATGTTTCATCGTTGTCTTGTAATACATCATTTTTTAAAGATAATTCGAAAGGTTTAGCGAATTTAAAGTGATAGCTAATAATGTTGTTTACCACTATGCGTTCGTTCGTACTATCTAAACCATTAGCATTTTGCGCATTTGCTAAATTAAACGGTACACAAAAAATAAATGCAGAAATAACCGTAATCAGACCAGGTATTATAAATTTGATCTTTATCATATTTATAATTGAGTATGCGGCTTATAACTTCCGCCAAACTTCTGTAGAAGTTACCCCATCTTTGTAGATCAATTTAAGCGTCAGGCTCTTTTTGTCATCGCTGAACGCGTAGTTTATTTTAAAGCCTTTGCCAAGCTGATCATCCGCGTTTTCCGTTATTCTGTATAAAGCTGTTTCCGTATAACTCTGCGTGTTATCAACGGTGTACTTTCCGCTATGGGAAATTACCGAACCGGTATTCAGTACTTTTGTATTGGCAAAGGTGCCGTCGGCATTAAACAATTTTAAATAGCCCGGACCGGTAGCCTGTAAAGGCTGTCCGTTGGTTTCTATCATCGATAGCTCCCAAATACCTATGATTGTTTTCTTGTTGGCTTTTTTGTTTTGCGCGAATGCAGTAGTAGCCACGAAGTAAAAACATAATAGCGCGGCAATAAATTTCAGGTTGATCTTCATGATGTTTTTAGGTTTACTCAAATGTATAAAAAATGAAAATGCAGATGGGGCCTTTCTGTTGCTAATTTACTTGTTGGCCTGCATCAAGGCGAGCAAGTTATGCCTTAGTCGCCTATTTTTTACAAAAACATGCCACTTCATTTAACACATTTCATCTGCCCAACCTACTTAAGTTGATTTAGTATTTGTAACACCTTACCACGTTTTAAGCATTTCTTCGATGCGTTGCTTAATCAATTTACCTGAAAAATCTCTCCCGTTTTAGTTAAATAGCTCTCGTTTAGGCATTCAAGTGTATTTTATGCGATGAATAAATGATAATAATGCTGTCAAACTGACAATTTTTATCTTAAAGCTTGAAAAAACGATTTACTGACCAATATAAAAGACATAATATTCGTTAAGTGGCAATTCTTTCTTAAAAAATTAAGAAGAAATAGTTAGTTTGTGATTATATCATTCAAAAATTATTAATCTTTTGTATATTTTTTTGAAATTACTTGTTCTTTATATAACAGAATTGTTAACTTGCATTTGATAATTGTTATCTGACATTACTTTATTTGACGAATTATGGAAAGTTCAACTACTGAAAACGTTGTCCTGTGGAACAACATGTGTTCAAGAAATGATATCAGATCATTTGAGATACTTTTTCATAAATTGAACACTAAGCTTATTAAGTTTTGTGTTTTTTACATCAACAATAAAGAAGCTGCCGAAGAGATAGTCTCTGATGTATTTGTACGATGTTGGGAAAACCGCTTAACACTCGCCCATATCAATGATCCGAGCACTTATTTATTTGTAGCGGTAAAAAACGGATCGTTAAATTATCTTAAAAAATACTCCCAGGTACATTTGGTACAAATTGAAGATTCGCACGAGTTGGTATTTGTCAACAGTTATGATCCGGTAAAAGCGCTCGAACGTAAAGAACTTCATTTTATACTGGATAGGGCAATCGATTGCCTCCCAATGCAATCAAAACTTATATTTCGGCTAATTAAAGAAGATGGCATGAGGTATAAACAAGTTGCCGAAATTTTAAATATATCAACCCGCACTGTACAAACGCAGCTTTTCAGGGCTATAAAAAAGCTTACTACCACGTTGGTTGCGCACCACATACCTTCTCAGCATAAGGCTGCCAATGCGGCTAATTGAAAAATATAATTTTTTGTTGTAGGCAATTTTTATTTTTTAGTTGTCCTTACATCAAACATCAACAAATAAATGCTTAACGAAAGGTTCGAGTTATTGCTTACAAAAAAGTTAGCCAACGAGTTAACTCCCGAAGAACACCTGGAGTTTTTGGAGATGGTTAACAGCGATCCTGAGTTAAACAAAATATACACCAACCTTAAATCGTATTGGACACCGGATGAAGAAACGTATGCAAACAATGCAAAAATGTTTCAAAACATCCTTAATAAGATCGATTCGGGCAACGAGCCGCAATCTGAAGATGTAATTCCGATAACGCGTAAGGGATATTCGAAATTTACCCGCATGATAGCCGCTGTTTTGGTAACAGCAGCATTAGGCGCCGGTGCATACTATTATACAAACTACCGCAGCGCGGTTCAAAATACAAAGGTTGCTAACCTGGAGGTATTGCATACCCCGAGCCGCCAAAAATCAAAAATTGTATTGAGCGATGGCTCGGTTGTTACCCTTAACTCGCAAAGTCAGTTAAAATACCCGGCCTCCTTTAGCGGTAAAACACGTGAGGTTTACCTTAACGGCGAAGCATTTTTTGATATTAAGAAAGACCCGGAGCATCCTTTTATAGTGCATGCCGATCAAATGAAGATAAAGGTTTTGGGAACGGCATTCAACGTTAAGTCGTATGCTAACGATGAATCTTGCGAAACCACTTTGATTCGCGGAGCCATTGAACTTACCCTGGCCGATCGCCCGGCCGACAGGATCATATTAAAACCGAACGAAAAATTAGTATTGCACAAACGCGTCGCGCTGAAACATACAAAACGGGGTAATGTAAAATTTCCGGTGCCCGATACCAGCGGCACCAGTTACTTGCTTACCAATTTAACGCATCTTAAAATAGGCGATTCCACAGTTATCGAAACCTCGTGGACCAATAATAAACTGATATTTAAAGATCAGGATATGGAATCATTGGCCAAACAGATGGAAAGATGGTTCGGGTTGAAAATTGTTGTGAAAAGCGAACTGATAAAAAAATATAACTATACCGGGGTTTTTGAAAAGGAGAGTATTACGCAGGCGCTTTATGCCTTGCAAATGATAGAACCCTTCCATTACAAAATAAATAAGGAGATCGTTTATATATATTAACTCATCAAACCACCAAATTAAAAAATATGAAGTAAAAGGATACTAAAAACAAAAAGCAGGAACTATGAATAGCCCCTGCTGTAAAACCAATTAAATTAATAGGGCAATACTCCCGTGGAAAGGCAATTGCCGTCTTAATCAATTCACTTTAACTAAGTAAAATTATGAAATATTTTAAACACCTAAATGGTGTAAGGGATAAATATTGGCTAATAAAGTCTGTATTAATAATGAAATTGACTACTATATTAGTAATAGCCTTAAATCTTCAAGCAGTTGCCGGTGCGTTTTCACAAACAACGGTCACTATTAAAACAAAATCGGCCGATTTTGCAAAAACAATTGCCCAGATACAAAAGCAAACCAAGTATCATTTCGTATTCAGCGAAAAAAAGATACCTGTAACAAAAGGCATCGAGCTAAACTTTGAAAATGCCGAGGCCACAACCGTGCTTGACAGGCTTTTAAAGAACACCGAATTTACTTACACCCAATTACAGAACGACCTGATTGTAATAAGCAAAAAAGGTGAGTTTGTAAACGACGCTGTTGTAAAAGGTAAGGTTGTTGATGAAAATGGCGACCCGATGCCGGGTGTATCTGTTACCGTTAAAGGTACTACAACCGGTACACAAACAGGCGGCGATGGTACCTTTAGCATCAACGCGCCTGATAACGCTACTTTAGTATTCTCATCAATAGGTTATACCTCGCAAGAAATTGTTGTTGCCGGTAAAACAGTGATCAACGTTAGCCTGGTGCCTTCAAAAAACGACCTTAAAGAGGTGGTTGTAACAGCATTGGGTATCAGCAAAGAACAAAAGAAATTAGGTTACTCAGTAACTACAGTAAATGGTGAAAACCTTAATAAAGCTAAGGAAAGCAACGTTGCCTTATCATTACAAGGTCGTGTAGCCGGTTTAAGTGTAAGTGGTTCAAATGGTGGTCCGGGCTCATCAGCTAAGGTATTGCTGCGTGGTTTAACCAGCTTTACCGCCAGCAGCCCGCTTTACGTTATTAACGGTGTGCCAATGGATAACACCCAGCGTGGTGCATCAGGCGAGTGGGGTGGTGCCGATTATGGTGATGGTATATCAAACATCAACCCTGATGATATCGAGTCGATGACTGTACTGAAAGGTCAGTCGGCTTCGGCACTTTATGGTTCACGCGCGGTAAACGGTGTAATTTTAATCACTACCAAAACCGGTAAAAAGAATTCACCATTCGGTATCGAATTTAATACTAACATACAGTTTGACCAGCCGGTTGATAATACTGATTTTCAACAGGTGTATGGCCAGGGTATGCTGAACCCTACAACAGGTGTGGCCGAAAAACCAACTACGCTTGATTTGGCACGCAGCTCGGGCAGCCTTGCATGGGGAACCAAAATGGACGGTTCTGATGTGATGCAAATAGACGGTAAAACGCACAAATATTCTCCGGTAAGCAATTACATCAATTTTTACCGTACAGCGCCAAGCTTTACCAATACCGCGTCATTTACAGGTGGTAACGAAACCGGTGCTTTCCGCTTATCTCTTTCTGATCTTCGTGCCAATTCAATGGTGCCGAACAGCTATTTGGACAGAAAGACATTTAACTTTAACGGCAGCCAGCAGGTAACTAAAAAATTGAACATCAATGTTGTAGCCAACTATGTGATGGAAAATTCTAAAAACAGGTCTGGCTTGAGCGATGGTCCGGGTAACCCTAACAACGTTCAGTTTTTAGCGCCTAACCAGGATCAGGCTACCCTGTCTCCCGGTACAAACGCTGCCGGCAGAGAATTAACATTTACGGATGATCCTTATGTGACCAACCCATATTTCGCTGCAAACAACTTTATAAAAAATGTTAACAGAAACCGTTTAATTTCATCATTATCTGCAAAATACGATTTAACTACCTGGTTGTACCTGCAAGGTCGCTTAGGTTATGACGACAGTAACGATAAACGTGTAGATATTGAGCCAACCGGTACCGCTTACCGTAGCGATAACGGTACAATGAACCAAACTAATACGCATATTTCTGAGTTTAACGCCGACGTTTTAATTAACGGTAAACATTCTCTTGTTGAAGATTTCTTAAACTTAGATATGTCTATCGGTGGTAACATTCGTAAAAGCCAGTTGGAAGGTACTTTTGTTAATGGCCAAAACGGCTTTATCATTCCTTACTTCTACAGTTTAAAGAATTTCAGGACACGCGATTCTGGACCACTTATTGATCCTGCAAGCAAGAAACAAGTTAATTCGGCTTACTACTCAGCAGATTTCTCTGTTAAGGATTTCCTGGTAGTAAGTACAACAGGCCGCTATGATTATTACAGTTCTATCGGTAAATCTGTTGGCCCGGGTATCTTCTCGCCATCGGTTTCAGGTAGCTTTATCTTCTCTGAGCTTTACAAAATGAACGGTGTTGATTTGGGTAAAGTAAGGTTATCATACGCGCAAACCAGTAACGATGCCGATGCTTTTGCGAACCGTGTTTATTATGATATAAACAACTCGGTAAACGGTACACCTACTTTAGGTTTCAACTCACTGCTTCCAAACTTGTTTTTACAACCTTTCAGACTTAATGAGATCGAGGCAGGTTTAGAAATGAAATTCTGGGGTGACAGATTTGGTTTCGACGTTACTTATTTCTCCCGCAAAACGAAAAATGAGATCATCAAAGCTAACCTTGACCCATCAACAGGTTACAACCAACGTTACATAGGTACAGGTTCAACTCAAAACCGCGGTATCGAGGTAGAGATACATGGCTCACCTGTTAGAAAATCAGGCTTTAGCTGGACACCGTCATTCAACTTTACCTATGTTAAAAACAAGGTACTGCAAACTGACGACATCAACGGAAACGTAGCATTTGGTACTTACCGCCCGATGAATGCCAACCTTGCACTTGTTGCTGGTATGTCTGGTCCGCAAATTCTTGCTTATGATTACAAACGCGACGCGAGCGGCAATATCGTCATCGGTGCTGATGGTATCCCTGTAAGGGGCGATCTGAAACCGGTAGGTACAACAATTCCTAACGTTTATGGTGGTTTAAACAACACATTTAACTACAAACAGTTCAATTTAGGCTTCCTTATTGATTACCGGTTTGGCAGCAAAGTGCTTTCAGCTACGGAATATTACAGCATATTCAGAGGTTTAAATAAAATGACGCTTGATGGTCGTGAAACTGGTGTTGTTGCTACAGGTGTTAACGCGGCAGGCGCGGCAAACACGGTGAATGTACCTGCGCAAACTTACTATCAGGGTTTAGCACGTAATATCTCTACACTTGATGTATTAAACGGCGACTTTATTAAACTGCGCCAGGTAACATTGGGTTACACGTTCAATTCTACCTTCCTGAGAGGTACTCCATTTAGCAGCATTGGCGTATCGGCAGTTGCCCGTAACCTTTGGACTATCATGAAGCATACCAAAAACATCGATCCGGAATCCGGCTTCTCTAACGATGTGCGTTACTCGGGTATTGAGGGTACCAGTTTGCCTTTCGCAAGAACTTATGGTTTAAACGTAAACTTTAAATTCAAAAACTAAACAAATGAAAAAACGATATATTTTCAGCTTTCTGGTAGCAGGCGCTACGTTTATGGCAAGCTGTACCAAGAATTTCGAAGAGATAAATACACAGCCCGATAAAGTATCAGGTGAACTTGTTGTACCCGACTATTTAATGTCGCAGGCGCAGATAACCTTTTCACAAACCGGGTATGATCAATTACTTTTTCAAAGTATGTGGATCCAGTCGTTATCATCAACATACAGCTATTATAGCAATGGCGATAAGTATGTACTTGGAGGCAGCGGTACAGGTTATTATAACCGTACCTGGAACAGGTCGTACCAGGCGCTTACTTTGGTTGATGAAATGAAAAACCTGATCAAGGATAAGGCCGAATACACCAACCTTGACGCCTGCGGTACCATCTTACGTGCCATGTTCATACAGCGTATAACCGACCTGTACGGCGATGCGCCATACTCGGAAGAAGGTCAGGCTAAAAACGGTGTTTTTACCCCTAAGTTTGATAAACAACAGGATATCTATACCGCGATACTTACCCAGCTTGAAACTGCTACCGCGGCACTTGACGCATCAAAACCTGCTCCTACTGCCGATTTATTTTACGGCGGTACAGGTGCTGATCAAATTACACACTGGAAACATTTAGGTTATTCTTTGATGTTAAAAGCTGCTATGCGTTTAACTAAAGTTGACGCGAACACAGCAAAAACCTGGGCCGAAAAAGCGGCTGCCGGTGGTACCATGAATAACATTAGCGATAACGTTAAAGTAATGACAGATGCTAACGGTAATACCAGCAGCAACTCCGACGCATTATTGGTAACAGACGATTTCAGGGAAGTACGTTGGGGTAAAACGCTTATCGATTATATGAAAACAACCAATGATCCGCGTATTCCTGCTATTGCCGAAATTACCGCGGGTAATGGCCGCGCGGCAAATGAAAACCGCGATCTTCCGGGCGATAACACCGCGAGCCTGCAAACAGGTATGCCAAACGGTTATACTACAGGTAATATTGCCACTGCTCCGGGTTACCCTGGCGCTACACCGGCTGCCAATGCAGATGATGCACCGGCACCGCTGGGTAAGTACTCTCGCCCACGCCTTCGTGTATATGCAGAAAGAACAAGCGCCAACTTTATATTTACTTATGGCGAATCTGAACTACTGCTTGCCGAAGCAGCTACCAGGGGCTGGTCTGTTGGTACAGCTACTGCAGCGCAGCACTACGAAAACGCTTTAACTGCTGATATGGCTACACTGGCGCAATACAATACGTCAGCCGCGGCAGCAGTATCAGGCATTGCTACTTACGTTGCAGCCCATCCGCTGGTACCGGCAACAGCCTTACAGCAAATAAACATGGAGTACTATGTTATTACATCAACAACATTCAACTTCAACGAAACATTTGCTAACTGGAGAAGGTCTGGATTTCCGGCACTTACCGCGATTACCTATCCCGGTCAATACATAGCTGGTCAGGTGCCGCGCAGGATGCCTTATCCGATCACTTTACCGCAAACTAACGGTGCAAACTACGCAGCCGCTGTAACCAGTATGGGTGGAAGCGACGATTTCGCTACCCGTGTTTGGTGGGATAAACAATAAATCTTAATAATTACCGGCATGGCGTCAAAATATTTGTGCCATGCCGGTTTTTATCTCCTTTCTTTTTTCGCTCACTTAATTTCCGGGGCAAATGTTAATTAATGTTATACGTTTTTCTTATAGCCTAAGCCGGTTGTGCCTTGTAGTGGCCTTACTTTTTGCCTTAATAGGTACGGCAACCGCGCAACAGCAGCTGTTTAAACAGGTGCTGGCTAAAGAGAGCGGTATAACTTTTAGCAATAACATTAACGAGAACGAATCACTCAATGTGCTTTCGTACGAGTATTTTTACAACGGCGGCGGTGTTGCCGTAGGCGATATTAATAACGATGGCCTGCCCGACCTCATGTTTACCGCCAATATGCAGCCCAATAAATTATACCTCAATTTGGGCGGTATGAAGTTTAAGGACATCACCAAAGATGCCTGCAAAGAACTACCCGGCCGCAGCAATGGCTGGAAAACCGGTGTAACCATGGCCGATGTTAACGGCGACGGTTTGCTTGATATTTATATATGCTATTCGGGCAAAACAGAATTGGATGTTCGCCGAAACCAACTTTTTATCAATCAGGGTAACAATAAATTTAAGGAAGAAGCCAAAGCTTATGGTTTGGATGATCCGGGATATAGTACCCAGGCCGCTTTTTTTGATTACGACAACGATGGCGATCTGGACATGTTCCTGCTGAATCATAACATTAAAAAGATTGATAACATGGAGCTGGCTCGCTATAAAAGCGAAACAGACCAGTTTGCGAGCAATAAGCTTTTCGAGAATAATGGCAACCATTTTACCGATGTTTCGCAAAAAGCAGGTATTATACAAAACCCGCTTACGTTTGGCCTCGGTATAGCCATAGCTGATATCAATAAGGATGGCTTTGCCGATGTATACGTTACTAACGATTATAACGAACCCGATTACATCTACATAAACAATAAGAACAAAACCTTTACCGATGCCTCAAAAACCATGTTGAGGCACATGGCCCATTTTTCGATGGGGGTTGATATTGCCGATATTAATAACGACGCGCAGCCCGATATCTTAACACTCGATATGCTGCCCGAAGATAACCATCGCCAAAAATCATTACAGCTTGAAGAAAATTACGAAGCTTTTGAGCTGATGCTAAGGCAGGATTTGCACAGGCAATACATGCGCAACATGCTGCAATTAAATAATGGCGACGGTACCTTTAGCGAAATAGCTAACCTTGCAGGTGTTGGCGCTACCGACTGGAGCTGGTGCCCGCTTATTGCCGATTTTGATAACGATGGTTACAAGGATATTTTTATAAGCAACGGTTACCTGCGCGATTATACCAATAAGGACTTTTTACGCTATTGGGGCGACTATAAGATAAAAAAGGCCATGAACCGCGAACCATTTTTACTGATGGATCTCGTTATGGCTATGCCGTCGACCGCGCTGCCCAACTACATATTTAAAAACAATCACGACCTTACTTTTACCAATAAAAAAACAGACTGGGGTATTACCGAGGCGGCAGTATCAAACGGGGCAGTATATGCCGACCTGGATAATGACGGCGATCTCGACCTGGTGATCAATAATATTAACAAGCCTGCATCCGTATATCAGAATACGTTAAACGATAACAAGGCGAACACTTATCTGGCAATAAAGCTAAACGGTACTAAGCCCAATGTTAACGCCATAGGGGCAAAGGCTTATGTGTACGCCAACGGTAATACACAATACCAGGAAGTTAACCCTAACAGGGGCTATCTGTCGTGCGTATCAACAACGCTTAACTTTGGTTTGGGCGGCAAAACCGTTGCTGATTCGGTAACCATTGTATGGCCCGATCAATCTAAACAAACACTGAAAGCGGTTAACGGTAATCGGTTACTTAAGGTAGATATGCCGGCCAGGGCGGCAAAAGATAAAAAGGAAGTGGCTGTTGCCAAAACAGTGTTCCAAAAGTCGGCGGCGCTTATTGATTTTAGTCCCGAAGAAATTACGCTTAACGATTTTAAGCGCCAGCTGCTGATGACGTTCATGCTATCGAAAACCGCCCCTGTGATAGCTAAAGCCGATGTGAATAAAGACGGGCTTGAAGATATATACGTTAGCGGCGATAAGGATGGCGTAGGTAAAATATACCTGCAACAACCCAACGGTACGTTTAAGCAGATTGATATTATCCGTGGCAAAACTGAAAACATGGGTACCATTGCCGCAGCCGCGTTTTTTGATGCCAATGGCGATGGCGCTCCCGATCTGTACCTGGCAAGGGGAGGATACGCCTTATATCAACCCAATGCAGCCGACCTTAACGACGAGCTATACCTTAACGATGGCAAGGGCAAATTCGTTTTAACGGTAACAGCCCTGCCCGATCAACTAAATGCCAGCGCGAAATCGTGCGTGCGGCCATGTGATTTTGATAACGACGGCGATATCGACCTGTTTGTAGGCGGTCGTGTTATACCGGGAAAATACCCGCTGGCACCGCAAAGTTATTTACTGGTTAATGATGGTAAAGGGCACTTTACAAAGGCCGAGATACCGTTTGCAACAATAGGTATGGTTACCGATGCGCAATGGGTGGATCTGGATAATGACAAACGCAAGGATCTGGTTATTTGCGGCGAATTTATGCCAATAACCGTTTACCTGAATGGTAAAACCGGCTTTGAAGATAAAACCGCCGCGTACTTCAGCAGTCCGCAAAAGGGGATATGGTTAAGCATGGCGGTTGCCGATGTAAATGGCGATGGACTGCCCGATATTATAGCCGGTAACCTCGGTTTGAACACCCAGGTACGCGCTACCGAAAAACAACCTGTCGAACTTTACTTTGCCGATTTTGATAACAATGGTTCTGTTGACCCTTTCCTTAATTTTTATGTGCAGGGCACCAGTTACCCCTTTGTAAGCCGCGACGAGATCAATGAGCAGATCTACCCGATGCGGAGAAAGTTTACATCGTACAAAGATTATGCTGATGTAACCATAAAAGATATTTTTAGTGCCGACGATCTTAAAAAAGCGGGCTATCTCGCCGCTACCGAAACCCGTACCATGTGCTATATCAACAAGGGCGGAAAGTTTGAAGCGGTTAATCTGCCTGTAGAAGCCCAATTTTCGGCAGTAACACAAATACTCACTGCTGATTTTGATAAGGATGGCAAAACGGATATCCTGTTGATGGGTAACCATGCCGATAACAGGCTTAAGCTGGGCAGTTTTGATGCCAACTACGGCTGCCTGTTAAAAGGCGATGGCAAAGCCGGGTTTACTTATGTGCCGCAAACATTGTCAGGCTTATCGGTTGCAGGCGATGTAAAGTCGGCTTTAACGGCAACTATCGGCAAAGCATCTTATTTATTGATCGGCCTTGCGCAGGGGCCTCTGCAATTTTATAAAATTCCATGAGCATCCGTAAAACTATAGCATTGTTGGTTATGCTTATGCTGGGGCAATATGGCATGGCGCAAAAACGCGATAAAGGTTTTCCTGATTACCTGTCGCCCGAGCACGCGGTAAACACCGTAACCATGGTAATGGTGCACGATGTGGTTGGTCCGCCTATAGCGGCACGGTACTATGCTTATTGTATGATGGGCGCATACAATATTGTCGCCGCGCACGATCGTCAGTTTCCGCCGCTGAATAAATTTTTAAAGAGTTATAAAACACCCTACGAGCCCGATACTGCCAATAAAGCTTATGATTACCGCATAGCCGCTTATTACAGCATCCTCGAAAGTGCCAAACTGCTGCTGCCATCGGGTTATACAATCAAAGACGATCAGGGGGCATTTGTAAGCCTGTTGCTTAAGGTAGGGATTAAACAGGCGGTGATCGACAATTCCATCGCGGCAGCCGAAAAAGCATCGATGCAGGTGGTAGCCTTTTCTAAAGGCGACCATTACGGACAATTGAGCGCGCTTAAAAGGTATACACCTTTAAAAGAAGAAGGCCACTGGTACCCAACGCCACCGGGATATTTTGAAGCGCTTGAGCCTAACTGGCGCACCATACGCACTTTGGTAATTGATACTTCAACGCAGTTTAAGCCCGCGCCGCTCATCGCTTTTAGTAAAGATACCGCGTCGGCATTTCACAGGCAGGTACTGGCTGTTTACAATGCCTCAAAGCACTTAACCGATGAGCAGATAAACCAGGCCCTGTTTTGGGATTGTAACCCCTTTGCCATTACCACATCGGGCCACATGTCTATTGGTTATAAAAAGATCAGTCCCGGAGGGCATTGGATGCACATTACAGGGCTGGTGGCCAAACAAGCGAAGCTGACCTTCGGGCAATCAATTGTGGCCCTAACATTAGAAGGGGTTACCTTGATGGATGCCTTTATAAGCTGTTGGGAAGAGAAATTTGCCAGCAACCGCATTCGCCCCGAAACTTATATAAACAAGTACATGGATATTAAGTGGAAGCCCGTATTACAAACACCGCCGTTTCCT
Source organism: Mucilaginibacter sp. GW821-FHT07G05 (assembly GCF_059418565.1). NCBI lineage: Bacteria > Pseudomonadati > Bacteroidota > Sphingobacteriia > Sphingobacteriales > Sphingobacteriaceae > Mucilaginibacter > Mucilaginibacter sp. GW821-FHT07G05. Next base: position 23,305 of record NZ_JBWKQC010000007.1, on the reverse strand, counting down.
GAATATACCAGCGGCCACGCGGTTATTTCGCAGGCATCGGCCGAAATACTTACTTACTTGCTTGGTGATAACTTTAAATATGAGGACGATACCGAGATACCGTTTGGCAGCGGCAAACGCTCGTTCAGTTCTTTCAGGCAGGCCGCCAATGAGGCGAGCATGTCGAGGTTTTATGGTGGTATACATTATTTCGACAGTATAAATAACGGAAATGCGCAGGGCAAGGCTGTGGCCGGTTACATAGTAACGAAAGTTGCTGATGCCGGTATAAAGCCTTTTAAATAATGATGAGATTAATTTTTAGAACCACGTGAGAGTATTAAGTGCTAATTTTTCTTTGTTAAATGAATATCCGCAGCTGATAAAGCTTTTGAGTTATCACGGCTCACTGTCGGCTACGGAGTTGAGTAACCTTTTGGGCAAAAGCATACCTTACGTAAATAAGTTGGTAAGCGAACTGCTTGATGCCGAAATAGTGGAGCGCAAGGGTTACGCCACATCGAGCGGCGGGCGCAAGCCGGTTAAGTTTTCGTTGGTGGCCGATAGTTTCTACATCGTTTCTGTTGCCATGAGCCAGTATGATATGGAATACGTAGTGCTTGATATGAAGGGCAACTTTGTAAGCGATGTAAAAAAGCATAAGATAGACATCTATACCATGCACGCTAAAGAGCTTGCAGATTTGATCAACGCTTTCCTGTATACAGTCACTATTCCGGTAGAGCGGGTAATCAGCATTAGCATTTCTATGCCGGGTTTTGTATCAACCGAGCGGGGGATGAACTTAACCTATTTGCCCGTAACAGGTTCATCGCTTACAAGTGTGTTACAAGAGGCCATACAGATTCCCGTTTTTATCGAAAATGACTCTACCGCGATAGCCTTGGGCGAGAAAACCTTCGGTACGGCCATCGGTCAAAACGATGCCATGGTATTAAATTTAGGCTGGGGGATAGGCTTAGGGATGATATTGGATAATAAGGTGTTCAGAGGTCACAGTGGCCTGGCGGGGGAATTCAGTCACATCTCATTATTTAATAATGGTAAAATATGCGCCTGTGGTAAACGTGGCTGTTTGGAAACCGAATCGTCCATGCGGGCGCTTACCGGCAAGGTACGCACCGAACTGGAGAGCGGCCAAAAAAGCAGCCTGATGAATTATGAAGAGATAGATATTGATGCTATTGTTACCGAAGCCTTAAAAGGCGATATGCTTTCGGTAAGGCTGATTTCGGAAGCGGCATACAACATTGGCCGTGGCCTGGCTATGCTGATCCACATCATGAACCCTTCGATCATTTTATTGAGCGGCAGGGCAAGCGTAATTGGCAAACTGTGGCTTTCGCCCATACAGCAGGCTATTTATGAGCATAGCATACCACAACTGGCTAATGATACTCAATTGCTGATATCAGAGCTGAATGTGAAAGCGCAACTACTGGGCGGGGCTGTTTTGGTGATAGAAAACCTGGGCCAGCCGCTAAAAAATAAAATTAACGAGATAGAAAAAAACTAAAGCGATTATAATGCATAAAAATATTACCCCTTTTAAATTGATAGCGCTGTTATCGGCATTTCTGTTAAATGGCTTTTTGGCCGCTGCGCAGGTGCACGATATTTCAAAAAAATACCAGAAACCAACCGACGCGGCCGTACTTAAGAAACTCGATCAATGGCAGGACCTAAAGTTTGGCCTGTTTATGCACTGGGGAACCTACAGCCAATGGGGCGTGGTTGAAAGCTGGAGTATTTGCCCCGAAGACGAAGGATGGACGCAGCGTAAAGACCCTTACGGTGCCACTTATAACGGGTATGTAAAGGCTTATGAAAACCTGCAAACCACGTTTAATCCTACAAAATTCGACCCGGATAAATGGGTTAAGGCTGCCGAACATGCCGGTATGAAGTATGTGGTTTTTACCACCAAGCACCACGATGGTTTCGCCATGTTTGATACCAGACAGTCGGACTATAAAATTACGGATGCCAAAACGCCTTTCTCTACTAACCCTAAAGCCAACGTTACCAAAGAAATCTTTTCGGCCTTTAAAAAGAAGGACTTTATGATAGGCGCTTACTTCTCCAAGCCCGACTGGCATTCAAAAGATTACTGGTGGCCATACTTTCCGCCTAAAGACAGGAACGTGAATTACGACCCTGCCAAGCATCCCGAAAACTGGAACAAGTTTAAGGATTTCACTTACAACCAAATTCAGGAGTTAATGACGGGTTATGGCCTGGTAGATATACTATGGCTTGATGGCGGTTGGGTGAGGCCAAAGGCTACCATTGATACCGCGGTTGAATGGCAGCGCACCATTCAATTCGATCAGGATATAGATATGCCTAAAATTGTGGCCATGGCCCGTAAAAACCAGCCCGGTTTAATAGTGGTTGATCGTACCGTTCCCGGCGAATTTGAAAACTATACCACGCCCGAGCAGGAAGTACCCGAAAAACCGTTGAGCTATCCGTGGGAAAGTTGTATCACCATGGGTAATTCGTGGAGTTACGTACCCGACGATCATTACAAATCGGCACATGATATTATAGAGTTATTGGTGAAGATCGTATCTCGTGGAGGTAACTTGCTGATGAACATTGGCCCCGGTCCGGATGGCGACTGGGATCCGGAAGCTTACAAACGCCTTGATGCTATTGGCAACTGGATCACCATAAACGGCGAAGGGATCTATAACTCACGCGCGGTAGCCCCTTATGGTAATGGCAATGTGTATTATACCAAATCAAAAGACAAGCAAATAGTTTATATTTATGTACTGGCAAACGATAAGACGAAAGCCGTACCTGCCGAAGTAAACATTGATTTGCCCGGTATTAATGGTGTTAAAAAAGTAACCCTTTTGGGTGGTAAACAAGCCTTAAAGTGGAAAAAGTCTGCCACAGGCATCACTGTGGCTAACTACGCTACAGCATATAATAAAGCAGGCCTGTTAGAAGCAGGCTGCATAAAAATAGAATACAAATAACCTTACCTTTCAATTAAATCATTCATTAACAGTAATTATCAGTTTTGAAAAAAAGGAATTTAAATTGTACGGCATTGCCGGTTGCGTCACTTTTTAAGGTTTGTTTGGGGATTGTTATGTTGGCAGGCAGCATCAACACGGCGTTCGCTCAAACAGAGTATGAACTTAACAGCGGCTGGAAGCTGAAAAAGGCAGCAGATGTAAGCAGTAACGGAAGCGTGATATCTAAAACAGACTTCGCCCTTACCTCATGGGAGAATGCTACAGTACCCGGAACGGTTTTAACCTCACAGCTAAATAACAAGCAGGTGCCCGACCCATTCTACGGACTAAATAACGAACATATCCCCGATATTTATAAAACCGGTCGCGATTATTATACCTACTGGTTTTCAAAAGATTTTAAAGAAGCGGCTCCCGCGGGCACTAACCAGGTTTATCTGAACCTGCGTGGCGTTAACTACAGCTGCGATGTGTTCCTGAACGGGCATAAACTTAACGCGAAACTGCATAAGGGTATGTTTTTACGCCAGCGTTATAACATAACCAAATGGATAGCTAAAGACGGCAACAACCGTTTGGCCGTTATCGTTTATCCGCCCGATGTGGTTGGCAATGCCAATGGCGGGCAGGGCGGCGATGGTACTATTGCCAAAGGCGTTGGCCTGCAATACACCGCCGGCTGGGACTGGATACAACCTATCCGCGACCGCAATACCGGGATATGGGATAAGGTGACCATTGAGCGCACAGGCGCGGTAGCCATAAAAGACCCGCATGTGATTACGCTTGTAAAAGGGGTACGTAACCCCGAAGGGCCGCAACAACCGGCTATCATACAAATGAGTGCCGATGTTGAAAATGCCGCCGACGTACCTGTTACCGGTACGCTGCAATATAGTATCGACGGCAAACCGGTTGCGAAAAAAGTGACGCTGAAAGCTAAATCGATGCAAACGGTACAGCTTGACGATTATACCCTTAATAATCCCAAACTATGGTGGCCAAACGGTTACGGCGAGCAATACCTGTATCCTGTAAAATTACAGTTTGTAGCAGGCGGCAAGGTGTCTGACCAGGAAGAGATTAAAGTAGGCGTACGCCAGATCACTACCCAATGGAACGACAAGACCGAAAGCAAGCAGGTAAATGTTAACGGGCAAAAAATATTTATAAAAGGCGGCAACTGGATCATCTCTGACGCCATGCTGCGCTTTACCGATAAGCGTTACGATGCCGAAGTACGTTTTCACCGTGATATGAACCTTAACCTGATAAGGGTTTGGGGAGGCGCACTGATTGAACGCCCCGAATTTTACGAGGCCTGCGACAAATACGGCCTGTTGGTTTTCCAGGATCTTTGGGGATCGGGCGATTGCAATGGCCGCTGGGTTGACCCGATGAAGCTGGAAGATCAGTGGACACGCCGCAAGTACCCGGATGACCATAACCTGTACCTTGAATCGGTAATTGACCAAGTGAAGATGGTGCGTAACTATCCGTCGCTGGCTATGTGGTGCGGTGGTAATGAGATCACCCCGCCCGAAGATATATTGATAGCCCTGCGCGACAAGATTATGCCGCAACTGGATAATACCCGCTGGTTCATTGAATATTCTAACTCCGAAACCATGTCGCGCAATGTATTGGGTGGCAACGGCGACGGGCCTTACGGCATTCAGCCACTTTCGGTATTCTGGGATTTTAAAACTTTTCCTTTTAACTCCGAGGTTGGCTCGGTTGGGGTTGGCGATATCGAATCGTTAAAACGCTTTATGCCCGCGGCCAATATGGAGGCACTGCCCGAGTTTGACGAGGCCAACGGCAAAACAAAAACAGACCCGGTTTGGGATTACCATAAATACATAGGTTACGATGCCGTTATCAATAAGTACGGTAAACCAAAAGACGCTACCGATTTTACAGCCAAAGCGCAGCTGGTAAACTACGATCAGTACCGGGGCCTGATGGAAGGTTTCAGTTCGCATATGTGGGATTGGTATACAGGCGTGATCATCTGGAAAACACAAAACCCGTGGACTTCCATGCGCGGGCAGATGTATGATTATTACCTCGACCCTAATGCCTGTTTGTATGGCCTGCACAATGGCAGCCAGCCGCTGCATATCATGTACAATCCCGGCGACGGTATGGTAATGGTAGCCAATAATACCTTTAAGGCACATACCAATATGATGCTGGTAGCCAAAATTTTCAACATGGCGGGTAAGGAAACCATGATCACGCAGGTTTTCTCCGACGTTACCGAAACTATCACAAAGAGGTACCTGTCGGTTAAAAAACAACTGGACGAGGCCGCTAAAGAAGAGGGCGCTTTCCTGATGCTGCAACTGGTAGATCATGATAAAAAAGTGATCAGCGAAAATATTTACTGGGTAGCCGATGAAAAAGGCATGTACTCGGGGCTGCAAAAAATGCCGGCGTCGCAGGTGAAAACTGTAGCTAAGCAAACAGTGCCGGGCAAAATAGAAGTCACGCTTACCAATCCAGAGAACGCTCCACTTGCATTCTTCAACCGTTTATCATTGGTTGAAGCACAGGGCGGCAAACGCTTACTACCTGTTTTTTACAGCGATAACTATGTATCGGTATTGCCGGGTCAAAGCAAAACGGTAACCATTACTTATGATACCGCGCAGTACAAAACCTTACCGGCAGTAAGTGTTTACGGCTGGAATTTAAAGGAACAAACCATACAAATAGCTAACTGATACCCCATATTAATTTAACCACCATAACATGAGCACACTAACGCAGGCGGCAGAAATAGAAACTGTTGAAACAAAAAAAACGGGCGGGGCCATATACATTATAGGCGCGCTGTTCTTCGTGTTCGGGTTTGTTACCTGGATGAACTCGGTACTTATTCCGTATTTAAAGATAGCCTGCCAGCTAACCGATTTTGAATCGTACCTGGTAGCCTTCGCTTTTTACATATCTTATTTTATAATGGCTATCCCTTCGGGCTGGTTGCTGAAAAAGATCGGCTTTAAAAAAGGCATGTCGATAGGGTTGGCGGTAATGGCCGCCGGTGCCTTGTTGTTTATACCCGCGGCACTAACGCGCACCTATGCTATTTTCCTGCTGGGTTTATTTGTGCAGGGCATGGGGCTTACTGTATTGCAGGCGGCATCAAACCCTTACATCACCATTTTGGGGCCTATTGAAAGCGCCGCCAAACGTATCAGCATAATGGGGATCTGTAATAAAATTGCAGGCGCGCTTGCCCCCATCGTATTAGGTGCCATCGCCCTAAAAGATACCGATGCTTTAAAGGAACGCCTGCTAACCATGACCGATTCAGAAAAAGTTGTTGAACTTAATATATTGGCGAGCCGTGTTATAACGCCTTATATCTGTATCATCGTTATCCTGGTGATACTGGCCATAGCGGTAGTGTTTTCATCACTGCCGGAAATTGATACCGATAAAGAGGACGAAAGCACAGCCATCGCTAACGTAAATAAAACGAGCATCTTTCACTTTCCATACCTGCTTTTGGGTGTGTTAACCTTGTTTTTGTACGTAGGTGCCGAGGTTTTGGCAGGCGATTCCATCATCGGCTACGGTTCATCGCAGGGCATTCCGCTGGATACAGCCAAGTTTTTTACTACCTGTACATTGTTGTGTATGATATTGGGCTACGTGGCCGGTATTATCTGCATCCCTAAATATTTCAGTCAGCAGGCCGCGCTTAAAGTATCGGCTGTGCTGGGGCTGATGTTTTCACTGGCGGCTATTTTTACACATGGCTATATATCGGTGTTATTTATCGCTTTGCTTGGTTTGGCCAATTCATTAATGTGGCCGGCTATATGGCCGCTGGCAATAGTAGGGTTGGGGCGTTTCACCAAAATAGGGTCATCAATGATGATCATGGCCATCGCGGGCGGCGCGGTTATACCGCCAATATATGGTTTGCTGGTAGGTAAGTTCAATGCCAGCTCGGCTTACTTTGTATTGGTGCCTTGCTATTTGTTCATATTGTATTATGCTACCAATGGGCATAAAACAGGTTTGGCAGGCAAAAAAGCTAATTAATAATGAGGATATCTGCCATTAAATATAGCGTAGCGCTTGTTGCTTTCTTATTGTGCGGCCGCGATTCCGTTTTTGCGCAAAGCGAATTTAAAGGCTTTGAAGCCATGTTTACGCAGCCTAAAAGCTATGTTGTACAGCATATCTCTAATGCTATTAAGGTTGATGGTATATTGCAGGAGAGCGACTGGCAAAAAGCCGAATGGACAAGCAGCTTTGTAGATATTGAAGGGGCTGCCAAACCGCTGCCTGCTTTTGATACCAAGGTGAAAATGCTTTGGAACGACAGCACTTTATTTATCGCTGCCAAAATGGTTGAGCCGCAGGTATGGGCCACGCAAACCCATCACGATGATATTATTTATAAGGATAATGATTTTGAGATCTTCATCGACCCTGATAATGATACGCACCAGTATTTTGAGATTGAGGTAAACGCGCTTAATAAAATATTCGACCTCTTTTTATCAAAACCATACCGCAACGGCGGCGATGCCCTCATCAGTTGGGATATTGCCGGGTTAAAAAGTGCGGTAACCGTACAAGGTACGCTCAACAACACAAAAGATACCGATAAAGGCTGGACGGTAGAAATGGCCATCCCCATGAAAGCCCTAATGTTTGGTTTTAATACCGGCATACCAAAAGAGGGCGCAACCTGGCGTATCAATTTTTCGCGGGTGGAGTGGGATACCAAAATCGTGAACGGTAAAAATGTTAAACTAAAGGATAACAGCGGGAAAAACCTGCCCGAACGGAATTGGGTATGGTCGCCGCAGGGGGTGATAAATATGCACTGCCCCGAACGCTGGGGCTACCTGCAATTTAGCCATAACACGGGCCAAACCTTTACCATGCCTTACAGCGAAAAGCAAAGGCAGTGGTTATGGCTGGTTTACTACAAACAGAAAGAGTTTTTTGCAAAGAATAAAAAATACGCCATTGATTTGCCGGCTTTAGGTCTGCCTGCTGAGGTTGATATAGATGGTAAGGTAAATCAACTCAACTTAACAGCTTCGGCCAGGCAGTTTGCCGCCGCTATAAATACGCAGGCAGGTGATATGCTGATTATTAACGATGAAGGACTGGTAAAAACACAAACATACACGCCATGATAAACAGAAGGAATTTTGTTACAACAAGTTTGTTGGGCCTTGCAGCCGCTTCGGTACCGCTTAAAGGCAGTGCCGATAGTTTAAGCCCTGTAAAAAAGAAAGCGTATAAACACTGGCTCTGGATAAATCCGGATATGAAGGATACGCCCGAACAGTTAAGCGCCACCTATAAAAAGTATTACGATGCCGGTATCCGCGGGATCTTTTTTGAAGCCGATAGCGAAATGCACTTCCGTACAGCTAAGGCGCAAAAGCTGGAAGCGCACCGCTGGATGTGGACCATGAACCGCGGCGAAAAAGAACTGATGGCCGCCCATCCCGAATGGTATGCCAAAAACAGGAAGGGCGAATCGTGCGTGGATAAACCGCCTTACGTGGGTTATTACCGCTGGTTGTGCCCTTCAAAACCCGAAGTACTCGAATACCTGTCGAACCAGGTAAACAGCATTTTGGATAAGGATTATGTTGACGGCATCCATTTAGATTATATCCGCTTTTGCGATGTGATACTGCCCGTTAATTTATGGGACAAGTATAAGATAGAGCAAACCCGCGAACTGCCCGAATATGATTACTGTTATTGCGATGATTGCCAAAAAAAGTTTAATGAGCAGTATGGTACACCGCTTAATACAATTGAGTACCCGGAGGCCAGCCTTTCGTGGCGCTTGTTCAGGTATAATGCCATCAATAATGTAGTAAATGGCATTGCAAAAGTGGCCGGGGCGCATAAAAAACAAATTACAGCGGCTGTGTTCCCTACGCCCGAAATAGCCCGCCGCAACGTACGGCAAGACTGGACAAACTGGAACCTCAACGGTATTTGCCCCATGATATACCACGGCTTTTATAAAGAAAAGGTAGGCTGGATAGGCGATGCCGTAACCGAAGGTGTCCATTTTTTAAATAACAAGTTCCCGCTGTATGCAGGCTTGTTCCTGTCCGATTTTAATAATATTGACGAAGTAAAACAAGGTATTACATTGGCGCTAAGCAAAGGCGCGGCAGGGGTATCATTATTCGGTTCGCCTAATGATGATGTGCTGAACGCCCTCAAGACGAGCAGTGCCGGGGTTTAATGATATGAGAAGTGTTTTTTTAACGGCTTGGTTAGTAACTGCCCTGGCTTTAACAGGCTTTGGTCAGCAGGCTAACATCACCAATAATTACCATAGCGATAACCATATCAAGCGCTTAAATATTGAACGCAGTATGGTGTTTACTCCCGGCGATAGCTGGCTGTATTCGCACCATCAGTCGGTGATCAGGTTTAAGGGGAAGCTTATCGCCCTATGGTCCAACGGAATTAAGGATGAAGATTCTCCCGGGCAGCGGGTAGTATACGCCGTATCTAAAGATTTTAAGCACTGGAGCGCGCCCGCCGTACTGGCCGATCCCTCAAAATACAACGATACACTCAACGTACTTACCGCGGCCGGGCTGTACCAGTATAACGGTACCTTGGTGGCCTACTATGGCGAATACACCAAATATCGCACCCAAACTAAACTGTGGGCAAAAACATCAACCGATGGCGAACATTGGAGCGCGCCTATTGATCTGCACATCCCGGTTATACCCAACCATGGGCCGCAAAAATTAAAGAGCGGCAGGTTGCTCATTTGCGGTAACTTCACGTTTCCTTATACCGATGATCCTTCGGGGATAAGCGGCTGGAAGATGAGCAGCTTTTATCCGCAGAAAATGTATACCGAAGATAACCCCTCAACCTTTTACGCCCCTGCCGAAAAAAGTGGTTATCCGCCCTTGTGCGAGGGTGCTTTCTATCAATCGGCAAATGGGGTAATACACATGCTGCTGCGGGTAACAGGTAAGGGCTGGAAGGGCCGCCTTTGGCTAACCGAAAGTAAAACTAACGGGCAAAGCTGGTCGGCACCAACCGAAACCACGTTTACTGATAACGACAGCAAATTCCATTTCGGGCACCTGGCCGATGGCCGCACGTATTACGTGGGTATCCTCGATACCCTGCACCATTATGATCGTAACCCGCTGGTGTTAAGCATTGCCAGTGATGAAAAAACCTTCAACCACAATTATATCGTTAGCGATGAGTTATATCATCTGAAAAAAGAAGGCTTATGGAAAGGCGGGCAATATGGCTATCCCTTCAGTATAATTGACGGCGCTTATATGTATATTATCATATCGCGCCAAAAAGAATCGGTAGAGTTATTACGTTTTAAAATTGATCAGCTTAAATAATAAGCTTCCAAAAAATATTAAATGAAAAAGTTCTGTTTATTGCTGCTTGCCGCCTGTACTTCGGCAAGTGTGTACAGCCAGGTAGCAACCGGGCTTGCCAAATATGTTGATCCGTTTATTGGTACGGGTTTTCACGGGCATGTGTTTATGGGGGCTAATGTGCCTTTCGGTGCGGTTCAGTTAGGGCCGGCCAACCTTTCCGAAGGGTGGGACTGGTGCTCGGGCTACCATATATCCGATTCAACTATTATCGGCTTCGGCCATACCCACCTAAGCGGTACCGGTATCGGCGACCTGGGCGATATTGTGCTGATGCCTACCACCGGCGACATCAAGGTGTACAAAGGCAGCCTTAACAATATGGAAGCTGGCTACGTATCCAAGTTCAGCCATAAAGATGAAACCGCGTTCCCGGGGTATTATGCCGTAAAATTGCAGCGGTATAATGTAGGGGTTAAGCTTACCGCTACTAAAAGGGTGGGCTTTCACGAATATACCTTCCCTAAAACCGACCAGGCTCACATCGTGATCGATCTGCAACAGGGGATAGGCTGGGATGCGCCTACCGAAACATCGGTACAACAGGTGAACGATACTACCATTACAGGCTATCGCTATTCTAAGGGATGGGCAAAAGATCAGCGTATTTATTTCACCATGATATTATCAAAACCGGTAAAAAACTTCACCGTTTATGATAGCACCGCCCGCGATGGCAAAGCGGTTACCGGCAATAAGGTAAAAGGGGTGGCCACTTTTGCCACTGCCGATAACGAAAAAATATATGTTAAGGTAGGTATATCGCCGGTAAGTATAGCCAATGCCATGCTCAACATTAAAACCGAACTACCCGGCTGGGATTTTAACAAAACAGTTACCGCCGCCAATGCCGATTGGAATAAAGAGTTTAGTAAAGTAGCTGTAAAAACTACCGACGATGTTAAAAAGAAGGTGTTTTACACCGCCATGTACCACACCATGATAGCGCCATCTGTTTTTAACGATGTTAACGGCGAATACTGGGGGACAGATAAGGTGGTACATAAAAATGCAGGTTTTACTAATCTTACCACCTTTTCGTTATGGGATACCTACCGGGCGGCCAATCCTTTGTTTACCGTATTGCAGCCGCAGCGCGTAAACGATATGATTAATACCATGCTGGCCATCTATCAGCAGCAAGGCAAACTACCGGTATGGCATTTAATGGCTAACGAAACCGATTGTATGGTGGGTTACAGCGCCGTACCCATTGTGGTTGACGCGTTTTTAAAGGGCTACAAAGGTTTTGATGCCAAATTAGCCTACGAGGCGGTTAAAGCTACCGCGATGAAAGAGGAGCGTGGCATTAATTACGTAAAAAACTTAGGCTTTATACCTGCCGATAGCACTGCCGAGTCGGTATCGATGGGTTTGGAGTATGCTATTGACGACTGGTGTATTGCGCAAATGGCCAAAAAGCTGGGTAACGTGGCTGATTACAACTACTTCCTGAAAAGGGGGAACAACTATAAAAACTACTTTGATACCAAAACATGTTTCATGCGTGCCCGCTTGTCAAAAACAGCATTTCGCGAACCGTTCGATCCTTTCCAGTCGCGCCATATCCACGGCGATTTTACCGAGGGTAACTCGTGGCAATACACCTGGCTGGTACCACAGGATGTGGAAGGGCTGATAAAATTATTAGGCGGCGATAAAGCATTTGTAACCAAGCTCGATCAGTTTTTTGTAGCCAAGGGCGATATGGGGCCGGAAGCATCTAATGATATTTCGGGTTTGATAGGGCAGTACGCGCATGGTAACGAACCGAGCCACCACATTACCTATATGTACGCCTACGCAGGGCAGCCATGGAAAACCGCCGAAAAGGTACGCGGCATAGTTAAAGATTTTTATACCGATAAAACAGATGGTATAATAGGTAACGAAGATGTTGGGCAGATGTCGGCTTGGTATGTGTTTTCATCGCTGGGTTTTTACCCGGTAAATCCGGCCAACGGCAACTATGTTTTTGGCAGTCCGCTGTTTGATGAGGCTACTATTAGCCTGGCAGATAACAAAAAATTCACGCTGATTGCCCGCAATAACAGCGAGCAAAATAAGTATATTCAAAGCGTAAAATATAACGGCAAACCCTACACAAAAAGCTATATATCACATGCCGACCTGATAAAAGGCGGCACCTTAATTTTTGAAATGGGGCCGAAACCAAGTTTAACATGGGGCGTAAAACCTGCCGACAGGCCTTACTCCGCACCTAAATTTAAATAACTAATTTAAGATGTTTGCACCATCTGCATTGCCCGGGGCAGCCAAACCGGTTTATTATACTTTGCGTGTAGCGGTAGCCATGTGCTTTATAGGGCATGGCGCCTTTGGTATAATTACTAAGGCGGTATGGTGTAATTACTTTGCCGTTTTTGGTATTGATGCTGTTACAGCCTACAAACTGATGCCCCTTGTTGGTGCTGTTGATGTTTTGATGGGCATCAGCATGCTGGTGTACCCTACAAGGGCCATTGCTTTGTGGCTGGTAATATGGGGGCTGTTTACGGCCTCTTTACGCCCGGCATCAGGCGAGCCCTTTGCCGAAATGATTGAGCGCGCGGGCAATTACGGCGCGCCGCTCGCTTTATTGCTTTTGTGCGGTATGCAGGCAAAGTTTAAAACATGGTTTACCTTAATCCAGCCATCCGGTAATGTTGATCTCAATATTAAAAGCACGGTGGGTATCTGCCTGCGGATTGCGGCATTCTTGCTATTATCAGGCCACGGCTGGTTAAACCTGCTGCATAAAAAGGGACTGATAGGGCAATATACCGGTTTGGGTTTTCAGCAGGCCAATACGGTAGCCACAGTAGCAGGTATTACCGAAATTGTTGCGGCTATATTGATATTGATTCGCCCATCGCGTAGTTTACTTTTCGCTTTCCTGATCTGGAAGATTGGTACAGAGCTTTTATACCCCAACCACCTCCTTTTTGAGTGGGTTGAACGCGGCGGAAGTTATGGAACACTGCTTGCCCTGTGGTTTATTTGCGCGCCGGCTATTACGGCACAAAATAAAACAGGGCAAGCAGTGTTAAAGCCTGTTGGCTGATTAAATTACGATCAGCCCGATATTAATGTTTTAACCATGTTGATGGTACATCGGCAGGTGCCGAGCCATCCTTACTGTATTTTAATTTTAACGCGAAACCGCCTCCGCCTTCAATAAAATCAAGCGCTATGGGTTGCAGGCCTTGTTTCAGGGCAACCTGTCCGTCTTTTTCAATAGCCGAGTGCATACCCTCATTATCTACCACTGTGCGGCCTGCAATTTTTAATATGCCGCCATCATCGCAGGTAAGGTAAAAAGTATATATCCCTGTTGACGGCACATCCAGGTACCCGCTATATTTCAGGCCGAAACTTGGCGCGGTAGCTTCGGCAGGTACAATAACACTGTTTACTACATATTGGGCCGCAGGCGTGCCTGTTATTAACGAGCTTTTCTTAAAAAAGGCAGGGAAATAACTGCAGTTTAAACCCGCTGCTACATTGTTGGCGGTAACAGGTTCGGCAAGTGTTTGCTTGTCGTAATTAAGCTCATAAACATCGCTGCGTATGCCCGATGGGGTGATGCCCAGCAAGCGGATATGCTGCGTACGGTTGATGTTTAAAGGTGCTGTTAATTGAGTAGATTTTTGATTGGGCAGGCTGCCATCAAGGGTGTAATATAATTTCAGGCCGGGCAAAGGCTTTTTAACATCAAGCGTAGTTGATTCGGTAAACACATTGTTTTGTACCAATCCCGGAAAATCGGGCACACGGTAATTAACCTTCAATGCCTCTAAAAGCGAATAATGTTTATCCAGCCGTGCAAGGTAGTTATCGTAATCCTGCGTGTTCGTCCACAAGCGTTCTGCCAGCGCGGTAATGCGCGGGAAGATCATGTAGTCGGCACGGTTCTCGGTAGGTATACGTTCGCTCCATGTATTAGCCTGCGCACCTATAATGTTTTGGGCTTCCTGCGCGTTCAACTGGCTTGGCACCGGATTAAAGTGATATACATTATAGATTGAATTTTGATCGGGCTCGTTATCAAAATAAAGCGGGTTACCGGGTGTCATGATCACCTTATTGCCGTTTTTTGCCGCTTTTATAGGCGCGTTTGGCACCCAGCTGCGCCAGTACATCACCATAGCGGTAGGACTTATGCCATCCTCCAAAATCTCATCCCAGCCTATCAGCTTTTTGCCATGCTTGTTAAAGTATTTCTCCATGCGGTTAATGAAATAGCTTTGCAGTTCGGCCGTAGTTTTAATGCCCTCTTTAGCCATCAGCGCTTTGCATGTTTCAGATTCGCCCCAGCTGGTACGGTCAACTTCGTCGCCGCCAATGTGAATGTATTTGCTTGGGAATAGCGCGAAGATCTCATCAAACACATTTTGCGCGAACTCAAAGGTGCTTTCGTTACAAGGGCAGATGGGCGTTGTGAAAAGCTCGCCCCATTTGCTGCCGCCAGCACACGATAAGAAAGGGTAGTTATTAATAGCCGCCATCATGTGCCCCGGCATATCAATCTCCGGGATAATATCGATATGGCGTTTTGCAGCATAGGTAATCACATCTTTCATTTGGGCCTGCGTGTAAAAGCCGCCGTAAAGTTTTTTACCGTTCTTCACTATAATATGCTGCGGATCGATAGCGAAATCGGGGTTGTTCTTTGATTTCTCGATGCAGACCGAATCCTGGTTATTAAAGGTTCGCCATGCCCCCAGTTGGGTAAGCTTAGGGTATTTCTTTATCTCGATGCGCCAACCCTGATCGTCGGTTAAGTGCAGGTGCAGTTTGTTAAATTTATAAAGCGCCAGCAAATCAAGGTAACGTTTAATGTAGGCTATAGAAAAGAAATGCCGCGATACATCAAGATGCATCCCGCGCCATTCGTAAGCAGGCTTATCGCTTATTTTTACCACCGGTAAACTGAACGAAGCAACCGGCGCCGACCCAAAAGGCATCAGTTGGCGCAGGGTCTCAATCCCCCTGAAAATACCTGTTCCGTCTTTAGCTGCAATAGTAATGGCTTGCGGGGTAATGGTTAAGCTGTATGCCTCCGGGTTGGTGATGCCTGCATCAGTAACCAACTTAATGGTGTTTGCCGTGCCTGCCGAAGTTACCTTTAGGCTTTTGCCTGTTTTTTGCAGTATCAAACTATTCAGTAAAGCGGCTTCATTTGCAAACTTGCCTGCGGTGAGGCTGATAGTTGTACTGCCGCTGACCTTGAACGAACCTGTGCCGGTTTGTACCTCCTGCGGGTAGGGGATCAGCGGAAGTTTGGCATCCGTTTGCTGTGCATGCAAAACGGCAGACCATGAGGTTAAAAAGGTTAGTACTAATAGCGCAAAAGCGGGTTTCCATCGGTATGGTATCATGTAATATTATTTCGTTTTTAAATGGATGTTGAATAATGAGGTACATGTTAATAACACTTTTTGTGGTTTAATTGCCTACAGCCATCTCAAATAAATTTACATCATCCGCTAAAAGGAGATAGATGTTCACCTTAATATCAGTCGCTTGTTGTTTTTTACAATGCTGTAGGCAATTATTGCATTTATATTGTCCTGCTATTAAACTGTTGGCATTTGCCATGGTAAACTCACTATATACAGGTTAAGCAACCCTCATGGTTAAATTCTTTATGAAATTACGATCTTCCTTTTTATTTATCGTGTTTGTTTTATTGTTAGGCGCTGATGCGGTTAAAGCGCAGCAAAAGCCCTACTTGAACCCTGCACTACCTATTGATACACGCGTAAACGACCTGATATCAAGGTTAACGCTTGCCGAGAAAGCCTCATTGCTGGGCTACCGCAGCGCGGCAGTACCAAGGCTTAACATACCGGCTTATAACTGGTGGAACGAAGGCTTGCATGGTGTGGCGCGTGCCGGGCAGGCGACGGTATTTCCGCAGGCTATAGCCATGGCTGCCACGTTTAATGATGATTTGCTGAAGGAGGTAGCCAACGTAATATCGACCGAGGCTCGTGCGAAGTATAACCTCGCGTTGGCTAAAGATCAGCATATTCAATATATGGGCTTAACATTTTGGTCGCCCAATATCAATATATTTCGCGACCCACGCTGGGGCCGCGGACAGGAAACCTATGGAGAAGACCCATACTTAACCTCGTTAATGGGTACCGCTTATGTGCAGGGCTTGCAGGGTAACGATCCCAAACACCTTAAAGCCGCCGCCGCTGCCAAACATTTTGTAGCACATAGCGGCCCCGAAGCTACACGCGATTCGTTTGATGCACTTGTAGATGAAAAAGACCTGCGCGAAACCTATCTGTATTCGTTTAAAAAGCTGGTTGATGCCGGTGTTGAATCGGTAATGAGTGCTTATAACCGGGTAAATGGTGTGCCCATTTCAGTAAGTAAAACCTTACTTACCGATGTGTTGCGTAAAGAATGGGGCTTTAAAGGCCATGTGGTGACAGATTGCGGCGCTTTAGATGATGTGTATCTAACCCATAAAACACTCCCTAACAAAGTAGAGGTAGCCGCCGCAGCTATTAAGGCTGGTGTGAATCTCGATTGTTCTTCCATTTTTCAATCGGACATAGAGAACGCCATCAAACAGAAGAAACTGACCGAAAAAGAAGTAAATATCGCATTGGCTACCTTACTGAAAACGCAATTTAAACTCGGCTTTTTTGATGACCCTAAGGCCTCGCCGTTTTACAGCTACGGGGCAGATAGTATCCATAATGATAGTCATGTGAACCTGGCGCGTAAGGTAGCGAGCCAGAGTATGGTGTTGTTAAAAAATGATAATAGTTTGCTACCACTTAAAAAATCCGATTATTCAAGTATCATGGTATTGGGCCCAAATTCAGCTTCGCTGGATGCATTGGTGGCGAGCTATCATGGGGTGAGCAGTAAAATGGTGAATTTTGTAGAGGGCATCACAGCCGCCGTTGGCCCGGCAACAAGGGTTGAATATGATTTAGGCGCGGGCAATAAAGATACCACTCACTTTGGCGGTATATGGGGCGCGGGCAATGCCGATGTTACCATTGCTGTTGTGGGGCTTACCCCGGTACTGGAAGGTGAAGCGGGCGACGCGTTCCTCGCAGAAAATGGCGGCGACAAGAAAAACCTGAGTATCCCCGCGCAGGATATCGCCTTTTTAAAGGCACTGCGCAAAGGAGTTAAAAAGCCGATAATAGCGGTTGTAACCGCAGGCAGCGATGTGGATATTGCTGCCATTGAACCCTATGCCGATGCTATTATACTGGCCTGGTACCCGGGCGAGCAGGGCGGCAACGCTTTGGCTGACATTGTTTTCGGCGATGTTTCGCCATCAGGTCACCTGCCGGTTACGTTCTATAAATCAATTAACGACCTGCCCGACTATAACAGCTACAGCATGAAAAACCGAACCTACCGCTATTTTGGCGGAGAGGTACAGTATCCGTTCGGTTTTGGCTTAAGTTACACCACATTTAAATACGATTGGGGCACTCAACCTGCAAAAAGCTACACCGCTAAAGATACCATTACTATACAGGCAACAATCAGTAATACAGGCAACATAAATGCCGACGAGGTAGTACAGGCTTACATTAAATACCCTTCAATTGACAGGATGCCCTTAAAGGAACTGAAAGGCTTTAAGCGCGTAACCGTTAACAAAAACGGACAACAGGCAGTTGAGTTTAAAATACCCGTGCAGGCACTACAAAAATGGGACTTAAAAACGCATCGCTTTAAAGTATATCTGGGTAACTATAAATTGTTTTTAGGCAGCAATGCCAATGATGAAAAGTTATTGGCCGAGTTTGCAGTGAAGTAGTAAGTCTGCGATCATTGTAGGTATAACCTTCAATTTAGACGGTTGATAGATTGAATACCCTATTGTGTCAACTCACCCCGACATTGCTTCGCTCGTCGCCCCTCCCTCCGCAAGCGGAAAGAAGGGCGACGAGCGTTTTTTATTTCTTCTAACCCTCTTTGCGCTTGCGCAGAGAGGGTGGTCCAGCGAAGCGTAGACCGGGTGAGTTGCCTATACGATTTGCTTTAATGAAAGATATATCTTAACAGCTATTCCGTCATAATTATAAAATAAATCCTTAGTTTTTAGCATTCCACAACTTTGTATGCCCGCCTGTTTGTACTTTTATTCATATGATCTCCAAAGGCGAACTAAAAAACATATTCTTCAAGAAAGAGCATGCCGATCTTGACCGGTACCCTTTTTCATTGCCATTCTTCAGAATCAACAGCGGGCTTAAAATAAACCCGGCTGTAACCTTTTTTGTGGGCGAGAACGGAACCGGCAAATCAACCCTGCTGGAGGCTATTGCGGTGGCATCGGGTTTTAACCCGGAGGGCGGCTCTGTTAATTTCAGCTTTGGTACCAGGCCTTCGCATTCTGTTTTGCACGAATATATCACCACATCAAGGGGAACGCAACGGCACAGCGACGGTTACTTTTTACGGAGCGAAAGCTTTTTTAATGTAGCCACAGAAATTGAGAATATGGATGCCGAGCCGCTGGGGGGCGGCAAGATTATTGACTCGTACGGTGGTCGTTCATTGCACGAGCAATCGCATGGCGAATCTTTCTGGAGTTTGTTCATACACCGTTTTAGCGGGAACGGATTTTATATACTTGATGAGCCCGAGGCAGCGCTTTCCCCATCGCGACAAATGGCTATGCTCATCAAAATGCACGAACTGATAGCCACCGGATCGCAGTTTATCATAGCCACACATTCGCCAATTTTGCTGGCTTACCCTAATGCCCTCATCTATGAATTTAGCGAATTTGGCATGGAACCCCGCCGGTATGAGCAAACCCAGCTGTTTCAATCATACAACGATTTTTTTAGAGATCCTGCTTATGTGGTTAGGGAGTTGTTGAGTTAGGCAACTACGTGCCAAGAGCTAAGATTGTTGCTGCTTCTTTATCTTTGAAACGCTGCTGTTCTTCAATCGGCTTACTTGCTTCCGCATGTCTTCTAAAGAAGTTTTGGGCTGTTTTGAGCTGGCTGTCTCTGCCAGTTTGTTCATCTCGGAGAATGATATCCTGTAATTCATTTTTACTGATCTTCATTTAAGCAATAATCAAATATACAAGTTCTAAACATGTTATCAAAGATAACGACCCGGTATTATCGGTTGCTGTTTTATCAAAAGCGATATTTACAAGAGCTCTAATCACTTTCCCCAATTTTTTTAACATCCCTCCTTAAACCTTATTTCATAACAACAGTCATACCCATACATTTACCAATTATACTTGTACCTAAATACTCTTCCCGAAAAAACAACTTGTTTTGGCATTGCATTAGGTAAAGAATAGCTGATAAACTGTAAACCTGTAAATCACATCTATTATGAAGAACTTAAGCTTATGCCTGGTGCTTGTATTGCTGATACAATCAAAGCTGTCTTTCGGGCAAAATGACAAATCACCCGCTTTGCGCCACCTCATTAGCGTGGTAGAGCGTTATCAAAAACGTTTAACTCCCGAAAAGGTATACATCCATACCGATAAGGCAACTTATTTTATTGGCGACACGATATGGTTTAAAGCCTACACGCTTGATAAACGCGACCTGTCGGCATCAGACAAAAGCCAGCTACTGTATGTAGAGCTTAACGACGATAGCCTGGTAAACGTAAAACGTGTGAGCATTCCACTAAGTTATGGCATTGGCTGGGCACAAATCCCGCTGTCGGTTAAGCAGTTTCATGAAGGTACTTACACCCTGCGCGCCTACACCAACTGGATGCAGAACCTCAGTGAAGATCGCTTTTTTAAACAACGCATTTACATAGGCAAACCCACTGCCGAAACCTGGCAGATACAGGCCAATACCCAATTGGTAGATAAAGCGCCTTTAACAGAGGTGCAGGTGAAAATGAATATTGCCAGGCTCAATAAGCAGCCTGTTACCTCGCAAAGCGTACAAGCCATTGTGATGGAAAAAGATAAGGTTTTAATACGTAAGGACCTGAAAACAACCCCCAATGGCGAACTTGATCTTGCTTTCGATTTAAAAGATAAGGTGCGCAGCGAAAACCTGCGCCTGTATATAGTAAACACCCAAAAAGGCGAACGCGGCCAAACGCAGTCGGTGCCGCTGTTGTTTAACCGGCCGCAAAATATCGATCTGCAATTCTTTCCTGAAGGTGGTAACTGGGTTGCCGGTATCAGTTCAACGGTTGGATTTAAGGCCATAAATGAGGATGGCCGCAGTGCCAATGTCAGCGGTGGTATCTACGACAGTCAAAATAAAAAGGTGAGCGATTTTAAAACTACCCACAACGGCATGGGTACAGTAGAAATGGCACCGGTTGCAGGCGAAACATACACTGCCCGTATAGATGCGCCTAACGGTAATGGTGTAGTTTACCAGTTGCCAAAAGTAAATGCCGAGGGCACGGTAATTCATTTTGAGAACCGCGAAAAAGATGATAGCCTTACCGTTAAGTTTGCCTTTTCGCCCGGCTTAAAAGGCAGGGATAAGTATAGCCTGGTAGGCGAAGCGCGCGATTTTGTAAGCTACTCAGGTATGGTTGAGCCCAAAGATGGCGCGTACAGCATACCTAAAAAGATATTCCCGAGCGGTATTGTACACTTTACCCTTTTTAAAGATACCATCCCGGTAAGCGAAAGAATTGTGTTTATTGATCATAAAGATCAGTTTAAGTTGAACGTAACGGCAGATAAGCCTATTTACGCTACTAAAGACAGCGTGGTACTCAACCTTGCGGTGAACGACAGTAAGGGGAAACCGGTTAAAGAAGGCAGCTTCTCGCTCAGCGTAACTGATGATTCAAAGGTACGTGCCGATACCGCTGGCAATAGCAATATAGCGACAACGCTGCTCCTAACGTCCGATTTGAAAGGGTATGTGGAAGACCCCGCTTATTACTTTAATCCCGGCAATGCCGACCGCCTAAAAGCGCTCGATAACCTGATGCTCACCCAGGGATGGATTGGTTTGAGCTGGAAAGACGTATTTAAAACCACCAAGCCGAAATTCAGGGCCGAGGAGCAATTTGTAATTACAGGTAAGGTGATTAGCGCGTTCAAAAAACCGGTAGAAGGTGCCCAGGTGTTGGTATCGTCAAAAAAACCGGTATTTATAAAACAAACACTTACCGATAAAAAAGGGGTGTACACCTTTAAAGATCTGCCGCTGTTGGATACCTCCTCATTTTTGATAGTGGCCAGCACACCTAAAGGTAAAATGATGCGTTACGGTGAGCTTACGGTTGACAGGTTTGAACCTGCCCCAATACCCGATGAGCTGGTAACACCCATGCAGCCATGGTTTGTAAATACAGATAGCATTACACAACGGGCTGTTAACGCCACC
The DNA here is from genome assembly GCF_059418565.1 of Mucilaginibacter sp. GW821-FHT07G05. NCBI lineage: Bacteria > Pseudomonadati > Bacteroidota > Sphingobacteriia > Sphingobacteriales > Sphingobacteriaceae > Mucilaginibacter > Mucilaginibacter sp. GW821-FHT07G05. The sequence continues at coordinate 1,528 of NZ_JBWKQC010000007.1, read as the reverse complement.
ATAGAGAAATTGGGTGATGAAATGCCGAAAAACTCGGGCCAGATACTTAAAGGAGTTACCATTACCGGCAGAAAAGTGATTCCTCATTCCGATAATATCAACGGGGCCGGAAATGCCGATATCGTGTTCGATGAAAAGGATATAAAAGAGGCCGGGGTGATTGATCTGTACGAGTTTTTACAACAGCAGCTACCCGGTTTTAGGGTAGTAATGAAAGATGGTTTCCCGGCTATCATGTTTGATAAATATTATATGGGGATCAAAATAGATAACATTCCGCTATCGCTAAATGTGGATGGCCCTGTACCCACGGTGGCAAGTGTTATAGCGGCGATGAAAGAGCATGCAGTTGATTCTTATATTGGGGTAGAGGTGATGACCAGTCGCAAATTTACACGCATCGGTCCATCAGGTACTTCAATTGGTATTGCATCTTACAGTCCCGATGCGCAAAAAGTAGCGATGGCTGCTAATTCTGTTAAGCCATGGGGTTATAATCGGGAAGAAGGCCGCGACGATTACGTTTTCTGGCGCCTTGCCCGCGCTATAGGGCGCGATCTTGATGCGGGAATTATAGAAATAACCACACGCTTTAAAACCGGGCAATACCGGTATGACTTTGGTCCGCTTAACCGGGTTAAATATCGCCCGATATACACGCTTTACGCCCGTGACTTTTACAGCCCTAAATACACCGTAAAAGACAAACCTACCGAACCCGACCTGCGCACCACCATTTACTGGTCGCCCGACATAGTAACCGACGATAAAGGCAGGGCAAGGGTAGTATTTTACACAGGCGACAAAGCCGGCAAATACTCCGTTATACTACAAGGCGCCGACTTACAGGGCGGCATCGGCTCGCAGTATATGAAATTGAATGTAGAGTAAATAAGCTATTTAGCGTAATACAGCATGGGCGTTGCCTTCGGCCCGTGCTGTACGCTCATACGCGCACAAGGCATTAGGCACAAGGCCGGTATCCGCTACCATCACTAACGCGGGAACCGTATAAAAAACCGTGTCATTGCGAGAATTTTAATTCTTTTTAGACTTTGAAGGTAAAATGACGATGGCTCACACCCTCCACTGTCATGCTGAGGAACGAAGCATCTATCGCAGATAAGCATAGCGAAGAAGATTCTTCACTGCGTGGAATGACAGTTTTTAACACGTCATGGGTAGAAACGAAGCAATCACGTCGTCATCTAAACCGCTCTGTATAGTTCGCGATTGCTTCGTACCTCGCAATGACATTTTGGATAGGGACTCTACCCGTCAGCAAGCAGCTTCGGGCGAAACGGGCAGAACCGTGGAGGCCAAGAGCGCAAAGGCGGGCATAGTGAACTTGTTGCATGTGGGATGGAATAGCGCGGCGAAGCATGGGGCAAAAGTTCCAGCCCGAAGTTCTGACCGATTTGCAGGGTAATGGCCTGTGCGGCATAGAAGCCTTTTGCTGGACAAGGGTTTATTCGCTGTTTGTTTGTTTTTTATAGGTGCTCATGAGATCGCTTCGCTTAGTATGTTA
>NZ_JBWKQC010000006.1:0-405188 GCF_059418565.1 Mucilaginibacter sp. GW821-FHT07G05 | reverse complement strand
TAACACCCCCTTGGATCCCCCATTTCAACAATAGTAATTAGCCTTAAAAGATATTAATAAGACCAAAGGCAGGGCAAAGGCCCCGTGCGGCAAAGAAACCTTTTTGCTGACTTGACTTTTGGTTACTTTGTGGCGAAGACAAAGTAACTGGGGCACTGCGCCCAAGAGCAGGCTGCCGCAAATTAAAGCACAAACAAAATATAGGAGCATCTAACACCTCTCTAAAAAACATCGTACAATAAACCCACAAAAAAACCACTCATATTATTCAACATTAACACGTTACACCCTTAAAATGCAAACTTGTGTAATTAATATATTTAAAAGGTTAATTTTTAACCCTTAAATACATGGTAATGATTAATTTTGCCGATTAAAAAATAAGCAGATATGTACAATACCTTACAGCCGGTTTTACAGCAGGAACTAACTGAAATAGAAAACGCCGGGTTATATAAAAGAGAAAGGATCATCACATCGCCACAGGGTGCGGATATTACTGTACAGGGTGGTAAAGAAGTAATTAATTTTTGCGCTAACAACTACCTTGGCCTGTCATCAAACCCTAAAGTAATTGAGGCGGCAAAAGCGGCTATGGATACCCATGGCTATGGCCTTTCATCGGTACGTTTTATTTGCGGTACACAAGATATTCACAAAGAACTTGAACAAAAGATAGCCGAATTTTTAGGCACAGAAGATACCATACTTTACGCCGCAGCATTTGATGCCAACGGTGGTGTGTTCGAGCCATTGTTCAATGCCGAGGATGCCATTATTTCCGACGAGTTGAACCATGCCTCTATTATTGATGGTGTACGTTTGTGTAAAGCACAGCGTTACCGTTACAAGCACGATGATATGGCAGACCTGGAAGAGAAACTACAGGCAACACAAAATCTGCGTCACCGTATTATCGTTACCGATGGCGCTTTCAGTATGGATGGTACTATTGCCCAGCTGGATAAAGTTTGCGAACTGGCCGAAAAGTATAATGCACTCGTAATGATCGACGAGAGCCATTGCTCCGGCTTTATGGGTAAAACCGGCCGTGGTACGCATGAGCACCATAACGTAATGGGTAAAATAGATATCATTACCGGTACCCTGGGTAAGGCATTGGGTGGTGCATCGGGCGGTTTTACATCGGGCCGTAAAGAGATCATCGATATGCTGCGCCAGCGCTCGCGTCCGTATTTATTCTCGAACACTTTGGCTCCGGCTATTACAGGCGCTTCAATAGCGGTACTGGATATGCTAAGCGAAACAACCGACCTGCGCGATAAACTGGAAAGCAATACCCAATACTTCCGCGAAAAGATGACCGCTGCCGGTTTTGATATTAAACCGGGTGTGCACCCGATAGTACCTGTTATGCTTTACGAAGCTAAACTGGCCCAGGAATTTGCCGCTAAAATGCTGGAAGAAGGTATATACGTAATTGGTTTTTACTACCCGGTAGTACCGCAGGGCAAAGCCCGTATCAGGGTACAGATTTCTGCCGCGCACGAAGTGGGGCATTTAGACAAAGCCATAGCCGCCTTTACCAAAGTAGGTAAGGAGCTGGGCGTGATCAAATAATACGTATAGTTTATTTATATTTGTACGTATAAGTTAAATTGAACGGTTATGGCAACTACAAAGCTGACATTAAGCGCTGATAAGGAAACTATCCAGTTGGCAAAACGAATTGCTTCGGAGAGTAATATCAGTGTGTCTAAACTGTTTAAGAATTTAGTGACGGAGATAGCAAAAAAGAAGAGTAAGAAAGACCCGCTGTTAGAGAAACTGAAAAGCACCGAAATGCCCGATTGGATTCAGCAGTTAACACTTGTTGATAAGCCAACCCCCGATTTTGATCACAAAGCCGAATACGGGAAGCATTTAGAAGAAAAGTATGGTGCATGAGGTCAGTATTTATTGATTCGGACATATTGCTTGATGCCTTACTAAAGCGGGAGCCTTTTGATATTTGGGCGAAGGGTGTTTTAATGCTGTTAGATAATAGTGAATATACAGGTTGCACATCAGTACACTCGCTGTTAAATACACATTATATAGTAAAGAAACACGTAGGCGAAAAAGCCGCGCGTGCATCAATAAAAGTACTGGCCCAAAAGCTAAGCATACTTACAGAAGATGCCGCTGTTGTTGATCAGGCGATAGCTTCAGCGTTTTCGGATCTGGAAGATGCCGTACAATACTATACAGCCGTGAACGGCAAGGCCGATGTTATCATCACCAGGAATATAAAAGACTATAAAAATTCTGCTATACCTGTTTTAACAGCCGAGCAGTTTTTAAGAACATTATAACAATGCAAGAAACAATAGATAAATACACCTCCGAAATTAAGGCTTTTACACAGGCTAATGCCGAAAAGCTGGAGGAGTTCCGTATAAAATTTCTGGGTACTAAGGGGATCATTAAAGACCTGTTTGAGCAGTTTAAAACTGTTGGTGCCGAAGAGAAACGTACCTTCGGTAAAGTGCTTAACGAGTTTAAGCAACTGGCCGAGGCGCGCTATAACGAATTGAAAGAAGGCTTGGGCGCGCATGATACAACCGGCGATCAGCAGCAGGACCTTACTTTGCCCGGCGAGGGTTTCGCGGTAGGCTCCCGTCACCCGCTATCATTAGTGCGTAACGAGATCATCGATATTTTTAAGCGTTCGGGTTTCGTAGTGGCCGAAGGACCTGAGATTGAAGACGACTGGCACAACTTCTCGGCGCTAAACTTCCCCGAAGAACACCCGGCGAGGGATATGCAGGATACCTTCTTTATAAAAAAGAATAACGGTAAGGATGATATCGCCCTGCGTACGCATACCTCATCGGTACAGGTGCGTATGATGGAGAATGGTAAACCGCCGTTCCGCGCTATTATGCCGGGCCGTGTTTACCGTAACGAGGCTATATCTGCCCGTGCACATTGTTTCTTTCACCAGGTAGAGGGTTTATATGTTGATGAGAATGTATCATTTGCCGACCTGAAACAAACGCTTTTTCACTTTGTGCAGGAGCTTTATGGCGAAGGTACCAAGCTGCGTTTCCGCCCGTCGTACTTCCCGTTCACCGAGCCATCGGCCGAAATGGATATATCATGTACGATCTGTAAAGGTGATGGCTGTAATATGTGCAAATACAGCGGCTGGGTTGAAATTTTGGGCTGCGGTATGGTTGATCCTAACGTGCTCGAAAATTGCGGTATTGATAGTAAGAAATATACCGGCTTTGCCTTTGGTATGGGTATCGAACGTATTACCAACCTGAAATACGTAATTCGCGACCTGCGCCTGTTCTCAGAGAACGATGTTCGTTTCCTGAAACAGTTCCAGACTGATATTATATGAGGAAATTGCTTATATTGGCATTACTGAGCTGTTGTTTTCTGAGTTGCGGAAAGCAAAGCGAAGTAGTGCCGTATGCGCGTGTAGATGTAACGGTACAAATAAACGATCCGCGGTACTCGCTTACACGGGTAGGAGGGTACGCTTTGGTACAGGGCGGCGTAGCCGGTGTTATTGTTTACCGCCGCTCGCAGGATGCCTTTGTGGCGTACGACCGTTGCAGCAGTTATCAGCCCGAAAATAAATGCGCTGTTAATATTGATGAGGTTGATATACAGGTGGTAGACCCATGCAGCGGATCGAAATTTTTGCTTTCCGACGGTTCGCCGGTTAAAGCGCCCGCTTCGCGATCGTTACGCGCGTACATAGCGGTTTCAAATGGGTTTGAGATACATGTTACTAATTAATTGAATGGAAGCCGATAAAATTAAAGACAGCATAAAGCGTGCCGCGCAGGACCTGTTCCGCAAGTTCGGTTACCATAAAACAAGTGTTAACGAAATAGCTAAGAAGGCCAAAATTGCAAAGGCCACTATCTATAAATATTTTGACAGCAAGGAAGCCGTATTACACTCCCTGCTGATGGACTACATACGAGTAAGTGTTGACGAACTGATACACGTTACCACACCAGAAATGGACGAGGAAGAGCACCTGCGCAACCTCATCATGAAAACCTGCCGCCTCTCTTACACCGTGTGTAACGAGTTTATAGGCTGGGAGTTCATCCGCGAATCGGCCAACTCACAGGAGTTTTTAAAGAACCTGTCTAACGAGTTGGAAGACCTGCTGGTATTATCATTTACCCAGCTTACCCACATCCGCAAGCACGAAACTTATCAGCAACGCCTGCGCTTTTTAATTAAATGCAGTAAAAGCATCGTGTTCAGCTTCGCGTTCACCTCGGTAAGTGATGCCGACGTACGCAAGAACTTCGTATCCTTTCAAAAAGAAATATTGCCGTATTTGGTGAAAGCGGCTATTACTGTTTAAGTTGCACCTAAAAGCCTGTCATTCTGAGAATTTTAATTCTTTTTAAATTTTAAAGGTAAAATGACGATGGCTCACACCCCCTCTCCACTGTCATGCTGAGGAACGAAGCATCTATTGCAGATAAGCATAGCGAAGAAGATTCTTCAAACGTTCAGAATGACAGTTTTTTTAACACGTCATGGGTAGATACGAGTCCCGTCGCTTTTTGAAGTTCCTATATAAATCGCGTCATTGCGAGGCTCGAAGCAATCTCTACTTAGGCTAAGCTTGTGCTGTGATTAACGTTAGCCTGCTCTTGGGCGCAGGGCCCCATTACTTTTGAGGGCAAAAGTAACAGACTAAGCGAAGTGATCTCATGAGTACCTATAAAAAACCAATAGCGAATAAACCCTTGTCCAGCAAAAGGCTTCTGTGCCGCACGAGGCATTTTCCCTGCAAAGCTGTCAGAACTTAGGGCTGGAACTTTTGCCCCGCCGCTCGTATCCCACCCGCATGCAACAAGTTCGCTATGCCCGCCTTTGCGCTCCTGGCAGCCAAAATTCTGCCCGTTTTCACCCGAAGCTGTTTGCTGACGGTTGCGAAGTCGAGATTGTTCCATCCGTCCAATCCATAAATATGAAATAAATTTGCTGATACGAATTATTATCAATTCCAACCTATAGTCGTTGCCTATCACCATGGGGCTGAATTATGGTATCAGGTAGTTTTGTAAATGTACCAGCCATTACCAATCTCCCGTACCATAATATAACTGTTGGGGGTCATCTCAGGCACATTCTTCTTATCTTTAATGTAGAGGTAGCCAACAATGTTATCTATCATTCCGCCTATAACAAAATTTATATTATTCGTTTCTCCATCATTTACTCGCACAGTATTTAAAAACAACGACCTGAACTCTTTCTTTTTGGTGTCGATTTTTACTCCTGCTGACAATGCGTCTCTTAATTTTTCAAAGGCTATCTTATTCTTATTAAAGTGCGCGATGATCTGATCGTCTGACGCGAGGGTTAAACCTGTATTGCCCAATTCGTATTCATACTCCTCCCTTGTATTAAAAAGAGATTCACCGCTGTTTTTTGATGATTTCGATGCGATAATATCATTAACTTGTTTAGGGCTGAGAGCTTTGAGCTGTTGGTATATTGTTTCCGTTATACCGGTTACAGCCAAAGCTCTAACAGCACAAGCTTTCCATTGCGTATCGTATTTAAAATGCATGTACAAATCAAATGCCTGTCCATCGTTACCGGTTACAGTAATATTTACAACGGCCGTTTTATTATTTTGAGCAAGTAGCCTGAATTGTTGTTTAGTACCAGTTTTAAAATCGCTGCCATTAGGATGCCCTTTGTATTCATCCATAAAGTATTTACTGATGCCCCGGGGCGATTCTTTTGAAAATATCAGCTTTGCGAGCTGTAAAGGTGAGTATTGCTGAGCGTACGCCTTGGCAACAAAAAAAAATGTTATTATCAATAAAGATATGCGCCTCATATTTTTTATGTTTTTTGTTGCAAGATAAAAATATTATAAGTTACTTTGAAAATAAAAGTACTTTCAAGTGAAAGAAAATCAATTACAAAACGAGCTTACCTCTATCCGCGCATTGATGGAGCGTTCATCAAAGTTTATTTCGTTAAGTGGCCTTTCGGGCGTGCTGGCGGGTATATATGCTTTGATAGGGGCGGCCTGCGCGCAATTTCTTATCTCCACGGAGCGTAGCGCAGCGGTATACGGCGAAAACAGTTACTATCATGATGGTTATGTTAATGGCACTGCGCCATACAGAGGCGGCACCGGTGGCATATTTTCGGTAAATGTTTTTGCACCTTATATTGTGATAGCATTATCGGTGCTAATTTTATCAATCGTATCGGGCATTATCTTAACCCGTCGCAAGGCGAAAAAGAACGGGCAGCCGGTATGGGGTAAAACCAGCAAGTCGTTATTGTTTTATATGGCTACGCCTTTGCTAACCGGCGGGGCGCTAATTATCATCTTCATTATTAGGGGGTATTTGGGCATTGTAGCACCTGCTTCATTAATTTTTTATGGGCTTGCACTTATCGGCGCAAGTAATTTTACCTTTGGCGACGTTAAATACCTCGGTATTTTTGAAATTATTTTAGGCCTGATAGCTGCCCTGCTACCCGGCTATGGTTTATTGTTTTGGGCAATAGGTTTTGGTATACTGCATATTATATACGGCAGTATAATGTACTTTAAATATGACCGGTAAAAACCCTTTTGAAAAGCTCGACAAGGCTTTTGAGAACCGCGTAAGACTGCAAATTATGAGCGTTTTAATGGCTAACGACCGTTACGACTTTAACTCGCTTAAAGAATTGCTGAGCATTACCGACGGTAACCTGGCATCGCACCTTAAAGCTTTAGAAAAGGACGAATATATTGTGGTGAACAAGAGTTTTTTAGGGCGTAAACCCAATACTAATTATGAAGCATCGGCAAAAGGAAAAACAGCTTTTAAACAACACCTCGACGCTATGGAGCAACTGATAAAATTGCAGAAGAAGCTATAGCTCTATTTTTTTGCCTATTAACTTTGAAATACAAAGTACTTTTAATATATAAAATATAAATAATACGATCATGTTTGAACAACCTCAAAAACCAAAAACAACCGACTGGCTTAAGGAGTCGGTAACATTTAAGCTGGTATTTATATGCGTGCTGGCGCTGGTACTGCTTATCCCATCAGTATTTATCCAAAACCTCATCAGCGAACGTGCCGTACGGCAGGAAGAAGTGATCAGTAAGGTATCTGATACCTGGTCGGGCAGCCAGCAGGTGAACGGACCGGTGCTGGTGATTCCCTATAAAAAGAACGAAAACTACATTGATACCTCGCGCAGGCAAACTGTACGCCAGGTGATAGATTACCTGTACATACTGCCCGATGGCCTTAATTACAAAGCCAATGTAAAAGGCGAATTGCTACACAGGGGAATATTTAAGGTAGTAGTATATAATACCGATATTAAGGTATGGGGTAATTTCTCTAAAACCGATATCAGCGCGCTGGGTATTGCCAGCGATCAGCTGATGCTGGATAAAGCCATCATCACTTTCGGCGTATCCGATTTAAAAGGACTAAAAAACAATCCCGTAATAAAGGCTGCCGGGCAGTCGCTCAATTCCGAACCATCATACAGTGATCAATCTGTTTTTGAGAATGGCCTGCAAGCCCGTATTAACCTAACCAATGTGACCGACAATGCCTTTACTTTTAATTACGACCTGCAACTAAAAGGCAGCCAGCAGCTATACTTTTTACACCTGGGTAAGGTAACTGATGTACAGTCTGCCGGTAACTGGGCCACTCCAAGTTTTGATGGCCGTTACCTGCCCGATGACCGTAAGGTTGATAAAAACGGGTTTAGCGCCAAATGGCGAATGTTGTACTATAACAGGCCGTTCCCGCAACAATGGGTAGGCAATAGTCACCTGCTCGATGATAAGAAAAAGCAAGCTGATGCCACCTTTGGTATAAAGCTGCAATTGCCGGTTGATGAGTATCAGAAAACCATGCGCACCAGTAAATATTCGCTGCTCATCATTCTTCTTTCTTTTATCTCGTTGTTTTTAACCGAGCTGATAGGCAAGCAAAAGGTACATGCCTTTAACTATATCCTTATCGGCGCAGCCATGGTGATCTATTATACGCTGCTGCTCTCTTTTTCCGAGCAAATTGGCTTTAATTGGGCCTACCTGGTGGCTTCGGGCGCAACCATAGGTTTAATAAGCGTGTTTATCGCGTCGTTATTAAAAAACAAAAAAGCGGCGGCATTATTCGCGCTTATCCTGTCGGTATTCTACACGTTCATCTTCGTTATTATTCAACTGGAAGACCTTGCGCTCATGGTAGGCAGTGTCGCCCTGTTCATCATCATCGCTATACTCATGTATGTATCCCGCCGTATCGATTGGGATAAGCAATAAGCATTACACCTAACCTTATCACCCGCACCCGGTGGCCATAAGCGCCGGGTGCTTTTTAAAAACAACAAATTAATATCATACATCAATGTACGAAGCTTTTAAATATTCTGTAAGGGTGTGGCTAACAGGTGTGCTATTATCACCGGCCATCATCGCGGTTTTCGGTATAATTCCCCGCAATAATTTTGATAACATCGTATTCATCTTTTTTTTCGGTACCATATTCGGCCTGGTATTATCCATACCAAGCTTCCTGTTATTATTATCCCTCACTGCCATCATAGTTAAGCGGGATTTTAAGCCGTGGTATAAAAAAATTATCCTGTCGTTTACCGGTATTGCCTTAACATTGTTGGCATTTTATCTGTATCAGCAAAACAGGATGCTGCATGGCGAAAATCTTCAATTCGCTATTGTGTACGCATTGGTAATTATAGCCGGAATTTGGTATTACAAATTTCACGGCATTGCCGAGGATCAAATTTCCTGGGATCAACCTTTATAATTTATATATAATCCTTCTGCACACATGAACCTAAATCAATCACCAATTAAAACAGCTTTTATTTACGCCATAAAAGTATGGCTAACAGGTGTGCTTGTACCAGCCGTAATTTTTTCGCTGTATACTGCCATTATAGATAAGATCTCGGATAATTGGCCTATTGAAATGATAATAATAATTATTGTTGGAGGGTTGATATCTATCCCCAGTTTGTTCTTATTATGGTTAGTGGCGGCAATAATCGTCAATGGAAAATATCATATACAATACAAAAAAATGTTTATTTCCATTGCCGGTATATTATTAACCCTACTACCTTTCTTTCTGGTTTTTAGGTTAACCATATTTGATTATGACGTGCTTGTTTTTATTGCGGCGTATGCTACTGTAATTGTATCTGGTATTTGGCTCTACAAATTAGAGAGCGACGATACAATTGCCATAGAAGAACCCCATAACCTCATATAATTTATTTCTACCTCATGAATCTAAACCAATCAGCAGGAAAAACAGCATTTATATACGCCGCGAAAGTATGGTTAACAGGCGTGTTTATATCGCCATTATTTATCCCTTTATATTACGTGTATGACAGCGCCGATTCATCTGAGTTGCTTACCTTAATTGTAATAGGCTTTATTGTAGGCGGAATATTTTCTGTCCCCAGCTTTGCATTGCTATGGTTAACAACTTCATTAATTGTTGTTACCAACTATAAAAAGCAGTACAAAAAAACTGCCCTTACGGTTGCTGGAATATTATTAACGCTGCTGGCCTTTTTCTTATTTCTTGGCTGTGAAGTAACGCAAGAGATTCCAATAAAGATATATATCCCTATATATTCCGTTGTGATAATAACAGGTATCTGGGCTTACAAGTTAAACGATGTTGACAATGTTGAAAGTGCAACAGAAGCCCCCGATTCCGTATATTCAGAAAATCAAGGCCAGTAGCGTTTGGTTCCCGATAGCCCCGTGATCCACTCATACTGCACAAGGCATTAGCCACTTTGGCCGGTATCCGCTACTCCCGGGTTTAGGGTTGCAGAGGTAGTTCTTTTTTCGGTGAGCGAGCTTTGAAAACTTTTAAAGTGGTCAACGCTTTCAATAACAAAATGAAGTTACTTGTAAGGCGTGCGGCGGGACGCCGCGTAATAGTCGTCACTCGGCTGAAGCCGCAGCGACTTAGTGATTTTTTTAAAACAGAAAATCTCTGTGTAACTCCGTTCAAACCTCAGCGCACTTTATGATACGAGCCTTTATCACCATGCAAAAGCACAACCCATTAATACCCACAAAAATGCGGCATCGTAAGGAACGGGTAGCACAAGCCCTGCCTAAGCAGAAACTTTGAAAGTTCCTTGCGCAGCCGCGACTTTTTTCTTTGGTTACTTTCTTTTTTGAGAGAAAAAAGAAAGTAACATCCACTAAGGTTGATTAAAGCACAACCATTCCTAACGAAGAACAAAACGACGATAAATCTTTCGTTCCGCTCAGGATGATCGACTGCGTGATTTATTTGAAAAACAGAAAAATCTCTGTGTAACTCCGTGCAAACCTCAGCGCACTCTGTGGTAAAAAAAATCGCCACACAAAAGCACTACCATTCCTAACGAAGAACAAAACGTCAATAGATCCTGAGCGGAGCGAAGGATGACAGTGAGAAAAATAGCTTTACAACCCCTTCTCTATTGCCTGATACACCACATCCTGTATCCTGCCCCTGATGCGGAGGTTCGATAGCTTGTCGGTAACTTTGGGGTATACCCTGTTGGATAGGAATATATAAACGAGGTTATATTTAGGGTCAACCCATACGCAGGTACCGGTATAGCCGGTGTGGCCAAAGGTTTGGTCGGAAGCCAGCTCTGATGGGTAATGACGGGTAGTGATAGGATCCCAACGGTCGAAACCTAATCCGCGGCGACTAACCGGTGATTGTTTTGATGTAAACATTTCTACTGTTTCGGGTTTCAAATACTGCACACCGCCGTAGCTGCCTTTGTTCAGCATCATTTGCATTAAAATAGCGATATCATTAGCCCCGGCAAACAAACCGGCATGCCCCGATACCCCGCCTGCCAATGCCGCGCCCTGATCGTGCACGTAACCATCTAACAGGGTATGCCTGAAATAGGTATCATCCTCTGTAGGCACTATATGATCTATACTGAAACGGTTGCGCGGTAAAAAGCCCGCGGTTTGCATCCCCAGCTTGTTATAAAACTGATCCTGCACGTAAACATTCAGCGGTTCGGCAGTAATAGTTTCCACTATCTCCTTCATAAAGTACATACTCAGGTCGCTGTATTCGTACTGGCCGCGGGTGCGTAAACCTGTTTTCAGCATGGTGGGCAGCATCACATCTTTATAGTAATCCTTTCGCACAAAATAATTATCGGCCACCTTGGTAGGGTACATTGCTGATGAATCGCTGCTGTGGTCAGTTGGTTTTATACGGTCGTGAAACGGGATGTAAGGCACCAGTCCGGCCTGGTGCAGCATCAATTCGCGCACGGTAATATTGTTCTTGTTAGTAGCGCGTGCCAGCGGAATATAGCTGCCCATGGTTGAATCGAGGCTGATCTTCCCCTCATCATACAAACGCATAACCTCCATGGTGGTGGCGCTTATTTTTGTTACCGATGCCAGATCGAAAATGTCGGTTATCTTATCGGGCATTTCTGCTTCATAGGTATGGTAGCCGTAAGCCTTGTTAAATATCACCTTGCCATCTTTAGCCACCAATACCACGCAACCCGGAGTAGCATGTTGCAGCATGGCTTCTTTAGCGATGTTATCAATACCGGTTAAATTATTCGAGTTAATGCCCGCCGCTTCGGGGATGGTGTATTGCAGCCGCGTTTTTTGTGTAGTAAAACCGGTATTGGCGCTATACCTTGCCGAAAACGTACGACTAAGCTTTTGCGTAACAGGCACCCCGCCGAAAACAGCTTGCGCCATAATTGATGACGATACGGGCGTAACCTGTTCCGACCATAATATCGGGCTGGTAAAATCCTCCAGCAGGGCCAGCGAGTTGCCATTGCCAAAAAGCGCTACCACTACGTTCTTTATTTTTTGGTTGGCCTTAATAAAGCCGAGTACCTGTGGATTATTGAGGTCGATATCGGTTACCTGTATAATAAGGGTGTTATAAAATTTAAGATCGAGCGCCAGCGTGTTGATATTTTTAGGGCCGAGATAATCGGTACCCTTAAATTGCTGCACTTTGGCATACCTGGTAAGCAGGCTATCAAAGGCTAAATTATAAGTATTGGAGAAATTGATGCTGGCTATTTTCGCTTCGTCGAGCTTTTGCAGCGGAACGGTTTGCTGTTCGTTATTAAGCAGTACGATGGAATTTTCTACGGTTGTTTCCTCTTTAAGGTAGGCCATAGCGGTCATGGGCGGGTTTTGCGCGCAGGCCGAGTTAAACAATACAAATAACAACAGCACTAAAGGCACATAACCATACTTATTTTTTCTCATACGTACTAACTAACGATATTTTTTGTTTCTTAATGTTTAACCTGTAGTTTTTATTACAATCAGTAAACCGTAAAGTTATGCCTCTAAATAATTAATTTAGCGCCGAAATAGAAATAGAAGGGAATTTTTTTTAATGCCAGATATCATACAGCTTTTACCTGATGCCGTTGCCAATCAAATTGCCGCCGGCGAGGTGGTTCAGCGCCCTGCATCAGCGGTAAAAGAATTGGTAGAGAATGCCATAGATGCCGGTGCCGATAAAATACAGCTGATACTTAAAGATGCCGGGAAATCACTAATACAAGTTATTGATAACGGCTGCGGCATGAGCCTTACTGATGCCCGCATGAGCTTTGAACGCCACGCCACCTCAAAAATACGCAAGGCCGACGACCTGTTTGCCATACGCACCATGGGTTTTCGCGGCGAGGCTATGGCTTCAATTGCCGCTATTGCGCAGGTGGAGTTAAAAACCCGCCGCCACGAGGACGAACTTGGCACCTGCCTCAACATCGAAGGTTCGGAGGTAATTAGCCAGGAGCCATGTTCAACCAATACAGGTACATCCATCGCTGTAAAAAACTTGTTTTACAATACACCCGCCCGCCGCAACTTTTTAAAAAGCAACCCGGTAGAGATGCGCCACATTATCGACGAATTTCAACGTGTAGCGCTGGCTAATCCGCAGGTGTTTTTAACCATGCACCACGATGGACAAGAGGTGTACCACCTACCTGCATCAGCGTTGAAACAGCGTATTGTACACCTTTTCGGTAACAATTACAACCAGCGCTTAGTACCTGTTGAAGAAGATACCACCATTATAAAGCTGCACGGTTTTGTTGGTAAGCCCGAGTTTGCCCGCAAAACCCGCGGCGAGCAGTTCTTTTTTGTAAATAACCGCTACATCCGCGATGCTTATTTGAATCACGCGGTGCTAACAGCTTTTGAAGAGCTGCTGCCCGATGAAAGCTTTCCCCTGTATGTGTTGTTTATCGATATCGACCCGGCAAAGATCGATATCAACGTACACCCTACCAAAACCGAAATTAAATACCAGGACGAGAAAGCTATTTACGCCATCATCCGTTCGGCGGTAAAACGTTCGCTGGGTAAGTATAATATTACGCCTACTTTAGATTTCGACCAGGAGAACAGTATTGGGCACCTGATCACCGAAAAACCTTTGGATGAAATAGTAGCGCCAACCATCGCCTTCAACCCCGATTTTAACCCCTTCGCGGGCGAAAAACGGGCCGACAGGGAAACATCTTTCATGCGCAATTCGGCCGAAAGGCGTGCTAACCCAATCCCGCAAAACTGGGATACGCTGTACCAGATAGCCAAACGGGAAACCGCCGACGTACAGCACGAACTGCACGAAGAAAAAAGCATTTCGGTCGATGAGCAGGAAGTGAACAAAAGCAGCGAAAGGCAATTGTTCCAGATCCATAACCGCTTTATCCTGTCGCAAATAAAATCGGGCTTTATGCTGATCAGTCAGCAAGCCGCGCACGAGCGCATTTTGTACGAACGCTTTTTACAGCAGCTGCAAAACCATTCGGGCGTGAGCCAGCAGAGCCTTTTCCCGCAATCTGTCACACTAAACAGTGCCGATTTTGAGTTATTAAAGGAGCTTTTGCCCGACATTCGCGCGCTGGGTTTCGATATCCGGGAGTTTGGTAAGAACACCGTGGTAGTTGAAGGTATCCCCGCCGAACTGAACAACGTAGGCGAGCATGAGCTGCTGGAACATTTACTGGAAGGATTTAAAAACAACCAGGCTATTTTAAAGTTAAATAAGCGCGATAACCTTGCCCGTTCGCTGGCGCGCAACGCCGCCATAAAGGCCGGCACCAAATTATCTTTAGAAGAAATGAACTTGCTGATAGACCAGCTTTTTGCCTGTCAAATGCCTAACCTGGCCTTGAACGGTAAGCCTGTAATCAGTACATTTACAATGAACGAACTTTTTGAACGATTTGAAAAATAGCCGACAGGCTTAAACCTGAATAACAAGATGATGCAATCGCCCTTAGCTAATATACCGCCGGTAATAAAAAACCTGCTGATCATCAATATCATATTTTTTATAGCCACATATACCTTACCGGGGTTAGAACTTACAGCGAGGCTTTCTGCATTTTATCCGCTTGCCCCACTTTTTAAAGCCTGGCAGCCTATAACTTATATGTTTATGCATGGCAGCCTGGGCCACATTTTCTTTAATATGCTGGCGTTGGTTATGTTTGGTTCTACCATTGAAAGGGTATTGGGTTTAAAACGCTTTGTTGAGTTTTATTTTATAACCGGTCTTGGTGCCCTGGCGCTGCACATGGCTGTACAAGCCATTGAATTGCACGCGGCTATCGGTAGTTTCAGCATAGCGGGTGTTGACCCCACAGCTATGCTAAGTCAAGACGCGGTTCAAACAGCTACAGATATTTACCGAACACCTATTTTAGGTGCTTCAGGTGCTGTTTTTGGTGTATTGCTTGCATTTGCTTACCTGTTTCCGAATACTGAATTGCTCATTCTTTTTATTCCGGTGCCTGTAAAAGCAAAATATGTTGTTGCAGGCTACATGGCAATAGAACTTTTTTCGGGTTTCGGACGTTTTCAAAATGACTCTGTTGCTCACTTTGCACATATTGGTGGTGCGCTGTTTGGCTTCATCCTGCTTAAAATATGGGGTTACAGAAGTTCAAATAATATGTACTAAATTACCTGTGTATAAACCATGACACTCTGGCAAAACATTACTTATAAAATTCAAAGCACCGGCAGTAAACTGTATTATCTGATCGGTATTAACGTTTTTGTTTTTTTATTGAGTAGCCTTGTCCCGCGTGTTAGCGCATACCTGGCTTTTTCGCCCGATGTGGCCATCCTATCATCCCATTTATGGACACCTGTAAGCTTCAT
This sequence comes from Mucilaginibacter sp. GW821-FHT07G05, assembly GCF_059418565.1. Lineage (NCBI taxonomy): Bacteria > Pseudomonadati > Bacteroidota > Sphingobacteriia > Sphingobacteriales > Sphingobacteriaceae > Mucilaginibacter > Mucilaginibacter sp. GW821-FHT07G05. The sequence goes on along the minus strand of NZ_JBWKQC010000006.1, from coordinate 389,962 downwards.
GTTTATGCATGTGGGCATACTGGCTATCATATTCAATATGCTTTGGCTGTACTGGATAGGTACCGTATTTGAAGATTTTTTAGGCTACAAACGCATAGTAGGCTTATACATAATGGGCGGCCTTGCGGGCGCTGCGCTGTATTCGGCCTGTTATTACCTGTTGCCTTTAATAACTCATACTGCTTTTTTAAGTAACGCCGCTATACCGGGCGGCATCGCGGCGCTGCTGGCTATTATAGTAGGTACTGCAACCCTCGCCCCAAATTTTGAAATAAAACTGATACTTTTTGGCAACATTAAATTAAAATGGCTGGTAGTAGTTTACATAGTTGCCGACCTCATTAATTATAGCAGTGCAAACGCGGGCGAAAAGATAGCCCACCTTGGCGGCGCCATACTTGGCTTCGCTTATATTAAAAGCCTGCAAAACGGCACCGATTGGCTCGGCGCCATCAGTAACTTGTTTAAACCACGCCCCAAACTGAAGGTAGTTTCACGGAATTTCGAAAAAAATACAACCTCGTACCCCCCGCAGGAGGAAATTGACCGTATATTGGATAAGATTTTGCAATCGGGCTATGATAGCCTGAACAAGCAGGAAAAGGAAGTATTATCTCGGGCCAGCAAGGATGAAGGATAAAAAAAAGAAGTTACCCTTTATTGATCGTTTCTTTTTATGGATAAACTATCTGTTATGCGGCGCATTGCTTTTAAGTTACCTGGCACCTGTTGTTAACCCCTCAAGCAATTGGATCATCGCGTTTTTCGGGCTGGCTTACCCGCCGCTGCTGCTGCTCAATATCATCTTAATTATTTACTGGGTATTGCGCAAGCGCATGTATTTTGCCTTGTCGCTCATTAGTATACTTATTGGGTATAATGTATTGTTCAATAATATAGGCCTCCGCTTTTCGGGCGAGGGCAAACCGCAGCCAGGCGCCATAAAGGTAATGACCTACAACGTGCACGATTTTAAACCCTTCGGTTACCAAAACGATGTAGCCACCAAGCACAATATGCTTAAGCTGATTGAAGCCCAGCAGCCGGACATTATCACCTTTCAGGAGTTTTATACCCGCGCCCATGGCGAGTATGCCATGATCGACTCTATGAAAAAGTTGATGAACAGCAGCCATTATTATTTTGAGCCTTTCCGTTCAAGCGCGCAGGAGGCTATCGGTATGGCTATCTTCTCAAAATACCCTATAATAAAAACCGGCCTCATTAAGCTGGTGAACGATTTGAGCGATAACCAATGCCTCTATGTAGATGTAAAAAGAAATAACCGGATATTCAGGGTATACAACGTGCACCTGCAATCTATCCGGTTCGATCCTGTCGATTATCGTTACCTCGATACCATATCGCAAAAAGGCAAAACCAGTTTACGCGCCAGCCGTCGTTTAGGCAGCAAACTAAAGCAGGCATTTATTAAACGCAGCAAGCAGGTATTTACCATACGCGAACACACCGCGCAATGCACCTACCCGTTTTACATAGCCGGCGATTTTAACGATACGCCATCATCGTTCGCGGTAAACCAAATGTGTAAAGGGTTAAAAAACGCGTTTCGCGAAAAGGGAGCGGGTTTGGGGCGTACCTACAACGGTAACTTCCCTAACTACCAGATAGATTATATTATGGCAAGTCCGCAGTTTGAAGTGGCGGCTTACCGCATCATCGAGAAAAAATTATCAGACCATTATCCGTTATATACTGAATTATTGTTAAAGTAAACCTCCGGCCAACAGAAGGGCACTTTTATAATATGAGTATAAAAAGTAAGCACCCTTTGGCAAGATTTAGAGGGGGATTCGTAAGTTTGCGCACATGAAACAAAATTTATTTGTTTATAATACCCTTACAAGAAAGAAAGAAGAATTTAAACCGCTGAACGCGCCACACGTGGGCATGTACGTTTGCGGTCCTACAGTTTACAGCGATGCTCACATGGGCAATTGTCGTACCTATATATCATTCGACCTTATTTTCCGTTACCTTACTCACCTGGAGTATAAGGTACGCTACGTACGTAATATTACCGATGCCGGTCACCTTGAAGGTGATGCCGATGAAGGTGAAGATAAAATATCAAAGAAAGCTAAATTGGCCAAACTGGAACCTATGGAGATTGTACAAAAGTACACCGTTGGTTTCCACGAGGTGATGGCGTTGCTTAACATTTTGCCGCCAAGTATTGAACCTACCGCTACCGGCCATATTATTGAGCAGATAGAACTGGTAAAACTTATACTGAAAAGCGGTTTTGGCTACGAGGTTGACGGTTCGGTTTACTTCGATGTGGAGAAATACAACTCTACACAAGATTACGGCATATTAAGCGGCCGTAACCTTGACGATATGCTGAACAATACCCGTGCGCTGGGCGGTCAGCAGGAAAAACATGGCAAGCTTGATTTTGCCCTTTGGATAAAAGCCAAGCCCGAGCACCTGATGCAATGGCCATCGCCATGGGGCAACGGCTTCCCGGGCTGGCACTTGGAGTGCTCGGCCATGAGCCATAAATACCTGGGCGACCAGTTTGATATTCACGGCGGCGGGCTCGATCTGATCCCTACCCACCACACCAACGAGATAGCGCAAAACGTGGCATCGTGCGGTAAAAACCCGGCTAATTACTGGATTCATACCAACATGCTTACTGTTAACGGGCAAAAAATGTCGAAATCATTAGGGAACAGCTTTTTGCCGCACGAGCTTTTCTCGGGCAATAACCACATCCTTAACAAGGCCTACAGCCCCATGATGGTACGCTTCTTTATGCTACAGGCACATTACCGCAGTACGCTCGATTTTGGTAACGAGGCCATGGAAGCATCAGAAAAAGGCTTTAAAAGGCTGATGAACGCTTTCTCATTACTTAACGAGCTTCAACCATCGGGCAGTACCGAGGTGCAGATAGCACCGCTTATTGAGCGTTGCTATGAGGCCATGAACGATGATTTTAACAGTCCGGTACTTATTGCCGAACTTTTTGAGGCTTCGCGTGTTATCAACTCCGTAAAAGATGGCAAGCTGAAAATTGATGCCGAAAATCTGGATCTGCTTAAAAGCATGATGAACACTTTTGTGCTGGATGTGCTGGGTTTAAAAGATGAGCAGGCTGGTAACGATGAGCTGCCAAACGTAATTGACTTTATAGTGAAACTGCGCAACGAAGCCAAAAGCAACCGAGACTACGCCACCTCTGATAAGATACGTGATGGACTGCAAAAAGTAGGCATTCAGCTAAAAGATGGTAAAGAAGGCACCAGTTGGAGCAAAATTTAGAATGGATATGAATTAACACACCATATAATTAATATTACCTTAGTACGTTTAAAAACAGGTTAATCCCTAATACAACCAGGCAATAAATTTGATTTACATTGCCTTGCACACATCACTAACATGAAAAAAATATTATCCGCCGCTGTTATTTTAATAGGAGTAAGTACTGCAACCTTCGCGCAAAAAAAGGCTGCCGAAGTTAAAACTGTTGTTGACGCTGAAGAAAACTTCAACAAAATAGTTGCCCGTAAAGGTATTAAAGATGGTTTTTTAGCCGTTGCCGATGTTGAAGGTATTGTATTTAAACCCGACGCGGTTAAAATAGTAGACTTTTATGCCAATATAGCTAAGCAACCGGGTGTTTTAAAATCAGAGCCTAAGTTTGCCCGCATATCTGCCAATGGCGATCTGGGTTTTACTGCTGGCCCATACACTTACCAAAATGGTAAAAAAGAAGAAGATAAGGTATATGGCGAGTACGTATCCGTATGGCGTGCCGATACCGAAGGCAAACTAAAACTATTGCTTAACTTGGGTATACAACACCCGGAGCCGGAAAAAGAGGTTACTATAGATTTTAAAGAGCCCGATTCAGCTAAAGTGATAGCGGCAAGTAAAGATCCTTTCAACGGTAAAAAGATTATTATTGATACCGATAAATCATTCAACGCGGCGCTTACACGCTCAACCGTTGGTAGCTATAAAGAATTTTTAAGTCCGGAAGGTCGTTATTATTTCCCGGGTTTTGAGCCTATGACCGGTACCGACCGCATTATGCGTTTCGTAGCCAACGAAGCCATCAGCATCACTGCCGAAACCACCAACGCAGGCCGCTCAACCAGTAACGACTTAGCTTACAGCTACGGTAAAGCCCGCATCAAAAAAGGTAACATCGTAAGCAGCTTCAACTACGTACGCATCTGGGAAATTGACAAAGATTTCAAATGGAACATCCTGCTGGAAATATTCTCGGCAGTTGAAAATGAATAATTTGGTCATTGTGTCAATGGGGCATTATTTTGGTCATTAGGCATTGTGTCATTGGTCATTGACTATTGTTCGACGAGAAAGACATAATTTATAATAAGAAAGGGTTCTGATTTTATCAGAACCCTTTCTTTATTTACAACATTGCCAATGACAATATCCAATATCCCATTAATGACCTAATGCCACAATAACTAAAGTAATGACCAAAATAATGCCTAATAAAGCTGTTGAATGATATCATTAGCCGATAAGCCTTCGGCTTCGGCGTGGTAGCTGCGTACTATGCGGTGGCTGAGGATTGGTTTGGCTACGGCCTGCACATCTTCTATATCGGGCGAATACTTGCCGTTGATCACGGCGTGGCATTTGGCTCCAAGCACCAAAAATTGCGATGCCCGCGGGCCCGCGCCCCAGTTAAGCAACCTTTTTATTTGCGGAGTGGCAAACTCGCTGTCGGGACGGGTCTTTGAAACCAGCTTAACGGCGTACTCAAGCACATTATCGGCAATAGGGATGTTGCGTACCAATTGCTGAAAATAAATGATCTGCTGGGCGTTTAACACACGGTGTACTTCTGTTTGTAAAGTACTGGTGGTGTTTTTTACTACCTGAAGTTCCTCGGCAAAGCTTGGGTAGTTTAGCGTTACGTTAAACATAAACCTGTCCAGTTGTGCTTCCGGCAGCGGATAAGTACCTTCCTGTTCTATCGGGTTTTGGGTAGCCAATACAAAAAATGGCTGTGCCAGTTTATGGGTAACACCGGCAGCGGTAACCGCCTTCTCCTGCATAGCCTCTAACAAAGCAGCCTGGGTTTTGGGCGGTGTCCGGTTAATCTCATCGGCCAATATGATGTTTGAAAACACCGGGCCGGGTATAAATTTAAAGTTGCGGTCTTCACCCAATATCTCCGAACCTATAATGTCCGAAGGCATCAGGTCGGGGGTGAACTGTATCCGTTTAAAATCCAGGTCGAGCGCTTGCGCTATAGTTTGTACCAGCAGCGTTTTAGCCAACCCCGGTACACCTACCAGCAGCGAGTGCCCATTGCTGAATATCGATATCAGCACATATTTAATAACCTCATCCTGGCCAATAATTACTTTGCCAATTTCGGCACGTAGTTTCTTGTAGGCCTGCCCAAGGGCATCGGCCGCTTCCACATCAGAGGTATACTGCATATTGTATTATTACGGTTTGGTTTGCGCTGTAATGGCAGCCGATGGCCATCCTTTCAGCTGCGGACAAGATAAGTAGTTTTCGTCAACCCTGATGTAGGTTTCTTTACGTCTTTTTTCAAACCACTCGCTTATGGTGCGGTTCACCTTGGCATCGTAAGTAGCTTCCTTCAGTTTCGGGAAATCTGTTTCCAAACTGGCCTTGTGCGCGTCAGTAACCGTTTTAAGGTATAATATTTTGTATGATTTTTTACCGGTTTCTTTTTCGGTAAATACTTGCGGAGCAGCTGTAGCGCCAACCTTCATAGTATCAACCACCAAGGCTACCTGCGGGTCTAACTTATCGGTAGGGATGTGGGTAGTACGGGTTTGAACGTTATCAAGGTTCAGCATCATACCGCCGTTGTATTTGGTTTCTTTATCGTCAGAGTAATAAGCTGCCGCTGCCGAAAAATCTATCTTTTTATCTTTTTGCAAAATGGTGTAAACGCTATCGGCCATGTGTTTAGCCCTTTCCAAACTGGACTCCGTAGTTACCGGGGCTATCAGTATGTGGCGGGTGTGCACCTGCTCGCCGCGGCGCTCCAGTACCTGTAAAAAGTGGAAACCGTAATCGCTTTCAAACACAGGTGAAATTTCGCCGGCTTTCAATTTAAACGCTACTGCCGAAAACTCTTTTACGAAAGAGCTACGATCTGAAAAACCCAGATCACCACCTTCAGGCGCCGAGCCAGGATCCTGTGAGTATAAACGTGCTAAAGCCGCGAAGTCTTCGCCGTTTTTGATACGGGTACGCAAGTCTTCGGCTTTTTGCTTGTACAATGATTTTTCTTCCTTGGTCAGCTTAGGCTGAAATACGATCTCGCCTACTTCAACTTCTTTGTTATAAGTAGGTAAGCTATCTTTAGGGATGGTTTCGAAATAAGCCTTAACATCCTGCGGGGTAACATTCAGCTTTTCGATGATCTTGCTGCGCATGTTCTGCGCTATCATTTGCTCTTTAATATCACTGCGAATCTCGTCTTTATACTGAATAACGGTACGACCCAGGAAGCCTTCCAGCCTGTCTTGTCCGCCGGCACGTTGTATCATACCGCGCATGCGGCGATCAACCTCGTTATCAACATCTTCATCTTTCACCTGTACACTATCAATTATCGCCTGTTGTACCAGTAGTTTCTGGCTTAACAAGCTTTGCAGTATCTGGCATTTAACATCAGCATTAGGGGCGTTACCCTGTATTAAAAACTGCGCGTATTGCAGTTCAATATCTGATTGCAGTATGGGGCTGTTGCCCACTACGCCGGCAATATTATCCAGCATACGTACTTTCTCTTTAACCGCGGCAGGTTTAACGGTACTGTCCTGCTGTGCTTGCGCGCTGGCAGTGATGAATAAAATCAATGTTAAAACTACTGTCCCTATCTTTCTCATGTATCTTTAAAATGCTAATTATGTTACGGATAGCTGTTCCGTAAAAAGTCCGAATTTCGGTAAAATTTATCAATTATAGCAGCACAAATAAATTACCGGCTATATATTATGCGAATATGCCGATAAAGCATCAAACCGTTTAATTACTTTTGTTAAAAATTGTTAAAGTGAAAGTTGAAAACCCGGCCGCTTTTCGTTTTATACTTGATGACGATATTTACCTGTTAAATACCGACAAGCAAGCCTACGTGCAAACTAAAAGCGAACCCCTAACTGAGCCTGTTACCGAACCCACGGCCGTTGCCGCTCCTGTTGCTGAAGAAGTTAAACAACCCATTGCAGCACCACAACCAATAATTGAAACGCCTAAACCCGTGTTTAAGTACCTCGGCCGCAACAAACAACGCTTTTTAATACTGGTAAATTACGCCGATGCCGATTTTATGCAGGCCGAGCATTTAACCGCGCTGGAAAATACCATAAAACGCAAGACCCTAACCATGGAAGATGTGATAGTGACCAACCTGGCCAAATATCCGGGGGTAACCATCACCGAACTCAGCGCGTTTTTTAAGCCTAAGAAGTTATTGGTACTTGGGCAAACGGCCATGCCGGCAGCAATTGCGCCGCTTACGCTGAACCAGCCGGAAACCATTAACGGCATACCTGCTCTTTTAACTTTTAGTTTTAACGAGATGATGACCAATAACGACTATAAAAAGGCGTTTTGGGAACAAGTGAAAAACTTCTAAATAATACTATGCAGCAATTAGTTTTTGCAACCAATAACCGCCACAAGCTTGATGAAGTGGCCGCTAAAATTAACGGACAAATAACACTGCTTACCCTTAATGATATTGGCTGCGACGATGATATTGAAGAAACCGGCACTACCTTCAGCGCAAATGCCTCAATAAAAAGCTACCACATTTATAACAAGTACCATGTTAACTGTTTCGGCGATGATAGCGGACTGGAAGTTGATGCCCTCAACCATGAGCCCGGTGTATACTCGGCACGTTACGCGGGCGAACATGGCAACCATGCGGCCAATATAAGAAAGGTATTGGAAGGCCTTGGTGATAACCCTAACCGTAAAGCCCGTTTCCGCACGGTAATTTCACTACTATGGAACGGTGAGGAGCATTTTTTTGAAGGAACGGTGGAAGGCACCATTCGCCACGAAGTAAGCGGCGAGGGCGGTTTTGGTTACGATCCTATTTTTCAGCCCGATGGATACGACATCACCTTTGCCGAAATGACCATGGAAGAAAAGAACCTCATCAGCCACCGGGCAAAAGCTATGGATGGGTTGATCGCGTTTTTGAATAAGGTGTAAAATGCTTGTCAGTAAAGATTAAAATGAATCTTGCTTAAGTTCCGAGTATCCCAGTTTTGTAAATCCGATCTCGCTTGAACATCAATCCCGGAACCTCTAATCTCAACCCTTACATCTCCGCTTCAATATCCCGGTATAAATTTTCGGTGCTTGAGGGGCGCTTGAACTTGTTAATGATCTTGCCCTCTTTGGTTATAAAAATGTAGTGGGGAATGCCGCTTACGTTGAATTCTTTAAATAGCGTGGCGTTTTGTTCGGTATTTAAAAAGTAATGTTCGGCTTTAAAAGGGAGCTTCGCTATTATTTCTTTAAAGGTTTGCTCGGGCGATCTGTTACACAGGAAAACAAAGGCCACCTTATCGCCAAATTTTTCTATTAACTGCGGATAATAAGTAAACTCATCGCGACACGGGGCGCACCAGGTTGCCCACAGATCAATATAAATGCCTTTACCCGGATACTTTTTTACCAGCAGCTTTATCATATCAGATTCTGTCGCTTTGGTGTAAGATATATTGACAGGCATTTTTGCACGGAGCACGTTAGCTTTAACATAAGCCGCAACAGCCGGATTATTAATTTTTTTGAGCAATTGCGGTGCTGACGCTTTTATGAAGGGAGAAAGGTAATATCCTTTAATGGTGTTCCCAATGGCAATATCGCTCAGCTCGGGCGGCAGGGTAGCTTTATAGTAATTGCAGGTGATGGAGCAAGTGATAGAATCGGCCGCGTCCATCGCTTTCGGGTTTTTCCTGAACCGGTCTTCAATAACGGCCAGCTCTATTGAATCGCGCTTATCGGTTCTGTTTTCTAAAAACTTGTTAACAAGTTCTGTTTCGTAGGCGTTTAAAACAAGGTGCGGGTTGTTCATGATCCTGGCCTTCATGATCTCTTTTTCTACATATTCCGGTAAAAGATCCTGCATCCGTTCTGCCGCGTAAAAAAATTCGCTGCTCTGATAATTGCTATTCGGAAACTTGATCTTACGGTAATCCAAAGGCTTTCCGCTATTGTTGGCGTTTATAATAGCTTTGGCTATAAGCTTGTAAGATAAATAAGATACCGCCCAGTCGTGTAGGTTGATCTCCGGTTTTCCCGCGTTATTGATGCCTGTATTTTTTAGCGTTAGCGGGGCATCCATAAGTCCTGCATTAGCGTTACCTGCCTTAAGCGAGGGTTTTGCAGTTGCTGCCAGTTTGGTATTCGTGCCTCCTGTTTTAAACTGATCAATAGTTTTCAATAGTGCAGGCACTTCCGCCAATGCAACGTTTAGCTTATCCTCGTCTATGCGGATGGTATCGGCAACTACCAGCTTGCCCAAGCTTTCGTAAAGTCGTGAAATCTCATTTTGTATTTCGGCCCCTTTGCCATAAAAGGGCTTGGTAAAATCGGGTTGATAATGCGGGTTGGGATAGCCCTCATAAGCCTGCGTGATTTTGCGAACAGGTAGCTTTAAATTTAAAGATGCTCCCGGCTCAACAACAGCCATGGTGTAGTATCCGCTCGCTCCCAAAGTAACATAAACACTTTGCGTTTTCAGCACATAAAACGAAAACTGAAACGAGCCATCTGGTTTTATTTTGGCATATACCTTGTCTTCTGCACCTGTTGGCAAATTGTACCGCAACGACAAAAACTTATCTATATAAACCTTCTTATCCAACTTTGTATAACCGGGAATATAACCCTTGATAGTAACATTATCAGGTGTTTGAGCAAAGGCAGAACCAATTGTCAGAATTAGCAACATCCATATGATGTTTAACCTGATCAGTAAAAAGAGGGGTCTATTTTGGGGCATTATATTAGGTTATAATGCCATAAAGATGGGGATTTAATGTGATGATGCAAGGATGCCACATTAATCTTTTAATTGTGGATTGTGCTATAATTAGCGTAAGTCTGCTCTTGGGCGCAGGGCCCTATTACTTTTGAGGGCAAAAGTAACAGACTGAGCGAAGCGATCTCATGAGCACCTATAAAAAACAACAGCGAATAAACCCTTGTCCAGCAAAAGGCTTCTTGCCGCACATGGCCTCTGCGCTGCAAAGCGGGCAGAACTGAGGGCTGGAACTTTTGCCCCGCCGCTCATTCCATCCCCACATGCAACAAGCTCCTATGCCCGCCTTTACGCTCGTTCCCACCACAGTTCTGCCCGCTTTCGCCCGAAGCTGTTTGCTGACGGAGAAGGAGACTTACGAAGTTTTTAAAACTTCGTAAGTCTTACTCTAAAAATCTTGTCATTGCTGAGGTACGAAGCAATCGCGGACTGTACAGAGCGGTTTTGCACAGCTACATGATTGCTTCGTACCTCGCAATAATACAGTTTTACTTCTGCTTCCCAGTTGTATCCTTTTTAACCGGCGGATTAGCGCCCGGTTGTTTTACGTTTGATGTGTCCTTTGGCTGTACCACCGCTGGTAATATTACCGGCGCGGTGTTCAGCGTGCCATCGGCAACACGGTTACGGTTAACGTTGGCTTTTTCCGGATCAATGGTAATTACTTCTTCTTTATCGGCCGGGTCGGTTTTTGTGCTGTCGCGCAAGGCCGGTTTATTTCTTAAGGACGAATCACCACTCATTTTACTGCCGCCTACCTGTTTCAGCGCGGTTTTACCCGGTGGTGGCAATTTGGATGCCGCTGCGGCACGGGCAGCGGCCCTATTGGCCGCTTTTCGCTTGTATGAATTTATGATGGTTTCTTTAGAGAGAGGCCGCTCTTTAGGCTTCCATATAAAGTTTTTCAGCATCCGGTCGTCCTCCTTAAATAGGTGTGGCGGCGCGTAACGCGTTTCGGGTTTGTTCAGGAAAGCCAGTACCGACACCCCGCCGTTCTTCATCTTTAGACGCAGCCTTGTACTTAACGACCGCTCTATACCCTTAATACGTTTGGTGGTGCTATCTCGATTATAATAAATGGTTTCCGAGTTACCATCCACAAACAATACATCCAGCTTACCCGATTTAAAGAAACCCCGCATCTTTTTACCCCCAACCTGGTTAAAGTGTACCGAATCATCTTTCTCTACATTCACCGCGAAGGAGTTGTAGTAGATATCCATATTATCGAGCTTCTTATTCTTCATCTGCAAATCGATGGTATCGCCCGATAGTTGCGAACCCTGCGTCCACAGCATCGGGTTAATGTAGCATCGGATGGTTGAATCGCTGTAGCTAAAGAATATAGAGTCGGCCTTGGCTTGCAGGTCTGTTTTAAAGATCTTGGCATCATGGTAAGCCATAATGGTACGCACACGTGCCGTATCGCTTAGTGTTACCAAAGTTTTGGCATACACCGGGTCGGTCTTCATTTGCTCATTGGCACGGTTAATACTATCCTGCCTGGCCTTTTTAGGGTCAATCTTGGCAACATTCTTCAGGCCCTTTTTAGTAGTATCAATAACAACCGGTTTAGGCTTCCCAAACAATAACGGATTAGTGGCACCGGTATCGCGGCGTATCCCTACCTGCAATGCAGGGTCGAGGTGCTTGGGCGATGTTTTATACACTATAGGCGCGGGCTTCTGTGGCTTTTTGGCGGTGGTATCGCCCATATTGGCCGTTCGCATCTTTTCCTTCAGTGCTTTGAGCTTACCGTAGGTCATTATCTGCGTTTCGAGGGTATCGGCGCTCATATATACCGAATCTACCTTAATTTTTTGCTTTGGCGGTGCAATAGTAATGGTAGGTTTGGCTATCGCTTTGCTTTTGTCCGTGGTTTTAAGCTCGGGCTTTTTAACGGCCTTGGCGGCATCTTTAACCGCAGGTGCAGCAGCTTTGGCGGCATCCGTTATCGCTTTGCCAGTACTGTCTTTTTTAAGCAGCGGCGAATCTTTAACCGTGGTATCGGTCGCGGTGGTATCTTTTTCCTCGGTAATAAAAATAACGTAGGCATTTTCGGTTACCACGGCGCGTTCCTGGCTTTTATAATAAGTACCCAAATCACCCTTCAGCGTAACCTTTTGCTCTGTATCGGTAAAGGTGATGTGTTTAACCGCCCGGCCAAAGCCCACCAGCCTGTCGTAAAACAAGCTATCGCCTTTTAACGATTTTGTGCCCTGTTTATACAGGTTGTTCTTACTGAAAAAAGCCTGCTCGGTAACGGTATTGTATAAACCTTTGTCGGTATACAGGGTATCCTTATCTTTTGCCTTGCCGTAAATATTGGTAGGCCCGTAAAAATAAGCAATACGGGTACCGCTGTTATAGCGCAGGGTATCGGTTTTTATCAGCGCATCGATAGTGTTCAGCACTACATCATACCTGAAATAAGCATCGCGCGATTGCGCGAAGTACCAGCCGTTCTTACTGGTGAGCGTATTGTCTTTATTCACCAGTTTACCCCCGCCGGTATAAGTACCTATACGGGCGGCAGTATTATAAGTAAGGTAATTGGTGGTAAGCGTAGCATCTTTATCTACCATTTTAACGTTATCGGTTAATATGGCAATTTTGGTGTTACCGTTATAGTTCAGCTTATCCGAAAAAATATTAAGCGTATCGCCCTGTGATATGTTCACATTGCTAAAGGCATCAAAGGCGTTATCCTGCGGATAAAAATAGGCACTATCCGACCGCAGGATGGAGTAATCCTGCTGAAAGGTGCCGTTGTAAACTTTTATTACATCTTTACCGTTACGTTTAATGCCCTCGCTGCGGTCGGACTTGATGAGCCGCACCTGCGATTTTTTTTGCTGGGCCATAACCGTCCCTATCACTAATATAAAACAGAAGCTTAAAAGGCATTTTTTCACGTAGGCAAAATTAGTTTTTTGTCGGGCTTATTTAAATTAATAGTTTTGATGTTATGCTCCCCGTTAAAAGCTTTACTGAATTTGTTGTACAAAATAGCCTGTTTACCGCTAACAGCAAAATTTTAGTTGCCGTAAGCGGTGGTATGGATTCGGTTGTATTAACGCATTTATTTAAAGCAGCCGGATATAATTTCGGCATAGCGCATTGCAATTTTCAGCTGCGCGGGGCCGAAGCCATTTCCGATCAGCAGTTTTGTAACCACCTTGCCCAACAACTCGGGGTACCTTTTCATACCACCAATTTTAACACCCAACAATACGCCAGCGATAATAAAATATCAATACAAATGGCTGCGAGGGAGTTAAGATACGAGTGGTTTGAGCAAATAAGGCAGCAATACAATTACGATGCAATAGCGCTTGGCCATCACCAAAACGATACTATTGAAACAATATTGTTGAATCTTACCCGCGGTACAGGCATTGCCGGCCTGCATGGTATTTTACCGCGTAACGGCGTACTGCTGCGCCCCCTGTTGTTTTTAGGGCGCGATGACATTAGCCGTATTATCACCGAAGAAAATTTAACTTACGTGGAAGACAGCTCGAACGCATCTGTAAAGTATGCCCGCAATAAGCTGCGCCACGAGGTGATCCCTAAATTAAAGGAACTGAACCCCAACCTCGAAAGTACTTTTGATAATAATCTGCGCCACTTTCGCGAACTGGAGATAATACTGGAACAACGTGTAACGGAGGTAAAACAACAGGTGTTCCGCTATCACGATGATGAAGTTCACCTGCCGGTAGATGCCGTAAAGGCCTTGCATCCGCAGCATTTGTTATTGTATAAACTGCTGCAACCCTATGGCTTTACAGAGCTTGTGGTTGATGATATTATTTCGTCGTTGGATAAGCACGCAGGCAGGCAGTTTGAATCCACGGTGTTTAAACTGATACTTGACCGCGACAGGCTGATTATCGCCCCAAAAAGCAATACTATATTTAACCCGGTTCAGTTAAATATGGGTGATGTCGAACTCGATTTTGCGGGGTTTAAGCTGAATATATTGCATGATGATACGCCGCTGATTGTAAAAGATAATCCCATGGCCGTATCCATTGATACCGACCTGCTGCAATACCCTTTAACCATTCGCCCATGGCAGCAAGGGGATATTTTTTACCCGCTGGGGATGAAAACGCGTAAAAAACTCAGCGACTTTTTTATTAGCGAGAAAGTGCCTCTGCATAAAAAAGATAGCATCCCGCTGATTGTTAACGGCAACGGTGATATTGTATGGATAGGCGGCTACCGCCCCGATAACAGATATAAAGTGAGCCGTAACACTAAAAAAGTTACTATATTCGAATTGTATAAAGTATCATGAGCGCTAAAGTTGATAAAACCGTATTTGTAGAGAAACAATACCTGGGCAGGGAGTTTATTCCGCTTACCATACGCCTTGTTTTGGCGATGTCGTGCTTTGCGGCTTATATTTTTACCGATGAGCGCGAACGCAACGGAGATCTGCTGATCGTGGTGGGATTCGGTATCATCATTATCTCTATTATTATGGGCTTTTTACTGCATTTTCGTACCAGGGTGCAAAATAAGAGCGTGTATCTCGATGGCCTTTGGACCACTCGTATTGTGAAAATAGACCTCAACAGTATTATCAAGGTAGAAAAAGGTACTTACAGCCGCTACCTGTTCAACAACCCGGTATATAACCTGCACACCAAAGGTACCATCCGCTTTTATGCCGGCGGCAACGATGCCATTCACCTCACCGACCGCGACGGCCTGCTCTATATCATCGGCACCCAACACGCCAACGAGTTTTTACGGGCTATCGAAGGGGAAATGAAATAAAAGTTGCAGGTTGTGTGTTGTAAGTTGTAGGGAGATAAAATGAATGGTTATTCCCTATCAATTTCTTGTCTGTATATTTAGCTACCCGAATTTAAAATCTAAAATCTTGTCATTCGTATGAAACTCCTTTACGCCGCTATGTTAGTTTGCTGTGCCACCCTTTGTAAAGCTCAGATAAAGTTAGCTCCTCAAGATTTCGATAATCTGGTACGCATAGGCGAAATTTATTCGAAAAACGTGATGAATACAGGCGAGGAGTTTGCGAAAAGTATGGATTCATTACGTACTCCGGCTTTAACCAAAATGATTGACGCGCTTATTGCAAATGGTAAACCCGGCCTCGCCTTATTAAGCAAGCAATATCTCGCAAGACCCGATAATGATCAGCTGAAATTATGGTATGTAATACGTGAAATACATTACAACAATGTTAGTGAAACTAAGGCTCCAAGACCTAACGCAGATGTAGCCCGCGAAGTTTTAAACCAAACTATTGATGAACGGTGGCTTCTCGATAATTACTACTACCGGATACATGGAGGTATAGCCATGCTATTTAATACTGAAGATTTAAGTAAGATCAATATAGATATCGAAAGCCTTGGCTTTAAGAATGATACAGAAAAGGCGATCTTTTATCTTAGTATTATGGATGCCTTAGTAGGCGGCCGTTTTAAGGTATTGCAATTTACCAGGAACAACGAAAAGGTTATTGAATTTGCTAATAAGCTGCCAATGTTTAATAATCAACCTTACTATTATTTTACAGCCATTAACATTCCTGATTTTGAATGGATAGGCTACGATAAGAAGGAATCGTACAATGGCAGGCAAATAGGTAATATTTACAGCACACTAACCTTACATTACATAGCTGCCACAGCAACGGCTAACAAAGAAAAAGCCGATGATATATATGCCAACTCTGTATTATCAAAACCCGACCTGTTCAAATACAGCGGAATGGCAGATGTGCTAAAAAAACTTTACGATAAAAAACACAAGCAATAAAGCCCCACAACCTTCAACTTACAACCCACAACTAAAACTACTTCTTCAACCCAATCTCTCTCAACCTTTCATCAAGGTATTCGCCGGCGGTAATATCAGTGTAGAGCTTAGGGTGCTCGGCATCGATGCACGATTCGAGGCTGGTTAAGTCCATGTCTGATTTTGGGTGCAAAAAGAAGGGCACCGAGTAGCGCGAATTCTTCATCAGTTCACGCGGCGGATTAACTACCCTGTGCGTGGTCGATTTCAGTTTGTTGTTAGTTAACCTTTGCAGCATATCGCCTACGTTAACTACCAGGTCCTCGCCATAAGCTTTCACCGGGAACCAGGTATTGTCGCGGGTAAGCAGTTCCAGGCCATCTGCGCTGGCGCCTATCAGCAGGGTGATCAGGTTAATATCTTCATGCGCGCCGGCACGTACGGCATCGTCAGCCAAAGCATCCGGATCAGTTATCGGGAAATAGTGCAGCGTACGCAGTATGGAGTTACCGTTGTGTACTTTATCATCAAAATAAGTTTCGGGCAGGTTTAAATAAACCGCTATGGCACGCAGCAGGTATTTACCTACCGTTTCCAGCTTTTTGTAAACCTCCAGTGTAGTAAGGTTAAACTCGGGCAGTTCATCTACCTTAATATTATCGGGGTATAGTTCTTTAACCGGGTCGTTATCTTCTACGGTTTGGCCTATCTGCCAAAACTCTTTGAGGTCGGGCTTGGTGAAGCCTTTAGCAGTTTCCTTCTCTTTACCGGTGTAACCACGCTGACCGGCAAGTCCTTCAATTTCGTACTTATCTTTCACCTCATCGGGCAACGAAAACAACTCTTTTACCTGCTCGTACAGCTTGTCAATCAGTTGTTTGCTTAAACCATGATTAGTGATGGTTACAAAGCCCGTTTCGTTAAAAGCCTTGCCAATATCGTTAGAAAACTGCTCTTGCTGTGCAAGGCTTCCGTTCACATAATCGTTTAAATCAAGCCTTGGAATGTTTACTGTGCTCATGGTAATACGGTAAAATAGATGTGCGTAGAATGCTTTAAAGGTACAAGTTAAAGTAATTTTAGCAAAGGCATTTGTAACCTTTAAGTGATATAACTGTTAATAAGATATATTGATTTAAACGTTTTGAATTTTATTACGTCAAAACCGGTATAGAGCAATTATACTTACCATTATGAGAGTGTTTAATAAAATATGGGGCCTTGGTTTAATAGCGCTGATGATAGCGCTGGCCTCTCCGAATAAAAGCATGGCGCAGGGCGGATATGTGAGCGATCAGGATTTTTACGATGAACTTGAACCCTACGGTACCTGGGTTGACGATGCCGATTACGGTAACGTTTGGGTACCCGATGTTGACCAGGGTTTTCAGCCTTATGGCACTAACGGCCATTGGGTATTAACTGCCTACGGCAATACCTGGGTATCAGATTACGACTGGGGTTGGGCACCGTTTCACTACGGCCGCTGGAGGTTTGATAACTATTATGGCTGGACATGGATCCCGGGCTACGAATGGGCACCTGCATGGGTGGCATGGCGCCAGGGTGGCGGTTACTACGGCTGGGCGCCTTTATCACCGGGCTTAAGCATTGATATATCTTTCGGTAACTATAACATACCCGATAATTACTGGGTGTGCGCGCCGCAGGCTTATATTAACAGCCCTAATATTTACAATTACTATGTGCCTTACCGCAACAGGGTGACCGTTATACACCAAACTACCTATATTAATAACGTTTATACTTATAATAACAGGAGGTACTACAGCGGTCCACGCACCAGGGATATTGAACGTGCTACCGGCAGACCGGTGAGGGTTTACAATATTAACAATGTAAATCAGCCTACCATACGTGGTACCCGTGGCGAGAACAGCGTAAATATTTACAGGCCAACCATACGCCGTAATGATAACGCGCGCCCTGCAAGGGTGGTTGACGGCGCGGCTTACCAAAGGGAAAACCCTAACCAGCGCATTGCCGACAGAACAAACGGCATTAACCGTAACAACGCGCAAAGGCTGGCCAACGTTGCCCGCAGCGAAAACCCCAACAGCAGTGTGGTGCGTGTAAACAACGACAGGCCCGATATTCGTAACGCAAACCGTGGCGACAGGGGCGACCGTAATAACAATAACGGTAATAATAATGCAAGACCGACTGATAATCGGAACGGCAGGGGCAATACCCCATATGACCAAAACCCGGCCGCTGTAACTAACGAACGTGTACAACGCGATCAAGGCAATCAGATAAGGCAGCAACGCCAGCAACAGAACGACGCGCAAGGGCAACAAACCGATGCACAACGTCAGCAGGCGCAACAGCAACGTGAGCAAGTAAGGCAGCAACGCCAACAGCAGAACGATGCGCAAGGGCAGCAAACTGACGCCCAACGTCAGCAGGCACAGCAACAACGCGAGCAAATAAGGCAACAACGTCAGCAGCAGAACGACGCGCAAGGACAACAAACTGATGCCCAACGCCAACAGGCGCAGCAACAACGCGAACAAATGAGGCAACAGCGCCAACAGCAGAACGATGCGCAAGGGCAACAAACTGATGCTCAACGTCAGCAGGCGCAACAGCAACGTGAGCAAATGAGGCAGCAACGTCAGCAACAGACTGAACAAGCCCAGCAACAGCAGCAGCGCCAGCAGCAAGCCGATCAACAAAAACAACAACGCGATCAGCAGTTGCAGCAACAACGTCAGCAAGCCGAGCAGCAAAAACAACAGCAGCAGGAACAACAAAAGCAACAGGCTCAGCAGCAACAAGAACAACAACGCCGCCAGCAGCAGGAGCAGCAGAAACAACAACAGGAGCAACAACGCCAGCAACAGCAGGAACAACAAAAACAACAGCAAGAGCAGCAACGTCAGCAACAACAGCAGCAGCGCCAACAGGAGCAGCAGCAAAAGCAGCAGGAACAACAACAGCGTCAGCAAGAGCAACGCCAACAGCAGCAGCAACAACAACGTGAGCAGCCTCGCGAAACCCGTCCGTCATCAGGTGGTGGCCGCAGGGGTTAATTGGCGGCAAACAAAAACAACATATTATCCATTTATAAAAGCACAATTATCTTTCAGGTAATTGTGCTTACTTTTATATCATATATGAGAAGATCAGCATTAAAACTAATGGGCGGCTTATTTATGCTGCTATTAACAACAGCGCCGCTATTGAGCCGGGCGCAAAGCACAAAAGGAATTGTTTTTATGGAAGATGCCTGGAACGCCGCCCTCAAAAAAGCCGCTCAACAAAAGAAATACGTTTTTGTAGATGCTTATGCTACCTGGTGCGGACCATGTAAGATGCTAAAGAAAACCACTTTTGTAGATAAAACCGCCGCCGCCTTTTACAATAAGAACTTTGTAAACCTGGCCATGGATATGGAAAAAGGACAAGGCCCCGCCCTTGCCGCGCAATGGGCACTGGAAGCCTATCCAACATTGCTGATATTTGATTCGAAAGGTAAGCTGGTATTAAAATCGGTAGGCTTTATACAAGCACCCGATCTTATAAAATTTGGCAAGCAAGCGTTAGCCGCTAAAAAATCATAAGTAAGGTTCTTCACTATTCAATAAGTTGATTATCATTAAGAGAATCGGTGAAATCACTAAAAATCTGTGTAATCCAAAGAATCAAAAATAAAAAAAGGCCAGAAAACTCTCGCAGTTTCTTGGCCTTACATCTACCTATGAAAAACAAACCCTTTGAGAAGGGATATTAATACATAGCCAAATGCAGTGCCAAAATCATAAACCTGCTTTAAACCTATAATTAAGGCGTTTTTAACTGGTAGCCCAAAAATGAATGTGTAATACATTCCCCATAGGTGGGTGATATTTCTTCGTTTGTGGTTTTTTAAACGAAAGATTAAATGGTATAGCGATGATTTAACCGCTGAGTTCGGGGAGTTTTTGCGCCGAGATACGCGGAGATTCTCTTTTCTGTCATGCTGAGGAACGAAGCATCTATCAATCCAGGATGAGAATGTCGCATAGTAGATTCTTCACTGCGTTCAGAATGACAGGGAGGGGTTGATGCATTAAGATTATCTGTGAAATCATTCTCCCGATGGGTGGCATTCCACTCAAATCGGTGAAATCCCCACTAAAAATCTGTGTAATCCAAAGAAATAAATAAAAAAAGGCCAGAAAACTCTCGCAGTCTCTTGGCCTTACATCTACCTATGAAAAACAAACCCTTTGAGAAGGGATATTAATATATAGCCAAATGCAGTGCCAAATTCTTAAACCTGCTTTAAACCTATAATTAAGGCGTTTTTAACTTGCAGCCTAAAATAGCTGTGTAATACATTCCCCATAAGTGGGTGATATTTCTTCGTTTGTTAAATATTAACTTTAAGCTTATTGTTGATTTAACCGCAGAGGACGGGGAGATTTTCGCAGAGGTACGCAGAGATTTTTTTGAGATTTTTTTCTGCTCTCTTCTGTTGTCATGTTGAGGAACGAAGCATCTATTTCCGCTTGATAAGAATAATGCATAATAGATTCTTCACTGCGTTCAGGATGACAGGGGAAAGTAACGAGCAAAAAGAATCTGTGAAATCATTCTCCCAATCGAAGGCATTTTCACCCAAATCGGTGAAATTCCCACTAAAAATCTGTGTAATCCAAAAGAATAATAAAAAAAAGGCCAGAAAACTCTCGCAGTTTCTTGGCCTTACATCTACCTATGAAAAACAAACCCTTTGAGAAGGGTATTAATACATATTCAAATGTAATGCCAAGTAACAAAAAGCAATTTTATACTTATAATTAAGGTTGTTTTCTACTATGTGGAAATATTGCGGGAAATTAATTCCACAACAGAGAGGTTAAATTTGCTCAATTGAGGAAATTCGGGATTTTAAGCTTTGAAAAAAGCTTATACTAAATACACGGCATCTTCTTCGTTTTTTTTATCTAAAACAACATCCACGTGGTCTTTTATTACGGTAGAGAGGGCTATCCCCGAATAATCGGTAGTTACCGGGAAGCTTTTGTGGTTACGGTCAACTAACACAACGCTACGTACTTTCTTTAGCGGAACGTTCAAAAATACCCCTAAACCGTAGGCCAGCGTTTTACCGCTGTTAAGTACATCGTCTACCAGTATCACTACTTTATCGGTACAGTCGGCTACGTTAAAATTGGTGTTGGCTTTTAGCGTGCTGCTTTGTTTTTCGAGCTCGATAGTGATGAGCGTGCTTTTAAAGGGGGCAATATTATCGAGGATATCTTTTAACCTTTGAGCAAGGGTATTACCGCGCGGCAAAATGCCCGCAATCATTATCTCCTGCTCTTCAAAATTATCTTCCAGTATCTGGTAGGCAATACGATCTATCTTTTGCTGTATTTGCTGGCTGTTTAATATGAGTAGTTTTTTACCCGACATATCGATATATAATTTATGAGCTAAGATACCTTTTATACTATTCCTTACTATACGGAAAATAAACAAAGTTTGCCCCCTCGGGCACAATTACAAATACGCACATATAATCGTGCGGACTTTTATAACTGCCGATAAAGCGTTCTTTAAGCTCTTTTTTGATGATACCACGCTCTACAAATTCTTCGAGGGTGGAGGCGTGGATGGTCCACTCGGAGTTGATCTCATTCTTGTCCAGTATAACTTCGCCAAGACTCAGGTCGTGCTGGTGAGCTGCAAATATGGGATAAGCCGAAAGGTCTTCCACCATTATCTCTACCGCTACTTCACGTATCGATTCGCTGAAAAATTTCAGATCAGTTTCGAGGCTTACCAGCGGACTTTCTTTTTGTTCGCCTGCACCTTCATTTAATAATTCTTCCGGATCCATCTCTTATTTAACAATCGCTAAACTCTTTTATTATTAAACCGCGGCTTCTTCTGCCTCGGGCTGTTGTTCTCTTAATACCAGCAATACTACATTTTCCACATGCTGTGTATGCGGAAACATATCAACCGGCTGTATCTTCACGGTATCGTACTTTTCTTTCAGTACTTGCAGGTCGCGGGCCTGGGTGGCGGCATTGCAGCTCACGTATACTATTTTAGGTGCTTCAATTTCCATTAACCGGGCCACAACATCGGCATGCATCCCCGCACGCGGCGGATCAGTGATGATCACCTCGGGTTTGCCATGTTCTACAACAAACTCGGCCGATAACACATCTTTCATGTCGCCCGCGTAAAATTTGGTGTTGGTGATATTGTTAATGGCCGAGTTCACTTTAGCATCTTCAATAGCCTGGGGCACATATTCAACCCCAACCACCTCTTTTACATGCGCCGCCACAAAATTGGCTATGGTACCAGCCCCTGTGTAAAGGTCATACACCAGTTCGTTGCCGGTAAAACCTGCAAAATCGCGGGTTATTTCGTATAGTTTTAATGCCTGTATCGAGTTGGTTTGATAAAACGACTTAGGCCCTATTCTGAACTTAATGTTGCCGTTTGGCGATGGCATTTCTTCGTAAATATATTCGGGGCCTTTCCAGGCTATCACTTCCTGATCGAAAATGGTATCGTTCTTTTTTTGGTTGATGATATACAGCAGGGAAGTGATCTGCGGAAACTCCGCGTCGATGTAGCCCATCAGGGTATCCACTTCTTCCTGCGTTACGTAAGCAAACACTACTACCACCATTACTTCGCCTGTAGATGAGGTGCGGATGATGAGGTTACGCAACGCGCCGGTGTGCTGCTTTAAATCGTAGAAGCTATAGCCCTGCTTTTTGGCAAACGCGCCAATGCTGTTACGCAACGAGTTTGAAGGTTCGGCTTGCAGGTAGCAATGGTTTACCTCCAGTATCTTATCAAACCTGCCCGGAATATGGAAACCAAGGGCATTCATATCCAGTTGCTCGTTATCGCGACTTTCGCCATCGTACAACCAGCGTTTGTTTGAAAAGGTAAATTCCAGCTTATTACGGTAATATTTATCGGCCGGCGAGGGTACAATGGGCGACATGCGGCTCACATCAATCTTAGCCATACGGCCCAAAGCGTCGGCCACGGCCTTTTGTTTAAAGGTAAGCTGGGCACTGTACGTCATGTGCTGCCATTTGCAGCCGCCGCAGGTGCCAAAGTGTTCGCAAAAAGCCTTAACACGGTGTTCTGATTCTTTTTTCAGCGCGGTTATTTTGCCCTCGCCGAAATTCTTTTTGCTGCGAAAAACCTCCACATCGGCTATATCGCCGGGCACGGCTTTATCAACAAACAGCACAAAATCGTCTGCCTTGCCTACACCCTTGCCTTCTTCGGCAATATCAATTATGGTTACGTTCTCGAAAAACTTACTTTTTTTTGGACCTCTGCTCATCAGCCTGCAAAGGTAAAGCAATTATTTAAAAATTCGAGGGTGTAGGTTTTGATTAGGATTTAGTGCTTTTGCAAAGCGATTAAGATTTTTACCACAGAGCGCACTGAGGTTTGCACGGAGTTACACAGAGAGTTTTCTATTTTTTAAATAAATCATGCAGTCGCTGCGGCTTCAGCCGAGTGAAGACTATTACGCGGCGTCCCGCCGCACACGTTATTGAAAACTTTGACAACTTTTAAAAAGTTGTCAAAGTTGAGTTCAAAGATTACAGCCTGTTAAGAGCGTAGTGTTTTTTATGTAGTAGAGGACTCACCCGATCTACGCATTGCTGGATCACCCTCTCTGAGATTTGCTCAAAGAGGGTGTGAAAAGTTAAAAGTGCCCTGTACACGTAGCAGAGAAGGATGTCGGGCGAAGCCATGGCGTAGGCGAGTTTCGCCGTCGTATAAGTTTTACATACGGGTAACACATTTACCATAAATTGCTGTTAAACTTGCACCGGTAATTACCTAATGTGCTTAGCTAATTTTTTGATGCACAGTATTACTTCAGAACCACTTAAAAAAGAACAGTCATATTAATGAAAATAGGAATTGTTTGTTATCCAACCTTTGGCGGTAGCGGGGTTGTTGCAACAGAATTAGGCAAGGCCCTTGCCGAACGCGGTCATCAGATACATTTCGTAACCTACAATCAGCCTGCACGGCTCGATCTGTTTTCTGAAAACCTTTTTTACCACGAGGTAGCGGTTTCAAAGTACCCGCTGTTTGATTTTCCACCTTATGAACTGGCCCTGGCCAGCAGGTTGGTTGATGTGGTAAGGTTTGAAAAACTGGATATACTGCATGTACACTACGCTATTCCGCATGCTTCGGCGGCGTTTATGGCCAAGCAGATACTGGCTACTTATGGTATCAACATACCGTTTGTTACCACGCTGCACGGTACCGATATTACCCTGGTAGGTAAAGATCGTACTTACAGCCCGGTGGTAACGTTCTCCATCAATAAATCTGATGGGGTAACGGCCGTATCAGAGCATTTGCGTAAGGATACTTTCGAGTTTTTTGATATCGAGAATGAGATAAGGGTGATCCCTAACTTTATTGATCTTAACCGCTTTAGCCTGAAAGCCAAAGACCACTTTAAGAAAGCCATAGCCCCGGCAGGCGAAAAGATACTGGTGCACACCTCCAACTTCCGTAAGGTAAAACGTACCGAAGATGTAGTGAAGATATTTGCGCAGGTAGTAAAAAAGATCCCATCGAAACTGCTGATGGTGGGCGATGGGGGTGAACGCTCTGTTTGCGAGCAGCTGGCGCGCGATTTAGGAATTGCCGATCATGTACGCTTTTTAGGTAAACAGGATGCCATTGAAGAGATATTGTCGGTATCTGATCTGTTCCTGATGCCTTCGCAATCGGAAAGCTTTGGTTTGGCGGCTTTGGAAGCGATGGCCTGTAAAGTACCGGTGATCAGCACCAACGCCGGTGGTTTACCGGAACTGAACGTTGATGGCGAAACCGGCTTTTTACGCGATGTAGGCGACGTTGACGGCATGGCCGAAAGAGCGATCTATATGCTTGAAGACGACGAGCGGTTAGCGCAGTTTAAAGAAAACGCCCTTGCCCGTGCAAAGGTTTTCGACCTGGCTAACATACTGCCGTTGTACGAAAACTATTACCGTGAGGTAATTGAACGCAGCGGTTCGCAGTTATAAATATTAAACCTTTTACTAATATTGCTGTTTAATATTCAAATAATATACAAAAAGCCATGAAAAAGATATTTCAATATGCCCTTGCAGTTTTAGCCGTTACGTTTGTATTGTCGGCTTGCTCAACTACTAAAAACGCTACTTCAAGCCATGTAGCACGCGATAAATTTGTGAATACATGGGTGCTAAATACAGTAACCTACGAAGGTGGTTTGCTTTCAAACGCGGTACAAAACGTATTTGACCAGGCCCCGCCAAGTGCTTTTGTCGGCAGCGTATGGAAACTGACCAACAGCGGTAACGGTATTTATACCCTGGCCGATGGTACATCACAAACCATTTTCTGGTCGGTGTATAACGGCGGCAGTACAGGTACACAGTTTCAGTTTAAAAAGATATACGAAGGTGATAAAGCCAAAAACGTAACCGAAGGTTACCGTTTAGATATCGGCTCGGCAACAGGCTCAACCCTGATACTGAAATCGCCGGTGCCTATTGGTACTCAAACAGGGTATGTGGTTTATTCGTTCACCAAAAAATAATTGATTATTCCTTCGGAATAAAAACAAAAAAGGCTTGCAGGAATTCCTGCAAGCCTTTTTTGTTTAGAAGTAAGAATAAAGACACAAGAATCAGGATTTTTGAATCCTGACTCTTGTGTCTAAACCCCGTGTCATTGCGAGGTACGAAGCAATCTCGTCGCGTTCTTCTGCTTATTTCAAGGCTTTTACTGTAATTAACGTTAGCCTGCTCTTGGGCGCAGTGCCCCATTACTTTTGAGGGCAAAAGTAACAGACTAAGCGAAGCGACCTCATGAGTACCTATAAAAACAAACAGCGAATAAACCCTTGTCCAGCAAAAGGCTTCTTTGCCGCACGAGGCCATTGCCCTGCAAATCGTGCAGAACTTTGGGCTGGAACTTTTGCCCCGCCGCTCATTTCCGTCCCGCATGCAACAAGTTCCTATGCCCGCCTTTGCGCTCATGGGCACCACAGTTCTGCCCGCTTTCACCCGAAGCTGTTTGCTGACGGATAACTTCGTGCCACGCTTGGGTTGCACCGATCTCGAAAAAAGGTACCGTCTTGTTTCTTGATTCCTGAATCTTATCTCTTACTTAGTTGCTGTCGCTGATGCAAATTTCAAACAAACCGGGTTACCCGTATTTACGGGAGCGCCGAATACATTTAATTTACCCGTTGCTTTATCTATTTTAAAGGTGATGATATTATCGCTGTTTTGGTTGGCTACCAGCAGGAAGCCACCGGTAGGGTCGATAACGAAGTTACGCGGACCTTTACCGTAGGTAGATGTGCGGGCAATAAAGGTAAGCATGCCTGTTTCCGGGGCGATGGAATATACTACAATGTCGTTAGCCTCGCCGCGGTTTGATGCGTACAGGAATTTGCCATCGGGCGATACATGGATATCGGCAGCGCCAACGCCGCCTTTAAAACCATCGGCGAGCATGGTGATAGATTGTGTTTGCTTTAGTTTGCCGCCGTTATAATCAAATACAGTAACATTAGCGGTCATTTCCTGTATCAGGTATAAGTGCTTTTTATCCGGACTAAAGTCAAAATGCCTTGGGCCGCTGCCTGCGGTTACGCTAACAGATTCGGGCGATGCCGGTGTTAAAGGTGTTTTGTCTGAACTGTGGTAGCGGAAGAGGTTTAGCTTGTCGGTTCCCAAATCGGTATAGAACAGATATTTGCCATCGGGCGTTAATGCTGACATGTGCGCGTGCGGGCCTTCCTGGCGGCTTTTGTCAACGCCGGTGCCTTTGCCTTGAATGTTTTGTGTAACAGGCTGTATAGAGCCGTCTTTAGCCAGTGGAAGCACGGTAACGTTACCGCTGCTATAGTTGGCTGTAAAAATATTCTTGTTATCCTCATCAACCGAAACAAAGCAGGCCGAAGCGCCGTTGGTTTTTTGCTTGTTGATAAAGGTTAACTGGCCACTTTTTGGGTCGAAGCCGTAGGCGCTTACCTCGCTGTCGTCATTTTCGCTTACCGCGTACACGTATTTATTGTCGTTTGATACGCATAAGTATGATGGGTTGCTTACTTCTACCTCGTTCAGGTACGCCAGCCGTCCGGTTTCCGCATAAAAACGGTATACTGATATGCCCTTGCTTTTACCACTGGTATAACTGCCAACAATAAGGTCGAAAGTTTTTGGGCCTTTCTTTTTATCCTGCGAATAACCAAGCACCGGGGAAAGCAGTGCCAGTATTAATAGTAATTTTTTCATTAACAGATAAATTTAATATTAATGCAAGGTAACAAAATCAACAAAAAAATGCCCCGTTTTGGCGGAGCATTTATGTTATATCAAATGTTTTAATTGTATCACTTCTTTCTCATCCAGGTAGCGCCAGCGGCCGCGTGGAAGGTCTTTTTTGGTAAGGCCTGCGTATACAACGCGGTCAAGCTTTACTACCTCATAACCCAGGTGCTCAAATATACGGCGCACAATGCGGTTTTTACCGCTGTGTATCTGTATACCAATTTCGCGTTTGGTACCACCTTGTACGTAAGAAACCGAATCGGGCTTAATTAAACCATCTTCCAGCTCCAAACCAAAGGCTATTTTGTTAAGGTCGCCCTGTACTAAGTTTTTGCTTAGTTCAACCTGGTAAAGTTTAGTAATGTTACTACGTGGGTGCGATAATTTATCGGCAAGGTCGCCGTCGTTGGTCATCAGCAATAAACCGGTAGTGTTACGGTCTAAACGGCCAATAGGGTAAATGCGTTCTTTGCTGGCTTTATCAACGAGGTGCATTACCGTACGGCGCTCATGCGGATCGTCGGTAGTGGTGATGTAATCTTTGGGTTTGTTCAATAAAACGTAAACGTTCTTTTCGCGTTTCAGGGTTTCGTTGTTGTAACGAACTTCATCCTTCATCGGGTCAACTTTATGGCCCAGTTCAGAAATTACTACGCCGTTTACCGAAACTACGCCTGCTTCAATCAGCTCATCGGCCTTACGGCGAGAGCAGATACCTGCATTGGCTATATAACGGTTAAGCCTGATAAGGCCCGAGTCTTTTGCTTCAACCTTTTTAGGGTTACGGCTGCGCATGGTTTTTCCGGGCGTATCGCTTGCCGGTTTGTCAGATAATCTTGCCGGGCGACCTGTGTCTGTTGCTTTGCTGTATGGCCTGTCTTTAAAACCACCTTCGCGTTTTTTAAAGCCACCGTCTGCATCAGCCGGTCTGCGGTTAAATTTCTTTTCGCCGCTATCGCTGTTACCAAAGCTCTTTTTAGGCCTGTCGAAACTCTGGCTTCTGCCGCGAGATTCAAAAGGTTTCCTGTCGGCACTTTGCTCACCGCCTTCAAAACTTCTTTTTGGGCGGTCGGTATCGCTTGGCCGGCCGGTATACGGTTTGCTGCGCGATGCTGATCCGAAAGGTTTCCTGTCGGCACCTTGTTCACCGCCAAAACTTCTTTTAGGCCTGTCGCCATCTGCTGTTGGCCTGCCGGTGTACGGTTTGCTGCGCGATGTTGATGAAAAAGGCTTTCTGTCGCCTGAGTCACTTCCAAAACTTCTTTTCGGACGGTCATCGGCGCTTTTTGCCCTGCCACTATATGGTTTGCTACCCGTTGACGAGAAAGGTTTCCTTTCGCCCGGTGTATCATTATCAAACTTTTTGCGTGGATTGTAACTATTTGCACTATCAGCGGAAGCAGACTTACCGCGTGAAGAGGTTGATGACCTTTTAGTAGCATCATCACCCCTTGAGTGACTTTTGGGTGATCTTGTGGATTTGTCGTCGCGACTGTTCCGTGGTTTTTTAAATACCATAATTTTTTGTTTAACGCTATCTCAGCGAGGGGAACAAAGGTATGCTAAAAAACTGAATTTTACAACTTTTTATATCGGCTCAAAAACAGTGATTTTCAGCCTTTAAAAGCCGTTTTTTTGGGGCTTAAAAATGGCCCAAAACACTAAGTAAAAGGTAAGTATTTGATAATGTGATTTATATAGCGTACATTTGCGGCAAGTTTTACATATTGTATAATAAATGATAAAAAAAGAAATGACAAAAAAACACTTAATTACGTGCTCCGTAATGCTGGTGGTAGTAATCATTTCAAGTTTTGATCTTTGTGATGCAACGGCTGTTAAACGGTCAAACAGCACTCGTTCTATTTCAAAATTTGTATCAACAAACACAAAAGACGAAAGCGATGAATTAAATTTCGCTGAAGAGTTTTTACCGGTTAACGACGAAAGGGTAACACGCAAAATGCATTATTCATTAAAAATGCATTCTTACTCGAAAGTTCAATCTAACATACTGCATAACAAAGCAGTAAAGTTATTCCCCATTATTGAGCCAATCCTGAAGTACTACGGTATTCCTGACGATTTTAAGTACATTCCGCTGGTTGAAACAGGTTTGCGCGAAGGCACATCGCCGCGGGGCGCTAAAGGATTATGGCAATTTATGCCCGGTACCGCGCGTACCTACGGCCTAAAGGTGAGCAGAAAGAAAGATGAGCGTATGAACGTACGTAAATCAACCATCGCCGCATGTAAGTACATAAAGGAATTATATGGCGAATTTAACAGCTGGACGCTTGCCGCCGCCGCTTACAATAATGGTTCTATTAAATTAGAAAAAGCAATAAACAGGCAAAATGAGGACAATTACTTCCGCATGCGCCTTAACCGCGAAACCGGCTCGTATGTTTACAAGCTGATAGCGATGAAAGAGGTAATACAAAACCCAAAGAAGTACGGTTACAAAGAAGAATACTATAGCTACTCGTTTAAGAGCCTGCCGCTATTAGCATTCAATTAATACCTGCATTATTTACGGAGCACATTTTTGGCCGGTCTTCTGGAATGGAAGACCGGCCTTTTTTATGTATATTTGCAAAAAATATTAGCAAATTGTAGCCCGTATAAAAACCATGCTGCATTTGCCGGGTTAAATACTTGCTTTAGTATTAATATATGAGTGAAAAACATATTGATCTGGGCGACCAGAGCCAGGTTGAGGTTTATGGCGCGCGGGTACATAATTTAAAAAATATTGATGTTACTTTTCCGCGTAACGAGCTGGTAGTTATTACCGGTTTAAGCGGCAGCGGTAAATCATCGCTGGCCTTTGATACCATTTATGCCGAAGGGCAACGCCGTTATATGGAAACATTTTCGGCCTACTCGCGCCAGTTTATGGGCGGCATGGAAAGGCCCGATGTAGATAAGGTATCGGGCTTGAGCCCGGTGATCGCTATTGAACAAAAAACCACCAGTAAAAACCCGCGCTCAACCGTAGGTACAATCACCGAGATATACGATTTTATGCGCCTGCTTTTCGCGCGCGCAGGTGATGCTTACTCATACAGCACAGGCGAAAAAATGGAGCGGATGTCTGAAGATCAGATCATGCGAACCATTTCTGAAAAGTTTGACGGGCAGCCCGTAAATATTATGGCCCCGGCGGTAAAAGGGCGTAAAGGCCATTACCGCGAATTGTTTGAGCAGATCCGCAAGCAAGGTTACCTGAAAGTTTGGATTGACGGCGCCATTGCCGATGTTGAACCCAAAATGCAGGTTGATCGTTACAAAATTCACGATATTGATATTGTGGTTGACCGCCTTGTGGTAAGCGAAAAAGACAGCAAGCGTTTATATACATCTGTACAAGCCGCGTTAAAGCTGGCAAAGGGCATCATCCGCGTGGCCGATAAGGATAATAATGTATCCTATTTCAGTAAATACCTGATGGATCCGGTATCGGGCATATCTTATGATGAACCGCAGCCTAATACCTTCTCATTTAACTCGCCTTATGGCGCTTGCGAAAAATGTAATGGACTCGGTTATATTTTTGAGGTAGATGAAGCATCGGTAATCCCGAACCCTAAATTGAGCATTCAAAATGGTGGCTTGGCCCCTATAGGTGAATACCGCGAAACGTGGATTTTCCAGGTGTTGAAAGCGCTGGCCAAAAAGTTTGAGTTTTCGTTAACCACACCGATAGAAAAACTGGAGCGTGAAAAGCTGGATATCATTCTTAACGGTACCGAAGAAAAAATAACCGTAGCCGTTGAATACAATAAGTGGAACGTGCAAAGCTATACCATCAATTTTGAAGGTATAGTAAAAATGCTGGAAGAACAGCAGGAACGCCGTAACGACGAAGGTATGGACGATATGGAAAACTATCGTGTACTGCGTACCTGCCCAACCTGCGGCGGCGCGAGGCTTAAAAAAGAATCGCTGCATTTTAAGGTAGATAACAAGAATATTTTTGAGCTGGCTACCATGGATATCAATAACCTGCAAGAGTGGTTTGATGGACTGGAAGATCGCTTAAATGATAGGCAGAATGTGATTGCCCGCGAGATCTTAAAAGAAATCCGTGCTCGTATCGGCTTTCTGCTTGATGTTGGGTTGAGCTATTTAACGCTCGACCGTACAGCCAAAACGCTTTCGGGCGGCGAGGCGCAGCGCATTAGGCTGGCTACACAGATAGGCTCGCAACTGATGAACGTAATGTACATTCTGGATGAGCCGAGTATCGGTTTGCACCAGCGTGATAACGAACGTTTGATCAACGCGCTTAAAAACCTGCGCGATCTGGGGAATACCGTACTGGTAGTGGAGCACGATAAGGATATGATACTGGAAGCCGACCATGTAATAGATATGGGGCCGGCAGCAGGCGTACACGGCGGACAAATAGTAGCGCAGGGCACACCTGCCGAACTGATGGCCATGAATACCCTGACAACCTCCTACATTAATGGCAGCCTGCAAATTGCTGTCCCCGAAAAACGCAGGGAAGGCAATGGCAAAACATTAACGATTAAAAATGCCACAGGCCATAACCTTAAAAAGGTAAGTGTTGATTTTCCGTTAGGAAAACTCATTGGTGTTACCGGGGTATCGGGTAGCGGTAAATCGAGCTTGATTACCGAAACGCTGTATCCTATATTGAACCACCATTTCTTCAGGGCTAAAAAAACGCCTTTGCCTTATGGCAGTATTGATGGTTTGCAGCATATTGATAAGGTGATCGAGATAGATCAAACACCGATCGGCCGTACGCCACGCTCAAACCCGGCTACTTATACCGGTGTGTTTTCAGATATCCGTAACCTGTATGTTCAATTACCCGAGGCTCGTATCCGTGGTTATAAACCCGGCCGTTTCTCGTTCAACGTAAAAGGCGGCCGTTGCGAAACCTGCCAGGGTGGTGGTATGAAGGTGATAGAGATGAACTTTTTGCCCGATGTACAAGTGCCTTGCGAAGAATGCGGCGGCAAACGCTACAATCGCGAAACGCTGGAAGTACGTTATCGAGGCAAATCGATCAGCGATGTGCTCGATATGAGCATTGAGGATGCTACACCATTTTTTGAGCACATCCCGGCCATCTACCGTAAAATAAAAACATTGAACGATGTTGGTTTAGGCTATATCACTTTAGGGCAGGCATCTACCACACTATCGGGCGGTGAAGCACAGCGTGTAAAACTGGCAACGGAGCTATCTAAAAAAGATACCGGCAACACCTTCTACATACTTGACGAACCTACAACAGGTTTGCACTTTGAAGATATTAACGTACTGTTAGGCGTTATCAATCAACTGGTTGATAAAGGCAATACCGTACTGGTAATTGAGCATAACCTCGATGTAATAAAAGTAGTTGACCACGTGATAGACCTTGGTCCCGAAGGCGGATCAGGGGGCGGAAAAATCCTTTTCTCGGGTACACCGGAAGGTTTGTGCAAGGTTAAGGATAGCTTTACGGGTAGGTTTTTGAAGAAAGAGATGGGGCTGTAAACATGGAGATAAGATCGTATATTTGTTATACGGTCTTATTGGTAAAGTATTTAAACAATGACAACTATAACAATTGATATTCCGGATGGGCACACCGAAGAGGTGATGGCTCAACTGAAAAAGTTGGGGGTGCAAGTGCGCGAATCCAAACTATCAAAATTGGATAGTTTAACAAAGGAAGATTACAACAAGCATTTCTCAAACCAAGCGAAAGCCAGCAGGAATAATTTGCTTAAACATTTATGACCATAAGCCAACGCGACATCGTTGAGATTGCATTTTATACAGGGACCAAACCAGAGCCATATCCTGCAGTTGTAGTTTCAAAATCAGATATTTTTGAAGCAGAAGGGTTTTTCTACGCCATATTGCTATCAACTAAGAATATTTTTCCTGAATATACTATAGAGGTAACACCGGCAATGATTAATTCTCCACGTAATGACAGGAATGGTTATGCTGTGTGCCACATGATTCAGCAATTTTACCCCGAAGATGTTATCACACGAACCGGAGCATCTTTAAAGATGGCGGCATTTGAAAAGCTTACAGCTAAAGTAAAGGATGTCATTTTTGGATGAAAATCCTTATAATTATATATGTTTATGCAAAGTTAAGGATAGCTTCACCGGTAGGTTTTTGAAGAAGGAGATGGGGCTGTAAGCTATAGGGCTGTTTCAAAAGGCAGTATAGCATAGTGTAAATGTTTATTGTATTCTGTAAATTTGATTATGAGCGCAAAAGAATTTACATCCGAAAGTTTGAACGAACAACAGATGATGATGTTGCGTTTATTAAAAGAGCCGCTTTCTGAAGCCGACTTTAGTCAGATCAGGCGGCTTGCCGTGAAGCTATTGTCCAAAAAGTTGGATGAAAAGGTAGGGCAATGGGAAGATGAAAAAGATATTACTCACGACGATTACGAACAACTAAGCAAAAAACACTTTCGTAGTTCTCCAAAATCTTAATGAAAGTCGTATTAGATTCTAATGTACTGTTAGTTGCTATCGGGAAACGGAGTAATTACCGGACAATTTGGGATGCATTTACAGATGGTAAATATCAATTGGTAGTATCTGACGATGTGTTATACGAATACCAGGAAATATTACAAATCCATTCGGCAAAAGGTGTTGCAGAAATTGTAATGGAAATATTTATTGAATCGCCGGATACTATATTTCAGCATGTATATTACAATTGGAACCTGATAAAGCAAGATCCGGATGATAACAAGTTTTTCGATATAGCTGTAGCTTCCAATGCTGATTATTTGGTTACTAATGATGCGCATTTTAATTCTGTTAAATCGCTGAAATTTCCTAACGTCACAATTATTAGCGCAACTGAATTTTTGGCTATCTTATCAGGTGTCGGATGAACTAAATTGTAATCTTTTTTAATAGGTTAATCTACCTATCTCAAACAATAATCATAAATAGTAACTTTATGATTATATGCTACCGCTGTTAACATCATCACAAATTCGCGAGGCCGACGCGTATACCATAGCTAACGAGCCTATCGCTTCTATCGATTTGATGGAGCATGCTTCAAAAGCTTTCGTGGGCTGGTTTCTCAATCATTTTCCTGATAAAACAAAGGCTATAAGTATATATTGCGGCACAGGCAACAATGGCGGCGATGGCCTGGCTATTGCCCGTATGCTGGCCGAGCATCAATATAAATACCTCAATGTAAAGATCACCCGGTTTTCGGCAAAAGCTACCGGGGACTTTAATACCAATTTGCAGCGCTTGCAGCAAACACCCGTTACTTATACCGAAATCAAGAGCGGCGATGCTTTACCAAGCGAAAATGCTGCCATTATTATAGATGCCCTGTTGGGCAGCGGCTTAAACAAGCCCTTAGATGGTGACTATAAACAATTAGTCGACTATATAAACAACCTGCAAAAAACAGTAGTATCGGTTGACGTACCTACCGGTTTTTTTACCGAAGGGGAAATTGACTCTGACGCGACAGCTATAAAAGCTGACCTGGTGATCACCTTTCAACAAGCTAAGATCAATTTCCTGATGCCGGGTTCGGCCCCGTTTATTAATTGCTGGGAGGCGGTGAATATAGGGCACGATGAAAGTTATCTGCAATCGCTTAATTCGCCATACCAATTTGTTGAACGTAAGGATATCCGTAAAATATTGAAACCCCGTAAAGGCTTTAGTAATAAAGGTACTTACGGTCATGCGCTTATTATTGCCGGTGAAGCCAAAACGATGGGTGCGGCCTTGCTAAGTTCGGCCGGGAGCGCTTATGCAGGGGCCGGATTAACTACGGCCTGTATCCCCGAAAGTGGTTTGATTGCTCTCAATAGTTACCTGCCCGAACTGATGGCCATTACCCGGTCCGGCGATAGTCTGCCGCAAATAGATTGGGATAAGTTTAGCGCGGTAGCCATAGGCCCGGGCTTGGGGAAGGACGAAATCGCGTTAGAACTAATGGCCGATCTGCTGACTAATTATAATAAGCCCATAGTAATTGACGCTGATGGACTGAACCTGTTATCGGC
Source organism: Mucilaginibacter sp. GW821-FHT07G05 (assembly GCF_059418565.1). NCBI lineage: Bacteria > Pseudomonadati > Bacteroidota > Sphingobacteriia > Sphingobacteriales > Sphingobacteriaceae > Mucilaginibacter > Mucilaginibacter sp. GW821-FHT07G05. The sequence goes on along the minus strand of NZ_JBWKQC010000006.1, from coordinate 354,720 downwards.
TCATCGTGAATTGTGGACCAACTTGCCCAAAGGAAGTATTCTTAGTCCGCACATGAAAGAGTTTGACCGTTTGTTTGGTGAACATACAGGTTGGTGGGGCCGCCTGCAAACCGCAAAGGAAAAGGCAGCTGAGCACGGTATCTACATTATACTGAAAAATGATTACACTATAACGGCTACGCCGGATGGCAAGCTGTACTTTAATTCGACAGGGAACCCGGCTATGGCAACGGGCGGCATGGGCGATGTACTTACCGGTATACTGGTATCGTTACTGGCACAAAAATATACACCATTAGAGGCTTGTCTGGCAGGTATTTATATACACGGAAAAGCAGGTGATGAATTGGCGGTACCTAACCGCCTGAATGTGGTATTGCCGGGTAAACTCGCGGCACAGCTGCCGGCTACCATGGCAAAATTGATGGCATAAAAAAAGAGGTAGTGAGTATCCCGCAACCTCTTTTTTTCTAACTATTAACTGACCTTATAAAGAACTAAATACTCATTTATTGTCTATAAGACGTGTCGACTTTTAAAACGTTACAGCAAATCGTAAAAAAGATTAAATAAATTTAAAATAAACTTTCATTATTTTTTGAAAGTTTAAAAACTTCTATATATTTGCATCATGGAATTGGCAGAAGCAAAGTTGAAGTTCATTGAAACCTGGGGCAAGCTCGGATCTGAGTGGGGTATAAACCGCACCATGGCCCAGGTACATGCCTTGCTGCTGATCTCTCCGGATGCGCTTACTACTGAAGATATTATGGAAACCCTAAGCATTTCGCGTGGTAATGCCAACATGACCCTGCGCGATTTGATAGGCTGGGGACTGGTAGAAAAACAACATAAAGCAGGTGAGCGTAAAGAATACTTTTTTGCTGATAAAGATGCCTGGAACATTGCCCGCCAGGTAGCCCAGGAACGTAAAAAGCGCGAGCTGGACCCGGTACTGAAAGTATTAAACGAGTTATCAACTTTAAAGGGCGACGAAAAAGACCCCGAATTTAAAACGTTTAAAACATCACTTGCGGGTATAAACAAGTTGGCAGGCAACGTAAACAAAACTTTAGAAACCATGATAAAGGCAGAAGAAAGCTGGTTTTGGGGTTCAATTTTTAAGCTATTTAAATAGCTCTATTTTTTTGTCTATAAATTTCATTATTTACTGAAAATTCAAAAATTACAAACAAATAAATACTTATCATCATGAACTATTTTATTATTACCTACGCGTTCTACATCGTTATCAGTATCGCCCTAACTATTTGGGTAGCAAAAGTTTTATTCAAAAATGGGTTAATCTTCCTGGTGGATATCTTCCACGGGAATACCCCGCTTGCCGACTCTGTGAACAAGCTGCTGGTAGTGGGTTTCTATCTGATCAATATTGGCTACATGAGCCTCGCGCTGAAAGAGGCCGGCAGCATAGCAAGCACCCAAGTGGTGGTTGAGGTGTTGAGCTATAAACTGGGCTGCATCATATTAATACTCGGCGGTATGCACTTCCTAAACCTTATCATATTTTTCAGGCTTCGCAGCAGAGCGCAGCAACAAGTAAAACGTACCGTTTTTGTAGAGAAACAGTAGTAGTCAACCCCATAATCTCATGAATCATGAAAACGCTTAACAACCATATTATACTATACGATGCCGAATGCCCAATGTGCAGCTTGTATACCAAAGCATTTATCAATACCGGTATGCTCGATAGCAATGGCAGGCAGCCTTACCAAACCATGCCCGATAGTTTTTGTCCGCTGATAGACAGGCAACGCGCCGTTAATGAAATAGCGCTTGTAAACACCCAAACGGGCGAGGTGAATTACGGCATAGTAAGTTTGTTTAAAGTTATCGCCAATGCTTTCCCGGTATTTAAGGGATTGTTTAGCTGGAAACCGTTTATATGGTTCATGAGTAAGGGTTACGCTTTTATATCCTACAACAGGCGGGTGATTGTTCCGGGTAACGCGGATGATGATTTTGAAGTGCAGCCTACGTTCAGGTTGATCTATCGTTTGGCTTATCTTTTATTCAGCTGGTTGGTGGTCGGCTTTATTCTTACCGCCTATGCCCCGCTTTTAAAAGGCATGGTACCGGTAGGTAACGAATACCGCGAATACCTGATCTGCGGCGGGCAGATCGTTTTTCAGGGTATCATCATCAGTATGTACGCTGCCCGTAAAAAGTGGGATTACCTCGGTAACATGATGACGATCTCTTTAGCAGGTGCATTGTTGCTGTTGCCTGCGTTGTTGCTCGCGAAGTTTGTGGCCCTGCCTGCTATCGCTTACACGCTTTACTTTTTAGGCGTTGCGGGGTTAATGTTCCTGGAGCATATCCGCCGTACAAAAATATTGGCTTTGGGTTGGTTGATGACCATTACCTGGATGCTGTACAGGTTGGGTATATTGGTTTTAATACTTAAATAGCATCATCATGAAATACAATAAAATTATACTGGCCGGCGGCAGCGGTTATTTAGGCAAGGTACTCGCCGCGCATTTTAGCGGTCAAGCTAACGAAGTGATCATTTTTACCCGCAACCCAAAGGCTGGTAACGGCAATATTAAAATGGTTTATTGGGATGGCACTACGCTTGGTGATTGGGCAAAGCATCTCGAAGATAGTGATGTGCTCATCAACCTTGCGGGTAAAAGTGTGAATTGCAGATACAACGAGGCTAACATGGCCGAAATATTTTCATCAAGGTTGAATGCCACAAGTGTATTGGGCGAAGCACTGAAACAGACTGCTAACCCGCCTGCTTTGTGGATGAACGCTGCATCTGCCACCATATACCGCCATGCCGAAGACCGTCCGCAGGATGAATATACCGGCGACATTGGTACGGGTTTTTCTATAGAAGTTTGTAAACAATGGGAGCAAGCTTTTGCCGAACAGGTAGTGCCCGGCATACGCAAAGTAGCACTCCGTATTAGTGTGGTATTGGGCAAAAATGGAGGTGTGCTGCATTACTACACCAACCTGGCCAAATACGGGCTGGGCGGTATACAAGGCGATGGTAAACAATATTTCAGTTGGGTGCATGAAGACGACCTTGCAAGCAGTATCGATTTCCTGATAGCCCATCAGGAACTGGAAGGCGCATTCAACATAGCTTCGCCCTACCCCATCCAAAATCACGAGATCATGCGGACGATGCGCAAGGCAGTAGGTGTACCCTTCGGTTTGCCTGCCTCAAAATGGATGCTCGGCATAGGCACCCTGCTGTTACAAACCGAAACAGAACTGATACTGAAAAGTCGCTGGGTGCTGCCCGCACGTTTGCTGGATGCCGGGTATATATTTAAAGTGCCTTACATAAAGGATGCTGTTGAAAAAAGTATTTAATCACCTAAACCTTATCATATCATGATAAAACCTAATATTAAGCGAATACTGCTCATCGTTGTGTTGCCGCTCGTGTTCGCGCTTATTGTACACTCTTTATTTAATCTGGAGAGCTTGAATGGACTGTTTACCATCATGTCTGTCAGCTTTATATTTCTGGTGCCTTTCGGTATAGGTGCATTAACTATTTTTCTGTCGGGTATTGAATCGGTGAAGAAAATGAGTTACCGAGTTTTTACACCCTGGATCCCAATCCTTGCCTTCATGTTACTTACTATGCTGGCCTCGATTGAAGGTTGGGCCTGCTGGTTAATGGTGCTGCCGTTGTTTTTAGGTGCTTCGAGCCTTGGCGGAATGGTGGCAGGGCATTATAAATTGAAAAAACACCGCAACGAAAATACTCACATTTCGGTTATTGCCTTGCTGCCATTGCTGGTATCACCTGTTGAACGTTACATCGGCGATCATCCATCGGTATACAAAACCTATACTTATATTGATATTAAGGCTGATAAAAGCCAAATATGGCCAAATGTTACCCGTGTGAGGGCGATAAAAAAAGACGAAGACAAAGGTTGGCTTACCGAAAAGCTGGGCTTTCCGCGCCCCATACGTGCCGAACTCAACTATAATGGCGTAGGCGGTTACCGTAAGGCTATTTTTGATAAAGGGTTGATCTTCCACGAAGAGGTGACCGACTACAAAGACCAGCAGGAAATGAGCTTTACCATAAAAGCGAATCCCTACGAAATACCATCAACTACTATGGATGAGCATGTGGTTATCGGCGGCCGGTATTTTGATGTGATGGATGGCACATATCAGCTTCAGCAACTTAATGCCACTACGTGTCGCCTGCATTTGTACAGCCATTTTAAGCTGACAACCACCTTCAATTTCTACGCCTCGGTTTGGGCCGAATGGATCATGAAAGATATTCAGAACAACATTTTGCAAGTAATAAAGGAGCGGTCGGAGTTGAAGGGTATTATAGCGATGCGGTAATAACACCGACAGGGAGGCTGAAGGAGGACTCCAGTACCTGTCATCCTGAACGCAGTGAAGGATCTTCTTCACCATGCATGTCTGCTACTTGCTGAGAACAGAAGATTTTTCGCTACGTTCGAAATGACAACATGTTTGCCATATCAGCAAACTGAATTGAGAAGCCCCTTCCTTTAAACGAAATGACATTAATACTTGCCCAAACCTTATCACTAAAAAATTAACAAATGAAAACCCTACAACAAAAGATCCGCAAAAATATCATCATCGTTATAGCCGGACTGGCCATCAGCGGTATAACCGCTTTTCCTTTGGAAAATGAACTTAGCTGGTTAACAAGCGTTACCACCTGGGCACCAGTGTTTGTGCAAAATTGGCTGAGTACCATTTACAATGCTATTAAAACTACCAATCAACAATACCCTTATTTAAGTTACGGTACCGATTGGCTCGCTTTTGCGCATTTGGTATTGGCCCTGCTTTTTGTAGGCCCGTTAAAGTATCCGGTACGCAACATATGGGTAATACAATTCGGGATGCTGGCTTGTGTATTGATATTTCCGCTGGCGTTTATTGCAGGGAGTATCAGGGGAATACCATTCTTTTGGCAGCTGATAGATTGCTCTTTCGGCGTGATAGGCATTATACCGTTATACCTTTCCTATAAACAGACCAGAAAGTTGGAACGGTATTATCTTGAAAAAGGATTATCGGTAGCTAAGATCTGATTAGATGGCCTTGATCACCATCATTTGATCCATTGTTGGGTTAACACTACCACCGCGTGGTTCAAGTGTAACCGCAAATGCCTGTGGTACCGCTACTTCCTTCATCTCTTTCATGTCGGCATCCTCGTTATCGGCAAGTGCTGCGTCAAATACACCAAGGTCAACCGGTTTACCGTTAACAATGGCCCATAGCTGGTATTGGTGGTCTTTATCGTTAGCCGGTAGTTTAAGGGTGGCCATATCAATAACCACTTTCTTTTTAACCGGACTCCAGGCCACCATCATAGCCGAAGCCGGTGAATGCGGAGTACCCTGTAGTTTGATGAATTTGTAGGAAGTATCACGGAAAACGCTCAATTGCCTGTCGACCAGGTTTACCCGGTTACTAAAGCGTTGGTTTTGCAGGTTTAATGAGGCAATGGTACTGTTAGAATCTTGCAAACGATTGTATACATTCAACAAAGCAACCACGCTCACAATTAACAGTGCAAGGCAGGCCGCGAAGGCATACTTATAAAAATTAACCGTTTTTGGTGTATTAAATGGTACAACATTATCTTCAACCGGCGTGTGGTCAACCGTACGTCCGGGGAAGTTGTTATCGTCAGAAAAAGTAATGAGAAGACTGTTAAGTACCCTGTCGCGCTGTTTTTCAGTAGGTTCAATGGCATGCGCCGAAGCATAATGTTCAAGGGAAGCTTCAATGGCATCCAGTTCGGCTTTCACCTCCGGATGTTTTGAAGCCATCTCTTCTACCTGTACCTTTTCGGCCTGGGTTAAATCTCCCAGTACGTAAAGCTCCAGTATGCCCGATTCGATATATGCCTTAATGTCTTCCACTTTCTAATTAAAATTTTTTCTGAGTTGCTGTATAGCCATACGTAACCTTGTTTTAATGGTACCCAAAGGCAGCTTCAGTTCATCGGCCGCTTCAACGTGGGTGTACCCCTTAAAATAAACAAGGTCAAGTATTGATTTTTGCTCGGGCTTTAAATTCTGTACCAGATCTTTTAATCCCAGCAGCTCAGGCTTGTAAACCGTATTTTTTTGTTCGTCGATAAAAGTTACGTTATTTTCGAGTTCTTGGTTTTTATTATGGTTCCTAAAATCTTTCGATCTTACTTTATCAATGGAGAGGTTGCGCGCAATATTCACCATCCAGGTAAATAAACGGCCTTTTTCGCTGCTATAGCTCGAAAAAGAATGCCATATTTTTACAAAAGTTTCCTGTAAAACATCTTCGGCGATCGCCTCATCTGTTATTATGCGAGAGATAACACCGAACAACGATGCCGAATACATATCATACAATGCCTCCGCGCCCACCTTTTCGCGGTGGCGCAGTGCAAGTATAAGTTCTTCTTCCGACAATGATATTTTGTGTTTCTTACTCACTGCGGTGAAGATATAAAGAAATATTAGAATTCAAAAAGGTGTTTTTCAGCATGATATGATGAGCGTACTAACGGTCCGCTCTCTACATATCTAAAACCCATCTCAAGGCCTTTTTGTTTGTAAAAATTAAATTGATCCGGATGAATCCAGTCAATAACCGGGTGATGGGCTTTTGTAGGCTGCAAATACTGGCCCAATGTAAGGATATGTACACCGGCATCCAGCAGGTCGGCCATGGCTTCCAACACATCGGCTTCGGTTTCGCCCAAGCCAAGCATAATGCCCGATTTGGTGCGTAATCCCGCTTGCGATATCTGGCGCAGGCACTCTAAACTACGATCGTATTTGGCTTGTATACGTACCTCGCGGGTTAAGCGGCGTACGGTTTCGAGGTTGTGCGATACTACTTCGGGCCTTACCGCAATTACGCGGGCAAGGTTTTCCCAGTTACCACGAAAATCGGGCAGCAGGGTTTCTAAAGTAGTTTCGGGGCTTTCGCGACGGATTGCGTTAATGGTTTCGGCCCAGATGATAGAACCGCCGTCTTTCAGATCGTCGCGGTCAACCGAGGTAATAACGCAATGTTTTACCTGCATCAGTTTAACCGAAGTAGCAACACGATTAGGTTCATCCAAGTCAACTGCTAAAGGCCTGCCTGTAGCAACCGCGCAAAACGAGCATGAACGGGTACAAATGTTACCCAATATCATAAACGTGGCCGTACCTGCACCCCAGCACTCGCCCATGTTAGGGCAATTACCGCTTTCGCAAATAGTGTGCAGCTTATGCTCATCCACTAAACCACGCACATGCGCATACTCTTTTCCAACAGGAAGCCTCACGCGTAACCAATCTGGTTTACGTTGTACTTGTGTGGCAGGAACTACCGGCAATTCGATCATATGTACAAAAGTAAATAAAAACAGCTTAACAGCCTAAAAGCATATAGGCTTACTTGTATGAATATTACAGTTAATTGATATATTAAAAACGAAATACATCAGCTTAAACATAACTTTACACTTCGTTTAATAGTATCAATAAAACCAAAATTTAAATTTACGAGTATAAAGCATTATTATGGCAACTATAGAAACTACTTATCTGGGCGATTTGCGTACCGAGGCTACCCACCTGCAATCGGGCACAAAAATAATTACGGATGCACCTGTTGATAACCAGGGCAGGGGCGAAACCTTTTCACCAACCGACCTGCTGGCGGCATCATTAGGCAGCTGTATGCTCACCATTATGGGCATTGCCGCCCGTACGCATAGCATCGATATTGACAATACGCAATGTTCCATCACTAAAATTATGGCAGCCAATCCGCGCCGGGTATCTGAAGTGGTGGTGAACCTTAAATTCCCGAAAGAATATACCGAAAAAGAACAAAAGATACTGGAACACGCCGCGCTTACCTGCCCCGTATACCTCAGCCTGAATGCCGACTTGATTAAAACGGTTGATTTCGGGTGGTAATTGTTTAGGCGAGAAGAAGTCCGGAAGTCGGAAAGACCGGAAGACCTAAAGTTGAGGGCGGGAAGTTGAGGCGAAATAGCAGTTGGGGGTAGGCTTGTCAACCCTGAGCCTGTCGAAGGGTGCGTAGGTGAAGGCCTCTGCGCGCGATCCTACGAAAGGTACCTGTGGCATATTAAGAACCTGTCATTCTGAACGTAGTGAAGAATCTTCTTCGCTTTAAAGTTCGCCGACAGATGCTTCGTGCCTCAGCATGACAGTTGAAAAGTAATGGAGTCTTTCACGCCCCCACTTTGCATTCATAATTTGTCAGATTCGAAACCAGCAATAACGCGAGTTTTAGCAGCAAACAAAACAAGATAGAACAACAAAAGAGCGACCTGATAATTCAGGTCGCTCTTTTGTATATCTTGAATTTGTAAATAACCGTTTAAGGAAATCACCATTAAAGCAAACTTTCGGACTTCCGGTCTTTCCAACTTCCGGACTCCAAAACTTACTGAACCATCTCCAGCGTTTCATCTACAGAGATGCCGCCGTGTGATTGATCGAGTATGCACTCGCCGTTTTTTATGAGGAGTAGTTGTGGTGATTCGTGGTGAACCTGAAAATCGTGGGCTATCTGTCCGGATAGTTCGCGGTATTTGATCAGGTCTAAAAAGTATAATGGCATGTCTTCGGGCAGGTTTTCCCAATCCAACTCAAAGCGCCTTTTAGCCATCATGCTGATAGAGCAGCGTGTGCTATGTTTAAATATCAGGCTGTAGCCCGGGTTTTGTTTAATTTCCTCAATCTGCTCTTTCGTTTCCAACGCTATCCAACTCATAAACAATAACTATTTATTTTTAATTATACCTTTTCTACAAAATTACAGCAAAGTGCCCTAATAGTTTTAAAAGAGGTACAAAAATGACAAACTACTGTTATCTACGGCCTTTTGGATAAGAATCATAAGCCGGACAAAGCTTATTTGAGCATGATGCGAAGGTGCTTACCGCGAAGGCCACCAAAACTATATAGATGATTGTTTTCATTTTACGCCGGGATATTTTTTAACTATTATACGTAATTAACCTTTTAAAGTTTTAGCCATATCAGCCATTTTTATAGCGGTGATGGCAGCTTCGTCGCCTTTGTTGCCATGTTTGCCGCCTGCCCTGTCAATAGCTTGCTGCTGGTTATCAGTTGTTAATACGCCAAATATAACAGGTTTTGCATATTTAATGGCAACATTACTTACACCATTGGCTACAGCGTTGCAAATAAAATCGAAATGCCTTGTTTCGCCCTGTATTACACAGCCCAGGCAAATTACGGCGTCTAAATCGGATATGTTTTTTAACAACAGATCGGCACCCGAGGTAAGCTCGAAGCTGCCGGGTACGGCGTAGTTAAAAATATTTTCGGGCAGGGCGCCGTTGGCTATCAGGCTTTGGTAAGCGCCCTGGTATAAAGCGTTGGTAATTTCGGCGTTCCATTCGGCTACTGCTATGCCAAATTTATATGGCGCTGCCGAAGGTATCTGTGTAGCTGAAAAATCAGACAGGTTTTTAAGCTGTGTAGCCATTGTTGTGGGGTTTTAAAGTTGTAACGTTTTAATGTTGGAAGGTTGTAATGTTGCCTTCCTCCTGAAAAATGCATATAAAAAACAAAAGGTTGTAATGTGATAACCGAAAGTAACCTTTCCAATTATAACATTACAACCTTTCAGTATAAAAAATTGATTACTGTTTTGCTTCGGCGCGGGCGATGTACTCGTCTATATTTTGCGCTTCAGGGCTTTCAGGATAATCTGATTTAATTTTTTTGTAAGTATCTGCTGCTGCTTTGTTGTCTTTTTTAGCTTCGTAAACCAAACCTAATTTTTTCAAATATAAAGGCGACAAAAATTTGTTAGCCGCTTTATCAGCCGCTTTTTGAAAATATGATTCCGCGTTATCGTATTCTTTCAGCTCTACGTAAGCATCACCTGTGCTGCCCAGTGCTTCTGCGGCAACCATGTAATCATCACCACGGTAGCTGCTCAGGTTATCAATAGCTTTGCGGTATTCGCCTTTGTTAAGGTATGCTGTACCTAAGTAAAAATAAGCAAGGTTGGCAGCTTTGGTATTACTGTACTCGCTGATGATCTTTTCAAAACCAGGGTAACCGGCATCGCCTTTAATGGCTTTGTCCCAATCTTTTTTAGCCCAAAAATCTTGTGCTACATGCATTTGATCGGCGGCCTCAACTTCGCGCGGTGCAAGGTATACCTTTAAATATGCGATGTAGATAATCGCCAGCACAACAACTGCTGCTGCTATAAATAATAAGCTCTTTTGGTTTTCGCGCACAAAATTGCCTGTCGGTTTAACTGCTTTATCTTCGTTCACAATTTTGGTGTTCGCTTGGGGTGTTGACATTTTTATTCAAAAATTAAGTTTGCAAAAATACAGTTTTCAAAGTTTTTATCAACACCTTTTAACTTAAATAATTAACCGGCCTTTTTTGATGCATTTGTATAGTGAAAGGCAAGCATGTAAGTGTTAAATTTGAACCCTGTTTATGTATCTGCAACAACTATCAGTAATCAACTTTAAAAATTATACCGAGGCCGGGCTAACTTTTAGCGACGGTGTTAATGCCTTTTTGGGCAATAACGGCGCGGGTAAAACCAATTTGCTCGATGCTATTCACTACCTCTCGTTATGTAAAAGTTACTTTAACCCTATTGATACACAGCAGATAAAACAAGGAACCGATTTCTTTTTTGTTACCGGCACCTTTGATAAGAATGGCAAGCCCGAAGCCGTGGCCTGCTCGGTAAAACGTAACCAGAAGAAACAATTCAAGCGCAATAAAAAAGATTATCAGCGCCTGGCAGATCATATTGGTTTACTGCCGCTGGTAATGATATCGCCCTATGATATCAGTATTATTATAGAGGGGAGCGAGGAAAGACGTAAGTTTATCGATAACGTAATATCGCAAACCGATAATAAGTACCTCGATGAACTGATCACCTATAACCGCGCCCTCGTTAACCGCAACGCGTTGCTGAAACGCATTGCCGAAACCGGCCGGTACGATCCCGATTTGATGGAGGTACTTGATGAACAGCTTGTGCTATCGGGCAACCGCATATTTCAAAAGCGCAAAGCTTTTATGGAAAGCTTTACCGAAATATTTAACAAGCACTACACCTTTATAAGTGATGATGCCGAACTGGTGAGCATGGTATACGAGTCGCAGTTACTGCACGATGATTTTGGCGCGCTGCTGAAAAAAACGATGGAGAAGGATCGTGCTTTGGAGCGTACCAACACCGGGATACATAAAGACGACCTGCAATTTTCGGTACATGGCATGGCCATGAAAAAGTTTGGCTCGCAAGGGCAGCAAAAGTCTTTTTTGATTGCGCTTAAGCTGGCACAATATACCTATTTATATATGCAGAAAAAGTTTAAGCCCCTGCTACTGCTCGATGATATTTTTGATAAGCTCGACGATAACCGCGTAACCAAGCTGATGCAAATGGTATCGAACAATGATTTTGGGCAGGTGTTTATTACCGATACCAGCACTACCCGGGTGCAGCATATATTTAATAATATAGGTGTTGATGTACGGGTTTTTAATGTAAAAGGAGGAGAAATTGATGCGTAAAGCAAATGATAAATCGTTGAAGGAAGCCATTGAGCAAATGCTGCAGGTTTACAAGCTGAAACGCAAGTATGATGAAACCTCGGTAGTAGCCAACTGGCCGCAGCTGGTGGGTACCTCGGTAGCTAACCGTACCAAAGAATTATTCATCAGCAACAAAAAGCTGTTCTTGCGGATAGAATCGTCGGTAATTAAAAACGAACTGATGAGCATCCGCAGCCAGATCATCGAAAAGATAAACGGCGAAGCCGGAACGGTATTGATAGAGGATATTATATTCTTGTAGGTAGATTAAGGAATACGAGAACAGGAGTGTTACAAAACAAAAAAAGCGTCATTGCTGAGGAACGAAGCAATCTATAAACTACACAGAGCGACTCGGTAAGTAGGAATTGCAAAACAAAAAAAGCGTCATTGCGAGGTACGAAGTAATCTATACAGAACAACTCTGTAAGTAGGGGATTACTTCGTTCTTCGCAATGACGCGGGTATTTTGGATATTATTTAATATCGATTAAAATTGCTCGAATGCCGAGAAAAAGAAGCTGCCTTCAATTTTAGCGTTCTCGTCAGAATCTGAACCGTGTACAGCGTTAGCACCGATTGATTCAGCATATAACTGGCGGATAGTACCTTTATCTGCTTTAGCAGGATCAGTAGCGCCAATCAGTTTACGGAAATCTTCAACCGCGTTATCTTTTTCTAAGATAGCCGCTACGATTGGGCCTGATGACATGAAGCCAACCAACTCATCGTAAAACGGACGGCCTTTATGCACTGCATAAAATTCGCCGGCTTTTTCGGTTGATAATGAAGTGTATTTAAGGGCTACTAATTTGAAGCCGTTTTTTAAAATTAAATCTAAAATTGCACCAATGTGGCCGTTCGCTACCGCGTCTGGCTTAATCATGGTAAAAGTTTTGTTGGTTTCCATTATGTTGTATTCAATATTGAGGCGCAAAATTAATGTTTTAAGGCCTGATTTTTAAAGTTTTTTGTATTTAAATAAAGGTAATCTATTTGATAAAAATAATTATGTTTGCAATCTTTTTGAATATTGATGTTAGATTTATCCGCGCTTACCGAATTACTGGCTCAACCACGTAGAATTGTGATCACTACCCATCATAAACCTGATGGCGACGCGATGGGTTCTTCGCTGGGTTTGTACAATTATTTGATACAGCTTGGCCACCATGCCAAAGTAATAGCGCCTTCTGATTATCCCGATTTTTTAAGCTGGATGCCCGGAAATGAAGAGGTGATCATCTACACAGAAAACACACAACAATCTGAAATTTTAATAGCCGAAGCCGAACTGATATTCTGCCTTGATTTTAACGCGTTGAACCGCATTAACGAAATGGGCGAACTGGTAAGGCAAAGCCCCGCGGTTAAGGTAATGATAGATCATCACCTCGATCCGGAAGATTTTGATGATTTTCGCTATTGGGATATCAACGCCTGCGCCACCGCGCAACTGGTGTATACCTTTATAGTTGATGCCTTAAACAGCAAACACCTTATTAATAAGGATGTGGCCAGCTGCCTGTATACCGGTATCCTTACCGATTCGGCATCGTTCCGTTTACCAAAAACCACTGCCGAGGTACACCGCATAGCTGCCGACCTTATTGAGGCCGGTGCCGTTAACTGGCGCATACAAGAGCTGGTGTACAATAGCTCGTCAGAAAACAGGCTGCGTTTTCTGGGCCATTGCCTGGCAAATAAATTGGAAGTGATTGACGAATACAATACGGCCATAATTTCCGTTACTAAACAGGAGATGGATCAATATCATTCAGTTACAGGCGATACCGAGGGCATAGTTAACTACGCGTTATCAATAAGCAATGTGCGTTTGGCGGCCTTTATTGTTGAACGCAGCGATGCTGTAAAGTTATCATTACGCTCAAAAGGGGAGTTTCCGGCAAACGAGATCTGCAAAAAATACTTTAGTGGCGGCGGTCACCGCAACGCGGCCGGCGGACGGTCGGAGTTACCGCTGAACGAAGTTGTTGAATTATTTAAATCAATTTTACCAAACTATAAAAAGTTATTAATACAATAGAAATGAACAAAAAACTGATGTTTTTAGCGCTTGCTGCTATCGGACTGGCAAGTTGCAACGGTGGATTTAAACAAGGGTCGGGAGGTTTGCTTTACGATATTCATACTGATAAAGATGGTCCTGCCATTAAAGAAGGTGACTTTGTTAGCTTAAACATGACGCTTAAAACTGAAGGTGATTCAGTATTGGGCAGCACTTATGATATGGGTCGCCCGGCACCGCAGCTGATACAAAAACCACAAAGCAAAGCCGATTTTACTAACGCTTTATTATTATTAAGCGAAGGCGATAGCGCTACCGTTAAAGTAAATATCGATTCGGTAATACCTAAAGGCCAGCCAAGGCCACCTGCAATTAAAGGTAAATATGTTATCTACCAAATTAAGGTTGAAAAAGTAATTGCTAAGGGCAAACTAAGCGACCAGGTATTTAACGGCCGTATTTCTGATTACATGAAACAACAAACCGATGCTGTTAAAGCCAAAGAGCCTGCCATCATCGATAAATATGTAAAAGAAAAAGACCTTAAAGTTACCAAAACAGCTTCAGGCTTAAACTACGTGATCACTAAACCAGGCAGCGGTCCTGTTCCGGTTGTGGGTGATACCGTTGAGGTAAATTACACAGGTACATTACCTACAGGCAAAGTATTTGATACAAGCGTTAAAGAAGATGCTGTTAAAGCTAAAATTAACGATGGTATGCGTCAGTACGCGCCAATCCGTATCCCTGTTGGCGAGCATAAAGTAATTCAAGGTTGGGATGAAGGCTTGTTGTTGTTAAACAAAGGCGCTAAAGCAACTTTCGTAATTCCATCGAGCCTGGCTTATGGTGAGCAAGGTGCACAAGGCGTTATTCCGCCGTTTACACCAATAATATTTACTGTTGAAGTAATAAATATTATTAAACCAAACCCTAATGCTCCAAAACCGGCTGCACCTGCTATGTTCCAGGCTCCAGCTAAAAAATAATTGAACGTTTCAAAATTTTAACAAAGCCTTCCTGAACCCAAAACTCAGGAAGGCTTTTTCGCACCCATGAAAAAGAATATTTTAATTTTAGCATTGCTTGGCCTGGCAGCAGGCGCCAATGCGCAAGCCCCGCTGCGTACACCTAAAGGTGCCAGCTACACCGTAGTTACAAAAGGCACCGGCGAAAAGGTGAAGCTTGATGATGTACTTACTTTTGATGTAATTCAAAAAAACGATAAAGATTCAACATTATACAGTACCTATAAAATAGGTAAGCCGGTTAAGGCGCAGGTTACCGCGTCGCAAAACGTGGCCGACCTGATGGAGCTGTTCCCGCTGCTTACTGTGGGCGATAGCGTTGTGGCCAAGGTGCCGGTTGATAGCGTGTTTAAAGGGCATGAAGATCAGATGCCGCCTGTGTTTCAAAAAGGGGGTAATATTGTTTTCAATATTAAAATACGCAAAACCCAACTGCTTGCCGATGCTATTGCCGAACGCAACGCCGAGGGCGAAAAGCTAAAACAAAACGAAGGTGTTGAAGCCGCTAAATACATTGCCGATAACAAATTGACGCCGGTTACTACCGCGTCGGGTTTAAAATATATTATTACCACGCCATCAGCAAAACGTAAACCGCTTGTGGGTGATACCGTTCTGGTAAATTATACAGGCCGTACACTGGCCGGTGTAGTATTTGATTCGAGCGTGGCGGCAGAAGCCGCTAAAGCTAACCTTAGCCAGCCAGGCCGTAACTATGAACCTTTTGAGGTAGTACTTGGCCAGGGCAGGGTAATACCGGGTTGGGAAGAAGCGTTATTGCTGCTTAATGAAGGTGCTAAAGCTAAAGTGATCATTCCATCGGCCTTAGCCTACGGTGAACGTGGCGGAGGCGAAGTTATTAAACCATACAGCACATTGTTATTTGATATAGAGCTGGTAAAAATAAAACCTGCTAAACACGTAAAGGCAGTGCCTGTAAAAGCGAAGCCGGGTGCAAAGAAGGCGCCTGTTAAAAAGGCTGCTGCTAAAAAAAAAGCAGCCCCCAAAGGAACTCTAAACAAAGCAATGTAGAATTACCGCCGCCAACAGAGAAAGAACTTAACGAAGTAAATGTGGGCGAAGTAGAAATGAAGCATTGATTGAGTTTGCAATTACCTGCTGCTAAAAAAACAGTAGCAGGTAAAAAGAAAAACTAATTATAGAGCCTTCTGCATAAAATCAGAAGGCTTTTTTATTTTTGCCGCATGGTGTTAACTGATACACATACCCATCTGTACTATGAAACAGATACTGATAAGCGGGCGGCGTTGATTGAGCGGTGTAAAGAGCATCATATTGAAAGGCTTTTTTTACCCAATGTAGATACCGATTCTATACCGCTGGTATTTGATCTGGTGAATGCCTATCCCGATCTGTGTTTTCCGATGCTGGGCGTGCACCCCTGCGATATTAAGGAGAACTGGGAGCAGGAGCTGGATAATGTACACCAGGCCATCGCGCAGCATAAAATATACGCCATAGGCGAAATAGGGATTGACCTTTACTGGGACAAAACCTTTTTGAAAGAGCAGGTCATCGCCTTTAACCGGCAGATAGCCTGGGCAAAAGAGCTAAAGCTGCCCATTGTGATACATTGCCGCGATGCCTTTGATGAGGTGTACGAGGTATTACAGCAACAGGCCGATGAAAACCTGCGCGGGATATTCCATTGTTTCGGTGGTACGGTTGAGCAGGCCAACAAGATCATCGATCTTAATTTTTACCTGGGCATAGGCGGCGTAGTTACCTACAAAAACTCGGGACTGGATAAAGTGGTGGCAGAAATTGACCTGAAGCATATAGTTTTAGAAACAGATTCTCCGTATCTTACCCCCACCCCGCACCGTGGTAAACCAAACGAAAGCTCATACTTAATTTATGTAGCGCAAAAACTGGCAGATATTTACAATGTAAGCCTGCAAACGGTAGCCGATATAACAACACACAACTCAAAGCTGATTTTTGGCGTATGAGTTTTATAGTAACGATTAAACCTAATATACAATAACATTAATGAGCCAAATACTGATCATCTATACCGGAGGGACAATAGGTATGATGAGCGACCCAATAACAAAGGTGCTCAAACCCATCAATTTTGAACAGATAATGGATAACGTTCCGGAACTGGAACGTTTGAACTGCAAAATAAAGGTACACTCTTTTGATACGGTGATTGATTCATCGAACATGAACCCCGAAATATGGGGCGATCTGGCGCGCCTGATCGAAAAAAATTACGATACTGTTGACGGTTTTGTGGTACTGCACGGTTCTGATACCATGTCGTACTCGGCATCGGCATTAAGCTTTATGCTGGAAAACCTGGCCAAGCCGGTAATATTTACCGGGTCGCAACTACCTATAAGCGCGGTACGTACCGATGCCAAGGAAAACCTGATGACGGCCATTGAGCTGGCCAAAGCCAAAAAGAACGACCTTGCCCGTGTGCCCGAGGTTTGTATCTATTTTGATTATAAGCTTTTCAGGGGAAACCGTTCGTTCAAATACAACTCATCAAAATTTGAGGCATTCCGTTCGCCGAACTATCCTATACTGGCCGAATCGGGGGTGCATTTAAAGTTTAGCCTTAACGATATCAGGCAGCCATCTGATGCGCCTATGGTGGTGCACAACAAGTTTGAGAGCGAAGTTGCCGTACTGAAACTATATCCGGGTATTAGCCCTAAAGTGGTTGAAACCGTGCTGACCTCTGATGTGCGGGGTATTGTAATGGAAACCTTCGGTGCAGGTAACACTACTACCGATGCCTGGTTTATCGATCTGCTTAAAAACGCTATCGATAGCGGCAAGGTGATTTTGGATATATCGCAATGTAAGGTGGGTACAGTTGAACTTGGCCGTTACGAAACCAGTAAGCAGCTGAAAGACATCGGCGTAGCCAATGGTTACGATATGACCTTTGAAGCCGCTGTAACCAAAACCATGTACCTGCTTGGCCAGTATGATGATCCTAAACAGGTAAAAGAATTATTAGAGCAGGATTTGCGCGGCGAACTAACCGTATCCTGATAAAACAAAAAGGGCAATAAACATTATGCTATGTTTATTGCCCTTTTACTAAGCAAAGCCTTAATACAATTACTCCCTGCGGCTCTCTACAGTATATACAAAGCCATCGGCACGGTAATAGCCCAAATTGTATTCTATAGGGCGGTCGGCCTGGTCGTAAACAAAGCGTTTACGTACCAAAATTGGGCTACCTATTTCGGTATCCAGCTTGCCCGATAACAACTTATCTGCCGCGCGCGCGCTGATCTCCTCTTTTGATAACTGCGCTACCACCATGTGTTCTTTCTCCAGTACTTCGTACAAAGGGCGGGTAAAATCCTCTTCGCCGGTAAGGCCAACACGCGGGTGAAAGTAAGATATAAAGTAAACGAATGGGCCTTCGCTGCGGCCGCGTAAGCGTTCAAGCTTAAGTATTTTCTTGTCGGTTTTTATTTCAAAAAAGTTAGCGATCTTCTCTTCGGGGAAAACCCAGCTTAAATGCAGTTCAAAATTCTTGATAGGAATGCCCCTGGCCTTCATTTCCTGCGAAAAGCTCAACCAGTTCATTGATTTTGAACTTACCGAGGGCTGTGCAACTTTTGTACCTACACCTTTTTTGCGCGTTAGCAAACCCTCGTATACAAGCTTGTTAAGCGCCTGGCGCAGCGTAGTACGCGAAATTGCCAGTTGTTTAGACAGGTTTACCTCGTTGGGCAAAAACTTTCCACCCTGGTACTGCGGGTCATCAATCAACTCGCGCAACAGGTTTTCTGCCTGTGTATGAAGCGGAATAGGGCTTTTGTGGTCTATTTTAAATTGCATAGCCGTTATTAGTATGTTAAGGTAAAATTAGGTAAATATGGTGTAATATGCGTATAAGTAGTATGTTAATTATACGCAATTTTTATAAACATTAAACCGGTTTTATTGATTACAAATATATGTAACTATGTACATACAATAATAGCTAATTTCAATAAATAAAACGTGTTGGAGTATAATTTATTGTATACTATAATCCATATCAATATAGCATTAATCCATTTTAATGCCCGGCTATACTCAATACATTTAGCGGAGTTTGAACTACTTACAAAAAGTTTAAACACCCTAATGTTAAACCTAATGATACGATCATTTAACAAAAAAGTTATGTTGCTGGCGTTGATATGCGCCGCCACGCAGGTGAATGCACAAAATGCGCGGTTAACCAATTATGTAAACCCGTTTATTGGCACGGGCGCGGTAAAGTCAAGCCTCTCGGGTAATACCTATCCCGGCGCTACGGTGCCTTTTGGTATGGTACAGCTTAGCCCCGATACCCGCGACGAACCCGATTGGGATGCCGCCTGCGGTTACGACCATAACGATACCTTTATTGCAGGCTTCAGCCATACCCACCTAAGCGGTACCGGCGTGGCCGAACTGTTTGATGTACTGTTTATGCCCATCACCGGCGAAATAAAAACCCGCGCGGGCGACAAGAACCAACCACACAGCGGTTACGGCTCGGCCTTCTCGCACGATCAGGAATCGGCCAGGCCGGGTTATTACCAGGTAAAACTGAAAGACCATGATGTAAATGTAGAGCTTACCGCCGCGGCGCATTCGGGTTTTCATAAGTATACCTTTCCGAAAGGGAAACAAGCCCGGGTGGTGATCGACCTTAACCACTCTATGAAAAAGGGTAACTGGGGCTGCCACGTAGTAAGCGCGCAGTTCCGGATGGTGAACGACTACACCATTGAAGGTTACAAGGTGATAACCGGCTGGGCTAAACTGCGAAAGATCTATTTTTATGCCGAATTTTCAAAGCCTGTAAAGGGTAACGACTTTGTTGACGGCGGCACGCAATACTTTAATCAAACCGTTATAAACGGCACCGACCTACGCGCCATACTTGATTTTGATACCGATGACAAACCGCTGCTGGCCAAGATAGGGCTGTCGGCTGTTAGCCCGGAGAACGCTAAGCTGAACCTCACTACCGAAATACCCGGCTGGGATTTTGATAAGACCGTTGCCGCCGTCGATGCGCAATGGGAGCAGGAGCTGGAAAAGATAAAGGTGCAAGGCACCCCCGATCAGATGCAGATATTTTACACCGGCCTTTACCACGCGTTTATACAACCCAATAACCTGGCCGATGTTAACGGCGACTACGTAGGTTCTGACTATGCGGTTCGTAACGATAAGAATGGATTTTACTCTACCTTTTCGTTATGGGATACCTACCGCGCCACACATCCGCTGTACACACTGATACAGCCCCAACGTGATGCCGCCTTTGTAAATAGCATGCTGCGCCAGTACGAAACCTACGGTTACCTGCCTATATGGCAACTTTGGGGGCAGGAAAATTACTGTATGATAGGTAACCATGCTATCCCCGTAGTAGTGGATGCCGTGCTGAAGGGCTTGCCGGGTATTGATGCCGAAAAGGCTTACGAGGCGGTAAAAAAATCATCAACTACAGATCACCCCGGTTCGCCGTTTAAGGTGTGGGAGCAGTACCATTACATGCCCGAAAACATCCAAACCCAATCGGTATCGCTTACGCTGGAAATGGCTTATGACGACTGGTGCGTAGCCCAACTGGCGAAAAAGCTGGGTAAAACGGAGGATTATCAGCATTTTATGGAACGATCAGCCTACTTCAAAAACCTGTACGATAAAAGCACCGGCTTTTTCAGGTCGAAAGATGATAAGGGGAATTTCATAGCGCCATTTAGTCCGCTGGAATATGGAGGTAATGGCGGCAACCCGTTTACTGAGGGCAATGCCTGGCAATACTTTTGGTATGTACCACAGGATATTAAAGGACTGATAGCACTTACCGGCGGCGAAAAGAATTTTGCAGCCAAGCTGGATACCTTTTTTACCCTAAGCAGCAAAAACAGGGAGGTAAACGGTAACGCGTCGGGTTTTATAGGGCAGTACGCGCACGGTAACGAGCCAAGTCAGCATGTTACTTACCTGTATGACTACGCCGGGCAGCCCTGGAAAACCCAGCAATATGTTAACAAGGTAATGACCGAACTGTACAACACTTCTTCATCAGGCTATTCGGGTAACGACGACTGCGGGCAGATGTCGTCGTGGTATGTTTTCAGTTCGATGGGTTTTTACCCGGTGAATCCAACAAGCGGCATCTACGCAATAGGTTCGCCTACAATGAAAAAGGCGGTGATGCAGGTAGGCGATAAAACATTTACGGTTACAGCTGCCAATGTATCGGCCAAAAACATCTACATACAATCGGCAAAACTAAATGGCAAAAAGTACAACCGGGTATATATTACGCAGCAGGATATTACCACAGGCGGTATCCTTGAATTTGTAATGGGCCCTAAGCCCAACAAAAGCTGTGGCGCTAAACCCGCCGACAGGCCTCAATAAATTAATGTCAGGTTTCTCTTTAAACAATGCAAACAGCCGCTCCGCGATGGATCGGCTGTTTTGCTTATGAGTAACTAATTATGTCATTTCCTTGCGCTCGTTTGCAACGAGTGCTTCATCTGGTCTTGCGTCTGCGACGCTTGGGGTGAAGAGGCGATGCAATCGCCCGCCTATGTTAAGCGCTCGTTGCAAACGAGCGCAAGGGGACAGGGAAAAAATCATAACCCCAACTACATCTTATGCTTCATCAGCATAGGCCGTATCTGTAAATACACCTGCCCGCTGATAGGGCTGTTGCCGTACAAAGGTTGCAGGTCACCTGCCGGGAGATTAATCGATGCCTGCAAGCCACCCACATACTCCAGCGGACCGGTATTGAAGAGTTTGCGGTTTGTACCCAGTGTAAGCTTATGTATGTTGAACAACCGCTCGCCGAACTGCTCTTCCAGCGCCAGTTCTTCGCTCGATTTTTGTACAAACTCATACCTGCCATAAATGGCCTGTTTGTTTAGCTGGCGTGTGCCTTCGGCTAAAAAGGAATGCTCGTTGCCGTGGCTGTGGTTCATGCCCCATATCAGTGCGCCGGTAAAGTATTTGCCATCATCAGTAACTGCCGATGAGTACAGTGCCGATGCCGAATATCGCCATACGTTTTCGTCGGGGTGCAGCAATTCCGGACTTTTAATATAACCCTGCGAAAACTGGAACGCCCAGGCTTTATCCGGATTGTAGGATAAGCGCCATGAGTAACTATCAAATCGCATCTTATCGAAATCGTAACGGTTCTCGTCGGGCTCGCGGCCGGTAAAGCTCGATCCTTCCAGCTTAAACTGATCAACCCGTACACCAATGGTAGCTACTCCGTAAGTAATGTGTGTGGCATCCTGCCAGTGGTGACCAAGCGGGGCATCGGGGTCGTTCAATGCATAAGTGCGGTGCATAAAGGCAGGCGCGCCGAGGGCTGGCTCGCCGGGATAACCGAAGTAGCCGAATACATCTACCGTTTTACTTAAACGCTGGGTGTAGCCAATGGTAAGGCCCGAGAAAAGATCGTGCGGGTGCTGGCGGTCAACCAGGGTTTGACCTTTATAGCTTTCACCCGATTGAAACAGCAGCGGGTAACCACGTTCGGTAACCGTAAGCGGATCGGCACTTAACATAGCACTAATGTTGAGCAAGCCGTTTTTACCCACCTGCCGGTTATACATGGCCATAAACCAGTTTGGAGCATCAAATTGTGAACCGCTGCGTGAAGTTTTGCCGTTTACCTGCTGGTTATTATAACGCAGAAAGGCGCTGCCGTGAAACATCCACATCCCTTTTTTGGTGTGTTCCATCAGCATATACATCGGCGTATTATCCGGCAACCATGATGTCCCCGACCCATTCCTGTTCATGGGCAACGATAGCGAGTAGGAGTGGTTCATACCCGGCATTGCCATGTTATGATCGTGCTTGCCGCTCATATCCATATTACCGATGTCCATGCCGTCCATATCGCTATGATCCATACCCTTCATGGTGGTGTCTTTTTTTACGCTGGTGGTATCCTTCTTTTTCATGTCCGTATGATGATCATGCTGCGCGAATGCCGCCGTGGCAAATAAGGATATTAATATAGCTGATAGTATTTTTTTCATTGTGGTGGTTTTATGTAATTGTTAAAATGCCTGGCTCTCTGTGTATTTTGTGATTAAAAACTCCCCCGCTCTCCGCGAAAATCTCCGTTTCCTCAGCGGTTAAAAACTTAACCTGTACATCGAAGAGGATACGTCCACTCAAGACAAAGTGAGATGAAGCTCTCTGTGTACCTCCGTGAAAATCTCTGTGTACTTTGTGGTTAAAACCTTCTTCTCTCCGGTTGAAAATCTAAAGCATAGCAATCAACATCACCGCACTCATCAAAATCATCATGCCATCCTCAATAATGGTAACCGTGCTCATGGGTAAATTAAAGCCCGTACCCAGGCAGGCACACTTTATTTTCTGTTTGTTGAACACGCTTTGCAGTACGCCGATAATGCTCACCGTCATCACCACAAACGTGATCACATTGGTAATAAAAGGCTCAAAATTTATGGCGTAAGCCAAACCCAAAAACAGTTCGATAAAAGCATAGATCAGTCCCCAGCCCCTGAACTTTTTAGCCACGATATCATAACTCGAATAACTATCGGCAAAGCCTTGCAGATCGAGCATTTTAAACATAGAGAAAGTAAGGAAGAAGCCGCTCATAAATACCGTCATGGCTTTCATCCAATGGAAGGTACCGGCGCTATACGAAGTAAATAAAGCTATTACGGTTACATACCCGAAAATGATAAGTATGGGTTTGTAAGTAGCCAGCCAGGTGCGGTTATCGGTTTCCTCTTCTATAAAAGTGGGGATATGCTGATGTGTTTGCGCTTCAGATAACTGGTATTTTGGGTAATCTTTTAAGGCATCCTTTAACGTGGGGGTAGGTATATGCTGTGCCATGGTAATATCGGCGGTGCCTTGCGGCAAATCGATAGCTACGCTGGTAACGCCCGGTATTTTCGATAGCAAGCCTTGTACCTTGGCCTGGCAGCCGGTACAGGTCATGCCGGTTATATGATAGGTGTGTGTCATTTTATCTGATGTAATTTAATGATACAAAATTACACCAGGCAGCCCGCCGGGCTGTTACACTATTTTGGGAATGAGTTGTAAGATTTACAGGTCTTCGATATTGATGCGCTTGTTTTGGTTAAGCGTTTTAAAGAAGGTAGGGGTAAGGCCGGTTTGTTTTTTAAACTGGTTTGAGAGGTAGGCTACGCTGCTATAGCCCAGCTTATCGGCAATTTCTGATAGGGTAAGCTCATCGTACCGGAGCAGTTCTTTTACCTTTTCTATTTTTTGGGCGATGAAGTATTTTTCGATAGTAGTGCCCTCCACTTCCGAAAAGAGGTTGCTGAGGTAAGTGTAATCGTAATTTACCTGTTGGGTAATATAGTCGGACAGGTTGATATTGCTGCTCTCCTCGGTATGATGAATAAGGGTTACGATGGCGTTCTTCACCTTTTCTATCATGCGGCTCTTGCGATCGTCGATAATCTCGAAGCCCAGCGCATTAAGCTGAATATCCAGATGGGTAACCTGTTCGGCAGATGGGGTGCCGTCTACCTCAACCTCGCCAAGTTCAACACTTAATGGCTGCATGCCGGCTTTTTCAAGCTCGTTTTTCACTGCCATTTTGCAGCGCGCGCATACCATGTTTTTTATGTAGAACTTCATGTTACAAAAGTATTTATTTTATGTAATGATAAGCTACTGCCGAAAAACAGCACAGCGTAAAATAAAAAATGCCCGGCTCGCGCCGGACATTCCCACTTTTATTAAACACCATTTAGAAAAGAAAAACTTATAAAAGCTTAAATGCAGCCTCCTTAACATCAGCAGAGCTGGTACCTATAAAGAGCTTGAAATCGCCCGGTTCGGTAGTATATTTCATGTTGATGTCGTAAAATTTAAGATCGTTATTGGTAAGGGTGAAGGTGATGGTTTTTGATTCGCCAGCCTTCAGGAAAACCTTTTGAAAGCCTTTCAACTCCTTCACCGGGCGGGTAACCGAACCTATCATATCGCGTATGTACAGCTGCGCGGTTTCTTCACCATCGTACTTTCCCGTATTGGTAATGGTTACCGTGGCTTGCAGGTTATCAGTAGCTTTAATAGCGGTTTTGCTTAGTTTAATATCGTTGTAACCAAAGGTGGTATAACTCAACCCGTGACCAAAAGCATACAGTGGTGTGTTTGGTATATCCAGATATTTGGAGGTATATTTTTCCTCGCTCATTGGGCGGCCGGTATTTTTCGCGCTGTAGTAAAGCGGTATCTGGCCTACGCTGCGCGGAAACGTCATGGTTAATTTGCCCGACGGATTGTATTTGCCGAAAAGCACATCGGTAATGGCATCACCGGCTTTGGTACCTGCAAACCAGGTTTCAACAATGGCCGCCATGTTATCATTTTCCCACTGTAAAACCAACGGACGACCGTTCATCAGTACCAGCACCACCGGTTTACCTGTAGCCCTTAAAGCCTTCAGTAAAGTTTGCTGGTTTTGCGGCAATGTAATATCACTGCGACTGGCAGCCTCGCCGCTCATGCCAAAGGTTTCGCCTACAAAAGCTACTACCACATCGGCATCCTTAGCGTTGGCAACGGCCTCGTCTATCATTTGTTGAGGCGTGCGGTTATCCAGTACAATTTCGGCGCCATGCGGGTTCAACTTATTAATGAGTTCCTGGTTATCCAGTACGTTGCAGCCTTTGGCGTAAGTGAATTTATTATCAGGATACTGCGCTTGCAGGGCATCCCAAAAAGTAACGGCTTTTTTCCAGTCGCCGGCACCGCTCCAGTTACCGATCAGGTCACGCTGATCTTTAACCATAGGGCCCACGAAGGCGATTTTTTGTCCGGCTTTCAGTGGTAAAGCGTTATCGTTTTTTAACAGTACGATGCTTTTTTCAGCGGCTTGCTTTGCCAAATCGAGCTTTTCGGCATTCATGATATTTTTTTGCGCACGTGCTTCGCTGATGTTGCGGTAAGGATCGTCAAATAAACCCAAACGGTACTTTGATTCCAGCACACGGCGGCAAGCCAGGTCAATCACGGCTACATCCAGCTTTTTGGCTTGTACCAGTTTTTTTAGCTGGGTGATGTACAGGTCGCTCACCATATCCATATCGTTACCGGCTACTAAAGCCAGTTTCGATACTTCGGCGGCATCGCCTACGCCATGGTTCATGAGTTCCATAATGGCGGTATAATCTGTAGCAACCATGCCGTTGAAGCCCCATTTTTTGCGTAACAGGTCGGTCAGTAACCAATGGTTGGCAGCAGCAGGTACACCGTTAATTTCGTTGAAAGAGCTCATTACCGTGGCCACGCCTGCGTCAACAGCGGCTTTGTAAGGCGGCAGGTAAGTTTCCATCATTTTGCGTTCGCTCATGTCAACCACGTTATAATCGCGGCCGGACTCAATAGCACCGTACAGCGCGAAGTGTTTTACACAGGCCAGCACGGCATCGTCCTTACGCAGATCGTTCCCCTGGTAGCCTTTTACCATGGCCACGGCTATTTTTGAGCCCAGCCAAGTATCTTCCCCCGAACCTTCAGATACACGGCCCCAGCGCGGATCGCGGGCAATATCCACCATTGGCGAGAAAACCCAGTTCAGGCCATCGGCAGTAGCCTCATCGGCAGCGGCACGGGCGGTTTTTTGTATCAGCGGCAAATCCCAGGTAGCGGCCAAACCCAGCGGAATAGGGAATATAGTGCGGTGACCATGAATTACATCATACCCAAACAACAATGGTATTTTAAGGCGCGATTTTTTCAGGGCCAGCTCCTGTAATTTGCGTACGGCTACAGGCGTGTAGGTATTGAACACACCGCCAACCAGGCCCTGTTCAATCTTTTCTTCCACACCCTGGCTTAAAATTGGGCCGGTTACATCAAACCCTATCGATGGCAAATTCAGCTGACCTATCTTTTCGTCGAGTGTCATCTTAGCCATTAAGCCTTTGATGTAGGCATCCATTTTAGCGTTTTTTGATGTTTGCGCCGTAGCCCCCAATCCCGAGACCACCAAACACGATGCGAGCACCACTTTATATAATTTCATAACTGTTGGTATATGTTATCTGTTAGTTTTTATTCTGCTTTAATTATTGCCGTACGTTTTGATACGCCGTTCTCGTTCACCGCCTCTATCCTAAAATAGTAGGGCAGGTCTTTATCCATCGCCTTAAAATAATATTCGTTGGCATTGTGCACCATGGTGCAGGTGTACAGCTTATCGGCCGCTATGCCGGTGTAAATGTTATAGGCATAGGCGTTATCCACCGGTTTCCATTTTAGCCAGGCGCTGCGTTTATCTTTTTCGGTACGTAATACCACAAACTCCTTCACGGTATCGGGCTTAGCGCCGCCGCCGTTACCAAATACCCGCAAACCGCTTATAGCGAATTTGCCGGTTGGGACATGCAGGTTTATGAGTTTTATGTAGCGTGCCTTAACCGGGGTGTTCAGCTCCACATAATCATGCGGAACATCCGTTTTATTGGCGCTTTTATCTTTGAGTATCTTCCAGTTCTTGTTATCGGCCGAGTACAATAGTTTGTACTGGTGATAGAATGGCTGTTTGGGTTTGCCCAGTATGGTAGCATCCTGATCGGCATAGTTGAGTTGTACCGCGTTAACGGTGCTTAGTCTGCCCAGATCTGTCGCTATCCATTCGCCCGGGTTGGCCGAAGCCGCGCTCCAGTAGGTTTTAATATTTTCGTCGACCGCGTTGTTGGCACTGTAACTGCCCAGGGTTGATGATACCGTTACGGGTTTATTATAGTTCAGCAGCATCCAGCCGGTGAAGGTGCCAGTAGCGTTATCGTTAGTGAATTTGTCGGTATTATCGGCATAAGGTAAATAATGCGGATAATCGCCGAAGGTAGTGTTGGTATACAGCACGCCATCCTTATCAAACCCGGCAGGCCACAAGCCAAGGCGGCGTTCAAAATTATTTTTTACCGCGATAACCATGGTTGACAGGTGCCAGTAGTTGTTGTATTTATCCTGAAAGGTATTGCCATGCCCGGCGCCCCTTGCAAAACCACCTGGTTTGTACGAGAATGGGTTATGCGGTTGTGGTGTAAACGGCCCTAACGGATTATCGCTTACCTGTACACCATCGCCATAGCCGCTAAACTCGGTACCGGGCGCGCCGTATTGCAAGTAATATTTGCCGTTGTGCTTGGTCATCCAGGCACCTTCCATAAACGGATCGAGGAAGGTATTATCCAGATACTCGCCGAAACGCTGCCAGCCGAATTTGGTATCGTTCAGTTTAAAAAGTTCTTTACGCTCGCCAATAGGGGCAAAGGTTTTACGGTTGATCTCGATGCCATATAGCGGATACGTATTGCTGCTGCCCCAGTACAGGTACAGGCGGCCATCGGTATCCACAAAAAAGTCGGGATCCCAGGCACCTACCATAAACGGGTCAACGGCTTCTTTCCACTCGTTGGCCTTAGGGTTGGTGCTCATCCATATCGGGAAGTTCTTCTCCTGTGTTGAACCGTAAACCAGCAAGGTATCACCCTGTACCCAAACCGCCGGAGCGCAAAGGTCATCATATACCTTATGGTATGGTTTAAGGAACGAACGCGATACGAATTTCCAGTTATACAGATCGCTGCTGTACCAGTAACCCCATTGATTGGTGCTGAACAGGTAATAATCGCCCTTGTAAAAAGTAATTACCGGGTCGGCAGTGGCGCGGTGCCTGCCCGCGGTTGAAAAATTAGGTATGGGCGTATAACCGTAATCGATATTGATAGGGTTGCAATAGGTAAGCTGCTTTTTTTGTGCCGATGAAGTACCGGCCAGCAAAAACAAACAACAGGCAATGCCTAAAATATGTAAGCAGGTTTTACGCATGGTAAGCTTAATTTTTCAGGTACGGGCTTTGGAAGTTCAGTTTCTTTAAACCGGCCTGTATTTCGGGGCAGCTCATAAATAAATTCCATAACAGGCCGGTACGGTGGTTCTCAATCATTACCACTATTGGCCCCTGATCAATAGCCAGGTACGATTTGCCATACCAGTTCTTGCTCTCGTTAAAGGCATCGGTAAAGCCGTAATCGCCCCAAATTTTATCGCCCAGGTCATAGTAAAAATGGCGCAGTGCCTGCATAGAATATTGCGGAGTATAGGCAAATGCCGATAGCGCTGCCGTTGGCGATATCACGCCCAGATCGTTTGTTGGTGAATGCGCGTTGTAGCCTTCGTGGTTATCGCTGGCGGTTAAGCCCCAGCAGTTTTCGCCGTAGCCTTTAAACTTTTTAGGATTATCTAAACAGTAAGCCCTGTTGATGAGCGTATGGTTAAGATTTTGCTCCCAGTAATCGGCATATTCATCCTTTAATCCTTTCGGACTTAACCCCAGGAAAGAATAATGGCTGAAGAACAATGGTCCGCCAAAATCAAAACCCAGCGGAAGTTTGATGCCGTAAAATGTTTTACCATTTTTAAAGAAATCGCTTTGTGCCCAGCCGCGATTGTAAATGCTGGCGCTCACCGGGTAACGTTCGGCCGATTCGGCCAGTATGTAGGTGATCAAACATTCGTTAAAACCACGCAGCGGGAAATTCATAGCCCAGCCATTATTTGGCGACCAGTGCCAGTACAAGTTATCCCTGCCTTCACGTGTATACCAATCCCACTCAATTTCGTTCCATAGCCCGCTTATGCGGCCACGCAGTTCGTTCTCTTTAGGGGTATTGGCGTTGTAGTACTGGCGTGCGGTTAATAATCCCTGAAACAGGAACGAGGTTTCAACCAAATCGCCGCCATCATCTTTACGGCCAAACGGAATGGTTTTACCTGTAGCGCCGTTTAACCAGTGCGGGAACACGCCGTGGTATGCATCGGCCTTGCTTAAAAACTTCACCATCTTTAGCATGCGATCTACCGCCTGCTCGCGCGGGATCCATTTACGATCGACCCCTACAATAAGCGCCATAATGCCAAAGCCGGTACCGCCGGTGGTAACCACCTCATCGCCATACTCATAAGCCACGTTACTGCGTTCGCGGGCGAGGCCGCTTACCGGGTGGCCAAAATCCCAAAAATAGCGGATGGTTTGGCGCTGCACCACATCAAGCAGGGCGCTGTCGGTAAGGTTTTTTATAACGCCGACGAGTTTGATAGCCGTTTCGGCCGGTTTGCTTGCTGCTTTGTTTTGGGCAAAGCTATAGCTTGCTGCTATGTATAGCAGGCTTGTTAGTATTAATTTCTTCATGCTAAATTCTTGCTAAGAACGCCTATAAATTCGGACTGCTAAATCCAATATCTTTCATGCCTTTTTTTACTTCGGGGCAACTCATAAACAAATTCCAGAGCAGGCCGCTGCGGTAATTTTCAATCATCACCATTATCGGGCCCTGGTCAATGGCTAAGTAAGAGTTGGCAAACCATGGTTCGTTCAGGCTAAACGCGTCGTAAAAGCCGTAATCGCCCCACATTTTGTCGCCCAGTTTGTAATAAAAGAACTTTAATGCCTTCATTGATTCGGCCGGTGTGTAAGGCATTGATGATATGGCCGCGGTTGGCGCTATCACCCCTACATCGTTCGCCGGCGAGCTGGCTGTGTAGCCGTTGTTAATATCGCTGGCGGTTAAGCCCCAGCAATCGGCACTGTAGCCGGTATAATTTTTAGGGTTGGCAACACAGTAATTATGGTTAATTAAAGTGTGCGCCTTTGTTTGTGTTTCGTAATTGGCATAAGCATCGGTTAAACCGTTAGGATTGATGCCTAAGAAAGAGTAATGCTCAAAAAACAACGGGCCGCCGCGTTCTTCGCCCAATGGCAACTGAACGCCGTAATAAGAAGCGCCGTTTTTTATAGCGCCGTTATTGGCCCAGCCGTTATCGTAAACAGTTTTAGGGATAGCATGCGTATTTGACGATGCCGCCAGCGCGTAAACAACCAGCGCCTCGTTCCATCCCCTTATTTGCATATTGATATCCCAGTTAAAGGTAGGGCTCCAGTGCCAGTAAAGCACGTTTTGGTTGTTTTGCCTGAACCAGTCCCACTCCACACCATCCCATAGGGTATTGATATCGGCACGAAGGGTGTTTTCGGCGGTGTTTGTACCGTTAAAATATTGGCGGGCCGATAAAAGACCTTCCATCAGGAAAGCGGTTTCAACGAGGTCGGCACCATTATCTTTTTCGCTGAAGGGCTGCACCGCGCCGGTAGCGCCGTTTAACCAATGCGGAAAAGCGCCATGGAACTTAACAGCCTTATCTTTTAAAAAGCCTACTATTTTTTGCATGCGTACCAAGGCATCGGCACGGGTAATAAAGTTACGGCTTGAACCTGCTATAATAGCCATTATGCCAAAGCCCGAACCACCTGTGGTAACTACATCGCCCGATGTATTGCGTTCGCGGGCGAGGCCGCTGGTTGGGTGACCAAATTCCCAGAAATATTTTAGGGTTTGCATTTGAACCAGGTCAAGCAGCGCGTTATCACTGATCTGCGGGAACTTGTCGGTGGAATCAATAGCCGTGGTTAAGTTAACTGTTACGGCCGATTGCAGGCTGCCATCTTTTGCAGATTTTAGCCCGGTAGACACCGATACGGTATATTTAGTTAAGTATTGTAAAGCTGCCGATGGTTTAATGATGACGGTTTTATCGCCATCCTCATAAGTAGCGGCATAGGTTACGTTAGTGCCGGAGTTGCTTTTAAAAGCGATGGCACTGCTAACCGATGTTTTGTTTAAAGCTTCGGAAAAAGAAATTTTTATTACGGGCGCTGTGTTAAGGTTAACATAAGTAAAACCACTGTTTACATTGTTTACCCGCAAGGCATCAAAGTTAAATGACGACGGCGTTACAGGCGGTGGTGTAACCGGAGCTGTAGTATCGTTACTCTTACTGCACGATGCCAACACGAACAAACAACAGCTATAAAAAAATATCCTTTTAACAAACATCATCAGTAAATGATTAAAAAGTTACCCACCCAACCAATAGGGCGGGTAACTGTAGAGAAAAAAACAATTTATATTACTTGCCCCGGCCTTCTAATTTTACTACCGCGTTAACTTCTGTATCGGTTAGCGCCTTGTTGTAAATACGTACTTCATCAAGGCTGCCTGTTAAATAGCTGGCCCAGTCTTGCTTGCCTGTTGATGAGGTTTGGCTTGGCGTAGTTTGAAACTGCACACAACCAAAAACCAGTTTACCAACATTGGCAAAAGCCAGGTCGCCGCTCAGGTTGGCTACCTTTTGGGTAGCTATTTTTGAACCGTTAACATACAGCTTGCACTCGGTACCATTGTATGATACACCTACGTTAACCCATTTATCAAACAGGTTTTGCACGTTATCAACAGCAAAAGTCCTGTCGTCACCGGCACCATAAAAGTGTATCCTCAGTTTACCATTTTCATTGGTGCTGCCGTTCTCAATAAATATTTCGAGGTTACCCCAAAAGCCATTGGTTTTTGCCAAGCTGAAAATACCTATAACACCGGTACTTGGCGGCGGCGTGTTTATCCACTCAGTTAGGGTAACGTTCTTCAGGTTTTTTACCGCGTCCGACGGATCGGCCAGTACGTAGCTGTTTAAAGCACCTTGCAAACCGCTGCCTTTAAGGCCGGCGGTGAACGATGTACCTGTAGCCACACCGGCTGTGTTTGAAACGCTGTCGATCAGGTTATCGCTGAATGT
The DNA here is from genome assembly GCF_059418565.1 of Mucilaginibacter sp. GW821-FHT07G05. Classification (NCBI taxonomy): domain Bacteria; kingdom Pseudomonadati; phylum Bacteroidota; class Sphingobacteriia; order Sphingobacteriales; family Sphingobacteriaceae; genus Mucilaginibacter; species Mucilaginibacter sp. GW821-FHT07G05. Next base: position 322,357 of record NZ_JBWKQC010000006.1, on the reverse strand, counting down.
CCAGTGGGCAACAAGCGCGTCGGGCGCTACCTGGCTTGCCGCGGTATAACCGCTGATATCCAGCGGCGGCGCGTAGCTTTTAGGATCAAAATCCTTTTGGCACGATGATAACCCAAGCCCTGCTATTGCAAAGGCGGCTATCAAATATGTATTCAATTTTTTCATGTTAAATATCTTTAATAATTAATAGCCATCATTTTGAGTCAATACACCTGCTGCCAAGTCGATTTCGGTTTGCGGAATTGGCCACACCACGTTTCTGGCTTTCCAGCCTTTAGGGCCAAACACTTCAGCAGCGCGGCCCTGACGGATCACATCGAAATAACGATCGAACTCCATGGCCAGCTCTACCTGGCGCTCATGCCATATAGCATTGCGTAAAGCGGTTTTATCAGAAGTAGTCACTTTTGGCAAAATAGCATTGTTGCCGCCACGTGCACGTGCACGAACCAGCTCTAATGATGCCTGCGCTTTTGAAGCGTCGCCTAACTCGTTTGCGGCTTCGGCATTCATCAGCAATACATCAGCGTAGCGTATCACCCTAACGTTTTGGTCTTCACCCTGGTTTTGGATAAATGGCACGTTAAATGGCACGTATGATTTTTGATTGTACCTTGGGTTAGCGCCCACCAGCGGAATAGCATCACCTTCAGGAGTGGTTTCACCACGGAAAATAATAGTAGCATCTTCTCTTGGGTCGCCGTCTTCAAACGCGGCTACCAATGCTTCGGTTGGTACGTTAAACCCCCAGCCACCGGCAGATACTCCGGCAACGCCCTGTATTTGCGAATACTGGCTGTTTGATGCGCCGGCTATTTCAGGCAAACTTTTGCATTGAATTTCAAAAACAGATTCGCTGTTGTTTTCATTAGCTATCCTGAATGATTTTTCAAAATCAGGAAATAATGAATAGCCCATACCCATTACCTGGTTAGTATAGTTCAATACATCGGCCCATTTTTGCTGGTACATGGCCACTTTAGCATGTAATGCCAATGCCGCGCCTTTAGTTGCCCTGCCTATATCTGTTGATGGATAGCTTTGTGGTAAAACCGCTGCCGCGTCATTTAAATCCTGCTCAATTGCCGCCCAAATTTGCGCTTTAGGCGTTCTTGGCAAGTTATACTCGGTAGCATCTTTAGGTAAATGTAACCTTAATACCACATCGCCAAAAGCACGCACCAGTCTGAAATAGTTGTACGCTCGCACAAATTTTGCTTCGGCTATATAACGGTTCTTCAGATTGGCATCCATCGTTATGTTAGGAATGTTATCCAGCACCTGATTGCAAAGGTTAATACTTTGATACTGTCCGTTCCAAAAATCCTGGATCTGGCCTTCAGTAGCGGAAACCGTAAAGTTATCAAACGCGTTCATGAAGCTGGCATCACTTGGGGTACTGCCTTTTTCGGTTTCATCGCTTCCCAGGCTTTCAATGGCCATTGGCGCGAAAGCTGTTTGTTTCCACTCCCTTAAGTTTGCGTATATAGAATTTACGGCTTTGGTAGCATCCTCAGTGGTTTGAAAGAAAGCCTCGCTTTTTTCCTGCGCTTGCGGGGGTACATCCAAAAAGCTCTTTTTGCAACCCTGCGATGTTAATAGTATCACAAAAGCGCTTATACCAAGCGTTCTTGTTAAAATATATCTGTTATTAAACATGATTGAATATTTTTAATAGTTATAATGTAACGTTTACACCAAAGTTGAAAGTAGCGTATAATGGATATGCGCCATTATCAATACCCGCGTTTGTTGGTGCACCGCCAATTTCAGGGTTAAAGCCTTTGTATGAGAAGAAGTTAAAGGCGTTTTGCGCGTTGGCGTATACCCTCAGCTTTTTAATGAACCATTTGTTTGACATGATTGACGGCACTGTATAACCTAACTGTAAGTTGCGGATACGTAAGTAAGCACCGCTTTCAACAAAGAAGTTATTTGGCTTGTAGTTGTTGCCACCACCAATATTTGCCGAGGGGTAGGTAGTTGAAGTACCTTCGCCATGCCAGCGGTTGTCATAAAAATCTTTAGTAAAGTTTTCTGAACCGAAACGTAGGCCCTTGTTGGCATTGTATATATCAACACCGGCTATACCTTGCAGGTCAATAGCCAAATCGAACGCTTTGTAGTTGAATGATGTATTTAAACCATACAAATATTTAGGATTAGGGTTACCAATTATGGTACGGTCTTTAGCGTCAATTACGCCATCGCCGTTCAGGTCTTTAAACCTGAAATCGCCCGGTTTTGCATCAGCTTTTTGTGCCGATGATAATACTTCGGCATCGTTTTGGAAAACACCGTCAACCACTAAGCCATAGAACTGGCCGATAGGCTGACCCAATACGGTACGTGTACTTAACTGACCACCTGTAGCTGCCGCGCCGCCCGCGTAAATTGGGTTGGCACCGGTAATGGTTGATAATACCTTATTGGTATTAATGCTAAAGTTTCCGTTAATGTTATAAGTGAAATCTTTGCTGATAGTGCCGCGCCATCCGGCAGAAAACTCAAAACCCTGATTTTGGAAGGTAGCCTGGTTGCCAATAATGGTACTGCCCGACGTGCCTAATGAACCTAAGATAGGGATAGCAAAGATAGCCTGCTCAGTTTTCTTATTATAAAAATCGAACTCGAAGGTTAACCTGTTGCGCAGAAAAGCGGCTTCTAAACCAATATCGGTACCTACACCACGTTCCCAATAAGTAATTGGTGGAACAATGGTAGTAATATTTGCGCCTGTAGCTGGTACATTGTTATATATTGCGGTAAAGGCGGCGGTATTATTCACCGTTAGTACTGATAAATTGGCAGGCACAGATGCGTTACCTATTTTACCCCAACTACCTCTAAGTTTCAAGTTATCAAATATGTGCTGATCTTTCATGAAAGGCTCATTGCTGATTACCCAGCCTGCACCTACTGACGGGAAGTAACCCCAGCGCTGACTGCCTGTGAATTTTGATGAACCATCACCACGTAACGATGCGTTTAACAAATACCGGTCTTTAAACGAGTAGTTAACACGGCCGAAGTATGATTGATAGGTGCTTATATCGCCGCCATCGCTTATTGTTCTTGGTGTAGCGTTGCCTAATGTTAAGTAAAGGTCTGCATCGCTGGTATAAGGTACGTTTTGCGCGCCTGCAGCTATGTTATATGATTTATAACGTTGTGCCGACTGGCCTGCCAATACTGTTAAATGGTGATCGCCAAAAGTACGGTCGAACGTTAATGTGTTTTCCCAGATCCAGTTTCTCACTTCAGATCTTGAAACATTCAAATCGCTGATCTCATTGAACTGGCTTGATGTAGCTTTGTAAGCCGGGTTATAACCCAGTACTTCGGCCTGGCCAAACTCACCACCAAAACTGGTATGGAAAGTTAAATAATTGGTGAATTTAATATCGGCGAATACGTTACCTGTAACACGGTAGTTCTTTGATTTTTGGTTAAAGTAATCAAGTTGCGCCTTCGGGTTGTTGGTAGCATTACCAATAGGGAAATCGCCCGGATCGCCGTAAGAACCATCGTCATAAAACACAGGTACAATGGGTGCCGCGGTAAATGCTTTGTAAATTACGTCAGGCGAATCGTGCGAGCCGCTGCCTTGTAAAACGGCATTGTAACCTAATTTTAAAAATTTGGTAGCCTGAATATCCTGTTGCATGTGCACGGTTACCCTATCGTAATCGTTGCCTGTTACTACACCTTGCTGCTTTAAATAGCCTGCTGAAAAGCTGTACGATTGTTTTTCAGTACTGCCCGAAATGGTAACGTCATGTTTCATGGTGAAGGCATCACGTAATACAACGCTCAACCAATCGGTACCGCTACCAAACTTGGCCGGATCGGCAAAGGTTGGTGTGCCACCGTTAAGCTCGTTAATTAAAGTAGCGTACTCAGTACCATTAGCCAATTTAGGCTGATGGGTAACCTTTTGCCAGCCTGCATAAGCGCTGTAATTGATGCTGGTAGCACCTTTCCCTTTTTTCGTAGTGATCAAAACCACACCATTAGCTGCCCTAACACCGTAAATTGATTCACTTGAAGCATCTTTAAGTATGCTCATGTTCTCAACATCGTTAGGGTTTAAAAAGCTGATATCATCAAACCATACACCATCAACTACATATAATGGGTTGGCGTTACCATAAACGGTACCAAGCCCGCGGATACGTATGGTAGGCGACGCGCCCGGCGAACCCGAGTTGGTGATTTGCACACCCGCTACCTTACCTTGTAGTGAACTGATAGCGTTTGTTGACGCTTGCTTTGAAATTTCTTCGCCTTTTACTGATGCTACCGAACCTGTTACATCAAGCTTGCGCTGTGTACCGTAACCTACTACCACTACTTGTTGCAGTTCGTTGGTTTGGGCTACTAATTTAACATCGATGTTTGTTTTGCCGGCTACTGCTATGGTTTGTGTAGCGTAACCGATGTAGCTGATCGATAATTCGGCTGTGGGCGCGGCAGAAAGTGTAAAGTTTCCGTCGGGACCGGTTTGGGTGCCGGTTTGAGTTGATTTAACTGCGATGCTTACACCAACCAGGGTTTCGCCTGTTTTGGAATCTGTTACTGTTCCCTTTACGGTAATGTTTTGTGCAGATGCCCTGTTGATGAAAAGCAGACACAATAACCCACACAGTGAGATTGTAATTATTCTCTTCATAAAATGGTTAATTAAAAATTGGTTTTAACAATTGTGTTTTGTGTTACCAAAATTGAGAAGAGAATTGAGATGTTACAATAATAGCCACTCTACATTACTACATCACAGTTAAAATAGTTTCACAATAAGCAACAGGTTGTTTTGTAACTATTTGATAGTTAATATATTGAATTTTACAAAGGCGTACTCAATACACACTCAAATTAATAAGCTGTTAAACATACATTTTTACCGTTATGAGAGGTAATGATGTAGTGTTACAGCTCCATGAGAAACTCCACGAGGTTCTTATCGTGCTCTAAATTGAGCTTTTTACGCAGCCTGTAGCGCCGTATTTCTATACCCCTTAAAGAGATGTTCAATAACGATGCCATTTCTTTACTATTCATGTTCATGCGCAGGTAGGCGCACAGTTTAAGGTCGTTTGGTACAAGGTCGGGATGCTGGGCTTTCAGCTTCTTGAAAAAGTTTTCGTGCGTTTCATTAAAGCTGTTTTCAAACAGTATCCAGTCGCGTTCGTCGTTCATACCGTCGTCAATTACCTTCTGAATTTTGCGCAGCTGGTCTGCCGATAATTTTTTGCCGTTCGAGTCTTTCAGTTCGGCAATTTCATCGTGGATCTTTTGCAGCAGCTCGTTCTTGTAAACAATGTTCATGGCCGAGTTAGCCAGCTCACGGCTTTTGCCTGCCAAATCGGCCTGCAACTGCTCGTTACGGATTTTCACCAGGCGCTGCTCATGGGCGGTGGCTTCCTGTTTTAAAAACTCTTCTTTTTCGTGCTGTAGCTTTTGCTGTAAATGCACCTTGTGTTTATGCAGTTTGTACTTATAGTAACGCTTAACGCCGTAATAAGAAGCTATAATGAGCAACACATAAAACAGGAACGCTATTTTAGTAGCATACCATGGCGGCAAAACGGTAAAAGTTAAAGTGGTTATTTCCGATACCTGGTCGTTCACCTGTGCGCGGACCTGGAATTCGTACTCACCCTGATCGAGATTGGTAAATTCCTTTTGCGCCTGTATGCTCCAGTCCGACCATTGCTTGGAATATCCTTTAAGAAAATACTGGAACTTGATTTTCGATTGCCGGTAATAAGGCAGCGAATAGGTGATGCGGATATTATTTTGCCGGTACGGAATTTCAATATTATCGCGGTTGCGGATGGTGCTCACCCTGTCGGCCACTTTTTCAACCCGGCGTATCAGTACTTTGGGTAGGTAGATGGCTTTGGTAAGCGCGTTGTTATCATCATAAATTACAAAACCATCATCAACACTTATTAAATAAATGGAACTGCTGATACGGCTGATGTTTTCGTAATACTGCACCATGCGGCCATTGAGCACGCTAAAGCTGTTCGAGTCTATCTTTACCTTGCCGGTTACCGAAAAATCGGCCAGTGCCACGCGGCCGTGGTTAATAAACCAGTACTTTTTGCCCGCCGCCGGGATGATCTTGTTTGATGCGGCGTAAGCACCCAGTATTTTATTAAACTGATCGTATTTAAAAAAACGGTCGGTTATATCATCATAAACATAAAAGCCCGAGTTGCTGGAGAACAGTATGCGGTTATCGAAATCAAACACGTTGATGTTATAACTTCCGGGCAGGCCCTGCCGCTGGTCGTAATATTTAATTGATGACGCGCTGCGCCCATCGGCACTAAGGGTTATTTTGTAAATACCTTTATAAGCATGGCTCACCCATATCTGACCCTTGCTGTCGCGTTCCAGGTATTTTGATGGCAGGTTGAAGTCTTTTATCTTATAATCATATACCCAATTGCCGGCAGCATCTTTACGATAAATAACAATACCGTTATAAGTGCCTTGTATAAGTTGGGTGTCGCTTATCTTTTTAATGTTCCAGCCGCCGTTTTCAGATGATATTTTGGTGATGGCATCGCCATCTACCTGAAAAGTGCCGTCGTTATGCCCGCAGAGGAGTTTACCGTCAATAAGTGAAAGATCCCAAACCTGGCCCTGCGTGCCCGGGATCAGCTTAAAATCAAACGACTGAAACAACTGGTTTTTATTGCCCGGCAGCCAGTCACTGTAAAACAAACCCTGGTTGGTACCCAGGTATATTTTATTATTGTTAATGATGCTGGAATACACAGTACCGAATTTGCCGGTTTTATCGAAGTAAAAGTATAGGGGGGAGATCACCTCAATACAGTCGATCCCGTTATCAAGCCCCGCCCAAAGGTTCTGCTCGTTATCTAAATAAAGACTCAAAACGGTATTATTCTGTAACCCGCTCGATTTATTGATATGCTGCACCACGTTGCCCGCCGCGTCGATAATTATAATACCGTTGAGGATAGTGCCGAACGCGAAGTAGTTGCCGGGTATCACTACGCCGTTATTGATCTGGTAGCGTTTTATAAAATCATCGGCCTGTGTTTTCCATGGCGTTATACTGATGCCATCGTACAAGTAGAAGCCGTTTTTGGCGGTCGCTATCAGGTATCGGGTTTTATCGAAAGGGAGTATAGATAATACACCTGTACCTAAAATGTTGCTTCCTTTAATGTAGCTCAGGCTATCGCCTTGTAGCTCGAACAAGCCGGTGCCTACCCTTTCAATAAGGTAACGGTTACCCGCTTTAAACAGGAACAGGTAGGGCTGATTGGTTTTTATGGCGCTTATTTTACCCTTGCTGTAAATGTAGATCACCCCGAAAGATTGAAAGATGATCCTGTCTTTATCTACATAGATCTTCCACACTTCTTCGTTAAGCTGGTACTTTTTGGGGATGAGTTTTACAAGGGATGTATATTTGAACTGCCCGTTACTATCGTTGGCCCAGTACCCAATTTCGCCGAAGGCACCGGTATAGATCTTACCGTGGCCATCTGCCGCTACCGCGCGAACGATGAGGTTGTTGGGTAGGCGGTACAACTGCCAGTTTCGCCCGTCGAAGGAGAGCAAGCCTTCCGAGTTGCCAAAGTACATCATACCGTTGGCATCCTTGGTTTCGGCCCAGTTTTGGTTGCCCGACTGGTAGATGCTTTTGGTGTAATTATGCACGTAAGGCACCCCAATGCTTTTGATATTGGCGGCGTTTATAGTTAGTACATCAATAGCGGATAATAGCAGAAGAAAAAACAGGCGGAATGTTTTTATCATAGGTATACTCAGAAACGTTGCGGATAAATTGGTATACAAAAATAGCGTTAATTAAAGTTAAGTTTAATAACGCTATTTAAAATATAAAAATTACGGATGCTTAAGCAATAAGTTCGCTCTCGCGGATGATCTTTTCTTCGCTTGTGTTTTGAATTTTTATGAATAACAGGGCAAACAGCACACCGATAACAGCCATTATTGCACCCACTACCGATGGCGAATTATAACCCAAACCCGCGGCAATTGGCAAGCCGCCAAAGAAAGCGCCCAGCGCGTTGCCAATGTTGAATGCAGCCTGTGTAACCGCCGCGCCCAGCATTTCGGCACCCTTGGCGGTATTGATCATTAATATTTGAATAGGGGAGGCAAGCGCAATTGATAAAGCCCCGGCAATAAAAGTAAGTGCCAGTGATATTACCTGGCTGCCCGATAAGAAGTAAATGGCAACCAGCGTAATGGCCATTGCTATTAACAATACCGCGCAGGCTTTAACCGGTTCAACTTTGTCGGCCAGTTTACCACCAATTACATTACCGACCACCATACCGAAACCCGCCAGCACCAGTATATACGAAACACTATTAGCAGCGAAATGCGAAACTTCGGTCATCAAAGGGGCTATATAGCTGATCCAGGCGAACAAGCCGCCGGTGCCGATAGCCGTGATCAAAATGATCAACCAGGCATCAACACGTTTAAACAAGCTCATTTCTGATTTGATATTACCACTGCGGCTCACCGGTAATGCAGGTAGCCATATTTTCAGGAAGATTAACGTGATTACCCCGATGAAAGCCACTATACCAAAGGTAAACCTCCACGAATAATGGTGACCAATATAGGTACCCAGCGGCACGGTAAGCAGGTTGGCGATGGTAAGCCCGGCAAACATCATGGATATCGCCTGCGCCTGTTTGCCCTTGTCGGCCAGGCGACTGGCTACTACCGAACCCACGCCAAAGAAAGCGCCATGCGGCAAACCCGCGAACAGGCGGGCTAAAAAAAGCGTTGTATTATTAGGCGCGAATGCCGAAAATGCGTTGAAAACAGTGAAGATCATCATTAACGCCAACAAGATCTTTTTGGGTGCAAAGCTGCTGCTCATTACTACCAGCAAAGGCGCGCCAATTACCACACCCAGCGCGTAGGCCGATATTAAGTGACCTGCAACAGGAATGCTGATATTAAAGTCTTTCGCTATATCGGGCAGCAGACCCATCATTACAAACTCGGTAGTGCCTATACCTAAGCCCCCAAGCAAAAGCGGAAATAAACTCTTTTTCAAACCGGAATAAAATTATGCGGCAATTTCCGCTGTTTATGCTGCAAATTTAAGCATTAAGGCAAGTAAAACACTTAATAAAGTGTCATTTTTACACTAAGTGGATGCGTTTTTAGCGAATAAAATAGAAAATTGGGCTGTGGAGATGGTTTTTGGAAGAGGCTATACCACAAGTCGTGAATTATAGATGAATAGCGGGGCGATAAAGTTCTTTGTGTTTCTCCGAGAAATCTCGGTGTACTTTGTGGTAAAAAACTCCCCGCTCTCTGCGAAAACCTCTGTTTCCTCAGCGGTTAAAAACTTAAACCTGTATGTCGAAGAAGATCGTTTAAGATGAAGCTTGTTTTGGAAGTAATATAAAATAAATAATAAGTTCGGCTATGAGCAGGTTGCCTGTCCAGCCAAGCCAAGCTATTACGCGGTACACATCCATCGGCCTGGGTTGAAATAAAAGTACCAGTCCCCATTTCCATAAACGCAAACTTATTGCCGATAGGGTTAGCGCGTAACTACGGTACATCCATTTTTTATGGGCCGTAAGGTTACCTGTAATAATTGTGCTGAAGCCTTTGTAAGTAAAAAATATCCACAAAATAGCTAACAGGCAAAATGCAACCTGCGCGATTGCGCCGCCATTGCCGTAATAACCCATTATATGCCCGCTTGGCCCGGCAAGGGCGAGGATGCCAAGTACATATACGCGCCCGCTCCATTTGTGCAATGCAGGCAAACGCCACCTTATAGTGCCTGAAAATTGGAATATACCGGCAACTAACACAAATATGCTGCTGTATACATGCGTAAAGAAAGCTGCACGGTAATGCCAAAACCTGGTAACATCATGCTTGATATTTAAAAACGCTGCATTGGTTGTGGCCGGTACATATTGCAGGGTAATGAGCAACATGAGGTAACTAAAAAACAAAAGCGCGGCATACCACACAAGTTTGCCTGTATTTTTAAGGAGCTTATTGTTGCTGTACACCTCGGGCATGTGATTACTTATCTGCCAAAAACGTCGTAGTATTCTTTAGCGTTTTTTTCGTAACGCATTAACAATGCAAGGTTGGCTTTTTCAACTTTGGTAAGCTCGTTTTTCACATCGGCGCTAACGGGTATGTACCAATCCATTTCATCAAAAAATTCTCTTAGTTGCGGATTTTTAAATGTGTAACCATGGCGGGCATATATAGCGTTGCGCAATATAAATATGTCGGCCTTTTTCATGTTGGCTACCTGCTCTTTGGTTAAAGTATCAACAGATGAATTGTATTTGCTAACCTCGTTAGTGGTGCTGAAATAGCTTTCATCATAATAAGTGCCGCCCTCTTCTTCAGAAGCCTCTACCTTTACTTTTTTGCTTTTGGTTTGATCCATATAACGGGCATATTCGCTCAGCTTTATATTTGGATCATATACAAATGCCTTTTTCTGCAACGCGTATTTTCGGCTTGGTACTTTTATTTTACCAAAGGCTTCCCAGTTACCTGTTATGGTAGTATCGCCCTTGTTAATACCAAATTGAAAAGTGCCATCGTATTTATTATCGCCGGGTTCCTTTGCCGTAATAGTAAACATTCCGTTGGGGGTATCAAGCACCCCTGTAAACGGACGATAATTACCGGCCACTACACTATGCCCTTTAACCGAGTCGCCATTTATTTCATCAATAGAAATATTGATCTTATTTGGTGGTAAATATTCATTTTTTTGCTTTACAACGTTATCACCGGGTACAAAATCACCCACCCAATAACCGATCAGATCGCTCTTATCGTTAACTGTTTTGTTTGTATTTGCCATCGGGGTTTTTGCAACAGGCGGTTGGATGGTTGTTGCCGCAGTATCTTTTTCGACCGTATCATTATTCTTAATAGCATTACCGCAGCTTTGTATCGCGGCAGCCAGTATTAAAAGGTTCAGGTATTTAAATGCTTTCATGTACAAGGTTATTTGTGCGATAAATATACAAACTCGTTTCATTCAGCATAATAAAGCCGATTAATTTAGCGAAAGATTCTGTAGCCCTATTTTCAGAAGTAAGTTTTTTACCTCTAATACTTCCTAACTAATTTATAAACTTAATACTCCTTTACTTAACATTCACTTTACTTTGACGGTTTACATTTGCGGCATGCGCAAATGTGATACTTCGCTTACTGATGATGAATTGTTGGAAAGGCTTAAGCAAGATAATACAAATGCTTTTGATGTACTGTATGATCGTTATTGGAAGTCGCTCTTTATAGCAGCCCAAACAAGGGTTGATGATGAGGATACCGCTAAAGACATAGTACAGAACCTGCTGATAAACCTTTGGCAAAAGCGTAATGAGCTGCAAATAAACACCAGTTTAAGACAGTTCCTGTTCGGCGCGGTTAAGCTGAAGGTGTTGCATCACTTCCGGTCGGAAAGCATTAAACAGAGCGCCATTGAGAACGCTTTGGAGCGCATGAGCGAACTCACTTACTCTCCGGAAGGCTTATCTACCTACTTCGATCTCGAAAAGATAGTGAGCGAGGAAGTAGAGGTGATGCCTGCCAATATGAAACAATCCTTTTTATTGCGGAGCGATAGTTATTCGGTGAAGGAAATAGCCGAAAGCCTTAATCTTGCCGAGCAAACCGTATCAAACAATATCACCGAAGCCCTAAAGCGTTTAAAGCGCCGCTTAAAGGTAGAATACCCCGACCGTTATATGCATTGCTTCGCGCTGTTCGTTATCCTGTTTACGAAAAGTTAACGCAAAGTTGATGTAAAATAGAAGTAGTAAAGCGGTTTCTGTGCAACATGTATATGTAAAAAGCACAGAACTGCATGAAGCCACCGCAACTAAAAAAATTAATTGACCGCTACCTTAAAAATAACGTAACCGATAAGGAACGGCAACTGGTTGACGAGTGGTACCAAAGCTACGAGGGCGACAAAAACGCGCTATCTGCCGAAAAAGAAGCCAGGCTGAAGAAAGAGATTTACCGCCATGTGAAAGGGCAGATAGATACGCCGCCTGCAAAAATACGTTGGCTTAATATTACCCGTTATGCCGCTGCCGCGATAACTATATTGCTTATTTCGGTTGGCCTGCTTTTTCGTAAAAAAGCTGCCGAGCACAGCAATAAGGAAGCCTATACCATTATTAAAACAGGTACCGGGCAGGTACGCAAACTGCAATTGCCCGATGGTTCTACCGTGTGGCTGAATGCGATGAGCAGCATCCGCGTGAGCGAAGATTTTGAGAACAAAACTTTCCGCAATATTTATCTTGACGAAGGCGAAGCGTTTTTTGAAGTAAAAAAGAATCCCGCGCGCCCGTTTTTGGTGATCACCCGCAATATTACTACCCGCGTGCTGGGTACATCATTTAATGTTAAGGCCTATAATAAACTCAACAACGCTACCGTAACCGTGCGCACGGGCAGGGTACAGGTAAACGATAAGCAGAGGCAACTGGCCGTTTTGCTGCCCAACCAAAAGATCATCTATTCTATTAAAGACCATACCAGTATTATGGTTACAGGCGATGGCGGTAAAAGCAAGGCCTGGACAGATGGGCAAACCATACTTAACCAGGCCTCATTTAAAGAGCTGGCGCTGGCATTTAAAAGCCTTTACGGCGTACAGTTAACCAGCAAAAACAAACTGACAACATCCTATAAATATAACGTAACCATCAGTTCATCGCACACTGTTGACCAGGCAATGAAAATAATATGCTCGGTGCATCAAAACACTTTCAGGAGGAAGAATAATGAAGTAATTATTTATTAAAATAAAAAAAGCCGGTCTGTAGCAGGCCGGCCGTAGTTGCAAAGCCAATAGATTGAGCCCTATTAGCTTATGCCCTTAGTTTCTCTGTTAAAAATTCACTAAGAACTCAAAAGTATGAAAAAAAACTTACGTCGCTTAAGTAAAGCTATGCGTATCACGTTTATTATTTACACCATAATTATTGCGGGCGCAGGTGTACTTATTGCCGCCCCCACCACCGGACAGATCTTTGATAAGCGCGTTAGCGTTTCCCTCAAAAACGAAACCCTGTTAGGTTCTATCCAAAAGATCCAGCAGGCCGGTAACATTGATTTCGCTTACGATCCGTTGCTGATTGGCCTTACGGATGTGCAGATCAAGAACAGCTCGTTCAGTAACGAGCGTTTAGCTACTATATTGAACAGGCTTTTCGCTGATACCCGAATAGGGTTTAAAGAAGAGGTAAAAGGTACTGTTACCCTATACAAAAAAGCCGAACCGGGTAAAATAGTTGGTAAGGTTTTGGATGAAAAAGGCGAACCGCTTGCGGGCGCTACCGTAACCTTACTTGAATCGGGCAGGGGCACACAAGCCGATATTAACGGCGCGTTTGTTATCACTGCCGATGAAGGCAACTATACCGTAGTGGTAAGCTTTATATCATACGAGGCAAAACGCATCCCGGGTGTTAAAATTAAAGCGGGCGAAACCACGCAGCTAAATACTATTACTATGGTTGCCCAATCGGGTAGCCTGAACGAGGTATTGGTAGTAGGTTACGGTACGCAAAAAAAAGAAAACCTTACCGGCGCGGTTGACCAGGTTACTTCAAGAGTATTGGAAAACCGTTCGCTGCCTAACCTTTCGCAAGGGTTACAAGGTGTGCTGCCTAACTTAAACCTGGTACCTTTGGATGGTAAACCGGTGCAGTCGCCAACGTACAACATCAGGGGGATCACTTCAATAGGCCAAGGCGGTAACGCGCTGGTATTAGTTGATGGTGTTGAAGGCGACCCAAGCCGTATCAACCCTAATGATGTGGCCAGCGTATCGGTACTTAAAGATGCATCTTCGGCCGCTATTTATGGTGCGCGCGGTGCTTTCGGGGTGATATTGATCACTACCAAAAATCCATCTAAAGAAAAAACCAGCGTTAGCTACTCGTTCAATCAGTCAATAAAAAGCCCCACCACCGTGCCCGATTTTGTTAGCGATGGTTATACCTTCGCCAAAATGTTTAACGAAGGCTGGAGCGCATGGAACGATTACTCACAAACCCCGCAAAACATTAACAAAACAGTTAAGTTTTCACCGGCTTACTTAGCCGAACTGGAGAAACACGCTAACGATCCGTCGTTGCCGTCAACTATCGTGAATTCGGCAGGTGAGTATGAGTATTACGGCAATACCGATTGGTATAAGCTGCTGTACAAAGATCACAATAGTGCACGTGAGCACAACCTTTCGGTATCGGGCAATAGCGGTAAAACCGACTTTCTGATCACCGGTCGTTATTTCTCACAGGATGGCTTGTTCCGTTACAACTCCGACGATTATAACATTTACAACTTAAGGGCGAAAGCTTCTATACAAGTATACCCATGGTTGAAGTTATATAACAACGCCGATTATTCAAATATGAAATACCACAACCCGCTAAACGTGGGCGAGGGTGGCAGTGTATGGCGTAACATTGCCGATGAAGGCCACTCTATGGTGCCTATGTTTAACCCCGATGGTACACTTACCTATTCGGCAGCATACTCGGTGGGCGATTATTTTTACGGTAAAAACGGTATCAACTTTGATAACCGCGTGTTCAGAAACACTACAGGTTTCGCGGCCGACTTTTTTGATAACACGTTCAGGGTAAAAGGTGATTTCACTTTCCAGAATACTGATAACAACCAGGACAGGAAACGTGTACCTGTACCATACAGCCGCAAACCGGGAGTTATTGAATACGTAGGTACTAACTACAATGATTTGCAAAACCTAAGTCAGCGTACACAATACGTGGCTACCAATATTTACGGCGAGTACGAGCCTAAGCTGAAAGGCGGCCATTACTTTAAGGCTTTAGGTGGTTTCAACTTTGAGCAATCAACATTTAAAAGGCTGGAAGTTGTACGTAACGGTTTGATATTTGAAGATGCTACCGATATTAACCTTGCCCTTGGCCAATCAATCAGCACCAGCGGTGGTTGGGAGCGGTGGGATATTATGGGTGGTTTCTACCGTTTAAACTACGCTTACAAAGATCGTTATCTTGTTGAGGCCAACGGTCGTTATGATGGTTCATCAAAATTCCCTGCCGATCAGCGTTATGCTTTCTTCCCGTCAATTTCTGCCGGTTGGAAAATTTCTAACGAGCCTTTCTGGAAAGTTTCAAAAGACCTTATTACCAACTTAAAGATCAGGGGATCTTACGGATCGTTAGGTAATGGTAGCATTGGATCGTACGCGTTCCAGGAGAAATTCAATATCTCTAAATCGGGCCGTATATTAAACGGGGTGTTACCTCAAAAAACGAGTCAGCCGGGTGTATTGCCTGATGGCTTAACCTGGGAAACCTCAACTACCCAAAACTTAGGTTTGGATCTGGGTATGCTGGCCAACCGTTTAACAATCACCGGCGACGCGTACATCCGTAATACCAAAGACATGTATACCGTGGGTATGACCGTGCCTGCCGTATTTGGTACCGATGTGCCGAAAGGTAACTACGCCGACCTGAAAACCAAAGGCTGGGAAGTTACCGTAGCCTGGAGGGATAAATTTAAAATGGCCGATAAACCATTTAACTATGGTGTAAGGTTAACCCTGGCCGATTACACTGCCGAGATCACCAAATACAACAACCCTGATAAGAGGTTAAGCGATTATTACGCGGGCCAGAAATTAGGAGAAATATGGGGTTTTGAAACCGCCGGATACTTTACTTCGGCGGCGGATATCGCTAACTCGCCTAAGCAAACGCTTATTAAGGCATCAACCACCGGTCAGCTTTTACCGGGCGATATCAAGTTCAGAGATTTGAATGGCGATGGTGTTATTGACTTTGGCGATCAAACCGTTGATAAACCGGGTGACAGAAGAATTATCGGTAACACAACACCAAGATATACTTATGGTATTGGCGTGGATGGCGATTGGAACAACTTCTTCTTCTCAGCCTTCTTCCAGGGTGTAGCTAAACGCGATTGGTATCCGGGTTCGGAAGCCAGTGTTTTCTGGGGACAGTATAACAGGCCTTACAACAAAGTACCGGTATCACAATTAGGTAATATATGGTCTGAAAGTAACCCTGATGCTTATTTCCCGCGTTACCGTGGGTACGTAGCGCAAAACGGATCGGGCGAGTTAACCCAGGCGCAAACCAAGTATTTGCAAAATGCCGCTTACCTGCGCATGAAAAACGTGCAAATTGGTTACAACCTGCCATTGAGCCTTATTCAACGTGTTAAGTTAACCAACCTGCGTGTATTCTTATCAGGCGAGAATCTGTTAACATGGTCGCCGCTGTACAAAGTTACTAAGGATATCGACCCTGAAAGCATCAACGGATCTGACAGGATACTTACCGACGGTACCAGTGGTAATGGTAACAACTACCCGATACTTAAAAGCGTAACATTAGGTTTAACGGCCACATTTTAATCATTATTAGTACAAACAATTTAAATAGCTTAAATATGTTTTCCCTAAAATCAACATTTATAAGGCCATCAATAATAGTGCTGCTGTTGAGCTTTATTATAGTTAGCTGTAAAAAATTAGACCAAACACCGCAGGATACCGCTACAAATTCGGCAGTATTCGGCAGCGTAAATGGTTTGCAGTTATATGCCAACTCGTTTTATGATATATTACCCGATGCAGGCAGCATGGTACGTGGCGATGCCATGGCCGATTATGCAGCCCGTACCTCAGTACCAGATTTTTTAAGGCCGGGTGCTTTTGGCCCGCGCCAAAGCAGCGGCTGGACCTGGACCGGTTTGCGCAACATCAACTACTTTATTGAAAATTGCAATAACCCTAATATTTCGTTAGAGCAACGCCAGCACTTTATTGGTTTGGCGCGCTTTTTCAGGGCGTGGTTTTACTTTGATAAATTGAAACGTTTTGGCGATGTGCCATGGATAAACAGGACGATGAAGGTTGACGACCCGGCCTTATACAACGGCAGGGACAAGAGAACATTAGTGGTTGACTCCATTATTGCCGACTTGGATTATGCAGGTCTGCACATCAACACAACCGACAATACACGCAGCTTAATTACCAAATTTACCGCTTACGCGTTTAAATCGCGTGTTTGCCTGTTTGAAGGTACGTTCAGAAAGTATCATGACG
This sequence comes from Mucilaginibacter sp. GW821-FHT07G05, assembly GCF_059418565.1. Classification (NCBI taxonomy): domain Bacteria; kingdom Pseudomonadati; phylum Bacteroidota; class Sphingobacteriia; order Sphingobacteriales; family Sphingobacteriaceae; genus Mucilaginibacter; species Mucilaginibacter sp. GW821-FHT07G05. Next base: position 305,166 of record NZ_JBWKQC010000006.1, on the reverse strand, counting down.
AGTATGGTTTGCAGTCGTCAGCTGATGGCTTACTTACCCAGGCTGTAGAATCTGCACAAAAGGTAATGACCGATGGCGGCTTTTCATTGAATACCACAGGTGGTACCGACAAATCGTACAGGCAACTGTTCACCAGCCAGGCACCTGTTGCATCTGAGGTGATATTGGCAGCCGTGGTTGACCCAGCGCTGGGTATCTTTAACGATTCTAACTGGTACTGGACAAGCGCTACCTATGGCGATAGGCTGAGTTTTATCCGCACGTTTGTAAATACCTACCTTAATATTGATGGTACACCGTTTACTGATAAGCCGGGTTATAAAACCATGCCATTCGCGCAGGAAGTAAAAGGCCGGGATATGCGTTTACAGCAAACCATCCGTATGGGTAACTATACCCGTTTAAACGGTGGTACGCAGCAAATTGCCCCGCCGGTATTTTCTTACACTTATACCGGTTATCAGCCTATAAAATTAACACAGGATGATGCCTCAATGGATGGTGGTAGCCGCAATACCAACTCTATTCCGGTGATGCGTTATGCTGAGGTATTATTAAACTATGCCGAAGCTAAGGCCGAACTGAATACCCTTACCGATGGCGACTGGAACCAAACCATTGGCGCCCTACGCAGAAGAGCGGGCATAACCGGCAACACCAGCAACAAACCAACCGTTGCCGATCAGTATCTGAAAACCAATTATTTCCCTGCCATAGCTGATCCTACTTTATTAGAGATCAGACGCGAGCGCGGCATTGAACTGGCTTTTGAAGGCTTAAGGTTTAACGATATTGTTAGATGGAAACGCGGCGAGCTAATGGATCAAACCTGGAACGGCTTTTACGTACCTGCACTGGATGTTCCGCTTGATTTAAATGAGGATGGTGTTGCTGATGTATGTTTTTACACTACATTGCCTGCCAACCAGGTTGCCGGCGTAACATACATAAGCGTTGCCGAAACGCTAACAGGTGGTACTGCAAACCCGCAAAGATTGAGCAGTGCTAATGAGCTTACCTGGTTAACAACCGTACAGCGCAAATGGGATGATAAGTTTTATCTTTACCCGATACCTGAAACCGACAGGTTACAAAACCCTAAACTGGGCCAAAATCCGGGGTGGGGGTTATAATTATAACCGATAATACTTACATCTATGAAAATAAAACATCATTTGTTTACAGCATTGTTTATGCTGGTTTGCCTGCAAGGCTGGGCGCAACACCTTATAGTGGGTACGTTTAACCTGCGTTATGATAACCAGGGCGATACGGGCAACCTTTGGGTGAACCGTGCCCCGGTAGCGGCAGCGCTCATCCGTTTTCACCAGTTTGATGTTTTTGGTACGCAGGAAGGTTGGAAGAACCAGCTGGACGATATCAACAACGCGCTGCCCGAATATCAGCATTATGGCTTAGGCCGCGATGACGGTAAGGACGGTGGTGAGCATTCAGCTATCTTTTTCAGAAAAGAGCGTTTCGAACTGCTTAAAAAAGGCGATTTCTGGTTATCGGAAACTCCGGATAAACCGGGTTTAGGTTGGGATGCTACCTGCTGTAACCGCATCTGCTCGTGGGTGTACCTGCTGGATAAGCAAAGCAAAAAGAAGTTCTATTTCTTTAACGCGCACTTTGATCACCAGGGTGAAATTGCCCGCGAAGAAAGCGGCAAGCTGATCCTGAAAAAGATCAAAGAAATTGCAGGCAAAGAAAAGGCCTTCTTCACCGGCGACCTGAATGGCGATCATAACAGCACGTGGTACCAGCGTTTGGCTACTTCAAATTATTTGGTTGATACTTATAGCCAGGCAGCTCATCCGTATGTGTTCAGCGCTTCGTTCAATTCATTTGGTAAGGCCCTGGATAAAGATGGCATCATTGACCATATTTTTACCACAGGTAAAGTGAATGTAAAAAGATGGGGTGTGCTAACCGACAGTTATCGCGGTAAATATCCTTCAGATCATTTCCCGGTACTGGCCGAGGTTGAACTGTAAATTTTAATTGATGATTTAAATATCAAGGCTGTTTCCTGAAAGGGAAGCAGCCTTTTTTATTATGGTTACGGCAAAAGATGTCTTTAGGCAATCGTATAATTAACTTACCCGGTCTACGCTTCGCTGAACCTGCCCTCTCTGGCTTTGCCGCAAAGAGGAGATAATAAACATAAATAAGAGGGGGCTTCCGTATCCCAATCAAAACTTGTCTTAAGCCCTCTCCATTGGAGAGGGTTGGGTGAGGCTATACAGCTTATCCCAAACTCGCTTTATTTTACAATTTGCTAAATCGATATCTCATTTAAATTTATATATTTGTTTGTAACCAGTTATGCCGCGTTGGCGGATATTATTAAACCAGATCAAACCCACATTCAAATGCCTGTGATCAACAAATTAAAAGAGAAACTTACTTTACGCGTTTGCGCTGTAATAGTGCTGCTTGTTTCGTTTACAGCTATTGCTAAAGCTCAAACGGTAGCCCCATTTAAAAACGGCGACCGGGTGGCATTTGTTGGTAACAGCATTACCGATGGCGGGCACTACCATTCTTATATATGGCTTTATTACATGACGCGCTTCCCCGATATGAGGGTTACCTTTTTTAATGCCGGCATAGGCGGCGATATTGCCAAGCAGATTGCCCGCCGGTTTGATGACGACGTGCTCAACCGCAACCCAACGGTGGTTACTGTTACCTGGGGGATGAACGATACCGGTTACATGGAATGGTTTGCTGATAATGCGCAGGAAACTTTCAGAAAACGCCTTGATACTTCTATAAAATACTACCATATTATTGAAGACAAGCTAAAGCGACTGCCGAATGTAAAAAAAGTACTTGTGGCCTCATCGCCTTATGATGAAACCACTACTTCGGCACCCAATAATTTATATAAAGGCAAAAGCGCGGCGCTGTTGCAGATAGCCGAGTTTCAGGAAGCGGCGGCTAAAAAGAACCAATGGGGATTCATCGATCTTAACCGCCCCATGACGGCTATTAACAAACAAGGCCAGGCAACCGACCCTGCTTTCAGCCTTACACCTAACGACCGTATCCACCCCGATAACGATGGACACATGGTAATGGCTTACCTCATATTAAAAGCGCAGGGACTGGCCAATAAATCCGTTGCCAATGTGCAGATTGAGGCAGGCAGCCAAAAAGTAGTTAAAGCCGAGAATGCGGTAGTGAATAAGCTAAGCCGCACGACAAATGGAATTACCTTCAATTACCTCGCAAGAGCCCTGCCTTATCCGCTTGATACCGTGGTGCGGGGCTGGGGCAATCACCGCAGGCAGGCCGACGCGCTGAAGGTGATTCCGTTCATCAAAGAATTTAACCAGGAGGTGCTCGCAGTAAAGGGGCTTGCGAACGGCAAATACAGCCTGCAAATTGACGGGCAGGTGATAGGTAGCTGGTCGGCAGATGATTTGGCAAAGGGCATAAACCTTGCCGAACAAACGAATACACCGCAGTACCAGCAGGCATTGCAGGTGATGGCCTTAAACGAAGAACGCTGGGAAATAGAGCGCCGTTTCCGCAACCATGCCTTTATTGAGTTCAATGTACTTTTCGACCGTGGTTTGTACAATGCAGATAACGCCGTGGCGATGGATACCGTAAACGCCGTAGCCAAAAGGGAAATATTTGTAGCAGGCAATAAATCAACCTACCTTACATCACAATACAAAAGCGTACGTCAGGCCTGGCAAATGGAAATGGACCTGTTGCTTACGCAGATATACAAGTTGAATAAGCCGGTGTTGCGGCAGGTGAGTTTAACAAGATTGTAGGGTCGGTGAGGAATTACAAAGTTCCGCCATTGCCGGGTACAACATTGGTTACAAGTCGCATAAAGCCGTTTTTAAGTCTGTACTGTTTCGCGTCTATATCAAAAAGGTTCACTTCAAATTTTGCCTCTATTGCGTATATGTTATCTTTCAATTGCTCAATTTTGGTGATCTCAAAGGTTGAGTTGTTCTGAATGTCGTTCTTCAAATCAGACCGGATCAATATGGAAAATCCCGGAATGTCGGTGCTTAACGACTTATTAATATCTGCGCCGGCTAAATTTATTGAAATGCCTTCCAGTGTGTTTTCCTTGTCCAAATCGACAGCAAAAGATTGTTTTCCTAATTTAAAAACTTCAAGATTACTCTTCGGGAACAACAAGTGTATACCGCCTTGCAATGCCTTATCTGCAAATTTCTTTGTAAAGTCGATTGAGAACGTATTTGCGGCCTGCCTCGAAAGGACTTTATAAATAACGGAATAAAGGGTAGAATCCTGAACGCCATACCAGTAATAGCCACCCGTTTCATAAGCCAGCTTTCCGCCATTAATAACTGTAGCGGAACGTTTGATGTTTATAGACCGATTGCCTATACCATAAGAGTATTTATCATCGAAGCTATATTGCTTGTCATTAATGGAGAAGGAAATGCTATCCCGGTAGTTGATCACCTTTTCCGGAACGGGATCGGCAATAGTTTCGTGATTGTCTTTTTTGCAAGAAAATAAAAATAGCAGGACTATAATTAATGCGGCGTAACGGTTTAAGTTTTTCATTCTGCAGCAAAAGTAAATACAATTAAGCAGTTGCCAAAATGGATTGATGGAAAGTGGAATAATAGAAATCTTGGATATTTCGTTGCCAGGACTTCTTTATTAAGGTTCAAGAAGACAAGCGACTAAAGCAGACGAAGCCCTCCTACGCAGACTACTGGTGGATTTCATCCGCCGAAGCCCGCTTCGGCCAGCAAAGGCGGAGAGGGAGGGATTCGAACCCTCGATACACTTTTGGCGTATACACACTTTCCAGGCGTGCTCTTTCGACCACTCAGACACCTCTCCGTATTTTTTGTGCGATTGCAAAAGTAAGATAATTTAAATAACAGTAAAGTGTTAACTTTCATCTGTCAATAAATAACCCTTTACTATTGTATCGAGCTGCCAAACCGTGTATACTTGATAGCTTATTGAAATGAAACGAACCTTAAACCAGCTACTGTTAACTCTTATTTGTTTTTTATGGCTTGCTGTTGTGCCGCCGGCTAAGGGGCAAACAGTGTATAGAGCCATTAGTAATTACCGTGTTTATTACGGTTGGGCTAAGTACTTTCAGCAGGACTGGATAGTGCTGCGTAGCTTTGAAAGCGAAGGGAAAAGTTATTTCCTGCTGGTAGAGCCTTCCACGTTAGAAACTAAGGTGAACGAAGCCTCGTTGTATCGGGTTACACCGATGCCATTAACACAACTGCGCAAGATATTTAACAGTACGCCTTATGCAAAGGCTTTAAACAAGGCCGAACAGCAGTCGGTTAATATACAGGATGCCGGGATTGAAAGCGGTATGCCTAAAGAGGCCGGGGTTAGCCTTACGGCAGATCTTTGTCCGTCGCATCGCCCGCTGGACCGACGAATATTTACCGACATATTCAACGAATTTAAAGGTATAGAACAACCCGTACCTGTGGCACTATCCGTAACTGGTATCTGGATGAACAAGCATCAGCAGGACTTGCAATGGCTTAAACAAATGCAGCAAAATGGCGAGATCCATATCACCTGGATCAACCACTCTTATAATCATCGGGTAAGCAGCACGTTGCCGTTAAAGCAAAATTTTCTGCTGGAAGCCGGTACCGATATTAATTATGAAGTATTGGAAACCGAAAAGGCCATGTTGCAGAACGGCTTGTTACCATCAGCTTTTTTCCGTTTCCCGGGTTTGGTATCTGATCAGCAACTGGTGATGCAAATTACCGGGTTCGGGTTGATCCCCGTAGGTACCGATGCCTGGCTGGCCAAAGGACAGCAACCGCATGCAGGCAGCATTGTACTGATACATGGCAACGGTAACGAGCCCGTAGGCGTGAACGATTTTATCAACCTGCTGAAACAAAACAAGCAATTGGCCGCAAAACGGCAATGGCTGCTATACGATCTCCGCGAAAGCGTTGACGATGAATTTAAGAACTAACGTTTTATAATTGTTTTTCTCTTCTATTTGTTAAGATAAAATATTATTAATTAAAATACTTATTTTTCTTTGTGCGCTGTTTTTTAGGTAGTTAAAAAATAATATTGTTATTTTTTAACTAAATATGTGGTTATTATTAATATTTTTAAGCCAACCCTTATCAATAATAATATGAAACCTGCTATCACAACTTTCGCTGCTATACCTAACAGCAGCTTTTTTCAAAAAACTAATTTTTGTCTTGGTAACTTAATTACTCTAACAAGAATATCCGGGGTTATTGGTAAACTCCACTATTGCGCATATGTTTTTCTATTAGTAGTACTTCCTGTATGTGTATTTGCGCAAGTACCTTCCCAAAGGGTTTTAGGCACCTTTGTTTACAATAACAAAATTTATAACTATGAATTTATCAAACTGGATATTAATAATTATTCATTTGATATTAGTACAACGAATTCAGGCGAAGCAGAGGAGGCTGCTATAGATTCTGCTAAGTCATTAAAAGATAGCAGTGATTTGAACACCGGCTTGTTAGAGGATGACACGGAAGGTAGTAAAGCTATAAAATCATCACAAATAAATTTCTCTGAATTTAATAAAGATACATTTGTTGCAGGTTTTGAGCAGCAAATGAACAATAGGCATAAGGTTAAGATAACCGACTCATTGAGAGATACCGGAGTAGAATTGTTTTTCTATATTAAAACAAACTTAGAGTTTTTAGATGATGAACCTGTTACTGCAAACCTGATATTAAAAAAAGATTCTATCAATAGTTTTCTTATCGATAATTCGTCGCCCTATTATAATTCCATCTTAAGCAAAATAAAAGTTAGACTTTATGTTACCAAAGTAGATGTGGAAACTGAAGATGGCGCTATTAAGAATGTGATTGTTCACTTAATATACCCATGGGAGGTAAAAAAAGACGTTAGGTCGCCCCGCAGGGTATTTGAATATAAAAATTCGTATCCTATCAGTATTTCAGGTAAGCATGATCCTGAACGGTTTTCAAATGTTGCCTTGTATTGTTTTGATTGCGGAGGGATAAAAGGACTAAGCCGGTATATAAATTTATCTGATCTTTTATTTTTTGATATCAATTTAGAAAACGATAAAGAAGATTATAGTCCATCAAACAGAACCTTTACTTTAACACCGCAAAAGCCTATAGTGCAGGTGAAAAAGGAAAGACGGTCAAAGATACTTGACATTGCCGCGTTTAGCGATTTTGTAGGTTTAGATCAGGAACAACCTAACGGACTTGTACAAATAGAGGTTAAACGAAAGGTAAATATAAATACAACATACAAGCCATTCTTTAAACGTTCAACCCAAGATCTCGCATCTAAATATGATCTTACTAAGTATGACTTTATCAGGTATGTTGATCCGAAAAACATAGCGGATGCAAATAAAGAAAAATCTACCAAATATAATGTCATCAGAAAAGATAGTATTTATTTTAACAATACCTTGGTGCCCAATAGGGTTAAAGTAATTGATAGTTTAAAAAAAGCAGCTAAATCAGGATATACACTTAAGCCTATAATTGTAACTACTGAAACAATACCTTATAAAAGATACCGGTCAGGGTATTATAATTTTTTCAGTTCAATTGAACCCAAGTTGCTGTTTTCAAAAATAGATGGCAATAACCGCTTCCTAATTTTAGATAGCAACCAGTCTGTCATCAAAAGAGTAAATCCTCTTAAACAGTTCCAGCATCAATTGGTATCGGCCGGGTTTACACTTAACATTCTTAAGTTTAATTACCCTCAAAAAAAGCTGACATGGAATGTGCTTGACCTCGGCGCTTTTTGGTATAGAACGAGAGTGCAAAATATTAAAGACACTGCTACCAATAATTCTATTGCTATCAATAATGGTTATCTTTCACTTGCCACATTAGTAACCTTTCGTCCGGATGGTCGTTGGGGGCTAAATTTTGGTGCTGCATATATCAAACAGCAATCTTTTAATGACGATTATAGATTTGATATAAACAAAGGATTGGTACAGGCTAATTTTGATGCCTACATTAAAACTAATGATGATTCTAAGGTGTTTTTTAGATACCGGTGGATATTTAACGAACATAACTTTAATCAAAATTTTACACAGCTTCAAATCGGTTATGCGTTAAATATTTTTAATAGCAGTCCTACTAAAAAAACGCAGTAACACAACTAATAATTACCCCATAAAAAAAAGGGACGTGATATCAACCACGTCCCTTTTTTGAATTTTGAATTTTAACTTTTGAATTAGTACCTGTAATACTCCGGTTTAAACGGACCTTCAACCGTTACGCCAATGTATTCTGCCTGGTCCTGGTCTAAAACTTCCAGTTCAACACCAATTTTGGCAAGGTGTAAACGGGCAACTTTTTCGTCAAGGTGTTTAGGCAGGGTGTATACTTTGTTTTCGTAAGCGGCACCGTTGGTCCAAAGCTCTAATTGAGCTAATGTTTGGTTGGTGAATGAGTTACTCATTACAAAACTTGGGTGGCCTGTAGCGCAACCTAAGTTAACCAAACGACCTTCGGCAAGTACAATTACATCGCTGCCATCAATGGTATATTTATCAACCTGTGGTTTAATTTCAATTTTGGTATTGCCATAAGCGCCGTTTAACCAGGCCATGTCAATTTCGTTATCAAAGTGACCGATGTTACAAACGATAGCTTTGTCTTTCAAGGCACGGAAATGCTCTTCGCGAACTATATTTTTGTTACCGGTAGCAGTTACCACAATATCAGCCTCAGCGATAGCGGTACCTAATTTTTTTACCTCGAAGCCTTCCATAGCTGCCTGTAATGCGCAAATAGGGTCAATTTCGGTAACAATAACACGTACACCAGAGTTGCGTAATGAGTCGGCAGAACCTTTACCCACATCACCATAACCACAAACAACGGCAACTTTACCGGCCATCATTACATCGGTAGCACGACGGATAGCGTCAACTAACGATTCGCGGCAGCCGTATTTGTTATCGAATTTTGATTTGGTAACCGAATCGTTAACGTTAATAGCCGGCATTGGCAGTGTACCTGCTTTCATACGCTCATATAAACGGTGTACACCGGTAGTGGTTTCTTCCGAAAGGCCTTTAATATCGGCAATCAATTCAGGGAATTTATCCAATACCATGTTGGTTAAATCGCCACCATCATCCAATATCATGTTCAATGGTTTGCGCTCTTCACCAAAGAAAAGCGTTTGCTCAATACACCAGTCAAATTCTTCGGCGTTCATACCTTTCCAGGCGTAAACCGAAGTACCGGCAGCAGCGATAGCGGCAGCGGCATGATCTTGTGTGGAGAATATATTACATGACGACCAGGTAACTTCGGCACCCAGCTCTATCAATGTTTCAATTAAAACAGCGGTTTGAATGGTCATGTGCAGGCAGCCTGCTATACGTGCGCCACTAAGTGGTTTAGTTGGACCATACTCTTTACGCAGGGCCATTAAACCCGGCATTTCAGCTTCAGCAAGTTCTATTTCTTTACGACCCCACTCGGCCAGCGAAAAGTCTTTCACTTTGTATTTTACGTAGGCAGTTTCTACTGATGACATATTTTTCAATTTTTTGAGATTGCAAAAATACATAATAAACTTTTCTTTATAAAACACAAAGAGAGAGGCAAGAAACAAGAATCAGGAGTCAAGATTAACAGCAAATATTAAAACAAGCAATAGCCCAATCTTAAACAACCATACAATCAAAATCCCTCTCCCCAACAAAAAGAATCAAGCCAATCCCCCAATCCTAAAAATCATGGTCAAAGGAGCATGGTCAAATAAATCATGGTAGGCTTTTTGCACACCACCAGCTACTTAAGCAATTATTATGATACAACACGCGCTCATCATTGCACTCATTGTGCTTTTTATACATGCTTGTAGCTGGAAGGGGATGATATTTGATGGTATAAAAAAGATAATTGAACCCAAGGGGATGCTGTACAAGCCCATTTATGGCTGCCCGATATGTATGACACCCTATTACGGTACCATTATTTATCTTTTGTTTTTCAACACATCGTTTGTTGATGGCCTGCTTACCGTGGCAACAGCCAGCGGATTGAGCGTAATTTCGGTGATACTGATTGATATTAAGGACGGTATATGCAAGCCAAATGCAGAATAGCCTACAGTAAAATGGTAATATTACATAAGGTAAACTTTTAATTTGCCGCCGAATTGATATTTTTGTATAAATTAAATCAGAGGAAAATAATATGTACCCGGAATATTTAGTGGCTCCTATGCGTGCCGAACTTACAAATGATGGCTTCAGCGAGTTGAAAGACGCGCAATCAGTAAAAGAAGCTATTGAGAGCGAAGGAACTGTGTTTGTGGTTGTAAATTCAGTATGCGGTTGCGCTGCTGCTAACGCGCGCCCTGCCGCCAGATACGCTGTTAAAAACGAAAAACGCCCTGATAAACTGGTAACAGTTTTTGCAGGCATGGAAAAAGACGCGGTTGATGAAGCCCGTAACCTGATGCTGCCTTATCCTCCGTCATCGCCGTCAATGGCTTTGTTTAAAGATGGTAAACTGGTACACATCATCGAGCGTCACCAAATTGAAGGCCGCCCGGCACAAATGATCGCTGATAACCTGATCGGCGCGTTTGATCAATATTGCTAAGCTGTTGAGTCCGGAAGACGGGAAGTCCGTAAGTCCGAAAGAAAATATAAAAGGTCCGGTGCTGTGCATCGGACCTTTTTTGTTTGAACCCTTTTGTCTGAACCTGAATTTATAGAATTTAAGAATTTACCGAATTGAATAGAATTGACTAATTCTGATAATTCCTTAATTCAATAAATTCCGGTTCAGACAATTAAAATTCTGATCACAGACTCTTTATCTTAATACTCTTAAAGCTCACCGCGTTCCCATGATCTTGCAATAGGATATGGCCTTGGGGGGCTTCACCGAAGTCTTTCCATACTTTGTATTTGCTGATGGCTACGAGGTCTTTAAAGGCTTGTGAGCCGCGGTCATACTCCAGTACTTTTACGCCGTTTAGGTAATGCAATACGTGATTGTCAGGAGAAACTACCACACGGCCGGTATTCCACTTGCCTATGGGGTGTACAAAGCGCTCTTGTTTATTAGCCTTAATAAGGTCATATAATGAGGCCAGGGTGCGATTACCATCGCGGCCTAATTTGGCATCCGGGTGACGCGCATCATCCAATACCTGGTATTCGAGCCCGATGGCCGAGCCTTGTGTTTTTTCATCCAGCGTTACAAAATATTTGAGGCCGCTGTTGGCGCCTTCGGTCAGCCTGAATTCAAACGACAGGTCGAACGCTTTGAACTCACCGTTGGTTACAATATCGCCGCCATTGGTTGATTCGGCACCGTTTGATGGTTGTACGCTGATGGTTCCGTTGCTGATGTCCCAGCCTTTTGCCGGGAAGGCGTTGGCGCGGGCGCTGTGCCATCCGTTAGAAGTTTTACCATCGAACAATAATTTCCAGCCATCGGCTTTTTCGTAAGTGTTGATGTGGTTGGGTACCAGGTCAACCACGTAAATGCCTTTCTCAAACGGGGTAGGTTTAAGGTTGGTGGTTTTTATCTGGATGTTTTTAAACCATACTTTTTTATCGGCTTGTTCCTGCGAGTTGATGCCGTGCACCTGCAAACCTAAAAAGCCTTTGGCATCAACCGTGTCAACTATGTAGGCGATGGGTTTGTCGTTTATCCAGGTTTTCATTTCGTTGCCTATGCATTCAACCTTAATGTGGTTAAACTCGCCAACCTTAAAAGTGCCTTTTGCCTGGGCATTCAGGTCAACAGGATAAAGCCAGTCGCGGCGGCCTTCATCATAAATACCGCCTGCCCAATCGCGTGCCGATGGGTCAATTTCACACTGACGACCATATACCTTGCCCTTACCGCCGTTAGCGGCAGGGTCAAAGTGACTGCGGGTTTGCACGCCCGAATTACTTACGTTGCTTTCCAGCTTGATATCCAGTTCTAAAATAAAGTCGCCATATTCTTTTTCAGTTACCAAAAAAGTATTGCCCGAATTCATCACGGTAGTGCCCTGTATAGTGCCGTCAACCACTTTATAGTCGGCCGTACCGGCAAGGCGTTTCCAGCCATTAAGGGTTTTGCCATCAAACAGACTGGTATAGCCCGGTTTAACCTGTGCCGATGCCGAAATCACCATTATGCCCAGCGCAAGCGTACTTAAAAGTTTAAATTTTTGTTTCATTGTAGATTATAATAGATCGATCGTTATTCTTAATTTCTTCTTGCTAACTACTGTCATCTCGAACGTAGTGAGAGATCTTCTTCGTCATGCCTGTCTTCGACCTTTATGAAGCAGAAGATTTCGGCAATTATATATAAAGGTGACTCAATGTAATTAACGTGGAATGGATTGTAAGAAAGTTGGGTCTATGTTGTTTATTCTGTCTATGAACGCTTGACCAAAACTAATTGTGTATACTCCATTTTCATAATGCCTTGTTTGGTTATTAAATTCGGGAATATTATGTTTTGAACAAAACTCTGTAATTGCAGAATAGAACGCTCCTTCGTCTTTTACTCTAAATTCCATGATTGTTATCTGTTTTTGAATAATTTCTTTCTTTGTTCGAAATGACAACTTTGCGCGGCCATTTACACCGTCAGTTTCCATCCCGGTTCATACTCCCGGCTCCAAAGTTTGGTGGCCTCGGCATCGCCTATAATGTGGCCGTTCTTTGGGTCGAGGTTAAGCACCCGGTTAACACGGTAGGCAATATTGCCCAGCTGCGGTATCAGGGTCGATTTATGGCCCTCACTAATAGGCGCGGTTTGTTTTTCAAGCCCTTGTATGGTATTTACAAAGTTTACCAGGTGCATGGTATCCAGCAGTTCGGTAGGGCTTACCTTATTGTTGGCATCTACCACAACCGAATCTTTAACCTCTTTTACCACCTTGTTTGCCGGATCGTAAACCGTATAGCCATTGCCGCCACCATAGTATATGCTGCCTTTGTCGCCATAAAATATTACCCCGCGACCATTGCCGTCGTTATAGTTATTACAGCTGCGCCCCTCCCACGAAATGGCCGTGTCATTCGGGAAGTTTGCCAGTATGGTTTGCGTATCGGGTGTTTGCCAGTCATCTTTAAAAGCGAACCTGCCGCCCGATGAAGTTACCTTGTCCGGAAATTCGGCTCCCAGCCCCCAGCGCATTACATCAATTTCGTGCGTGCCGTTGTTGAGCGCTTCGCCGGTGCCCCAGTTCCAAAACCAGTGCCAGTTGTAGTGTATCAAATTATCCTGAAAAGGTTTCCGCGGAGCGTAGCCTTGCCATAAATCGTAATTCAAATTAGCAGGCACAGCCACCTGTTTGCCCGTGCCTATGCTTTTACGGTTGTTAGTATACCAGCCCCTCGCGAAATAGGCCCGGCCAATAATGCCCTCGTGCAACTCCTTTACCATTTGCTGCACATTGGGGAACGAGCGGCGCTGGCTGCCCATTTGCACTATCTTATTATACTTTTGTGCCGCGGCTACCGCCATTTCGCCCTCGTTGGGGTTGTGGCTGCACGGTTTTTCTACGTACACATGCTTACCTGCCTGGCAGCCTAAAATAGTAGCGGGCGCATGCCAATGATCGGGCGCGGCAATAAACAGGGCATCAAAATCTTTCTTCTCCAGTAACTTCCTTATATCGGTAATGCCCTGTGGTTTTTTGCCGGTAAGTTTTTCAACATCGGCAATAGCGCGTGCAAGCACGGTTTGGTCAACATCACATATATAGCCAATTTCTACATTTTTAAGGGCGGCCAGTTTTTGCGCCAAAAAGCTGCCGCGACCGTTCACACCCATTATGCCAACAACTACTTTATTATTAGGCGAACCCTTGTAAAAGCCCGAAGCCGATAGGTGAGAACCGATGAGGAAAGTTGTACCCGCCACAGATACATTCTGTATGAATTTTCTCCTGTGCATGTTTATTACTGGTTGGTTTACTGTGAAGTAAATATATGTTATTGAGTGTTAAGTTATGTAACAATTTGGCTATCCGTTGCGTCATAGCCTCAAAAAAGAATTAGGTGGCAATTAATTGCATGCCATTGCTAAACTTTTAAATTTGCATTTTAACAACCTCATTTTTATGAAAAAAACTTTACTTGCAGGCGTTGTACTGACCGCCGTCTGCATTTTACCGGCTATGGCGCAACAGCAGCCAAAACCTGCCGATCCCCGCCTGAAAATTTACAGGGAAACCCCTGCCAAGATCAACGACCTGATACATACCAAACTTGATGTGCGTTTTGATTATAAAAAGGCTTATATGTATGGTAAAGAATGGGTTACCTTAAAGCCGCATTTTTACCCTACCGATACCTTAAGGCTTGATGCTAAGGGCATGGATATTAAAACCATAGCTGTAGTAAAGAATGGCAAAAACACCCCGCTTAAGTTTACTTATGATAGCCTGAGCATTGCCATTAAGCTGGATAAAGTTTACCGTAACAACGAGAATTATACCATTTATATTGATTACACTGCCAAGCCTAACGAGTTAAAAGCTAAAGGCAGCGCGGCCATCACCGATGCTAAAGGTTTGTACTTTATTAACCCCGAAGGCAAAGAAAAAGATAAGCCTACTCAGATATGGACACAGGGCGAAACAGAAGCTTCATCGGCATGGTTCCCAACTATTGATAAGCCAAGCCAAAAAACCACCGAAGAGATCAGCATTACGGTGCCTGCCAAGTACGTAACCCTGTCAAACGGCAGGCTGGCCGCGCAAAAGGTTAATGCCGATGGTACCCGTACCGATACCTGGAAGCAGGAATTGCCACACTCGCCATACTTGTTTATGATGGCCGTTGGCGATTTCAAAATTTATAAAGACAAGTGGAAGAACAAGGAAGTGAACTACTACCTTGAGCCTAAATATGCCCCTTACGCTAAAGAGATCTTCGGTTTTACACCGGAGGCTATCCAGTTTTATTCAACCAAATTAGGTGTTGATTATCCTTGGGTTAAATACTCACAAATTGTAGTGCGCGATTACGTGAGCGGCGCAATGGAAAATACATCGGCTACGTTGCATGGCGAATACGTACAATCTACCCCGCGTGAGCTGATCGACGCTTATTACAGCCAGGGCCGCAGTACTATTGTACACGAGTTGTTTCACCAATGGTTTGGCGATTATGTAACTGCCGAAAGCTGGAGCAACCTTACCGTTAACGAATCATTTGCCGACTTTAGCGAAACCATGTGGGCCGAATACAAATACGGTAAAGACGAAGGCGGCGCGCACATTTACGACGACCTGCAAAACTACCTGAGCAATCCTGACGCTAAAACAAAGGACCTGGTACGTTTCCATTATAAAGATAAAGAGGAAGTATTTGATGTGGTTACCTACCAAAAAGGTGGTTGCATTTTATACATGCTGCGTAATTATTTAGGAGAGGATGCTTTTTACAAAGGTTTAGGCATCTACCTTAAAACTAACGCTTTCAAAAACGGTGAAGCACATCAATTACGTTTAGCTTTGGAAGAAGCCAGCGGCCGCGATCTGAACTGGTTCTTTAACCAATGGTATTTTGGTGCCGGTCACCCGGTGTTGGATATCAGCTACAAATGGGATGAGGCTACAAAAACACAAACCGTGTATGTGAATCAAACTCAGGATGGTGATCCGTTTATTTTACCGATAGCTATTGACGTTTACGCAGGCGGTAAAAAAGAGCGCCATAAAGTATGGCTGCGTAATAAGGCCGATACCTTAACTTTCGCCGTAGCATCAAAACCAAACCTGGTAAATGTGGATGGCGACAAGATTTTGGCTGCCAAAAAAACCGATAAGAAAACTTTAGAAGAGTTCGCTTTTCAATATGCTAACGCGCCTTTATACCGCGATCGTTTAGAGGCTATTGAAGCTGCCGCGCCGGCACAAGGCGATAAAAACGCGCAAAAGATCGTCTTAGCGGCGCTGAAAGATAAATATTACGGTCTGCGCATTGAAGCTATACAAGCCGTTAACATGACCAATGATGAAGTACGCAACGCGGCCCAGCCGGTATTGCAATCAATTGCCCGTACAGATGAAAATACATTGGCACGTGCCGCGGCTATTTCGGTTTTGGGTAAGCTTAAGGCATCAGGTCAGTTAAACCTGTTTAAAGAGGCTTTGAAAAGCCAATCGTATGCGGTACAAGGCGCTGCTTTGAACGCAATCGGTCAAATTGATCCGGCGGAAGCATTGAAACTTGCAAAAGGTTTTGAGGCTGATAATAAAGGCGCGCTTACACAGGCATTGATCGGTATTTACTCAACCAGCGGCAGCGATGCCGAATGGCCTTTTGTTTATAGTAAGTACAGCGAGCTTGGTCCGCAGGCGCAATTTAACGCGCTGCAAAAATTTGCCGACCTGGTTGGCCGCGTTCAAAAACCCGAGTATGCACAACAAGGCATCAACGAAATAAAAGAACTTGGCGTTCGCTTTAAACAATACGTAGGCGACTATGTAAAAGGCATGCTTAACAGCATTAAAACCAAACGTGAAGCGTTAAAAGACGATGCATCTGCCAAGGTAGCCGACGACGCTATTAAGGCTATTGATGCCAAATAAGTGATTTAACACGCAACATTATTAAAAAGGGGTTGGCTATGTTTATAGGCAACCCTTTTTTATTGGTAATAAATAGTTAAGGTTGATACTGTGAAGGTGAGGAGGGCATTGCCGTAAAGTAAATGGGTTAGCTTTTCCGTCAGCAAAGAAGCTTCGGGTGAAAACGGGCAGAACTGCGGCGGCTATGAGCGCAAAGGCGGGCATAGGAACTTGTTGCATGACGTGTTAAAAAACTGTCATTCTGAACGCAGTGAAGAATCTTCTTCGCTATGCTTATCTGCGATAGATGCTTCGTTCCTCAGCATGACAGTGGAGGGAGAGTGTAAGCCATCGTCATTTAGCCTTCAAAGTCCAGCGGATTGGCAAACTCGCAATGACGATAGTGGAATTCACAAATGAGTAATGACCATTGACTACTACCCAATGACCAATTAAAAATCTTTATTCAATAATTTTTCCAATTCGGCGAAGCTGATATTCATTTTAACGCGGCCTTGTTTGGCATAAGATATTTCGCCGGTTTCTTCTGATACGATGAGGGCTGTGGCTTCGTTGGCCTCGGTTACACCGATGCCAGCCCTATGGCGTAAGCCGAATTGTGCCGGGAGGTCGCTCTTTTCGGTAAGGGGTAAAATACAGCTGGCCGATTTTATTTTATTGCCCGATATTACTACCGCCCCATCATGCAGCGGACTATTCTTTTGAAAGATACTTTCCAGCAAACGTTTTGATATTTTGGCGTCCATCAGTTCGCAGCTGTTCTGGTAAAACTGTTCGTCGTAAAATTTAGCGAATACGATTAAGGCCCCGGTACGGGTTTGTTTCATGCTTTTGCAGGCATCAATAATAGGTTTAATGCGCGCGTAGTTGTTCTTTTCGGCCTCGGTTTTACCAAAAAAATATTGCCACCATGCACGGTTGCGCTGTAATGATGTGTTTTTACCTACCAGCAATAAAAACCGGCGTATCTCCTGCTGAAACACCACAATGATGGCAATGATACCCACATTCATGAAGTTTTTAAGGATGCCGGTAAGCAGTTTCATGTTTAGCGCATCTACCACAAAATACAGGGCGCAAACCACGGCCAGGCCAATAAATATATTGGCGGCGATGGTGCCGCGTATAAGATTATACAACTGATATATAATAAAGGCTACCAGCAGAATGTCCAAAGCATCGAAAATGCCAAACTTCGGGAAGCTGAAATCGAAAAAGTGCATTTACGAAGTTAAAAAGATTTGTATAATAAATAGTGCCTCAACCCATTGAAGAATGAGTATGACATTTTAAAAACTTTTGGGGACTCATCCCGTCATCGCTGCGCTCGACACCCTTCTCTGCTGTGCAAAGAAGGGAACTGCCTTATTCTGGTCGTGAAAAAAAGCCGATCCAGCGAAGCGTAGATCTGCACTTCAAAAGCTCCCCCTTCAGGGGGCTGGGGGGTAAGGTCCGCCCGGAACACCCCAACCCCATTCGGGCATTGGGTTATTGGCAGGCATATCAATTTCATTGAGCTGCGAGTTTAGTACGGCAATGCGTGTGCCCCATTCGAGATAAGCCACAAATGCAGATCTAAATTCGGGATCGGCGGGTAGCAACTGTTCATCGGCGGTTTCGAGCAGCAATTGTATCCAGCGTTTGCGATGGGCTTCGGTAAGGTATTTTTCAAGATGCTTTTTTATCATCTGGTAATGGTTGCCCTCACTTTCGCTGTACAGCTTTGGCCCGCCCAGTACTTCGGCCACAAAATGTGCTACATGTAACCTGTGCTGTGCCGACATGTGTTTGAAAACCGGTTCGAGCAGGTCATCGGCCAATACCTTATCATAAAATTGCTGAAACAGCGCCTCAAAGGCAGGCATGCCACCGGCCCATTCAAATAGGGTTGGCACACCGGGTTTATCAGTAACTGGCATAATGTGTTATTTATGAGTACTAAAGGTAGGCATCAGTATATTGAAAATGCTAATTTTCAACCGGAAATTAATGTTGCTTTTGAATAGTCTTCGCTTTCGGAAATGCCAATGACGCCACTACGCTTACGACTAAAATACCCACTATCACAATCAGCGAGTGCATGGTGGTAAAGCCCCATTGTTCGGCATAATGGCCGCCCAGCATTTTAAGGCCGATGAATACCAGCAAGGCAGAAAGTCCTACTTTGAGATAATGGAACTTCTCGATGATGTTCACCAGTAAAAAGAACATGGAACGCAGACCCAGTATGGCAAATATGTTGGAGAAAAATACGAGGTAAGGATCTTTAGTTACCGAGAATATGGCCGGGATGCTATCCACCGCGAAAATAACATCGGTAAACTCAATAATGAGCAGCACCAGGAACAGCGGCGTCATGAGTTTTTTGCCGTTCTGTTTTATAAAGAATTTGCTGCCCTCAAACTTAGGGTGCACGCCAAAATATCGCGAAGCAAACTTTACCACTTTATGGTTTTGCGGGTCGATGTGCTCTTCCTGGTTGCGGTTAACAAACATCATTACCCCCGTATATACCAAAAACGCGCCGAAGATATACAGCACCCAATGGAAGTTATCAATCAATGCGGCTCCCACAAAAATAAAGATGAACCGCATGATCACCGCGCCGATAATACCCCAAACCAGCACCTTGTGATAATACTTCTGTTCTACCGAAAAGGCCGAGAAGATGAGCACCATCACAAATATATTATCGACAGACAGGGCATACTCCACCACGTAACCGGTAATAAATTCGAGCGCGAGATTTTTACGGTAAAGCGCGAGGCTGCCCTCAAAATCCGCCGGGTTAAGTTTGAGTTTGTGAAAGTTGTCGAGATTTTTTTGTTGCAGAACGGCAAAGCTGTCCACATTATGCAGCAGGTGGCCGTAATTATAAATAAGCAGGTAAAAGCCGAGTGCCAGCGCTACCCAAACGCCGCTCATAACGGCGGCTTGCTTAATGCCCACGGGTTTATTGCTTCGGGTAAAAATACCGAGGTCAATAGCAAGCATCAGCATTATAAAAACTATAAAGCCGCAAATAAAAATAAGCTCGTTGGTCATTTATTTGTTCCGTTCGGTAGTGAAACGTACTAATTGTTCTAAACCTGTGCGCGAATCGCCTTCGGGGAAAGTGCTGAGGATCTTAAATGCCTCGTCCTGGTAAATTTTCATCTGGCTTTCGGCATATTGCAGTCCGCCGGTTTCTTTTACAAAATTGATGATCTGCGTAATTTTTGCAGGGTCGTCGTTATGGTTCTTTACCAGGTTGATCATCCGTTTCCTGTCGGCCGAAGTACAGTTGTTCAACGCGTAGATCAGCGGCAGCGTTACCTTCTTTTCCTTGATGTCAATTCCTAATGGTTTTCCTACATCATCTGTGCCAAAATCAAACATATCATCCTTTATCTGGAAGGCTATGCCGATTTTTTCGCCAAAGTCGCGCATTTTTTCAACCACCTCGTCGCTTGCCCCGGCCGATGCCGCCCCGCAGGCGCAGCAGGCCGCAATAAGCGAAGCCGTTTTCTGCCTGATCACCTCGTAATAAACAGGCTCATCAACATCCATGCGGCGTACCTTTTCTACCTGTAGCAACTCGCCTTCGCTCATTTGCTTTACCGCTTCAGATACTATTTTAAGCAGGTTGAAATCGCCGTTATTGATAGATAGCAGCAAGCCTTTGGATAGCAGGAAATCGCCCACCAAAACAGCTATCTTATTTTTCCATAAAGCGTTGATAGAGAAGAAACCACGGCGCTGGTAAGAGTTATCAACCACGTCGTCGTGCACCAGGGTAGCGGTATGTAATAGTTCAACAAGGGCGGCACCACGGTGGGTAGCCTCGGTAATGCCCCCGCTAATGCTGGCCGAAAAGAAAACGAACATAGGCCTTATCTGCTTGCCTTTACGCTTTACAATGTAGTGCGTAATACGATCAAGCAAGGGTACCGAACTTTGCATCGAAGCTTTAAACTTAGCTTCAAAAGCATCAATATCGGCAGCTATAGGTTTCTTAATTTCGTTAATGCCGGGCATTTAATACTAAACAAATTTATACAGCGCATTGCTACCTGGCAATTGCTTGGCAAACATAAGGTAAAATTACCTATATATATTATCATCAAAAATTTTTACATCCGTTAAACCTTTATGCCAATTTGCCATCTTACTAATGTTACTACCCAAAAAAGAAAATTAATTTTTATGTTTATGTGAGAAGCGGGGCCTTAACTGGCCTCGCTTTTTTTGTGGAGGGAGGGGGAGCATTTGGTTGGGGTCATGGTGAGCCTATCGAACTATGGTGCGGATGGCCTTTGCCTTAAGTGTTGATCAATGAAATGTTCGCTTGAGAGCGTAAATATTATAGCGTTATATCAACTCACCCCGACATCGCTTCGCTCGTCACCCCTCTCTCCGCAAGCGGAAAGAAGGGTTGAAAGTTATTTATTTTGCGAGGTTCTCCAGCCCTCTTTGCAAAGCAGAGAGGGTGGTCCAGCGAAGCGTAGACCGGGTGAGTTAACTATGCGCTTTGCTTTAACCATTATGTTGACGGCTATGTTCCAAAGGAGAGGACCTTTACTTACAGATGGTAAGTCATCATTATCTCAAAATACTGCAATCCAAAAAATGATTTTACTGTTTAAAAAGTAATTAATGATATTTGCCGTTTTAATTTTTTAAGCTGAAACATCACCATGACTCGTTTATCCGTCAATATCAATAAAATAGCCACGTTGCGTAATTCAAGAGGAGGTAACAACCCCGATCTGATACAGGTTGCTAAAGATTGCGAACGCTTTGGGGCGCAGGGCATAACCGTGCACCCGAGGCCCGATGAACGCCATATTCGGTATGATGATGTGTATAAGCTGAAAGAAATCGTAACTGCCGAATTTAACATTGAAGGTAACTGCCGCGAACAAAAATTTGTTGACCTTGTACTGGCCAATAAACCGCACCAGGTTACTTTAGTGCCCGATGCCGAAGGGCAGCTTACCTCAAACCACGGCTGGGATACGGTTGAAAATCAGGGTTACCTGAAAGATATTATCGGCGTATTTAAGAACGCCGGGATCCGTGTATCCATATTTGTTGATCCTGTGCCACGCATGGTGGAGGCCGCCGCTACCACCGGTACCGACCGTATTGAACTATACACCGAGGGTTATGCCACCCATTACGCGCAAGGGCGCGAACTGGCCGTTGCACCCTATATAGCCGCCGCACAGGTAGCGCAGGAGGCAGGGCTGGGCATCAACGCCGGGCACGATCTCGACCTGAACAACCTGCAATACTTTGCCGAAAATATGCCCGGATTACTGGAGGTGAGTATAGGCCACGCGCTCATCAGCGATGCCTTATATTATGGATTGGAGAACACCATACAAATGTATTTGAAACAGCTGGCTAAATAGTGCCTATTAATATATTGCCTAAGGGATTTAGTCGCGAATTTTTGTTGGTTATTTAACGTGGTGTGCAATTATTATTTGTCGCGAAGTATTGTTGTAAACATATTGTCAATTGCAGGTTACATAATTGATAGTCACTTGTTAAAATAGTACCTTTGCGGAAATATTAACAGGGCCACATTTTCATGAAGTTAAACACTGACTACCAGGAGAAATTCCAAAACCGTCACATCGCGCCAAACGAAGCTGACACCGCCGAAATGTTAAAAACTATAGGCGTAAATTCTGTAGATGAACTTATAGATCAAACAGTGCCTGCGCCGATAAGGCTGAAGGCCCCGCTTAACCTGCCGCCTGCAAAAAGCGAGTTCGATTATTTGAACACCTTAAAGCAAAAGGCATCAAAAAATAAAGTATTTAAATCATACATCGGTCAGGGTTATTATGATGTAATTGTACCCGGTGTAATTCAGCGTAATATACTGGAAAACCCGGGATGGTATACCCAATATACCCCGTACCAGGCCGAAATTGCGCAAGGCCGCCTGCAAGCATTGCTGAACTTCCAAACCATGGTACTTGATCTTACCGGTATGGAAATAGCCAACGCCTCGTTATTAGACGAAGGTACTGCCGCTGCCGAGGCTATGTTTATGCAATACAGCCTGCGCAAAAATCAAAAAGCTACCAAATTCTTTGTGTCTGAAGAGATCTTCGCGCAAACTATCGATATATTAAAAACCCGCTCGCAGCCTTACGGTATTGAGTTGGTGATAGGTAACCACCAAACTGTTGATCTTACCGATGATATGTTCGGCGCCATTGTACAATACCCTGCCAAAAACGGCGAGGTGTATGACTACAAAGGCTTTGCTGCCACCGGGCACGAAAAAGGCATTAAACTTACCGTAGTTGCCGATATTATGAGTTTGGTGCTGCTAACGCCTCCGGGTGAGTGGGGTGCCGATATCGTAGTAGGTACCAGCCAGCGTTTTGGTGTACCAATGGGTTTCGGTGGTCCGCATGCTGCGTTCTTCGCTACTAAAGAAGAGTACAAACGTTCAATGCCGGGTCGTATTATAGGTGTTACTATTGATAGCGCTAACAACTACGCTTTGCGTATGGCGCTGCAAACCCGCGAGCAACACATCCGCAGGGATAAAGCAACTTCAAATATTTGTACCGCGCAGGCGCTATTGGCTATTATGGCGGGTATGTATGCCGCTTACCATGGTCCTAAAGGTTTAAAACTGATTGCCGAGCGTATCCATGGTTTAACGGTATTGTTATCAAACTCGTTAGAAGAGTTGGGTTACAAACAACTGAACGCCGCTTACTTTGATACCATTCAGTTTGACCTTGGCGAGCTGGTTGGCCCGCTGCACGGCGAAGCGTTGAACAACGAGATGAACCTGAACTACAATGGTTCAATTGTAACTATCTCGCTTGACGAAACTACTTCACCTGAAGATGTTAAAACCATCACCCGTTTCTTTGCCAAAGTAAAGGCGAAAACAATTAACGATATTAATTTTGATGACCTGAAAGCTAACCTGGAAACTACTATTCCGGCTGGCTTGCAACGTACATCAGCATATTTAACACACCCGGTATTTAACTCGCACCATTCAGAACATGAAATGCTGCGTTACATTAAATCGCTGGAAACAAAAGATCTTTCGCTTTGCCACTCGATGATCGCTTTGGGTTCATGTACCATGAAACTGAACGCTACTACCGAGATGGTGCCTGTAACCTGGGCCGAGTTCAGCAAGATGCACCCGTTTGCACCGGTTGACCAAACCGGCGGTTACATGCAACTGTTTGATGAACTGGATAAATGGTTGAGCGAGATCACCGGTTTCGCGGCCATGAGCTTACAGCCAAACGCGGGCGCGCAAGGCGAGTACGCGGGTTTAATGGTTATACGCGCTTACCACCAGGATAGGGGCGACCATCACCGTAACATCGCGCTGATCCCTTCATCGGCACATGGTACCAACCCTGCATCGGCAGCAATGGCAGGCATGAAAATTATCGTGGTAAAATGCGATGATAACGGTAATATTGATGTTGCCGATATGAAAGCCAAAGCCGAGCAATACAAAAACGAATTATCGTGCTTAATGGTAACTTACCCATCTACACATGGTGTATTTGAGGAAAGCATCATTGAAATTTGCGAAATTATACATGCTAATGGTGGCCAGGTATATATGGATGGCGCCAACATGAACGCGCAGGTAGGTTTAACCAGCCCGGCTAATATTGGTGCCGATGTTTGCCACCTTAACTTACATAAAACATTCTGTATCCCTCACGGTGGGGGTGGTCCGGGTATGGGTCCTATCGGTGTAGCTAAGCACCTGGTGCCTTATCTGCCGGGCCACGCGGTAGTTGATATTGATAAAGGTAAATCAATCCCTGCTGTATCAGCAGCGCCATGGGGTTCGGCATCCATCCTTATCATATCACACGCTTATATAGCCATGATGGGCGGCGACGGTTTAACCAACGCTACCAAATATGCTATATTAAACGCCAACTACATAAAGAACAGGCTACAGGCACATTACCCTGTATTGTACAGCGGCAGCAAAGGCCGTTGCGCGCACGAAATGATATTGGATTGCCGCTCGTTCAAAAACTTTGGTGTTGAGGTAACCGATATTGCTAAGCGTTTAATGGATTATGGTTTCCACGCGCCAACGGTATCGTTCCCGGTTGCGGGTACGGTAATGGTTGAGCCAACCGAATCAGAGCCTAAACACGAACTCGATCGTTTCTGCGACGCGATGATCGCCATCCGTAACGAAATAAAAGAGGTAGAAGAAGGCACGTTAGATAAAGTGAACAATCCGCTTAAGAACGCGCCTCACACGGCAGCGGTAGTAACCGCCAACGAGTGGGAGCACCCATACAGCCGCCAAAAAGCAGCTTTCCCGCTGCCTTATGTAGCAGCCTATAAATTTTGGCCGTCAGTGGGCAGGGTTAACGATACTTACGGCGATAGAACGCTGATATGTTCGTGCCCGCCGATTGAAGATTACGCTTTTGAAGAAAGCGTAATTGAATAACAAAATTATTACAGACCCGGGCCAATAACCCGGGTCTTTTTTTTGTTCCATAACTTATGTGGTGTGTGTTAATGTCTTGTAAATAATTGGTGTATTTATAGTTAAAATTTTCCCGAAAATTAATCCGCTGCTGACTGAAATTATTTAAAACATTAGTACATTTACTGCGTATATACGTGTATAAAAACGTTTTTCACAACTTTTGGGAATAAAACCTTTTAATTATACTTCCGTATAAAGAAGATATGAACATACTCAACAAAACTATAAGCGTTCTATTGGTTGATGACGACGAGATCAATAATTTTATTTCGATAAAGTTGATTAAGAAGGCCATGCTCAATACGGATATAACCGCTTGTTTAAACGGTAAGTTCGCAATCGATCAACTAATAAAAATTCAGCAGGAGAACCCCGATAATTTGCCCGATTATATCTTGCTGGATATCAATATGCCTATCATGAATGGCTGGGAATTTTTAGATGAATATACCCGCCTGAATATCGATCCTCTCAGAAAAACAAAAGTATTCATCATATCGTCGTCGGTGTTCAGCAACGATATCAGCCGTGCAAAATCATACACCATAGTGCAAGATTTTATATCCAAGCCGCTAAACGTGGAGCGTATAAAAGAAATTTTTGAGGTAGATCAGCAATAATTAACCTATACGGGCTCTACTGTAAAGTGGTCGCCATCGTGTTTTACTGTACCTATAGCACTGTTGCGGGCATGATAAAACAAGCACTCCCAACCTTCGTCGGCTGCTTTTTTACCGTATTGTTCGCGTAGTTCCATCGCCTTGTGCCCATCATAATCATATTTGGCTACAAAGCGGCGTAGCAGTTGCTCGGGCTCGGGTAGTTCATCGCCGCCGAAGAAAATCTTTTTGCCTTCTATATCAAACCAAAATACCTGGTGATTTGGGCAATGACCGCCCGATAGTTCGTATTTAATGCCCGGTTTAAATTCGCCGTCGCCATCGGTAAAAGTAAATTTCACCTTGTCTTTAAGCGCCTCGAATATCTCTACGTGGTACGATGATGATTTACCTGTAAAGGCAAACTCCCATTCGCCCTTTTGCACCACGTGTTCGGCATTCGGAAAGCTGGGCTCCAATTGGCCGTTGCGCTCAACTACCAAACCGCCCGAATGATCGTAATGCAGGTGCGACATCAGTACCAAAGTAACATCCTCCGGATCGTAACCGGCGTTGCGAATGTGCTGGTGCAGGTAAAGCTCGTCGCGGGTATCTTTATAACCCAAACCCGCGTCAAGTAATATCAGGTCGGTACCGGTTTTTATCAGGAAGGGGTTAACATGGATGAACAGCGAACCAGGGCGATCTTTACGGTTATCAGTTTCGGGATTAAAGGGAATGAATTTCTTTGTAGCGTCAACAGAGTATGATCCTTCACCAAGTGCGTATGCTTCCATGTCAGTTATATATTAAGGTACTCAATTGGGCACCGGCTGCAAATATAAGGCTATGCGGCAAATACCTTGCCTTAACTATGCCGTAAATGAAACCTGCATGACGAATTATAATAAAATAGTCAACAATTTCTTTTGAACATTACAGTTTAATAAGCCAATACTTATATTTACTGTTTTTACCCTCAAAAATAATATGAATAAACGGTGGTCGATAAGGCAAAAAGCGCAGGATGATGAATTGAATAAGCTTGCTGCTGCATTAAGTATTGACACTGTTTTAAGCAACCTCTTGATAAGCAGGGGTATTAGTGATTTTGATGGCGCTAAATATTTTTTCAGGCCCGATGAACGCCACTTGCACGATCCGTTTTTAATGGCCGGTATGGAACAAGCTATTGAGCGCATAGAGCAAGCCATCGCCCAAAACGAAAAAATATTAATATATGGCGATTACGATGTGGATGGTACCACGGCGGTATCAACCGTGTATGGTTTTTTTAAAGATCGCTACCAAAATCTGGATTATTACATACCGGACCGTTATAAAGAGGGCTACGGAATATCAACCCAGGGGATTGATTACGCTGCCGAAAATAATTTTAGCCTGATAATAGCGCTCGATTGCGGTATAAAATCAATTGATAAGGTTGATTACGCCAATACCAAGGGAATCGATTTTATTATTTGTGATCACCATACCTGCGGGCCCGAACTGCCTGCTGCGGTTGCCGTACTCGATCCAAAACGACCTGATTGTAATTATCCCTATAAAGAGCTTTCGGGCTGTGGTGTTGGTTTTAAGCTGATACAGGCCTATGCCGAAAAGAATGATATTCCGCAAGAAGAAGTGTTTCGGTTTATTGACTTGGTAGCTATCAGTATAGCCTGCGACATTGTACATATTACAGGCGAAAACAGGGTGCTGGCCTATTTCGGTTTACAAAAACTAAATACCAATCCTTGCATCGGTGTAAAAACATTGATGGAAGTGGCCGGCAGAACATCTAATTACACCATTTCAGATATTGTATTTCTGCTCGGTCCGCGTATCAACGCTGCCGGCCGTATTGATGATGCCAAGCATTCGGTACAGCTACTGATAGCTTGCGATGAGAACGAGGCCAAAGAAAAAGGGCTGCTCATTAATGTGAAAAATGCTGAACGTAAAGAACATGATCTATCCATAACCGACGAGGCGTTAAGCATGATCGATAACAGCGAGGCTCTCATCAACCGTAAATCGACCGTAGTATTTAACGAGAACTGGCACAAAGGGGTGATCGGGATAGTGGCATCGCGTCTTACCGAAAAATATTACCGGCCAACCGTAGTGCTTACCCGCTCAAACGGGCATGTGGCGGGTTCGGCACGTTCTGTTTTCGGGTACGATTTGTACGAGGCGCTTTGCGAATGCAGTGATTTGTTGCTGCAATTTGGCGGGCACAAATACGCCGCCGGTCTTACTCTTAAGCCCGAAAACGTGGAGGCCTTTGCCGATAGGTTTGAAGAGGTGGTGAGCGCCAGCATCAAGGCCGAGCAACTGATACAGCAAATTGAAATTGACGATGAACTGGAACTAAAGCAGATAGACCCGAAGTTTTTCAGGATCCTGAACCAGTTTGCGCCGTTTGGCCCCGAAAATATGTCGCCGGTTTTCATAAGTAAAAATGTTTATGTTAGCGGCAACGCGGGTTTGGTAGGCAGCAACCATGTAAAAATGTTTGTGGCGCAGCCGGGTTCACCTATATTTGATTGCATTGCCTTTAACCACGGCGAATATTTGCCAAAATTAAAACAAGGCGTGCCGTTTGATATTTGTTATACCATTGAAGAGAACATCTGGCGCGAAAAACGCTCGGTGCAGTTAAATATAAAAGGAATTAGATTTAGTTAAGTAGAAAGTCAAAATTCAAAAGTGAAAAGTCAAAAACCAGGAGCATCCTACACGATGTTTTGAATTTTGAATTTTAACTTTTGAATTAAATATTGAATTGAAAAAGCATGATCCTCAGTGCAGAGCATTTAGTAAAAAAATATAAGCAGCGTACCGTTGTAAACGATGTATCGTTCAACGTGGCGCAGGGCGAAATTGTGGGTTTGCTGGGGCCTAACGGCGCAGGTAAAACCACGTCGTTCTACATGATTGTAGGGTTGATAAAGCCGAATGAGGGCCGCATTATACTCGAGGATCAGGAAATTACTACCGACCCTATGTACCGCCGTGCCCAAAAGGGGATAGGTTACCTTGCGCAGGAGCCATCGGTGTTCCGCAAGCTCTCGGTTGAGGATAATATTAAAGCCGTGCTGGAAATGGGCCCAATGCCCAAGGACGCGCAGCGCGATAAGCTGGAAGAACTGATTGATGAGTTCAGTTTGCATAAGGTACGTAAAAACCGTGGCGACCTGCTATCGGGTGGTGAACGCCGCCGTACCGAGATTGCCCGCGCCCTGGCTGCCGAACCTAATTTTATTTTGCTGGATGAACCCTTTGCCGGGGTTGACCCTATTGCCGTGGAGGAAATTCAGGCGATGGTGTATAAACTGAAGCACCGCAACATAGGTATCCTCATTACCGACCACAACGTACAGGAAACGCTGTCGATTACCGACAGGGCTTACCTGCTTTTTGAAGGTAAGATATTGGAATCGGGCGTGCCTGAAGTGCTGGCTGATAATGAAATGGTTAGAAAAGTGTATCTTGGTGCAAACTTCGTACTTAAGAGAAAAACATTCGCTAAGTAAAACCAATTATAGTAGCCTATGACCATCTTTAACTCCGTTTTTACCTGGTTCATGAAAAAGCGTATCCACCAGATAGAGCTTTTTATGAAGTACCCTAATGAAGTACAGGAAGAGTGGTTTGAGAGCCTCATCATTGGTGCCGAAAATACCGAATGGGGCAAAAAGCATGGCTACAAAAGCATCGAAAACCTCAGCCAGTTTAAAGAGCGGGTGCCGATACAAAATTATGATACCCTTAAGCCTTACATAGAGCGCATGCTTAAAGGCGAACAAAATATACTGTGGCCATCGGAGATTCGCTGGTTCGCCAAATCATCGGGTACTACCAGCGATCGTAGCAAGTTTATCCCCGTAAGTGAGGAAGCGCTGGAGGAATGCCATTTTAAAGGCGGTAAAGATGTTTTAACCATCTACTTTAATAACCGCCCTAATGCCCGCATGTTCACGGGGAAAATCCTAACCATAGGCGGCAGCCACCAGATCAGTCAGCTAAGTGCTGAAACTTCTTTTGGCGATTTATCAGCCGTGATTATGAAGAACCTGCCCTTTTGGGCCGAACTTTGCCGTACCCCCGATCTGGATATTGCCCTGCTGGATAACTTTGAAGAGAAGATAGAAAAGATGGCGCATGCTACCAAAGATGTTAATGTAACCAGCATCAGCGGTGTGCCCACCTGGAATATAGTGTTGTTTAACCGTTTGTTGGAGATCACCGGCAAAAAGAACCTGTTGGAAATATGGCCAAATCTGGAATTTTATTTTCATGGGGCGGTAAACTTTAGTCCGTACCGCGAGCAGTTTAAAAAGCTGATCCCAACGGATAATATGTACTACCTCGAAAACTACAATGCCTCCGAAGGTTACTTTGGGATACAGGATCTGGAAGAGCCGGGCGAAATGCTGCTGATGCTTGATTACGGCATTATTTACGAGTTTTTACCGGTTGAACACCTGCACGATGAAAACCCGCACACGCTTACACTTGATGAAGTAGAGCTGGATAAGAACTACGCCCTCATTATAAGTACCAATGCCGGTTTATGGCGGTATATGATAGGGGATACTATCAGGTTCACCAACCTGTCGCCGTTCAGGATACAGATCACCGGGCGTACCAAGCATTACATTAACGCCTTTGGCGAAGAGGTGATCATTGATAATGCCGAGCGTGCCTTGGAGGAAGCCTGCAAAAATACCGGAGCCATTATTCGCGATTATACGGCCGGCCCGGTTTATTTTGATGCCAAAAGCTGCGGTGCCCACGAGTGGATCATTGAATTTGTTAAGAAACCTGCCGAATTTGAACGCTTCGTTGACATACTCGACGAAACCCTGCGCAAAATAAATTCCGACTATGATGCCAAGCGCTTTAAAGATATGGCGCTGCGTCGCCCTGTAATACACCGGGCCCCCGAAAATACCTTCTTTTATTGGATGAAAGAAAAAGGCAAGCTTGGCGGCCAAAACAAAGTGCCCCGCCTGGCCAATAACCGCGAGTACCTGGATTCGCTCTTGCGGATTATGGAAGCGGTGGGGTCTTAAAAGTTCGCTGGCCGGAGGCCAGGGAATAGTTGCCACTCGGCCGGAGCCGAGCGGCGGCATTACAGAAATAAAAAGAAAGAAAAGCCACAGTCGCTTGGCTCCAGCCAAGTGACCACTATTACGCGGCCTCCGGCCGCACCACGTTAAATAAACCTAAACATGTCCGAAATTCGCAAAGCCAATACTGATCGTCCGTTTTTTATAACATTTACTGTTGTGGGTTGGCTTGATGTATTTACAAGAGCCGAATACTGCGAGGAGTTTATGAATAACCTCGACTATTGCAGAAAGAATAAAGATTTAAAAGTATATGCTTATTGTATTATGAGCAACCATATTCACTTAATTGTTGGTAGCGATGAAGCCAAATTGCAAGGCATCATAAGGGATTTAATGAGTTATACCGCTAAAAGAATTATCGAGATGATTGGCTCAAATGCTATAGAAAGCAGGAAAGAGTGGTTGCTGTATATGTTTAAATACTACGCCAACAGGCAACAGCAAAATAAAGAATATCAATTTTGGCAGAAAACTAATTTCCCTATTGAACTGATCACTGCCAAAATGTTTGATCAAAAACGCGATTATATACATCGTAACCCGATAGAGGCCCGAATAGTAAATGATGAAACTGCTTTTGTATATAGCAGTGCCAATCCTCATGCTTTATTTAAGGTTGATGAAAGTTAATTCTTATTTTGCTCGCTGCTGGCCGGAGGCCAGGGGATAGTTGCCACTCGGCTGGTGCCGAGCGGCGGCATTACAGAATAAAAAGAAAAAAGAAGCTGTAGTCGCTTGGCTCCAGCCAAGTGACCATTATTACGCGGCCTCCGGCCGCCTTTAATTCGCAGCATTTATTTTAATAGGGGGTACTTGACGGCAAATAAAAGCCCATAAAAACTCAAGCAACTCCCTACCTCTGCGAAAAACTCCGCGCACTCAGCGGTTAAAAATACCCCAAACAAAAAAGCCGCTAAAAGCGGCTCTTCAATATCTATATAAAGTATAATTTATTCTTCAACAACTTCGCTGTTGGGGCTGCTTACTTCGGGTTCTTCCTGTTTAAAGTAGCGCTTTTGGTATATCAGTATCAATATAACGCCTACCGATATGGCCGAATCGGCAAGATTGAATACCGGTCGGAAGAATACGAATTCTTCGCCTCCCCATACCGGGAACCATTTTGGGAAATGACCTGATAGCAGCGGGAAATAGAACATATCAACCACACGGCCATGAAACAACGGCGCGTATTTATAGATCACCCCGTAAAAGGTAGAGTCGATAATGTTACCTACTGCACCGGCCAATATAAGGGCCACGTTCATGATCAGTCCGCGGTGATACTTATGTTTAATGAGGTGTACCAGTCCGTAGCCTATAGCAATTACCGCTACAATGCGGAATAGCGTTAAAACAAGCTTGCCTATTTCGCCGCCCAGCTCCATCCCGAAGGCCATGCCGTTATTTTCGGTATAGTGCAGCATACCACGGTTGCCTAAAAACTTTATCTCTTCTTGCAGATACATGTGCGTACGCACCCATATCTTAATAATCTGGTCGGCAAGAATAATTAACGCGGCAACAAAAAAAGGTTTAGCGTACGAAGCTTTCATTAATTCTGCTTCAGTTTGGCCTCCATGCTGAGGGTAGTGTGCGGTACGGCGCGTAAACGTTCTTTTTGTATCAGTTTACCGGTTTCGCGGCAAATGCCATACGTTTTGTTTTCAATACGTACCAATGCTGCCTCTAACTGCTCAATAAATTTCTTCTGCCTTGCAGCTAACTGGTTGATCTGCTCTTTTTCAAGCGTAGCCGATCCATCTTCCAAAGTTTTGTAAGTACCGGCGGTATCATCAGTACCGTTAGCGTTTGGTGAGCTTAATGAAGTTGCCAAAGAGTTTAACTCTTCTTTAGCCACACGCAGTTTTTCAAGAATGATGTCTTTAAATTCTTTTAGTTCAACGTCAGAATATCTGGTTTTTACGTTTTCAGTTGCCATTATATTTTACTTATAGAAATCAATAGTTCAGTATCGTCAATCGTTACCTTTTCGCTTTCAGTCAGCTCATTATCAAGCACAATGCTTTCAGCTAAAATTTCGGCGCAAATGTACGATAAATTGTTTTGTATCGCTTCCCATATTACCGGGTTGCAATTAACGCATACGTTTATCTTGTCAGTTACATCAAAGTCGAGGCTCTTGCGTAAGTTCTGAACACGGTTCACAAACTCGCGCGATATACCCTCCTGTTTTAGTTCACCGGTAACGGTAACATCTAAGGCCACGGTTAGTTTGCCTAAATTTGCAACTTGCCATCCCGGTACATCTTCAGCAATAATTTCAACGTCGGTTATCTGTAGCTGATACTTGCCTTCCAACACATTTATGGTGCCGTTTGTTTCCAGTTCGGTAATATCGGCCTGGCTAAAGTTGTTTATCGCATCGGCTACCAGCTTCATATCCTTACCTACTTTTTGGCCCAGTGCCTTAAAATTAGGTTTTATCTTCTTCTTAATAAAGCCCGCAGCATCGGTAATATACTCTATATCCTTAATGTTGGTTTCGGATAATATCAGCTCTTTTACCTGGTCAACCTGGTGTGCAAAATTCTTATCCAATATAGGCAATAAAATTTTACTTAAGGGCTGCCTAACGTTTATACTTACCTTTTTACGTAATGATAATACCAGCGATGATATATCCTGCGCCATTTGCATGCGTTCTTCCAGGTCTTTATTTACCAGATCGTCATGATAAACAGGGAAGTACGCCAGGTGCACCGATTCAAATTCTTCCTTTTTAGTAACCGAGTTCAAATCGTTAAATAAACGGTCGGCAAAGAAAGGCGCTACAGGCGCAATCAGTTTAGTAATAGTAGTTAAACAAGTGTAAAGAGTTTGATAGGCCGATAGCTTATCATCTGAGTTATCAGACCTCCAGAAACGCCTGCGACTTAAGCGGATATACCAGTTACTGAAATGCGCGTCAACAAAATCCTGTATAGCGCGGGTAGCTTTGGTAGGCTCAAAATCAGCATAAAAACCGTCAACCTCTTTGCTTAATGTATTCAGCAGGGAAATGATCCACTGGTCAATCTCCGGGCGGTCTTTTATAGCTATTTCGGCTTCGCTGTAAGTAAACTTATCGATGTTGGCATACATCGCGAAGAATGAGTAGGTATTGTAAAGTGTACCGAAGAATTTACGGCGAACTTCATCCAACCCCTCCAGGTTAAATTTAAGGTTATCCCATGGCGACGCGTTGCTGATCATATACCAGCGGGCAGCATCGGCACCGTATTGCTCTAATGTTTCGAACGGATCGGTAGCGTTACCTAAACGTTTCGACATTTTGTTACCGTTCTTATCCAGCACCAAACCGTTTGATACCACGTTTTTAAACGCTATACCGGCATTGCCTACGGCTTTGTTGATGTCTTCTATCTCGTCGCTGCTTTCACTTAGCATTACGGCTATGGCGTGTAGGGTAAAGAACCAGCCACGGGTTTGGTCAACACCTTCGGCGATAAAATCTGCCGGGTAGGCATTTTTAAATTCCTCTTTATTTTCAAAAGGAAAGTGCCATTGCGCGTACGGCATAGCGCCGCTGTCAAACCAAACGTCAATCAGGTCAGGCTCGCGGAACATTTTGTTGCCGGTTGATGAAGTTAGGATGATATCATCAACATACGGACGGTGCATATCATCAATGGTGAACCCGGCAGGCATTAAGCCCGCGGCTATTGATTTTTCTATTTCCTGTTTCAGTTCGGTAATTGAACCGATACATTTTTCTTCAGGTCCGTTTTCTTCTCTCCAGATAGGCAACGGCGTACCCCAGTAGCGTGAGCGCGACAGGTTCCAGTCAACCAAATTCTCCAGCCAGTTACCAAAACGACCTGTACCGGTTGATTCGGGTTTCCAGTTGATGGTTTTGTTAAGAGCGACCATTTTATCCTTAACCGCGGTAGTGCGGATAAACCAGCTATCCAGCGGGTAATATAATATCGGCTCATCAGATCGCCACGAGTGCGGGTAGCTGTGCTCGTATTTTTTAACGTCGAAAGCCTTGTTCTCTTCTTTCAGTTTAATGGCGATGAGTACATCGGTCGGTTTAAAATCCGCTTCGGCACGTTCGGCATCGCTGTAATATTCTTCTTTAACGTAGCGTTTGGCATAATCGGTCACCTCATCAACAAAGCGGCCTTGTTTATCAACCAGCGGTACTTCTTTGCCTGCTTCGTCAAGTACCATTACCGATGGTACGTTGTTTTCTTTACAGGCCCTAAAGTCATCCGCACCAAAAACAGAAGCGGTGTGTACTATACCGGTACCATCTTCAGTAGTAACAAAATCTGCCGGTATCACGCGGAAAGCATTCGCTTCCAGATCGGCATTGGTTACATACGGCATCAACTGCTCATAATGGATACCTACCAGATGGCTGCCTTTGCATTCTGCTTCAATTTTGTAAGGGATCACCTTATCGCCGCCTTTATAATCGGCAAACGAAGCATTTTCGCCTTCGGCTTTAAAATATTTTTTAACCAGGTCTTTAGCCAACACTACGCAAACCGGTTGGTAAGTGTATGGGTTAAAGGTGCTGATTTTGGCATAAGTAATGTTTTCGCCAACGGCAAGGGCACAGTTTGACGGCAGTGTCCACGGAGTGGTTGTCCAGGCAAGTATAAACACATCGGTATCTACCCCTTCAAACAAAAACTCCGAATCACCATCGCGTTTTACTTTGAACTGGGCGGTAATGGTAGTGTCTTTCACCATTTTATAAGTGCCCGGCTGGTTCAGCTCATGCGAGCTTAAACCGGTACCCGATTTTGGCGAGTAAGGTTGTACCGTATAGCCTTTGTATAACAGGCCTTTATTGTAAAACTGTTGCAGTATCCACCAAAGGCTTTCAATATACTCGTTTTCGTAGGTTACATACGGGTTTTTAAGATCAACCCAGTAGCCCATCTTTTCGGTCAAATCGTTCCATACATCGGTATACCTCATTACCTCCTTACGGCAGGCATCGTTGTATTCTTTTACGGTGATCTTTTTGCCGATATCGTCTTTAGTAATGCCCAACGCTTTTTCAACGGCCAGCTCAATAGGCAAGCCATGGGTATCCCAGCCGCCTTTACGCTTAACACGGTAACCTTTAAGTGTTTTGTAACGGCAAAAAATATCCTTAATTGAACGCGCCATTACGTGGTGTATACCCGGCATACCATTGGCAGACGGCGGCCCCTCGTAAAAGGTGTAAGGATTATCAGCAGGACGGCTGCTGATACTTTTTTCAAATATGTTGTTGGCTTTCCAAAACTCAAGGATCTCTTTTCCGGTTTTAGATAAGTTTAACTGCTTATATTCGTTGTACATCAATATGTTCTACCTCGTTTTTTAGAGGTTGCAAAAATACGGAATTTTAACCAAAATATCTTATTTTGACGCATGAAAATTAAACCCCAATACCCGTTTAAATTTTGAAAAGCCCCATATTGCAGCAAGTTTTTACAGCATGAAAAAGGTAATACGCAGTTTTGGTTATGCTTTTAAGGGGATAGGCTACGCGTTTAAAACACAGCTTAACTTTCGCATACATACGGTTGCCACCCTTATAGCGGCGGCAATGGGTTTTTGGCTGCGCATCAGTACGGCCGAATGGTTATGGATCATACTTTGCATTGCCATTGTATTGCTTACCGAATTGCTGAATACCGCTATTGAAACGCTTACCGACCTGGTATCGCCCCAGTATAACGAAAAAGCCGGCCATGTAAAAGATGTAAGCGCTGCTGCTGTAGTAGTTAGCGCGGTTTTTGCGTTGATAGTTGGGGTGATGATATTTTTGCCAAAGCTTTGCCTTTTATTTTGCCATGCTGCATAAAACCCGCGGAATTGTATTTAAAACTACCGATTACAGCGAAAGCAGTGTAGTGGTGCAAATTTTTACCGAAAAATTCGGGCTGCAATCGTACCTCATTAACGGGGTAAAAAAGCCGAAGGCCAAAATAAGCCGCAACATGATACAGCCCCTGCACTTGCTCGATTTGGTGGTGTATCATAAAAACAACGGCGGGGTGCAGCGTATTTCAGAATTAAAAAACGCGCCGGTATTTAAAACCATTCCCTATGATGTGGTGAAAAGCAGCATCGCCATGTTTTTGAACGAAGTGCTGTATAAAGCCGCCAAGCAGCAAGCGGCAGATGAAAATTTGTTCAGCTTTATATTCAGCGCTATTGAATGGCTCGATCATCAAACCGAAGGACTGGCCAATTTTCACCTGCTGTTTTTGATACAACTTACCCGTTATCTGGGTTTTTATCCCGACAAGACCTGGGCAGGCAATGCCGATTATTTTGATATGAAGAACGGGGTTTTCAGTCGCATGAAGCCTGATACTACATTGTACCTTTCGCCCCCGCACACGCAGAATTTTTACAACCTGCTGCATTGCAGCTTCGAGAATGCCGCCAACATAAAACTGACTATAGATGAGCGCCGGTATTTAATTGCAAAGCTGCTGGAGTATTATGCCCTGCATATCGAAAACTTCGGGAATGTGCACTCGCACGAGATATTGGAAGAGGTGTTAGGTTAAGGTGCGCCCGGTAATAACCCACATGTATTAAAAAAAGTGTCATTTCGAACGAGGAACGAGGAGAAATCTTCTGCACAATGCTTGTCGTAAACTTACAGGGCGAAGAAGATCTCTCACTACGTTTCGAGATGACATAAGAGATTTACAGCCCCCTCCGGGCGCACCAATATGCTTTTATACCTGGTGACCTAATATTTGTTTTTTGATATAATCGATAGTAGATGCCGGGATGGGGGTACCTTCTACCTGCTCAATGCTGCCATCGTTATTGATCTTCAATTCGGCCTTGATGTTATCATCAATGCTCACGTGTAATTTGTCTTGCTCCTTTTCCACTTTGCAGTTAAGCTCGCGTTCGGAGTAGTTGATCCTAAATTCGTATTTGCCGTCTTTTTCGGCAGGTGTTATCTCGTTCATAACTCAAGTGTTTAAGTGTATCACATTAACAGCAAAAACTTAAGTTATGTTTAACCAAAGGGAAAGAAAATTTACCCGTTCAAACATGTAAATTTACAAGGCACAAAAAAAGAGAAAGCAGCAACTTTCTCTTTTTATATTAACTGACCTCATAAAATTTATCATAAAGAACAAGTTGTTTTAGGCCGATAAATTGTATGCTGCAAATATATATTCCTCATTTATTAAATGCTAATTTTTTAACGCTTTTTAACAAGAAATTAACAGAAAAAGATGTTTTTTTATAGTTTTTGAAAATTTTGAACTAAAAATGAATTTTTAAAAGCATTTAGCGAATAGAAAATTATCAATTTTTCAAAAAAAACAACACTTATTACTCATAATTGGTGTATAACTTAAAAAACCGGGCATTTTTCAACTACCTACTTGTAGGTATGCGTGTTTAAACATATCCTACCTATTAAATATACTTTGCAGCTTAGAAACGGCATTTCGCATGTTTTAACATCTAAATTTTGGTAATTGTTTGGCCAAAGCCAATATTTGATTGAGTAATTTTGGAAATAAAACCAAGGGCATAAAATGAGCAGGCAGCATCAATATTCGGCACGAATTGACTGGGTAGGCAACCAGGGAACAGGCACCAGCGGCTATAACGCGTACAGTCGGAACCACACGGTTTCGGTACAAAATAAGGCTGATATCTTATGCTCGTCCGATCCTTCTTTTCGCGGTGACGACACCCGGTATAATCCCGAAGAAATGCTGGTGGCTTCACTATCGAGCTGCCATCTGCTTTGGTACCTGCACCTTTGTGCCGAAGCCGGGGTAGTGGTGGTAAACTATACAGACCAAGCCACTGGTGTGATGCAGGAAGACAATAACGGCGGCGGGCGCTTCACCAGTGTAACCCTGCATCCCGAAGTAACTGTGAGCGATGCCACAATGGTTGACAAAGCCAATGAGCTGCACCATAAAGCCAACAGTTTATGCTTCATCGCCAATTCCTGTAATTTCCCGGTTCATCATGAGCCTGTTTGTAAGGTAGCCGAATAGGTAAGATCTTTTCAGGTAGAATAATTCTTTGTGTAAAAATTATTAGAGGCTGTCACATTCGTGAGAGAATATCCGTCATGGTAATACAAGCCGAGCACAGCTAACAGCTTGTTAATTAAATATTACAATGAAAAAATACCTGATCTTAACCACAATTGTTTTAACTGCAATGCTACAGGCATGCAAAGATGATAGATGCGAATGCGTCCCTGATGATGGTAACCATCCTGCCGAAATAATTCATCACGACATAAACGCCATAGTGGCCTATCAACACCATATTGAAATTGATA
The DNA here is from genome assembly GCF_059418565.1 of Mucilaginibacter sp. GW821-FHT07G05. NCBI lineage: Bacteria > Pseudomonadati > Bacteroidota > Sphingobacteriia > Sphingobacteriales > Sphingobacteriaceae > Mucilaginibacter > Mucilaginibacter sp. GW821-FHT07G05. Next base: position 265,998 of record NZ_JBWKQC010000006.1, on the reverse strand, counting down.
TTGACCAAAATGGTGAATACGATTACTCATTTGGCAGTGTGCTGATTGAGGAAAATGATCAGCCCTATCTTTACCTCTTTGCAAACGGCGAAACTACTAACGGAAGCAAGTTGCTTTTGCAAAGCAGCCCCGAAGTACTTAACGCCCGATGGGCACGGTCACTGGAAAAAGGCGCTAAAATAGAGGACAATGCCGGTAACGGAAATGAATGGAACGTGCCGCAAATGCACGGCAACATTATTGGTGTAAGAGATAATGGCGTACAAAAAACCTATACTGGTCCGTGGATAGGCAAGCAACATGCTTACCTGGGTATGAAATTTAAGATCAACGGCAAATATCATTACGGCTGGATCAGGATTACCCACGCCACCGGTAAAGAGCAAATATTGGTTGAAGATTATGCCTACAACAATATCCCAGAACAGCCTATTTATGCAGGCCAGGAATAAGATTTGTTTATAATAGCCTGCGGAAGTTAAAGTTATAGGCCACTTTTAACCCGATAACAGGTGTTACCTTGGTTTCGTTGGATCTTAAATTAATAAGATCTGTCCGGAGGGTAAATTCAAGGTCGCTATGCCTGTCGAGCATAAGTTCGTACCCAGCTGCAAGCGCACCGCCTATACCGCCAGTCACCAGGTCTTCATTACCGCCGCCCAAATATAACATGGCGCCTGCGCGTGCAAAAAAACGTTCTTTAAAGTAATACTTAGCGCCTACACCAAGGTAAACCAGGCCGATATTCTCAACAGAATAAACCCGGTAACCATACGAATCATACACATTACGAAAGTTGGCGTTCAGCTTTTCATATCCCAGCGAAGGTGTTATGGCTACCTTATTGCTAACACGTATACTGCTTTGCAGGTTAAAGCCGCTGCCTGTTTTAAAATCGGTAGTCAGGGGTTTGTTAATACCATACGCCAGGCCAATTGAGCTACGAGCCTGCCCATAACTCTGCAAATAGCCAAGCGTAGCAATTACTATAATAAGTGTTATTTTGATTATAAAGCGCAGCATTTTGTATGGTTATATAAGATGCTATAAAATTAACCAATAATGCTTATTGTAGTGGAATATTAACAAAAAGGATACAGATATGTCTTTTAGCGAAATGTTATAGAAAGATGAGTATTTAAATGTGGTGCGGCCGGAGGCCGCGTAATAATGGTCACTTGGCTGGAGCCAAGCGACTACAGCTTCTTTTTCTTTTTATTCTGCAACGCCGCCGCTCGGCTCCAGCCCACAGGTGTTGGGAATAATAATTTTTTGTCATTTCTCCTCGTACCTCGTTAGAAATGACAAGTAGTCTTTCCAACATTTGCTGGCTCCAGCCGAGTGATAACTATTACGCGGCCTCCGGCCGCGCCATACTAAAAATCATCTGCACACTTCCCACAACTTTACCGCCTCAACCGCCGCTTTTACATCGTGCACCCGTAAAATGGCAGCGCCTTTACTTAGCGCTATGGTATTTAAAATGGTAGTGCCGTTAAGTGCTTCGGCAGGGGTGGTATCTAAAAAGTTATAGATCATTTTTTTGCGGGAAATACCAACCAGTACAGGCAACGCTAATGGCGCGAAATCCTGAAGACGGCGCATTAGTTCGTAGCTCTGTTCTGCTTTTTTTGCAAACCCAAATCCGGGATCGAGTATTACATCGTGCACGCCTAATTGCTTTAACTCGTGGTATTTGGTAACAAAGTAGTCGAACACCTCACTAAATACATCAGTATAATCGGTTAATTGAGTCATGGTTTGGGGAGTGCCGCGCATGTGCATCAATATGTAGGGTACTTGCAGGCGGGCTACGGTAGAAAACATGTCGACATCTAACTGGCCTCCGGCTATATCATTAATAATATGTGCGCCTGCTTTAATGGCGGCTTCGGCTACTCCGGCTCGAAAGGTGTCTATAGAAAGCACAGCATCCGGGTAAGCGGTAACAATGCCTTCTACAACAGGTATCAACCGGTCAATTTCCTGCTGTATGCTGATATCCTCGGCACCGGGACGGGATGAATACGCGCCGATGTCTAAAAAGGTAGCGCCATCGGTCAGCATTTGTCCGGCTTGTTGCACGGCATCGGCCACGGCGGGCTTGCGGCTGTCGGCAAAAAATGAATCAGGCGTAGCATTAATAATGCCCATTACCTTCGGACTGCTCAGGTCAATAAGTTTACCGCCTGCATTCAGGGTTGCCTTTTTATGAAAAAACGTATCTTTAGCCATTAGTTTTTGTTCCTTTGGGAACTATCAGCAAAAATATAACAAATACATCACCTTGGCCAATACAGCAGCAGAATACGAAGCAGTAATAAACGTATGTAAAGGTTTATTCATTAAAAAAACCCGCGATTACGGCACTGCCTGGCGCATATTACGCATCTCATCCATTACCGATCAAATTTTTATCAAGGCCCAGCGCATCCGCACGCTCGAAGAAAAAAAGGTATCAAAGGTAGGCGATGATATTACCGGCGAATACATCGGCATTGTGAATTACTGTGTGATAGCTATGCTGCAACTGGATTGTGAAGCCGATACCCCGCTCGAACTGCCTGCCGAACAGGTGAGCATTTATTTCGACGAAAAGGTAACCGAAACCAAGGAGTTGATGTTTGCCAAAAATCACGATTATGGTGAGGCCTGGCGCGATATGCGCATCAGTTCATTAACCGATTTGATATTGATGAAACTGCTGCGTGTTAAGCAGATTGAAGATAACCAGGGGCAAACTGTAGCATCTGAAGGTGTAAAGGCCAATTACCAGGATATGCTGAACTATGCCGTTTTCGCGTTAATAAAACTGGGGGTGAAATGAAAAATGCTGTAGTTTGGTTTTGCCGGATATTTGTAGGCTTGCTGTTTATCTTTTCGGGCCTTATAAAGGCGAATGACCCGCTTGGGTTTTCGTATAAACTGGTGGAGTACTTTGAGGTGTTCCATACCATGTTTTTGAACGGTTACGCTTTGGCCATAGCCATATTTTTATGCGCGCTCGAAATGCTGCTGGGTTTTGCCCTGCTGATTGGCGTTCGTGCTAAACTGGTAGTTTGGGGTTTGCTTTTGCTCATTATCTTTTTTGCCTTCCTTACATTTTATTCAGCCTATTTTGAGGTGGTGCGTACCTGCGGTTGCTTCGGTGATGCTATTCCGCTTACGCCATGGCAATCGTTCAGTAAAGACCTGGTATTGCTGCTGTTAACGCTGGTGCTGTTCTTCAATAAAAACAGCCTGAAACCGGTGTTAAATAAAAAGGCAGGGGATGTTGCGCTGGTTGTGGCCGCGATAGTTTCGGTTGGTGTGGGTGTATACACCTATAACTTTTTACCCGTGCTGGATTTTCTGCCTTATAAAATAGGTAACAACATTCCTAACGAAATGAAGACCCCGCCGGGTGCCAAGCCCGACGAATATGAGCAAACGTATCACCTTAAAAATAAAGCTACCGGTGCCACTAAAGTGATGACGGATAAGGAGTACATGAAAACCGGTATCTGGAAAGATGATAACTGGGAAGTAGTGGGCGACCCGGTAAGTCGCCTGGTAAAAAAAGGCTTCACCCCTAAAATACAGGACCTGAGCATACAAGACGCGCAGGGGAACGATTACACGCAGGAACTGCTGACCAATCCCTTTTATAACGTGATGATAGTGGCTTACAACCTCGATCATAGCGATGAGGCCGCCATGGCGAAAATTAATGCTATCGCCCTTAACCTTACCGAAAATTATAATGTACGTACAGTTTTGCTTACATCGGCATCGGCACAAAACGCCGAAGCTTATAGTAAAAGGCTAAAGCTGTTCAGCGAAATATTTTATGCCGATGAAGTACCGCTGAAAAGCATGGTACGCGCTAACCCGGGAGTGATATTGCTGAAGAACGGTACGGTGATCAATAAGTGGCATTACCATACGGTGCCTACCTATGACGAATTGGTAAAAAAATATTTCGCCCAATAAAAACATGATCAAATACCTGCTCCGCAAAACCGGTTACGGACTGGCAGTTATGCTGGGCGTTGTGGTAGTGGTGTTTTTTCTGTTCAATATTCTGCCTGTCGACCCGGCCCGGATGACACAGGGGCAGCGGGCAGATGTGCAATCGTTAGAGGCCGTACGCAAGGAGTTTGGGTTGGATAAACCCGTGCCTGTACAATTCATATACTACCTTAACGATCTTTCGCCGGTAGGTATACATGCCAATACTGCCGATGAGCAGCAACGTTATCATTACGCCAGGCTGGTCCCCGTATGGGGCAATAAAGTGCTGGCTTTAAAATGGCCTTATCTGCGCCGCTCGTACCAAACCCATAAGGATGTGGCCACGCTGCTTTTAGAGGTAGTGCCCAATACGCTGATACTCGCCACCACGGCCATGCTGTTCGCCATTACTGTGGGCGTATTGCTGGGCATAGTAAGCGCGTTAAATCAAAACACATGGATTGATAAGTTGTGCATCAGCCTGTCGACACTGGGGATCTCAGCACCATCGTTTTTCGCGGGTATTATTATAGCCTGGCTGTTTGGTTATATATGGAGTGCGCAAACGGGGCTGAATATGTCGGGCAGTTTGTATAGTTACGATCCGTTCAGGGGCGAAGTGCTTACGCTCAAGAACCTGGTATTACCGATGCTTACGCTGGGCTTGCGTCCGCTGGCTATAATTGTGCAGCTAACGCGAAACGCCATGCTGGATGTGTTGTCGCAGGATTATATTCGTACTGCCCGCGCCAAAGGCCTCAGTAGAAACGCCGTGGTATACCGCCATGCTTTAAAGAACGCGCTTAACCCGGTAATTACGGCGATTGCCAACTGGTTCGCTTCGCTGATGGCAGGTTCGTTTTTTGTGGAATATGTGTTTGGCTACAACGGGCTTGGCAAGGCCACGGTAGACGCGCTGGAAATGTCGGATTTTCCGGTGATCATGGGCTCTATATTATTTATTGCCGGTATTTTTGTGATGATCAATATATTGGTTGATATAATTTATGTTTGGATTGATCCGCGTGTTAAATTAGCCTGATCTGTTTTTTGTTTAAACCTGTTTACTGATAAATGTCTGATACTAACGAACTGCAAGTTGCCAAAGGTTTTGGCCGTATATTTTTTATAGGCTTTATGGGCTGCGGCAAAACCACCTGGGGCCGCAAACTGGCTACGCACCTTAATTGCCATTTTGTCGACCTCGACCACCTGCTGGAAGAAAAAGCAGGCATGGGCGTGGCCGAGTATTTTTCGAGCTTTGGTGAAGGTGCCTTTCGCCAGTTAGAATCAGACCTGCTGAAACAAACCGAATACCCTGCCGACGCCATTATATCAACCGGAGGCGGCCTGCCATGTTTTTTTGATAATATGGAATGGATGAACGCCAACGGAAAAACAGCCTATATCAAACTATCGCCTAAAACCCTGGCCCAGCGCCTGGAGGGCAGTAAAACCGAACGCCCTGTACTGCAAGGTAAAAAAGGCGACGAACTGGTGGAGTTTATTACCTCAAAACTGGCCGAGCGTGAAAGCTTTTACGAACAGGCTACCCATATTATTGATGGCATATCGCTATCGGTAGAACAGCTGGAAGAAGAACTGGCAAAATAATGCCGGCTAAAATAATTGAAACCATACACAAATAGTGTTGTTATAAAACTTATGGAACACAATGTGTATCTGTTAGCAACCGATCCGAAAGACCCTTGCAGGGATGTTATCCACTCAAGGGATACTGCACTCAAAGTACGGGTGTATTGCCTTAACCATGACAGGTTTACACCAAGTAGCAATGAGATACAGCTGTATGGCTATGCCCATAGCAAGCTGTATGCATTTGAAACCATCGATATAATGGCCGAGGACGCGCTCGACGTAGTTGGCGCTATACAATGGTATGCCGACTATATTGACTACCCCGATATGGAGATATTACCCGAAGACCCGCGCCCAAATAAGGGTCATGATGTAGCCATGTAAACTTTTTTATGGGCAATTTATGCCCGTTTATAGGCTGAAAGTGTATTTTTGAAAGCTGGATTAAATTTTTCGCCCTTAAAATCAGTAGCTTATAAATAAAGTAAAATATTTTTTGAAGATTTAAATAAGCTTTCTATATTTGCACACCCAAACACGGGGACATAACTTCAAAAAAGCCCACGGGTTTAGAAGTTAACAAAAGGGAGTTTAGCTCAGCTGGTTCAGAGCATCTGCCTTACAAGCAGAGGGTCACTGGTTCGAACCCAGTAACTCCCACCAAAAGAAGGCCTTTTTCGAAAGAATGAGGCCTTTTTTGTGTTTATAGGGTTTTTAAACGCCTGAAGAAAAATGCACCTGTCGACAGATTGCGAACTCCTTTTCCCATCTAACCGGTTCAGGTGAACTTACAAATCCAGTTATATATTACCATTGCTGAATTATAACACCCACTTGTTTATCCATCAGCGCGAATTCTTTTGCACCCCAGGGCCTGAGTGTTACAGCCGGAAGGTTGGGGTGTAAAAATTCCGGGTGAGATACGCTTACCTGCTTATAAACCTCTTCAATATCATCAGTTACCAATCTGAATTCGGGGTTGTGTTCCTTTGCTAAGGCTGTGTCTTCAAATAGGTTTATCCGCAGACCATCTTTTTCCAGCACACAAAATGGTTTTGACGAATTTAATTCGTTATGCGTAATTTCAAATTCAAGACAATTGACAAAAAGTTTCAGTCCTTCATTAATATCCAGGTAAAATACATTCGGAACCAGCTTTGAAAAATTCATGATGATGCTTTTTTAGGTGTTATACAAGTGCAAGATTGAATATATTCTAAAATTAAGCTAACCACAATAAATATCTTACTAAAATAAATATCTTACTAATTGGCTTAATACTATGTTAAAAGTATGGCGCAGCTAAATTTATAGCTTAAAGGTGATATAGATTAAGCCGCTGAAATAAGCCTAACTTATTGATGTCTTGATTTTTAGTATCAATGTCGTAATGAAATGATAAAACATTTTATCGAGAAAATAGTACGTTAGTCTTATTTGAAAGCATGCCTAACTCTGAAATTACAGGGCTTTAAACATCTCATTTTTATTTAAGGATGTTTTTATGTATTGTATTTTATTGAATAAACAATTGTAAACCCTTTTTTTATTAAAATAACATAGTTGTTACACTTTTTGCAAAACGCAGGGTTGTAACGTTTGTGAAAATGCCTGGTATTTTGATTGATAGGTGTTTTTGTTGGTGAAATAGCAGCCATTTTTTACTCATAATTGCATTGTGCCTCATTTTTTTTAATAAAATATAAAAAAAATGATGAAACGTTTTATCAAATCACATTCATTTTTATATATTTACCATCGTGAAAATCATAAGGGAACGCATTTGATCATCTTATCACATGATAAAACGTTTTATTTATGATTTGATTCTTAGTCGATTGCCACTTTAGGCTTATTTTATTAAAACCAAACGGAACTATATGGAGAAAATTTACATTACTTAAATTTCTGGCGGATAGATGATCTGGTTTGTATAAAAGGCCGCTGTTTTTATAGCACGGGCCGCAATCCGGTTGTCACTACTCCGTATTTACCAGGGTTGCCTTGGGGTAACATCGCTTAGCTTTTAGTTTATACCATTTACTTAAGAAACAGGAAGTAAATACTTAATACACGCTTTTTGAGCGTGGGTGCTTTGTATTGCCCTTTTTAAGGCGTTGAGTACCGCTGACAGAATCAACTAAATTATACATATGACTCAATTTTTTAAACTACCAAAACACTGATTTTATGAACGTTTTAAAACTAACCAGACAGCTATTAGCAATACTATGTGTTGCTATGATTTTGTTTTCGGGGTGTAAAAAGGACAAGCAAAGACATTACGATTTGCTGCCACCAGACCCGGAAGATGTAACTGCGCAAGGTATTATCACTACTGATAATGATAACAGCGGCGGCCCTACTGCAAATGAAGGTTCACCAAAGGTTACAGATGGCGACCTTGACAGTAAATTTCTGAACAACTATAAGCCATTTTACATTCAGCTGCAATTTAAAAAAGCGCAATGTGTTACCAGTTATTCACTTACGTCGGCAAATGACGCGGCAACACGTGACCCTAAAAACTGGACTATTTCTGCATCTAACGATGGCAATACCTGGACAGATTTGGATACCCGTACCAATGAAACCTTTGCGGCACGCAGACAAACTAATAACTATGAGTTTACAAACACTACTACCTATTTCTATTACAGGATAAATATTACTGCAAACGGTGGTAGCAGCTTGTTCCAACTGGCAGAGTGGCGCGTGGTAAGTATTCCTATTATCGAGCAATAGAATAATCCAAATTAAAGAAACAAAGATTTTTCAACCCCAAACAAAAAAACTATGTCTAAAAATCGACTTTTTAGTGTTTTTCTTGCCGGCCTGAAAAGTAATAAGTTAATGTATGTAATTATTATATGCATGGCATTTATTACTCAGGCTAAAGCGCAGGATACACAGTTACAGATAACCGGTACGGTTAAAGATGAACTGAACGAAACCCTGCCGGGTGTAAGCATAACTAACGGACGCACCAAAACAGCGGGCGTTACTGATATAAATGGCGCCTTTAAAGTAGCTGCAAGCCGTGGCGACTCACTGATATTTACCTATGTGGGTTACCGTAGATACGCTATGGTAGTAAAAGATGTGATTAATATCAACATTACCATGCAGGCCGCGAGCAACAGCTTAAATGAGGTTGCAATTGTAGGTTTCGGTCAGCAAAAAAAGAACAGCCTTGTGGGCGCGCAGTCAAGCGTAAACCTTGAAGATGTAAAGCAACCGGTAGCTAACCTGAGTGCTACGCTTGCAGGCCGTATCAGCGGTTTGGTTGGTGTGCAGCGTTCGGGCTTACCGGGCCAAAACGGTGCCGATCTTTGGATACGTGGTATCTCTACTTTCAATGCCAATAACTCTGCTGCTCCGCTTGTCGTACTCGATGGTGTGCAGGGCCGTGAACTTGATAACATTGACCCGGAAGATATTGCATCATTTACCATATTAAAGGATGCTGCAGCTACGGCCGTTTACGGTGTTGCAGGTGCAAACGGTGTTATATTGATCAATACCAAAAAAGGTAGTGCAGGTAAAACCAACCTGATGTTTAATTACAACCAGGGTATTACCCAGTTCACCAAACGCCCGGAGCTTACCGATGGTGTAACTTATATGAATTTACGTAACGAAGCGCGTTTAGCCAGTGGCCAGGGTAAGGAGTATAGCAACAACTATATCAACTCAACCATCCTGAACGAAGATCCTAACCTTTATCCTAATGTGGATTGGATGGACGCCTTGTTCAAAAATACCTCACAAAACAGAAGGGCGAACTTCAGCGCCCGAGGCGGTGGTGAAAGCTCTACTTATTATATTTCTGCCGCTTACTATGATGAGGAAAGTTTATTAAGAACTGACGCGTTACAAAGCTACAATGCTTCAACCAAGTTTAAACGTTATAACTTTACCTCAAACGTTACCACTAACTGGACGAGCACTACAAAATTTGAATTAGGTGTTCAGGGCAATATACAAAACCTGAACTATCCGGGTGTTAATCCTAACGATGCCTTTGCCAGTGTAATGCAAACCAACCCGGTTTTATATCCTGTAATGTATCCTGGTAATTTGGTTCCGGGCGTTAGTGCGGCCGGTGCACAGTTAAACCCTTATGCGCAAATTACACAAACAGGTTACCAAAATTCATTCAGTAACCAGGTATTATCAAACGCGAGGTTAACACAAGATCTGAAATTCTGGTTACCGGGCTTAACCTTTTCGGCCTTATATTCATATGACGTTTTTGCCGCGCATACTATAGCGCGTACAAGGAATCGCAGTAATTACATTATAAACAGGGCAAACCCTTACAACGACGACGGCACGCCAAATTTGAGCATTGTAAGACAGGGTTCTGACGAACTTGCTTATTCAAGAGGTAATGATGCTAATCGTCAATTTTATACAGAGGCATCATTAAACTATGACCGTACTTTTGGTGCTAAACACCACGTAACCGGTTTGGCATTGTTTAACCAGCGTGAAAGAGTGGTTGGTTTCGCAACTGACCTTGCATCGTCATTATCATACCGCAGCCAGGGTTTAGTTGGCCGTGGTTCTTACTCATACGATGATAAATATTTCTTTGAGGCAAGTTTTGGTTATAATGGATCTGAAAACTTTGCACCAAGCAAAAAATTCGGTTTCTTCCCGGCGTTGGGTGTAGGCTGGATTTTATCTAAAGAGAAGTTCTTTGAGCCGTTGAGCAACACATTTCAGTACTTTAAATTACGTTACTCTGATGGTTTAGTTGGCGATGGCGGCAATGGCGGCAGAAGGTTTGGTTTCTTAACCATTATCAATACAGGTGCCGGCGGCTATACTTTTGGTAACGGCCAGGGCGACAGAGGCTACGGCGGTACAGCAATATCTGATTACGGTACTGAAGTTCAATGGGCCGAATCTCGTAAAAGAGACTTAGGTATTGAGTTTTATACCTTAAATTCAAATTTAACTGTAACTGTGGATCTCTTTCATGAGAGAAGAACCGGTGTATCACTGCAAAGGGGAGCTTTACCGGCCCTGGTAGGTTTGGTAACTAATCCTACAGGTAACCTTGGTATCATGACCAATAAGGGTATTGATGCAACAGTACAGCTTAACCCAACCAAAATAGGCGATTTTACTTTAGATATGCGGGGTACTTTTACTTATAACCGCGATAAGGTAATTGAAAATGACCAGGCGCCTCAGCCTTTCCCATACATGGAACGCCGCGGTGTTAACTACCTGTCTACGTTTGGTTATGTTGCGGAAAGTCTTTTCCAGAGCCAGGAAGAAATTGATGCTGCACCTACACAGTCAGCTTTGGGCGCAGTTCGTCCGGGCGATATCAGGTACCGCGATTTAAATAACGATGGTAAAATAGACAATAACGATACAAAGCGTATTGGTAATGGTGACGTACCTACCACTATATTTGGTTTGGGTCTTAATTTACAATACAAACGTTTTTACATCGGAGTATTCTTTCAGGGCACCGGCGGTGCCGACAGACTGCTGAACGGCGATGGTATCATCCCTTTCAACAACAGTACCGGTGCCGAGCGTAGTAACCTTTTTGCCATAGCCGAAAGCCGTTGGACACCTGAAAATCCCGACCCGAACGCGTTTTATCCTCGTTTAGCTTATGGTAATGCTGCTAACAAAAATAATTCTGTAGCCTCAACATGGTGGGTTAAAGATGTGGATTTTATCCGTTTGAAAACAGCCGATTTTGGTTATAACCTGCCTGCAGGTACACTTAAAAGTATAGGTATGAAAAGTGCACGCGTTTATTTGCAAGGCTATAACCTGTTATACTGGAGCTCTTTCAAACTATGGGATCCGGAGCTTAATACAGGTAATGGAACAGCCTACCCTAATACAAGAACAGTTACATTGGGCTTGCAGGCTAACTTTTAAGCATACATAAAAACAGAAAAAATATTTGAACGATATGAAAAAGATTATATGTGCAAGTTTGCTTGTGCTGGTAAGCATGAGCTCTTGTAAAAAATATTTGAGCCAGGTGCCGGATGATATTCTTACGGAAGACAAGATATTTGCCTCAAGAAATAATACCAACAACTTCTTAGCTAATATCTATAATGCTATACCCAACGAATTAGAACAACGGTTTACGGGTAATGAAAATTCAGGGCCGTGGACGGCATCATCTGACGAGGCGAAGTATACCTGGGATTTCAACTATAGCAATACCATGATCACCAGTACATGGAGTAATACTGATGGAAGTGTATCTGTATTTTGGACAAATTATTACCGTGCTATACGTAATGCCACTTATTTTATACAACACATTGATGGTGCTAACTCCCTTGAGGTTGACGCTACTGTAAAGGTAAGGTATAAAGCCGAGGCGCGGGCTTTAAGGGCGATGTTCTACTTTTGGTTACTACGTACTTACGGACCGGTGCCACTTATCGGCGAACAGGTGCTTGACGTTAATGCACCTATAGGTGATTTACGTTTGCCTCGTGCACCATTTGATCAGGGTATTGATTACGTGGTTAGCGAATTAGATGCCGCTTATAATGACTTGCCTGTAACTCCGGTTAGTGCGGAGTGGGGTAGGATTACCAAAGGTATATGTAAAGCTTACAAGGTAGAAGCTCTATTATATAAAGCCAGCCCGCTTTATAATGGTAATACTGATTTTGCCTCATTAAAAAATGTTGATGGTACACAACTTGTTAGCCAAACATATGATGCGGCTAAATGGGCGGCAACAGCTACCGCGGCAAAAGAATTTATTAATGAGTTTGTACCGTCTACCTATAGCCTGTACACCGTAGCAAACAGCGATCCATTTGTGGCTGCTTATTTAGCATGCCGCAACGTAATGACTACAGATTGGAACAGCGAGTGGATCTTCGCCCGCTCAAGAAGCGGTAGCTATTCACAATACGATCGTACACCTAAGCACGTAGGTTCACCGGAAGCGGATGCTGCGCACCAGGGAGCCGGTTCGTTAGGTGCTACACAAACTATGGTTGATGCCTATTTTACGGCTAATGGCCGCTCAATTGATGATCCTGCATCAGGCTATGTATCTACAGGTTTTACCAATTACCAGGCACCTCTTGATAATGTTTCAAGAAGTATATACAGCCAATGGACAAATCGCGAACCTCGATTTTATGTAGGTATCACTTACAATAATAGTGCATGGCTTAACCCGTTAAGCAGCGGTGCGTTGATCACTAACTTCTTTTATAATGGTAATTCAGGCAGGGCGCAAAGTACATCAGACGTTTCCCCAACAGGTTATTGTGTACGTAAAAACGTATCAACCAGTGATAATGCACGTGGTATAGTTGCATTAAGGTTAGCCAATATTTATTTGGACTATGTTGAAGCACTTAACGAATCTGACCCGGGCAATGCCGATATCGTAACCTATTTGAACCTTATACGCCAACGTGCCGGTGTGCCGCAATATGGCAGCGCGAGCTTGCCTGCACCTGCCGGCCAGGTTGCTATGCGCGAAGCTATCCGTAAAGAGCGCCGTGTGGAACTTGCCTTCGAAAACGTACGTTTCTTTGATACACGCAGATGGAAGATAGCTGAAAATACCGATGGCGGTCAGTTCTTCGGTATGGATATGACTAAGAATGACAATACTTTTTACACCAGGGTTGTGGTTGAAACACGTACATTCAGAAAAGAACGTGATTACTTGTTCCCGATACCAAATGCTGAGGTGTTGAAAAACCCTAACATGGTACAAAATCCGGGTTGGTAATATCCCTCCTTGTAGTATCTTAATACTAATACCCCAACCGCTCCATATTAATTATGGAGCGGTTTTTTGTTTACCCGGTATTAGCTGTATGCCTGAAATAGCTAAATCAAGAATCCTGATGTAAATGCAATTTGCTCAATTCAATTTCCAAATATTCAAAATCAGGGCGCGACGCTACATTTTGTGTTGTACAAACATCTTTCAGATCAGCCAATCGCAATAGGGCAGCATCCGTACCTGCATCTTTGCATAAACCAAGCAGGTCATCCAGTAAATGGCCAAACGCGCTAACTTCTATCCGTTCCAGCAAACCTGCTGTTTCAGTGTCCTCTTTGTTATAAAAACAGGCCGCGCCAAAATCACCGAATAAGGTGTTCCCTTTTTCATCTACCAATGTATTATGGGCATACAGGTCGGCGTGCATAATACCTTTGCTATGTAGTTGCGCTGCCAATGATGCTATAGTGGCCGCGATTTTTATTACCTGTTGTTTAGACAAGCTCATGCCTGCATTAAATACATCGCGCGTGCAGCTCACAAAGCTGGGCGGGTTGCCAAGGTTAAAGAAACGCGGGGGGATCAGCGCCATTACCAAGCCTTGTTTTCCTTCGGGATGATGTGCTATTTGCCCGAGTAATTTTACGAGACCATCATGGTTGCCTGCCGCCATGTAGGTATACATTTCATCTTCGGGGAGGCCATCGCTGGTAACGGCTCCCTTAAATATCTTTACGGCCACTTCTTTGGTTGCATCATTGCCACGCCACCGGGCCTTTGATATAATGCCCGACGCACCTTCACCCAACAATTGGCCTAATTCTAATTCCGCGAAATCAATAAACGGGATAGCTGTTACAGCGGGCTTCACGTTAAATAAATTACCCGAAAACGCCAGCCACGAAAGCTTAGGCATGCTCAATAACCATTGCGGAAGCTGGCCTAACCGGTTAGCCGAAATACGCAAAAGCGATAAATTGCTGCATGTGCTAAGTTCAACAGGGAGCTCGCTTAGCCTGTTGCCCGCGAGCATCAGCTTTTGCATACGCATGCAAAAGCCAATTTGGGCAGGTAATTGCGTTATCCGGTTATTGGTTAATATAAGCCAGCGAATGTTAGGGTTGAGGGCTTTGACAGGTATCCCCTCAATAATATTCGCTTTAAAGCCTACAATATCCAGCAGGGGGCAATCGGCCAATACTTCCGGCAAAACGGTAAATGCATTTTCAGAGCAGAAAAAGATCTTCAACTTTTTCAGGCGACCAAAATCGGCAGGTAATTCACTTAAATTATTGAAAGAAAGATCGAGCAGTTCCAGTGTATCAGCCAATTCAAATATCTCCGGCGGAAAAGTTGTAAGCCCCTCGCTGAGTTTTAGTGAAACCGAGCCTTTTAACTCGCCGTTTTGCAATTGTTTTAGGGTTTGCATATAAATTTATGGCTTAAGTTTAAGGTTACCATGCCTTTTTAGCTATCAAATCCTGGGCGTACATAGCCCCTATCGGGATGATATGCTCGTTAATATTGATCTGCGCCCGGTCGAACTTATCTATCTTGTCCCAGGCCACAATAAATGCCCTGTGGGTGCGGATGAATTTTTTATCGGGCAGTAAAAGCTGCATGTCGGCCAGCGTAACGCGTGTACTTAACGACCGGTTGGCCATGAGGTAAAGCTTGGTGTAATTCCCTGCCGCCTCTACAAACAGTATATCATCCAGCTGCACTTTTACCTGTTCGTAACCGTCTTTCACAAAAATAAAGTCGGGCGTGGCATCAGGTGCCGGTTTATTGCGCAGGTTATACAATTCGTGCGCTTTGTTACAGGCCTTTAAAAATCGCGACAACGAAAAGGGTTTCAACAGGTAATCTATCGCGTCCAGCTCAAAACTTTTTACAGCATGTTCGGAATAGGCTGTGGTAAAAACCACCATGGGCGGGTTGCTCAGCGTGTTCAAAAAATCGATACCGCTTATATCGGGCATCTTAATATCTAAAAACATGAGGTCTACCTTGTTTTGCTGTAAATAGGCCAGGGCATCAAAAGCATTGGTAAAAGTTGCGGTAAGTTCAACAAACGGAACCTTGGCAGCGTGCGATCTTACCACGTCAAGGGCTATGGGTTCGTCGTCAATGGCAATGGCTATCATCCTTTAAAATTAACTATTAATATCTAACTGCAGGGTGAGGTGTATAAAAAACTCCTTGGCGTTTTCGCGTATAATAAGATCGTGCTTTTGCGGATATACCAGTGCCAGGCGTTGTTTTACATTCTCCAGCCCTATGCCGCTCTGGCCTTTCTCCGGGTCGTTTTCGTTACGGATATGGATGCTGTTATGCACATCGAAATACACCGTGTTGCCGCTTATTTGAAGCGTTACCCTTATGTGCGACGGATTTTGCAAACTGATGCCATGCTTAAACGCGTTCTCCACAAAAGGGATGAGCAGCATTGGGGCTATCAGCAGTTCGCCTGCTTCTTCGTCTATCTGGGTTTCAATGGTAACATCTTCAGATGTTGATGTACGCAGCTTTTGCAGCAGTATATAGTTCTTCAGGTAATCAATATCGCGCGACAATAATATTTTATCCTGCATGTTCTCCTGTAGCATAAAGCGCATCATATCGCCCAGTTTTTGGATTCCCTCGCCGGTACGTTCGGCATTTTCCTGCAAGGCGGTGCCGTACAGGGTGTTTAGAGCATTGAACAGAAAGTGCGGATTAATTTGCGATTTCAGGAAGTTGAGATTGGCATCGGTTTTACCCAGCTCGGTTTTTAACACTTTTATCTCTTCGTCGCGTTTGGCGTGGCGACTTTTATAAACACCCCGCGCCAGCGGACTGATAATAAGCAGTACCGAAAAGAAGTTGGTAACCAAAATGGTAATCATGCGCTCATCGTCAATTTTTTGCCACAAGTTTAGCCCCGTTAACTGAGTGAGCATTTGCTGAGGCAGTTGCCCCATAAAGCCGTTTGTATTATCCTTAAAGCACATGCATACACCATATAAGGCCAATGTTGATAACGCAGCCCAAAGCAATAACCTTGGTAAATAGTATAAGAAAGGACGTTTCCTCGTGGCCGATTTAGGCATTAAATGATGTACCAAATACAGGTACATTACAATGGCTACCGGTAAATTATACAGTAAATAATAATATAGCCATAGCGGGGTCGACATATACATCATCCCTACTCTTATAAGCAAGAAGGTTGCGGTGAGCAAGGCGACTTCGTGATATAGGGCATTATCTTTATTTTGCCGGTTACGCCCAAAAAACACGAAGAGTATCTTGATGGCCAGTAATGCCGCGAAGTGCATATTGATAATGCCCGCCATAAAGCAAACGGTAATAAAGATAAACACGAATATTGAGTTTGATGCCTTCTCATCCTGGCTTTCAAAGGCCGGTATTACATAGAAGCAAAGCATCAGATAACTCATCAGCGTGATAATATGATTAAAAAGTGCCGCTGTTAATGCACTGCCCACAGGTTGAACGGTTGGTATAGGAACCCCGTTGATGATAGCGCTGGCCGTATTAGCCGTGCCTGATCTGGCAATGTCTATCAGATCGAACAGGAGGGAGGCTGCTATACAGCCTATTACAATCCAAAATTCAATACGGGCCGTTTCTTTTAGCCGTTCGTTTATATACTTAATCATACTGCTGTAATATTGGGGTTATGTTTTACTCCCGCAATAGTACAGCGCCGTTTTTTTACTAAAATAAAAATGTGACGAACCCCGATAAAAATGTGATGAAAGCCGGCTATGTTTATCATCAGCGGGATATCAAACAAGAAAGGCCGCGCAATTACAGCGCGACCTTCTCTTTTGCATAGGTATAGAAATTTGTGCCTGCATTACCCTGTTAACTAAAAGTATACGGGGGTAAACAGGACTTTAATATTATTTATTTACCTCGAAGCTTGAGGTTGCGCCCTGCCATGTAGCGGTAAAGCTTTTGCCATAATGGTCGCCGGTTGTTTTTTCGTTATTGCTAACTTCAAGTACGTATCTGCCTGGCCAGGCCGGGGTAAAGGTTATCGCGCCATTTTCGTCGGTAGTAAATTCTTTTGTCCAACCGGCGGGGCTAAAAACAGTAACCGGTTTGTTGGCCAGCGGCTTATTATTGAGTACGGCTTTTAACTGTACAGGCGCGTTCAATTTGTAGTTTTTCGCTTCGGCAACAGCAACTTTTAAGTTATTGGGTATAGTTGCCAGGTCAATGGTTTTTACCGGCCCAACGGCTACGTTTGCCAATGATGAAAACTCGTATTTTGTAGTGCCGCCCAATTCTTTGGCCTCGTGTACTACGCTTATAACGTATACACCGGAACCTTCGGGTGTAAATGTTGCCGAATAAAAATTGCTGCCCGGAGTAGTAGTCAGTTTCACTTTCTCTTTGCCGGGCGCAGTTAGCCATAGCGTAAATTCTTTAACATCCGAATACCATTTGCTTACTTCATCGCGCTCGTTAGTGGCGTATTCGCCGTAAAATACTTTTACTTCATGTGCTTGTCCGGCTTTGCCTGTAGTATTGGTTTCAATCCATAAGGCGTGTGCCATAACCTGGTTTGCACCGATGATTAGTAATAGAGCGAGTAGTAAGGATCTCATAGTATTCATTATTTGTGATGTATTGATATTTAATTCTTATTTAGACTGATTAAAGTGAAGCAAATGTATAGAAATATATTTTTTTAACGAATATTATTTAGAGTAAATCTAAATAGTGTATTTTGATTAAGGATGCAAACTCAGGAGTTTTATTTAACGCATACACTTTAGAGCAATCGTCCGGATTTTTAATAAGTTTACCTTAATAAACCTGTATCATAATGAAGAATAGTTTATTGCTGTTGATGCTTTTATCGCTTGTGTGTTGTAAGCAACAAGTCCGGAAACATCTTAAACCTCTGAATAAATACAGGGTAGAGATCTACAAAAAAGTTTTAACCGGCAAATCAACAGACTACTCATTTGATATAAGAACCAGCGTGATAGTAGCCGCCAGCGATACACAAGCCTACAAAATGGGGTTGAAGATGTACAAGTCGGCGTGTATTGGAGATCAATTAAAAGAAAGCGAGGGCATGAAGTTGAAATCCCCTCACACACTCATTTATTGTAAAGAAATACATTAAAGGTTATGCGCCGACATCTGGAGTTGATATTGCAGATTCTTTGCCCCAAAACGTAACTGATAGTTTGAGAAGGCTGATATTTAAAAGGCCAGTAGATAAAAATGCTGATAAATTAATTTGAGGATTTTAAATAACCTGTAATTATTCTACAGGAGTAAGCCCTATGGCTAATCGTCTGTAGTTTAGGCTATCCTTATTAATTACGGGATCGCCGGGGCGGGTGCCGTAAATTTGGATTCCCTTGTCGGTAAAGGAAATCCTATCGGTGATGATGGCATAGTTTTCCGCATCGATATTGCCTTTTTTAAACGCGGTTGATATGAGCGGGTAGTAGCGTTTCTGGTCGGCAAAGTTGAGTTTGAGGTAGAGGTAAATGAGCGATTCTACTCCGTTTTCATCAATCTCCTCGGGACCGGGCCAGCCATAGGTGTGAATAATGGATTTCAGTTTCAGCGCGTTCACAGCATCTTTAGCAAATACGGTATCCTGGTAAAGTTTGTATTCGTTGGAGTTTGTGCCGAATTTTCGGGCTAAATCTATCCTTGTGAGGTCCATGCGCATACGCTCTTTGCGTAAGCTTTCCAATTCGTAAGGTACCGAAGCATTAAAGCGCTTCTTTGCCTTTTCCATTTGTGCCAATAGCAGCTGCCATCTTTTATCGTGCCATAACTGTATAAACTCGGCTTCATGAACAATGGCATTATAAAATGTGCGTGGTTTCCGGCTTACAATTACCGATAGGAACGCGAAAGCGCTATCAACCTGCTGACTATTGGTGCATGCCTTTGCCGCGTTCAACAGGTTTATATCCGTTCGGGTGACGGGCGTTTGTGCAAACGATCTTAAATAATATTCGGCCGATCTGTTATAGGATTTTATCTTGAAGAGTGAGTCGGCGGTTTTTATACCTGCGCTATTGCCCGGCAGGGTTTGTGCTTGCAGCAAGCTTGCGCCGAAACAAATGAAAAAGGAGGCGATAAGGGTTCTAATAAAAGCAGGCATCATCTTTAACCGAACTTATTATGTTTAGGTGCGTTTGTGAAAAAGGGATCATCAATTTGTGGTGATAACAATTATTAAAACGGAAAACAGGTACAGAAATTGCAAACGGTTCAGATAATGTATTTTAATATCTGTTATGCTGTAAAATCATAAAACTGTATCTGTATTGCTTTGTCGGTTTTCCTGATATTTGCAAGTATAAAAGGAGGATAAGTATCAGATGAAGGATGCAAAATATTACCTGGCAGCTATTGTTGCCTATACAACCTGGGGTTTTTTCAGCTTGGTTTTAAAACCCATACATGCTTACGCGTCGTTAGATATTCTGTTTTACCGTGTATTTAGCTGCGCAATATTAATGCTGCTGATCACTGTTTTGTTTAAACGCGCAGCTTTAGGTCAAACAATAAAGGCATTTAACCAGCTCCCCAAAAATGAAAAGCGCCGCACAGCCTTGCTAAACATTGGCGGCAGCGTGTTTTTATGCATCAACTGGTTCTCTTTTATATATGTAATGAACCATGTGAGTGTAAAGGCAACTTCGCTGGCTTATTTGGTTTGCCCGATACTAACAACACTGCTGGCCTATTTTCTGCTGCGCGAAAAATTGAATAAATTTCAATGGATAGCAATTGGGTTAAGCGTTACAGGCTGTATCCTGTTATCGTACGCCAATATTATAGATATGTTTTACAGCATGATCATCGGCCTTAGCTATGCCAGCTATTTGGTGAGCCAGCGCCGCAATACCGGGTTCGATAAGTTTATTACGCTTACCTTCCATATTGTACTTTCGGCCATTATGCTGCTGCCATTCTACCCCCAATTTTCAGGACCGGTACCAACGGAATTTAAATTCTATATGTATATAGAAGTGATAGCCGTAGCTTTCACTATTATCCCTTTGTTCCTGAACCTATATGCCCTTAAACGCGTTAACTCATCAACGGTAGGTATGTTGCTTAACATTAACCCTATCATAGCGTTTATGCTGGCCAATTTGGTATATCACGAGCAAATGAGCTTTTTGCAGGTGGCATCGTACGGTATTATATTTATTTCGGTGATCGTGTTTAACGCGCACCACATTGCCAAAGTAAGGCAGGTAAATATGAGCTTGAGTAAATAAGGTTCATCTTAATATAATACATTACAGTTGAAATAAAAAAGGGGTTTCTTGTTTTAAGAAACCCCTTTTAGTTACTCTATAGTGTAAGAGAAATGACTGACCGTCCATACACTGTCTGTCTTTTTTAATTTGAAAGAATAGTCGGACCGCTGATTTACGGCGTATACTGTTACGTTGGATGAATCATGGTCAATAGAGAATGAAGTCACTATGTATCTCATGGGCTTATCATCTATTCGGTTATTAAACTGCAAGCGCTTCGTTGTCTCCGGAGTTTCATCCCAATAATCAATTTTTATTTTACCGGCATATTTAGGCCATGAAGAATTGTATTTAGCTCTTTTCGTTTTTATAATAAAAATGGTATCAGGCTTAATATACATATCCTCAACAACCTTATCATACGTAAACACCAGGCTTAGTATTTTAGCAGTATCTGTACCTGTTGATCTTTTTGAGGCATCGTTTTTAAACGTGCATGACAGCAATAATGAACCAAAAAGAAGAAATAGCAAGAGCCTGTTCATGCGCAAAATACTATCCATCTTTATTATAAGCCGTTAAACAATAGTAATTGTAATTATCTTATCAGGCTACCAATCTGTTCCACTCGGGGTGGCGTTTTAAAAAACCTTGTATGTATACGCAAAGCGGTACTATCTTTTTGCCTTGTGCCTCAATATAGGTAAAGGCTTTTTCTACCAGCGCGCCTGCTACGCCTTTGCCTTCCAGTTCCTGCGGTACTTCGGTATGTATCAGGTAATACTTATCGTGTTTCAGCAAGTAATCGATAAAGGCACGGTGCCCCTCAACAGTGAGCTCGAAATTATGAACAGGCTCGTTGTTGATCAGTTCTACTTCTTCGTATTTCATGGTATTCAGGTTTTAATTACTGCAAGATAGTTAACTAAAATCAATTACCTATGGTAGAAAATATAAGGCTATCAGCCAAATCTATCTCCTGTTGGGTAATGGTATGCGGCCTGCCTTTAAATACCTTTACCGTGGTTTGGGCATTTAAATCAGTCAATATAACATTGCTTTCTTCCACGCGACTTACAGGCACATGCGGGTCAGGATCGCCGGTGGTAATGAGCACCGGGGTGTTCTTAAAATCACCCGAGTAACGGGAAGTTATCAATTCCTGACCGATCAACCCGCCCGTGAAAGCTACCACGCCGCCATATTGTTTGGCATTGCGGGCTACGTATTCGAGCGTTAAACAAGCCCCCTGTGAAAAGCCCAGGAAATAGATCTTCTCTGCCGGTATGCTATCTGCTTCAATCTGTTTTACCAGTTCGCCTATGTTTTCCAGTGCCGAATCTAAAGCCGGTTGGTTTTGGCTTTCGGGTGCAATAAAACTATAAGGATACCAGCTTTGGTTAGTAGCCTGCGGCGCGTAAATGGCCAAATCCTTAGTGTTGAGTTCGCGGGCCAGGCTCACAATGTTTGCGGCTGTACCGCCCCGGCCATGTAGCATGACCAGGGCGCCTTTAGCCTCTTCTGCGGGTGTCCCGGCGGTAATATATTGTTTAGTGTGTTGGTACATTTTAATATAAGCTTGGTAATGTTTCTTCTAACTGGGTACGGTATTGCTCGTATTGTGCAGGTAATTTTAAATGGCTGCCCAATTCTTCTACCGGTTCGTCTACGCTGAAGCCCGGGTTATCGGTAGCAATTTCAAACAACACGCCACCCGGTTCGCGGAAGTACAGTGAATAGAAATAGTTACGGTCAATTTTTTCGGTAATGTGTAAACCCAATGCGGCTATTTTATCCCTGTATTGCATTAACACTTCCTCATTTTTAACCCTGAAAGCTACGTGGTGTACAGACCCTCCGGCTACATGGCCTGCTATTTCTCCGGGTACTTCTACCAGGTCAACAATGGCCGCGTTATCAACCGCGTCGGTAATAAAACGGAAGCGGTTTACATGCTGCTCCAGCAAACGGTAGCCAAATACATTAGTTAAAATATCGGCAGTTGGCTGCATTTTGTTGGTAGTGATGGTTACGTTGTAAAAACCCCTTGTAGCGTTTTCGGCTTTCACCTCATCGGTTTCCCATGGTAAGCGGTTATCCGGTGTTTTTGAAGCAATCAGTTCCAGTTTCAAACCGTCGGGATCTAAGAAGGTAAGGTATTGCTCACCGAATTTTTCAGAGATCTTGTTGTAAGTTACATTATGGTCTTCAAAACGTTTCAACCAAAAATATAAACTGCCTTCAGGTACTGAGTAACCAATTTCGGTTGCTTGTCTGCTGCCTCTTCTGCCGGTTTGTATATTGCCCCATGGGAAGAAAGTTAACACAGTACCCGGTGTTCCTTCTTTGTCGCCATAGTATAAGTGATATGTTTCGGGATCATCAAAGTTCACCGTTTTTTTGATCAGGCGTAAGCCTAAAGTTTTGGTATAAAAATCGTAGTTGCGTTTGGCATTGCCTGCTATCGCAGTGATGTGGTGGATGCCGTTGATTGTATTTTCCATGTTGTGTTTTGTTTTCGTGTGTTATGATTTGTGATTTAACACTACAAAAGTACCACGCGTTTTTACGCCCGCACTTGACGTAGGATAAGAAATGAATAGAGGGTAATTTTTGATTTATTTTTTGAAAGATTGATCGATGAAATGCCGACTCACCCCGACATCGCTGCGCTTGTCACCCCTCTCTCCGCAAGCGGAAAGAAGGGTTTTGAAGTTATTCATTTTGGAAGGTCCTTCAATCCTCTTTGCGAAGCAGAGAGGGTGGTCCAGCGAAGCGTAGACGGGTGTTTATATACGCTTTGCATTCGCATCTACCCCTTAATAATACATAAATGCTTAAATTGCCCTGTCAATTACATATATGGAAACCAGTCTTATTCTGCAAAGTATCTCTAAATACATTCATCTTACGCCCGAAGAGGGCGCGTATTTTGTTACCCTGTTGCAGACCAAGCAATTAAAACGCAAAGAGTTTTTGCTGGAAGATGGCGAGATATGTAAGTACTCGGCCTTTATTACTTCGGGATGTATGAAGGGTTTTACGGTAGACCACAACGGCTTTGAGCACGTAATGAATTTCGCGCCGCCGGGCTGGTGGATAGCTGATATGTATAGTTTGATCAGTCAGAAACCTGGCAACCTGAATATTGAAGCTAACGAACCTACCGATATACTGCTGCTCTCGAAAGCCAACCAGGAAAAGCTGTACATACAGGTGCCCAAGTTCGAGCGCTTCTTTCGCATCATTACCGAAAATTCATTGGTAGCCTACCAGCAAAGGCTGATGGATAACCTGAGCCTCGCGGCCGAAGAGCGGTACAATAATTTCTGTAAGCGGTACCCATCGCTTATCAACGCGTTGCCTAAAAAGGATATCGCCTCGTATATAGGTGTAACGCCCGAATTTTTTAGCCGCATGCAGGCCAAAATACTGCGTAGCCCGGCTAAGTAATTTCATTTCTTAATCTACATCAAGTGCCTGCGGGTTTGGTGGCCGTACTTTTGTTGTATCAAATAACAAAAAGATCATGGCAAAATCAATCATACACAAGGCAGCAACAAGAGGCTTCGCAAATTTAGGCTGGCTTAAAAGCTACCACACTTTCAGTTTTTCGGGTTATTATAATCCCGAAAGGATACAGTTTGGAGCGCTAAGGGTTTTGAATGATGACACTGTTGACGGCGGCCGCGGTTTTGGTGATCACCCGCATGATAATATGGAGATCATTTCCATACCGCTATCGGGCGAATTAAAACATCGCGACAGCATGGATAACGAAGCCGTGATAAAGCCCGGCGAAATACAGGCCATGAGCGCGGGTACAGGGATTTACCATACCGAATTTAACAACAACCCTAACCAGGCGGTTAAGTTTTTGCAGATATGGCTTTACCCCAATAAGCGCAATGTGCAGCCACGGTACGACCAGGTTGCTATAAATACTACAGAAAAGAATGTGCTGCACCAGATATTATCGCCCAATGCCGATGATGCAGGCGTGTGGATACACCAGGATGCCTGGTTCCATACAGGGCAGTTAACTGCGGGCACAACTACTACATACAATATAAAGAAAAACGGTAACGGGGTATACGTGTTTGTGATAAGCGGGGATGTTACCGTTAATGGCCAAAGCCTGAACGAGAGAGATGGAATGGGAATTTGGGATACCGACGCTTTAGAAATAAAGGCCGATAGTGATGTTCAGGTGCTTTTGATGGACGTACCAATGGTTGTTAATGTTTAAGGGGATGGAGAAGAAGGAGATTTTAGTGATCGGGACCAATCCCGGCATTATACAAACCATTGTGCGGCTCATCAATAATAATGAGCAATGGAACGGCACCGGCGTACTCAGCGCCGCCGATGCTGTTAATGCTTTTGAAAATAACCCGTTTGATGTGGTGCTGTTTGGCGGCGGCCTGCTCGATGATGAAGAGAAAGAGCTAAGCATCATCTTCAGGGATATTAAGGCTGATATTCCGCTGGTTAAACACTATGGCGGCGGCAGCGGGCTATTAAGCTGCGAAATATACCAGGCGCTGGGCGCATAGGTAAGGTGTTGGCAGACAATCAATGTCATGCTGAACTTGTTTCAGCATCCCACGAACTGGGTAAACACTTTGCTTATTTGAGACTTTTCTAATGAGATGCCGAAATAAATTCGGCATGACGGGTTAAGAAATTAGTCTTTCCCAACACCTGTGGGCGTGTCGGGTAAACTTCAATAATTAATCTATATATTTTTTATACGTAGGTTTATAACCAAGCAAACAGGCAAAAGGTGTTAATACACCAAATACTATCTTTTGCACCAAATAGGGCGGTTTTATCAGCCTGAAAACATCTGAAAACTTATTTACGGTAAGTGCAAGCTGCAAAATATTGGGCATGCCCTTATCATTTACTTTACCATCGGTCGCCAGTCCCCAGGTGGTTTCGAACAGGTATTCGGTTTGCATAGCTGGGCGTACCTGCCAGTTGATAACTGCTTTGTTGCTGCTATCGTTCCACATGGCATGTACTTTGTTAAGCGGGATGTGCAGCGTATCGCCTGGTTTCAGGGTACGTATTTCGCCATCTATTTTTACACGTAGTTCTCCCTCCAATACTTCAAAATCTTCCGACTGATAGGGATGATAATGTTCCGGTGGCTCGGTAGAGCGGGCATGGTAGGTACTCTCCATTTCCAGCAGTTTGCCCTGGGTATCGTTATACGTTTGTATAAATTTTATGTGCTGCCCGGTTATGGGGTTCTTCAAAATTTTGCCGCTGTATGCCATAAGTATTTAAGGTTAATAAATACATTACGCACACAGCGGCAAAACATTACAGCCGCAATTGATATTTCTATTTAGCTTTCCTTTTTAGCAGCTTCTTCCTGCTGCTCCTTCTCTTTATCGTCTTTATCCTTGTCCTTATCTTTTTTGCGGTTACGGTTCAGTTTGATCTTTATTTTGCCGTCGTCGCCATCGGTAGCCAGCAGGTGTATCACTATACCTTTCATACGTTTTTTATCACGTTCGGCTTTGTCGGTTATTTTATAGTCGTCCTTTGGGTTACGTAGGGGAACATCCAACGCGATATTTGTGCCTGTGGTAAGCGAGTAAATACCGGCAATATCCATATTCAATACGCTCGAATTGATCTGCATAGGATTAATGGTGATCAGGTTGCCGCGCAGATCGAATTTTCCACCCAAATTAGAGAATTTGATGTTATCCAGATCGCGGAACGGAAAGGCGAACTTACCCACGCTTTTGATAGGGGCGAAGGATAGCAACGCGCCCTCTTTAAGGTTAAAGGTGATGGTGCCATTCACCGATCGCGGTACAAGGTCCCCGGTATTGCTGATGCGCCCGCTCACATTAGCTGTTGACGACAGGTAGCCCCGCAAGTTGCTGGATGTTAAACTGGTTAAGCCGAAATTACTGAACGCGTAAAAGAAATGGCTGATATCTACATTGTTTACCTTGCTGTTAATAGCAAAGCTGTTGTATGGCCCGTTCTGGATGATCTTACCATTAAGGTTGAGCGAACCACCCGCGTGTTTAACACTCACATTGCGGATGAGCAGGCTGTTATTGGCCAGCAAAATATCCGCTTTGGCATCGGTAGCTAAAAACTTTTTATAGTATACCTTATCCACACTCAGGTGCATTTGGGCGCTACCTTTTTCAAATATGGCGTTCACCTGGTCGGCCAGGTTTGATCGGCGTGGATTGCGTTTCACCGGGCGTTTTACCACGGTACGTGCGTTTAGTATCCCCAGAAACTCACCCAAATACATTTGCGGACTACGGATATTCCATGTCAGCAGGATCTTTTCGGGCGCGTTATAATAAAGGTTCAGGAAGTTGCTGATCTTTCCTTCCATCAATACTACGCTGCGTCCGCTTTGCAAACGGATGTTGTTCAGCATCAAGTTATCACCCGCGAAATGTATTGACAGTGATGTATTTTTCAAGTCGAGGTTACGCGGCAGGTATTTAATATCGGCATTGCTGATGCTTACAACTCCGGTAAGTATGGGTTTGTTTAGTTTATAGTCAACAACATCGGCGGTATAGCGCAGCTTCAGTTTGGCATTGCCTTTACTGAATTTAAACGCTTCTTCACCCAAAACAGGGTTCAGCCTGATCAGCGGAAAATCTGACCGGAAGGTACCGATCACCAATGGCTTGTTAAGGTTAGCGATAATAGAGGTATCGGCCGTAAAAGGTATATAATCGTATTTGCCCGTAAAGCGGAAAAGTTTAATAGCCGAATTTTCATCGCCCAAACCTTTGCCCTTTACATAGTTGTTGGTAAATACCCCATCGAAATTACAATCCTCCACCGTGCCACCCGGACTGGTTAAGGTGTTGTTGCGCACTTTGCAATCCACATCAATAGCCGGATCGCCGCCGCCGCCAAAATCGCCTGCTATGGTTGCGTTTACCAGCAATGGTTTGGCCAGGTTAAACATGTTCAGTTTTTCGGTAATGTTAGGTGCCAGTAAAGCGCCGGCATGTCTCCATAATAGCTCATCGGCATGTATCTTAATGGTGAAGTTAACTGGGTCTTTAGCCATATTAAATACTGCGCCAATGGTGAACAGATCTTCACCAATGTATAGCTTATTAGGCGCCACATTGATCACCTGGCTATCTGAAGTATAATCGATATCGAACGGACCCTTCAGCACCTTATCCTTAATAAAACTACCACGACGGGTATTAAAGGCCAGGCTTACCACGCGGGTATCCATATCCAGGTGCGCTTTCCATCCTTCGCTCGGATAATCAACCTTACCTTTTAACGAGCGTACCTCAAATTTGAATAGCTTGTATGCCTTGCGGTTGTCTACCGCGAATTTTACATTATTAAAGTTAATGCGTTGTATAATGGGTGGCTCGCTGCTTTCAGTGTCTTTTGGTTTATTTGGGTCGGGTTTCTTTTTGCCGAACACTGCCGTATTGCTGTAGCCGGTGCTATCGGTAAACAGATCGATAGAGGCGTTATTGATCACAATTTTATTAATATCCACATCGCCCATCAATAACGACAACGCGTTTACTGATACGCCTACATCGCCTGCTTGCAGTAAAGTATGATGGTGTTTTGCCCACTGATTGTCTTTCAACAATACATTTTTTAACGATACCGATACACCTGGGAAGCCCGAGAAAAAGGTAGGGTCGATATCGCCGATGGATAATGAACCATCAAGGCTTTTATTGAGCGTATTGGTTATCAAGGTTAATACCTTTTGCTTGTTATAGCTCACATAAATAGTAAGGCCTATAAAAATAATTATAATAAGAGCCACAAAGCCCCCTAATACCTTAAGCGTAGTTTTTAACCATTTGGGCATAAAAATATATATTGAAATGCGTGTACTAAAGATTATATGCCTGTTAAGCAAAATACATTCCAACACCCGGGCTTAAACCCAACAGGAATATTTAAACAATGGGTAATGCCGCCCTGCTTAGTTCATATTGTATTTTTTATAAACGGTATTGTTAAGTTTTGAGGCGATAACCAGCTTAATAATAAGCACCCCGATAATTACCGATACCAGTATTTGCAAGGTTGACAGCAGGTTGAAACTACTGGCGTTAAATGCCGATTGTTTAATAAGGTCTTTACCTACGGCAGATTGTATATTCATGAGTTTGCTTAACAGTGTAATGTTGTTTTTGTGCGTGTTAAGCACGTTTTGATCATAAATAGCTTTGGCTTCGGCATGTTGGTTAGCGGCCAGCAGCCTGATGATGCTTGCTTCGGCTACGGTCAATAATTTGTTGTTATGCTTAAGTTGATCTATAAATTCGGGTTCGCTTTTTACCAGGTAGGTGCCCTCAAACTGTGTGATAAGCTTGCTGATGCTGGCGTTGATATGCTTAAGTTGCTGATGGGTAGCCGTAACATTTTCGCTATTGTTCAGGGCGCTTTCGAGCAGTGCCTTTTTACTATGCAGGTTGTCGCTTATATAATACAGATCGGTAGCCGGAATCAGCCTGTCGTTATAAATTGATTTTACCGAATAATTGATATTATCGAGGTTGCGGCCGCCAATTACACTGGTCAATATCGCGAAAAGCATGATGCAAAAAAGCAGCATGGCAACTTTTGTCTTCTGCTGAATAAAGAGCGTCCATTTCATAGCTGTAAAGATTAATAACCCTGCGGGGAGGATGGTGGTTTATAGGTATGCAATACAATATCCGTATAAATTAATTGTAAAGCAAGGGTTTCGTTATGGGGATATTATTGTGAAGAATATTTAAGTGTAAGCAACAAACAAAAAAGACCTCTATCCGCTTAAATTAGCAGAAAATGAAACGTATGGGGCAATCACTCAATAATCAATCAGCATTAATTACGGGCGGCGATAGCGGGATAGGCAAAGGTGTGGCAATTGCCATGGCCAAAGCCGGGGCAAGGGTAGTGATCAACTACGCTCACAATGAAGAAGCCGCTAATGAAACCGTAAAGGAAATTACAGCAGCCGGTGGCGAAGCCTACGCCCACAAAGCCGATGTAAGCAGCGAAAACGATGTGCAGGCCATGTTTGCTGCCATGTTTGAGCGTTACGGCACTATTGATATACTGGTGAGTAATTCGGGCATGCAAAAAGATGCTAAGTTTGTTGATATGACGCTGGATGAGTGGCAGAAGGTGATCAACGTAAACCTTACAGGCCAGTTCTTATGCGGAAGGGAGGCTGCACGGGAGTTTATCCGGCGAGGTGTGGTGGAGGGCAGGAGCAAAGCCGCCGGGAAGATCATTTGCATGAGCAGCGTACACGAGGTGATACCATGGGCTGGCCATATTAACTATGCGGCCAGCAAAGGCGGTGTAATGATGATGATGAAAAGTATGGCGCAGGAACTGGCTCCGCATAAGATACGTGTGGTAGGCATAGGCCCCGGCGCTATAAAAACCCCCATTAACAAAGCCGCCTGGGAAACCCCCGAAGCGATGGAAAAACTGCTGGAACTGATACCTTACAACAGGATAGGCCAGCCCGAAGATGTGGGCAAACTGGCCGTATGGCTGGCATCTGACGAGGCCGACTACATAACCGGTACCACCATTTTTGTAGATGGCGGGATGACACTCTACCCCGGCTTTGCCGATAACGGTTAAACATAAAAAAGGCCTGCGTTTTTAGTGCAGGCCTTTAATTGTGTGGTAATATTAAACTGTGGTAATACAGTATTATATAACTGGGTTTTTAGCGTAATCAGCCCAAAGCTCATCAACGTTTTTACCGGTAAGTTCTTTCCAGGTATCGGCAGTGTAAGTGTGAGCCCTTAAGCGTTTATCAAGCTCTACAACCAGTTTTTTGTTGTTGGTTTTTTCTATCCAAACAAAAAAGCGTGCGGTAATGCGGTAGCTGTTTTTATAGCTTTGGGTTTCTTTATACTCGGGCATGGTCCATTTTGAGCCTTCGTTATCCACACCAAATTTAAAGCGTACATAATCGGCAATACCTTCGGTTAACCAAACCGGACCGGCACTGTAACCGTACTCCTGTACAATGTGCATTACTTCGTGGGTAACCACATCAACATCGGTAGGTTTACGCAACATCCATCCCGGGTTAAAGCGGATAATGCCATCGCTGGCAGCTGCCACACCTTTGTAGCCGGGGTCAACAATAAAGGTTACCGTACGGGTGGTTTTCTTGTTGTATTTTTTCGCTTCGGCAGGGTATACTTTAAAAAAGGCGTCTATCATACGGGTTTTAACCGAATCACCGGCGGCCTGCGCGAAGGTTGAATCTTTGTTAATGAATATCAGCGTATAACCTTTTTTAGTGATAGAATCGCGGGTAAGATAAGTGCCTATGGTGGTCCATTTACCTTGCGCGCTTGCCGTTAAAGCCTGCATGCAGCATAATACGGCAATTGTAAATACGGTAACTTTTAATTTCATTTTTTTGTGCTTGATCTTGATTAATATTTAACGTTAGGGAAGTCTTTTTGAGCTTGTTTAAACTGGGTTTCCCATTCATCGGGCCAGCCGAATGCTATGGTAGCCTGCTCTTTTAGGTTAACACCTGCGGCACCGCTCCAAAAGTGGATAAACTCGCCCCAGTTTAAGTCGCGACTATACTCTTTACCATTTTTAGGGAAATTGGCAGCCAGTAAAACAAAGTATTTGTTTAACACTTTAGCGCCGCCGTATTTGCTGTAAATAGGGTAGAACCAGTTTTTAAACCATTGCGAACCTGCACGCGGGAAATCGTCTTCTTTGGTTTGCATTTCAACGAAGATTTTGTCCGCTTCGGCCTTTTTATCCAAAGCCAGCAATACATCGTAAATGTAGATCTCCATCCATTTGCTATCGCCCCACAGCGGGAACGAAGGTGAATTTTTGATGCCTTTTGATGCGCCTTCTACAATGTGGCCAACCTCGTGGATAGGGATGGCGATATCTGTACCGGTAGGGTTTTGCCACGCGTTGAAATCGCTCGAACCCATATCAACCACATTACGGTTATCGTGGCTGGCATCAAAGTACGATGCCGGGTGCCCGCCGCTATATTTACCCGCGTGGAAGATAACGTAAAGGCGTTTGCCCGTACCGAAATCACCATAAGTTTTTTTAGTGTAGCGCCATACATCGCCCATAACTTTGTAAGGCCAGGTAATGCTGCGTTTTACATCAGCGTCATAATAAACAGCAACAACACTATCATAATACACGCGTGTAAGGTTTTGATTGTGTTCAAACCAATGCTCTTTCCATCTTTCGGGCGGAGCGGCTTCACCCGTTACAGGTGTTTTGGTGGTGTCGGGAGGATTGGTCGTATTGGACGGCTTGGCCTTATCCTTACTGCACGAAATGCATAATTCGCCAATGATCAATGCTGCAATGGCGGCTGATTTTATGATGGTCATATTAATAAATGGGGTAGTTTACGGTTTATTAAAAGGGAAGCATCCCTCGCGAACACTTCCCAAATATAATTAACTAATCTGTAAAACGATATAGCATGCTAAAACCTACGGTAGTGCATCTGTTTCACATATATTAGTTTTTATACTCGCGGGTGGCACTACGGTAGTTTAATAAATAATTCATAAACATTAATGCTTATGAAAAAGAACTCAAGTGTTTTGTGCCTTCTTGTTGGGCATTAATAATGAGTTGTATTTTAAAATTCGAATTGATAAAACGTTTTATCAATTTTGATATGAAAAATGCCTTATATCGTAATGATTTAAAGCTCGATTTTAAAATACAGTTGTTTTGGATGTTTATATTTTAACAAATATATAATAGTAAAAGCTTTTATCAAATAGCTGTCCTTTATTTTTTGAATATTTTGGCTTTGAAAGCGCGTTTTTGCCTGTTTTGTTAATAATTATATTGTTTGTTTAAAATTATATGCAATTGTACAGGTCTTCTTTAGATAAAAATAAGCTAAAGTCGCTTTTATCAATATGCAACCTCTTTAACCAATGCTTTTTTAGTACGGGTTGAACCTCGTTCAATAATGGTCGACGGAATTTGCAATTTCAGATCAGAAATATTGGTTCTGTTTTGCATTAATTGCGACAACAGGATATCAATGGCCGATTTCGCAATTTCGTAAGTGGGCTGTTTGATAGAGGTAATGCCCGGCGGGTAAAGGTCGAACAATTCGTTATCATCAAAACTGATTACCGCTATATCATCCGGAATGCTCAGGTTAAGTTCCTTTAAGGCTTGTAAGCCCAATATGCCCAAATAGTTGGTAGCGAAAAATATGGCATCGAGGTTCTTGTTTTTCAGGATATAATCTTTAATCACCTCTACAGCATCATACTTATCAATATCGAAAGGCAGCTTCAGGATGTTTTTCTTAACCTCTTTAATATTGTTTTGCTTCAGGGTATCGCTGTAACCCTGCAACCTTTCATTTAATTGCACCAGCTCAATATCCACGGTTACAAAACCTATTTTTTTATAACCCTCTTTTATAAAGCAGTTAATGCCGTTTACCACACTGCCGGTGTTATCAACCAGTACATGCGGTATGTTAAGGCCCGGGAAATAACCGTCTATCAGTACAACCGGTTTGTTATTGTTCACCAACGCCATTACATCATCCTCTAAACCTTTAAGCGGGGTAATAATATAACCATCAACCAATTGCTGCGACAACATTTTTATAACTTCCTGTCCTTTCTGTATATCGTTATTGGTGCTGCAATAAATAATGCGGTAGCCATGTTTTTCGGCTTCTTCTTCAATTACCTTGGCCAGCGCGCCAAAAAAGTGACCGCCAATGTTTTCTACAACAAGGCCAATAACTTTTGAAACACCCGTGCGCAAGCCTACGGCCATACGGTTAGCTTGGTAGCCATTGGCGGTGGCCACGTCTAAAATTTTTTTTCGGGTGGTTTCGCTAATGCGCCCCTTTCCGTTTAAAACAAAAGATACCGTGGTGATTGACGCATTGGCCAGTTTGGCAATATCTTTAATTGACACCGATTTTTTCATACAAAAAGATGTGATAATTATAGGGAACTATAATTGGTTAAACAAAAAAATATACAGAAATAGTGGTTTATAAGCAATAATAAGCAGTTTTACAGGTGGTATGATGCCATCATAAATGTAAAAACTGATTTTATTTGCCTTAAATATAGTAAAACCTTTTACTATATTTAAAAAATGCAAGGAATATTTATATAAGAACGGCATTTATGGGGATAATTCCAAAACTTAACCGTTTTGATCTGTACATGATCGTTATCAGCCTTATTATAGGCATGGGTATTTTTGCTACACCTTACGAAGTAGCCAACCATACCGATAATGTGTACCTGTATTTCGCGGTGTGGGTGTTTGGCGGGGCGGTAAGTTTGTGCGGCGCGCTCACCTTCGCCGAAATAGGTTCACGGTACCCCAATACGGGTGGTTTTTATAAGGTGGTATCTTACTGCTTTAACCCGGCATTCGCGTTCATGATCAATTGGGTGCTGGTGATCAGCAATGCCGCTTCGGTAGGGGCGGTGGCGCTTATCGGCGCGACCTACATCAATCCCTTGCTGATGCCGGAGGGCTTGCAAAATACCATGGGCGTACGCATACTTACGGTATCATCGGTATTTATATTATATATTATTAATTATATAGGTATAAAAATGAGCGCCCGAACCCAAAACGCGCTCACCATATTTAAAGTGGTATTGATACTGATATTGTGCACCGCCGTGTTTAAAAGCGACGCCACATTACCTGCTCTGGAGGCCACCCGTCACCCCGCCGGTAAATTAAGCGCTTTGGGGCTAAGTTTGGTAGCGGTGTTTTTCACCTATGGTGGCTATCAGCAAACCATAAATTTCGGCGGCGACATCATCAATCCCAAAACCAATATACCCAAGGCCATTTTTTTAGGCGTAATAACGGTGGTGGTATTGTACCTGCTTATAAACTTCTGTTATATAAAGGTTTTAGGCCTGGGCGGTTTGCAGGGCGATCAGGCTATTGCGGCCAAACTCGCCGGTGTATTGTTTGGTGTTACGGGGTATAAAATAACATCTATACTGATGTTCGCATCGGTGCTGGCTTACATCAATGTAAACATTATGGCCAATCCGCGGGTTTACTATGCAATGGCCGAAGACGGCATTTTACCCCAATTATTTAAACGTGTTAACAGCAAGAGCCAGGTGCAGGAGTTTGGCCTTACATTTTTTGTAGGAGCCATATTGGTGATTTTACTGTTTGTAAGCTCCTTTAAAAAGATGCTGGATTATGTGATGTTTTTTGATACCATAGGCCTTTCAATAGCGGCAAGCTCCATTTTTATTTTACGTAAAAAGAAGGAGCAGCACGATATAAAAGGGATCTACAAGATCAAACTGTTCCCGCTTATTCCGCTGATATTTATCGCGTCGTACCTGTTTGTTACCGTTACCATATTCATCAATAATCCTCGGGCCGCAATAGTTTGCTTCTGCACATTTGTTGCGGGCCTCATCATATATTATCTAACCAAAAGAAACCAAAAACCAATCCCCAAACCCTAAAATGGAACTATCATTTATCCTAAACGAGTTAGGAGAAGACCGCGAGAACTACTTTAATGCCATTTCGCCACCTGTAATGCAAAGCAGTAACTTTGCTTTTAAAACCGTGGCCGATTTCAGGCAGGCTATGGCTAATGAATTTGAAGCCGGCATTTACTCGCGCGGGCAAAATCCTACGCTCAACATCTTGCGTAAAAAACTGGCAGCATTAGATGGTGCCGAAGATGCCTTACTGTTCAGCAGTGGTATAGCCGCCATAGCGGTGCCGCTTATTAGTTTGCTTAAACAAGGCGACCATGTGGTGGCCATCAAAAATCCTTACAACTGGGTAGAAAAACTATTTAGCAATGTGCTTGGCAAATACGGCGTAACCGCCACGTTTGTTAATGGCAATGATGTGCAAAATTTTATTGATGCCACTCAATTCAATACGCGCCTCATCTACCTCGAAAGCCCTAACACGCTCACCTTTGAGTTGCAGGATATTACCCGCATAGCGGATTTTGCAAAATCGAAAGGGATCATCACCATGATAGATAATAGCTATTGCAGTCCGCTGTTTCAAAAACCGATAAGTATGGGTATTGATTTGGTAGCGCAATCGGCCACTAAATATATTGGCGGGCACTCTGATATTGTTGCAGGTGTACTTACCGGCAGCAAAGCGCTGATGGAGCAATTGTTCAATAATGAGTTTATGAACATCGGCGCGGCCTTGTCACCTCAAACAGCATGGCTCATGATCCGTGGATTACGCACCTTGCCGCTGCGCATTCAGCGTAGCTTTGAAACCGCTAAACTGGTTACGGCTTACTTACGCACGCATGATGCCGTTGATAAGGTATACTGGCCTTTCAACCCCGATCATAAACAGGCTGAATTAGCGCGCAGGCAAATGCAGGGTTGTGGCGGTTTGTTCAGCTTCACGCTCAAAAATTCATCCGAAGAAAAGATAGAACGTTTTTGTAATGGTCTCAAACATATACTAATGGGCGTATCATGGGGCGGGCACGAAAGCCTGGTAATGCCGGTACTGGCATCTATAAACAACCATGAATATGACGTTGCTAACGAACGTCACCAAATGATGCGCATGTATGTAGGGCTGGAAGATCCGGAATATATTATTGAGGATTTGCGGCAGGCATTGAGCTTGTGTGATTAAGTAGTTGATCAACTCACCCCGACTACGCTACGCTGGTCGACCCTCTCTACTTCGTAAAGAGGGCGTGGAAAAGAAAAAGCTGAAAGCGGAAAAATCAATAATTCTAAAAAAACCTTCTTTGCGCAGCAGAGAAGGTGGTCGAGCGCAGCAAAGACCGGATGAGTTAATTAACGCGTACTCCTTCTAAGATTTACCCGCCATCCCCAGTTTATAAGCGTTGCCCCGGCTGATGAAGATCACCAGCCAAGCCAAGCCGATAAAGGCATAAGCGCAAAGTATCACCATAGAAATATGGTTAACCGCGGCCGCGCTTGCATCCTGCTGCATAAAAAGGCTTAGGATGGACAGGCCGATACCCGCGCCTAAAAAGTAAGAAGTGCTGGTAAGGCTGGATGCCAGGCCGTAATGCTGCGTGGGCACACCCTCAACCGCCAGTACGGATAGACTGGTGAAGCAGATGGTCATACCGATGCCCGACACGCAGGCTGCCGAGAGCAATAGCAGTAGTAATGAATGTCCCGACAAGATGCTCATGAAAAGCAACAGTCCGCCGATAGCCATCATAGCCATACCCAGGGTACCCAACTGACGAATAGTGATTTTCTTTATCATCAGCGGAATAATAAATTTGGCCACCATGGCCGATAATATGCTGAAAGGTACCAGTAAAATACCCGCTTCGGCCGCGCTGTAGTGCATGTCTTTTTGCAGCAGCAGCGATATAATGAACAGGTAACCTGTAAAGAAAGCCCCCAATAAAATAAACACCCCGTTAGCCGTTGATATAGTAGCCGAACGAAAGATAGACAGGTCGATAAGTGGTTGCGCCTGTTTAGTAAACCGTCGGTAAAGTATCACGAAGCACAGCACAGCCCCGATAAGTATGGCGCTTATAGAAAGGTAATGTTCTTTAATTTCGCCTAACTGGTGCACGCCATAACTTAGCATTAATAACCCTGCTACTAATAATAACCCGGAAGTTATATCGGCCATTTTGGGTGGATGAAAATGCAGGTCGTTGGCCAGGTAAAGCCAGGCTGCTACAATTACAAAAGCAAGGATAGGCACATTGATGAGGAATACCCAATGCCAGCCCCAATAAGTGCTGATGATACCGCCAATTGATAGCCCGCTGCCCGAACCCACCGCAGCGAACGAACTGAAAATGCCGATGGCCTTACTGCGCTCATGCTTTTCGGTAAAGGTGTGGGTAACTATGGAAAGCGCCGCCGGCATGATCAGTGCCGCCGCCAAACCCTGCACCGCCCTGAACACGGCCAGCATAATAAACGAACCCGACAGCCCCGCCCCCAAAGAGGTAACCAAAAACAGGATGGCCCCAGCTATAAATACCCGCTTGCGGCCAATCAGGTCGGACAGTTTGCCGCCGATGATCAGGAAACCGCCATAGAGCAGCACATATAAAGTTTGCAGCCATTGCACCTCATCGTTACTCAGGCTGAACTGGTTTTGGATGGATGGAATGGTGAGGTTAATGATCGCTATATCTAAAGCTTCCACAAATATGGCCATGGAGGCTATAATGAGGATGCTGTTCTTTTTTAAACTCATAATATCGAATTTTGTTCCGACAAAATTAATCAGGTAGATTTTATAATTATTTTTTAATAATTATTTGGAACAAAATTTATAAATTGGATAAACGAAAAGAACAAAAGTATTCTTTGCCATAAATTATGACATCAGCAAAAGAACAAACTAAAAAGGTGCCCGTGCCGTTAGATGAAAAAGACCACGATATATTGCGTTTACTGGAAACCGATCCCAAGCTAACCGTGCGTGATATTGCCGCCAGGATCAACTTAAGCGCCACGCCCACCCACGAGCGTATAAAAAGGCTGGAAAAAACAGGCGTAATTAAGCACTACGCGGCCATATTGGATAAGCGCATGGTGAACAAAGGCATTATGGTAATTTGCATGATCACCCTGCGCGAGCATAATAAAAAGGCGGGTGCCGAATTTATCAACGCCGTAATGCAATTTAAGGAGGTGCTGGAATGCTACAATATTTCGGGCGACTTCGATTTTATGCTCAAAATAGTATCAGAAAGCATGGATAGCTACCACGATTTTTTTGTGAACCAGTTGGGTGAAGTTGCCGGTCTTGGGCAAACCAAAAGTATTTTTGTGATGGATATTATTAAGGAAACCCATCAGCTGCTATAGTTATTTAGCAGCCGGATCAAGGATCATTTCAACGTGATCGATACCGTCTTCATCGTAAATTTCGCCTTCTTCAACAAAGCCTAAACCTTCGTAAAACTTTTTGGCGTAAAGTTGCGCCCCTATGCGGATAGTTTGATTACCGTATAAATTAAAGCAGGCATCAATAGCTGCCTGCACCAAAATTTTGCCCATGCCCGTACCCCTTACCGTGCTGCCGGTAACAATTCTGCCGATGGATGCCTCGGGGTAGGAGATACCCGCCGGTACAACGCGCGCGTAAGCCACCAATTGATCGTTTTTATAGAGCAGCAGGTGATGGCACTTCTGATCCTTATTATCCATATCCAGAAAAATGCAATTCTGCTCCACTACAAAAATCTCGCTACGCAGGCGCAGCATCTCGTAAAGCTCTGTTGGGGTTAACTCGTTAAAGTGTTTAAAAACCTGTACCGTATCCATAAGGTAAAGCTATAAAAAAAGATGAGCGGTAATATTGCCCAATGCAATTTTACCGCTCATTTCTATACTTGTCATTGCGAGGTACGAAGCAATCTCGTCGCGTTAAGTCCCAATCGCTGTCATTTCAGCTTTGACAACTTTTTGAAAGTTGTCAAAGCTCTCTAATCGCCGTCACAAGTTACACACCACTATTCCTTATCAGCAAACCGAATCCCGTTTAACCGCAACGGAGCACCGTTAAATACCAGGTACAAATCGGTTACTCCCGCTGCACCTGTTAGCGGTATGTTTACCGATTTCAGATCGGTATAAGTACCTGTATACTTACCCAGCA
Organism: Mucilaginibacter sp. GW821-FHT07G05; assembly: GCF_059418565.1. Lineage (NCBI taxonomy): Bacteria > Pseudomonadati > Bacteroidota > Sphingobacteriia > Sphingobacteriales > Sphingobacteriaceae > Mucilaginibacter > Mucilaginibacter sp. GW821-FHT07G05. The sequence goes on along the minus strand of NZ_JBWKQC010000006.1, from coordinate 226,719 downwards.
ATTTGCCCTGTGCCGAGCCCGAATAAACTTCGATATTGCCTTTAGCCGCAGCATCCTTTACCGGGTTAACAAGTAATTCGAGATGATTAATATCTGTCAAATCGATCTTTTTAAATTTCAGCGCGGCGTTTTCGCCTTGCGGACGTGCAACCGTACTATCGCGGTTAAATGCAAAATTGGTTGATTCGACCACTTGCGATACCGGCAATAGCGGGCTGTGCAATACCATTATTTTCTCGCTCATTTGCGCCGGGGCCAGTTTGCTGCCCCTATCCGTGTAAGCGGCACGGAGTATAAAGGTACCGTCGGGATTATCACCCTCTGGCACAATCGGGGTGTAAGTGCTGCGTACAGGTAATGATTTGGCTGCGCGCGGTGTAGTGCTCAGGCTCAATATATATTTTACAATGGCATTGGCATCACTTTCCTTTAACGCAGGGTGGGCAGGCATCATGGCATCGCCCCAAACACCCGAACCTCCGGTGATGATCTTTTTAACCAACGCGGTTTGCGCGCCGCCATCATCTTTGTATTTCTTGGCAACCTCGGTAAATGATGGTCCTAATATTTTATCCTTCACCGAATGGCACGATTTACAATCGCTTTTATTCATCAGCGCTATCGCGCCTGCGAATTGTGCATTAGCATCGGCACTTAACTGCCTTTGGGCAATATCGGTAAGGTTATATCCTTCTGATAAGTAATTGGCCGTTACCGAAACCTGTGCAGGCAATATCTTTTTATTGGCGAGACTGCCGTCTTCCTTATCGCTCACGCTTACATTGTAGGCAATGCTTTTACCCGGAAAGAAGAAACTCGAATTGCCCGCTGTTACATTGAAGTTAACCACCGGCGGTTCGTTGCCTGCTTTAATATCAATGGTTTTGCTGTTTTTAGCGCCTTTTAAATCGGTTACGGTAAGGGTGGCCTTGTACACGCCCGGCGTAGTAAAGGTCAGCGACGGATCTGCTTGTTTCAGCACCTTGTATATCGCTCCTTTTTTGGTGATTTTCCACTCATAGCTCAATACGTCGCCTTCGTCGAAATCCTTTGTTCCGGCAGATGAAAAACTCACTTTAAGCGGTACCGCGCCTGCTGTTTTATTGGCGGTTGCCTGCACCTGCGGGCGCCTGTTGCCGCCGTTAAACTCAATCTTTATCAGCTCGGCTTCGGGGTTATCCCTAAAATAACCGTTACCATATTCCAGTACATAAAGGTCACCATCGGGACCAAACTTCATATCGATAGGTCCGCGCAGTTTCAGGTCGGGTAAAAAGCGTTCCATTGATTTGTAGTCGCCGTTCTCGTCCATTTCTACCGCGTTTATCCAGCCACGTACCCAGTCGGTAATGAGCCATTTGCCCTCGTAATAGTCAGGGAAGGGGCGTTTCGCGCCTTTAAAGTCATCTTTGTGAAATATAGGTCCGCCAACGGCACTGTTACCGCCGCTTTCTAACAGCGGAAATTGCGTGTTGGTAGCCTTGCCGTACCATATAAACGCAGGCGTTGCAGGGGGGAGCTCATTTAAGCCGGTGTTATTAGGCGAATTGTTAACCGGGTGCTCGGCGCTAAAGAAATCGCCCGATTGTTTGGTAGCGAAATCATATTTGCGGTAAGCCTTGTTATCGGCCACAAAATATGGCCAGCCAAAAAAGCCTGGTTTTTTTGCGCGATTAAACTCATCGTATGATTGTGGCCCGCGTTTTTCCAAATCATCCGCTGATCCATCCGGACCAACCTCGCCCCAGTATAACCAGCCGGTTTTGCTGTCGATAGTTAAACGCCATGGGTTACGGTTACCCATGGTATAAATTTCGGGGCGTGTTTTTGGTGTTCCTTTCGGGAAAAGGTTTCCTTCGGGAATGGTATAAGTACCATCGGCCTCGGGGTGGATCTTCAGGATCTTACCGCGCAGATCGTTACTGTTCGGTGATGATTTTTGCGAATCCTGCTCTGATTTTCCGGGGCGCTCATCCAGCGGACTAAAGCCGTCAGACGCGCGGGAGAAAGTGTTATCGCCGGTGCTTAGGTACAAGTTCTTATCTTTATCGAAAACCATACCGCCACCCACATGGCAGCACTCAAAACGTTGTACATCTACCTCCAGTACCACCTTTTTTGAGGCGGCTATCAGCTCTTTACCCAACCAGGTATAGCGTACCAGTATATTCTTTGATTCGGTACCGGCAGGGGAATAAAAGAGGTAGATCCAGTGATTTTTTTCGTAATCGGGATCTAAAATTACGCCTTGTAAGCCATCCTCGGCATCAGATACCTCGCCGGTGCGGCTTACATATTTGGTGCTCACCGGTATGTCGGCTACTACGGTCACTTTGGCTGTGGCGGGGTCGTAAACTTTGAGCTTGCCTTTGCGTTCGGCATATATTACGCGGCCGTCCTTAAGTATCTGGAACTGCATGGGTTCTTCAACGCCTTGTGCCAGCACTACTTTGGTGAAACGGTTATCTTCGGGCTTTTTTGCCGTTTGGGCTACTGTGTTGAACGAAACAGATGCCGCAAGGAAAATAGTGGGCATCACTTTTGAAAAGAATGACTTTTTGTGCATTACGTGGTAAAGATTCAGAATAATTGGGTTTAAATTAATTATCCCAATAATACCGCTTTTTTTCGTTAACCCGCTAATGCAAATGGCGCATATTTAAAACGTCACAATAAGTTTACAAGCTGATAACTAATAGATTATTGTAATTACAACACTTTATAAAACGTTTAACTAAGCAACCAGATCGTACTGTTTACGGGCAGTTTTGGCAGTAGTTTTGCGTTTTTTAACCTTCAATACTTTGGTTTCGTAAGCTTGCCAGGTGGTGATGTCCATGTCAACTAAAACAATGGTATCGTATAGTCCCTGTGCCATTACTACAGGTTCGGCTTTAATGGCAAAAAAGTTATCGAAGAGGCCGGTACTGCGATCAGGCATGGAATCGAATTTGGCTGGGGTTAGCGTGGTACAAAACCTGGCCTTCTTGGTAAAAATAGAACTTGTTTTAGAAAGGCATATCTGGAAACCTTCATCTACCAGGAACTGGAGAACGGTTGGAGTGAGTGCTGTTTTCATATTGATAAGTTTGAAGGCTAAGTTAATGAATATTCCTAAAGGTTGTAAATAAAAAATGAAATATTTTCAGCTAATTGCTTCGTTATCAATTAAATGTCGTAAAAGTGGCGTAGCTGGCGATAAACAAGCTTTTTAACTGATGTTATAACGTGTATATCGGGTTAAAACGTATTACCGCGAAAAGATTTTATTGAGTTTTATAGTTTAGGAGATGCACAAAGACGCATCTTATTTTAGATTTTTTGACGCGTATGTTTTTAAGTGTGCACGATAAATTCATAGGCAATACATTACCGGCTTAAAGGCAACGGTGCCCCTAATCAGTTTAACAGAATCGTATTAAATAAAAAGAATAATTAGTGCCTTGCCCTGCGTTTAAGTACGCCGCCGGCTGCTTCTTTAATAGTGCTGGTAAATACAAAAGCCTTTGGGTCAATTTCGTGTACCAGGTTGCGCAGGCGCCTTACCTCTAAACGGGTAATTACCGTAAATACAATATCAACCGGCTGACTTATATCAAAGCTCTCTTTTAAAAAGCCGCGCTCGCCTTTGTATATGGTAATACCACGACCGAGTTCCATCACCAAACGCCTTTTAACTTCTTCGCTATCGGCAGAAATTATGGTTACGCCGGTATACTCTTCCAATCCCTCAATAACAAAACTGATGGTTCTGGAAGCGGTATAATAGGTAAGTATAGAGTATAGTGCAGTGGGTAAACCCAGATCGATAGCGGCAATGAGGAAGATGATGATATTGATACCCAGTATAATTTCGCTCACGGTAAAGCTGATGCGCCTGCCGGTATAAAGTGCCAGCACCTCAATGCCATCTAAAGCGCAACCACCGCGTATGGCCAGCCCCACGCCTATCCCCATAAACACACCGCCGAAGATGGATACCAGTAATTTATCTGACGTGATCTGCGGGTATGGGATAAATAACAGGCAAAGCCCGAGGCCTACAACCGCTACCAAAGTTTTAATAGCGAACGTGTTATTCACCTGGAATGCCCCCATAATAATGAAAGGGATATTCAGCAGAATGATCACATAAGCAATGTTAATATGGTAGATCTCGTGTATGAGTAACGACATCCCCGTAACCCCGCCATCAAAAAAGGAGTTGGGTATTAAAAAGCTTTTAAGGGCAAAACCGCAAAATAATATGCCCAGTACGGTGTAAAATACGTCGGTTATCCAGTGGGATACGGCTATCTTTTTCATTACTCCGCTAAGTTAGAATTTTGACTTTTAATCTGCTCTATATTCTGTTCTTTTTTAGCTTGCCTTAAATTTATTGCTGTTTTTGTAAAATAACGATGGTTTTCCAGAAAATCTATCTGTTTTTTATTCCACTCATTTTCGTTGGTTACCGCGCCCGTATGCGCAAGCTCCAGGTAGAGTTTATGGCTGATGGTAAAAAAATCATCACGGCCCAGGTAATCCAAATCGGCATCGGCAATAATCTGCTCCAAATGGTTGGCGGGCGACTGCGGTAAGCGGGTAGCCCTTATTATACCGCAGATCTGTTCAATTTGTGCCGGGGTATAACCGTAATTAGGCAGAGTTTTCCCGGCAATAAGGCACGATTCCTCTTCATGGCCTTCGCTCTTCACAATATGCCCGGCATCATGGTACATAGCAGCTGTAAGCAGCAGCTGTGTATCATCGGCATCAACATTTTCAAGCTGGGCAAGCTGTTTAGCCGCATTGACCACATCGCGCGTATGCTCAACATCGTGATAGGTAAGATGTGCAGGCAGTTCCCTTTGCATCTTATTCAAAATAAATTCCGCTGCCTGTTCAAATTGCATTGGGTATACATGTTTAGTGGCTAAATATAAAGGTTTATCTTAGTCATTCGGCATTTTGTCATTTGGCATTTAGTCATTGACCTTTTACCTTTCCGCCTTTCAGCTTTCACCTTTCCGCTTTCAGCCTTTTCCACTTCAAATTTGTTTATTAGCTAATATTTTAAGTTATTTATTGATAATTAACACCGACCTGCTTCTATACAATACCTCTTTGCCCGGTTTACACTTCGCCGGCACTGGATCAAGGCATTTTATACTGCTGTGTCGGCAGATAAAAGTTACAACGATAATCAACAACTTAGGTTACCTTTAGTCACATAAATAAATTGTAAGCATGTTCTTTTTTACATACCTGGCCATTGTTTTGCTGATAAGGCGCATACAAAAAGAAATTGCCTTTTTGCCCGATATTAAACTTAAATGGAACAATACGCTGCGTTCGGCCATTGGCGGTTGCATAGGGGCTTTTATTGTGCTCAGCATTTACTCGAGCGATGTGGTTAATTCGTTTATTTCGGGATTGCTGCTGCTGGGCGCTGTTTATTATTTGAGGGAGGAAGACGACTTTAAGCGATTCCAGTTTTTGGCTAAGGCACACTATCCTTTAATAATAACTACACTGCTGTCCGCCGTTGTAGAGCTTGTTGCGAGTAAGTTTTACCATAAGTACGATGATTCTTTTCAGCTGGCTAACCTGGCTGCTTTTGCCTGGATCTTTGTGCTTCGCGGCTATTCAAAAAAGCAAATGGACGAGCTGCGCGTGGCCAGTATCCGTAATAATGAGCTGGATATGATGGTGGCCGAACGTACCGCCGAGCTTACCAAACAAAAGAACGAACTGCAGCAAACCGTAAAGCTGCTTAAAGAAACCCAGGCGCAACTCATCCAGCAGGAAAAACTGGCATCATTAGGTGAACTTACCGCCGGTATAGCGCATGAAATACAGAACCCGCTGAACTTTGTAAACAATTTTTCGGAAGTAAGCGTGGAGCTGATCGATGAAATGGGTGAGGAGCTGCAAAAGGGCGATATGGAAGAAGCCATGGCTATCGCGGCAGACATCAAGCAAAACCTCGAAAAAATTCGTCACCACGGCAAACGTGCCGATGGTATTGTAAAAGGCATGCTGCAACACAGTCGTGCCAATAACAACATAAAGGAGCCTACTGATATTAACAAACTGGCCGACGAATACTTACGTCTCTCGTACCACGGCTTACGCGCTAAAGACAAAACCTTTAATGCCGAACTGATCACCGATTTTGGACAGGGATTACCGATGGTGAACATTATTTCGCAGGATGTGGGCCGGGTGTTGCTCAACCTGTTTACCAATGCCTTTTACGCGGTACAGCAAAAGCAAAAATCGCTGGGCGGCAGTTTCAGGCCCGAACTGAAGCTGACCACATCGGTAAGCGGTAAAAACCTCATCATAAAGGTTTGGGATAATGGTATCGGTATTCCCGATGCGGTGAAGGATAAAATATTGCAGCCGTTTTTTACCACCAAGCCAACCGGCGAGGGTACAGGTTTGGGGCTATCGCTTAGTTATGATATTATAGCGAAAGGCCATGGCGGCAAACTCGAAATTGATAGCAAAGAAGGCGAATACACACTGTTTACTATTATTTTGCCTGTAGCCTGATTAAAAATATTGAAATGAAAATACTGGTAGTTGACGACGAAGAGGACGTGCAATCGTTATTTTTGCAGCAGTTTCGTAAAGAGATACGCAATCACGAAGTGGAATTTGATTTTGCCCTGTCGGGCGAAAAGGCGCTGGATTATTTGAAAGATAAACATTCGGAAGTGGTGCTCATCCTGTCGGACATTAACATGCCGGGCATGAGCGGTATCGAACTGCTGTCGCGCATCAGGCACGATTATGACGCGCCCCCACCCATTGTGGTAATGATGATCACCGCGTACGATGATGAAGAGAATAAAAGGCAGGCGATGGAAAATGGAGCCAATAACTATTTAACCAAGCCGCTCGATTTTAAATTGTTAAAAGAGAACTTGAAAAACTTAAAAACATAATGGCTAAGATATTAGTAGTGGATGATGAAGCTGATCTGGAGCTGCTGGTAAAACAAAAATTCAGGCGCAAGATCAGGGAAAATGTATATGAGTTTATTTTCGCGCAAAATGGCGAAGAGGCGCTGGAAAGGGTAAAAGAACACCCCGATCTGGATATTATTCTTAGTGATATCAACATGCCCGTAATGGATGGCCTAACCCTGTTAAGCCGTCTGCCCGAAGCCAACCCCATGCTGAAAGCGGTAGTGGTATCGGCCTATGGCGACATGCAAAATATCCGTACCGCCATGAACCGCGGCGCTTTTGATTTTGTGGTAAAGCCGGTTGATTTTGCCGACCTCGACCTCACCATGGAGAAAACCATACAATACGTAAAGCAGTTGCAGGAAACCATGAAGGCCATTAAGGAGAACAACATCCTTAAAATGTATGTGGACGAAAATGTGCTCAATTTCATGACGCACAAGGAGTTTGAGCAAAGCCTGTTGTCGAACAACCTGGTTGATGCCACCGTAGTATTTATTGATATATGCGGCTTTACCGCCATTACCGAAAAGGTACCGGCCAACACGGTAGTAAAATTGCTCAACGGTTTGTTTGATACTATGGTAACCGAAATTATAGCCCACAATGGCCACGTTGATAAATTTATAGGCGACGCGGTGATGGCCGTTTTCAGGGGTGATTATCACCTCGACCGTGCTATTGAAGCCGCGCTTGCCGTTAACGCCAAAATAAACAGTGCCGAAGAGATCAACAGTGATGGTGAGGTTTACAAACCGGCCGTATCTATCGGTATCAATTCCGGAGAAATGATCTCGGGCAATATCGGTTCGGCCTCCTTAAAACGGCTCGACTATACCGTAATTGGCGACGTGGTGAATTTGGCACAACGCCTGCAGGCAGCAGCCAAGGGCGGGCAGATATTAATTACCGAAGAAGTTTACGAAAAAGCCAAAGAATCTTTCAGCTGCGAAAAAATAGGCGACGTAAGCCTCAAAAATAAATCAAAACCGGTAACTGTTTACCAGGTGGTGGCTTAAAAAAGATATTCTCTTATAACAAAAAATGCCCTGGTCAATACTGATCGGGGCATTTGTATGATTGTATGTATTTCGCTGTAGCTTATTTCGCTTTGTTTTCCAACCAATTTTTGGCGTTAACAAAAGCGGCCATCCAAGGGGTTACTTCGTCTTTGCGGCCTTCAGGGTAGTTAGCCCAGTGCCATTGGAACAATGAACGCTCAATATGCGGCATCATTACCAGGTGCCTGCCGGTGGTATCGCACATCATGGCGGTGTTATATGCCGAACCATTAGGGCTTGCCGGGTAGCTTTCGTAAGCGTATTTGGCTACAATGTTGTATTGATCTTCGCTGTATGGCAAATGGAATTTACCTTCGCCGTGTGATACCCAAACACCCAGTGTGCTGCCTGCAAGGCCCGATAGCATTACCGAGTTGTTCTCCTGCACCGTTAACGATGTAAAGATGCTTTCGTGCTTGTGGCTATCATTATGCAGCATTTTTGGCTTATCGGCATGTGTTGGGTTGATGAGGCCCAGCTCAACAAAAAGCTGGCAGCCATTACAAACGCCTACCGATAGGGTATCTTCGCGTTTAAAGAAATTCTCCAAAGCTATCTTAGCTTTCTCGTTATAAAGGAACGCGCCTGCCCAGCCTTTAGCTGAACCCAGTACATCCGAATTAGAGAAACCACCAACCGCGCCGATAAATTGTATATCTTCCAAAGTTTCACGACCCGATATTAAGTCGGTCATGTGTACGTCTTTTACATCAAAACCGGCAAGGTACATGGCGTTGGCCAGTTCCCTTTCGGAGTTGCTGCCCTTTTCGCGCAGTATGGCGGCTTTCGGGCGAGGTTTACCTGCTTCAATAGCCGGTTTTTTACCGTCAAAAGCAGCCGGGAAAGTATATTTCAGTACCTGATGTTTGTAGTTATCAAAACGTTCTTTGGCTTTAACCGGTCCACTTTGTTTTTGATCGAGCAGGTATGAGGTAGTTGCCCATACATCGCGTAAATGATCTATATCAAAAGCCCATTCGCCGGCGGCGTTTTTAACTTTTAAAGCGGCTGATGAAGTGACGTTACCAATTTTATGGTGAGCTACGTTATTAGCTTCCAACACAGCCTCAGCGGCAGCATCTGCCTGGAAAACGATACCGATGTTTTCGGCAAATAAGGTTTCAATAATATCCTGCGAACCCAATGAGCTCAGGTCGATATCGGCACCCAGATCACGGTCAGCAAAGCAAAGCTCTAACAGGGTAGTGATCAAACCACCGCTGCCAATATCATGACCTGCCTGTATATGGCCTGCCTTAATTAATTGCTGTATAGTATTAAATGTATTTTTAAATGCCGCGGCATCGGTAATGTCAGGGGTTTCGGTACCTATTTTGTTCAGTATCTGCGCGAAAGAAGAACCGCCCAGTTTATAAGTATCGCCTGATAAATTGATGTAATAAATAGCGCCGCCGCTTTTGCGTAAAACAGGTTCAACAACCGCGGTAATGTCATCGCAATGGCCGGCTGCCGATATAATAACCGTACCCGGTGCAATAACTTCGCCGTCTTTGTACTTCTGTTTCATCGATAAAGAATCTTTACCGGTAGGAATATTGATACCCAAATCGATGGCGAAAGCCGAGCAGGCTTCAACCGCACGGTATAAGCGGGCATCTTCACCTTCATTTTTACAAGCCCACATCCAGTTGGCCGATAACGATACGCTGGTTAGGCCATCTTGCAAAGGTGCCCAAACAATGTTTGAAAGTGATTCGGCAATGGCATTGCGGCTGCCCGCTGCCGGGTTAATCAATGCTGATAAAGGCGCGTGGCCTATTGATGTGGCTATACCATCTTTACCCTGAAAATCAAGTGCCATAACACCCACGTTGTTTAGCGGTAATTGCAGCGGACCGGCACATTGTTGCTTGGCAACACGGCCGCCTACGCAACGGTCAACCTTATTTACCAGCCAATCTTTGCTGGCTACGGCTTCCAGTTGTAATACTTGTTCAAGGTAAGTTGCAAGCAATGCCGGATCGTAAGTTACAGGCTCGTATTGGCGCTCAATGGTGCTATCGTGCATTACCACTTTTGGCGAGCTGCCAAACATGTCTTCCATTTTCAGGTCCATTGGTTTGGCGCCTGTAGTGGCCGATTCAAAAGTAAAGCGATGATCGCCGGTTACGTCACCAACGGTATACATCGGCGCGCGTTCGCGGTCGGCAATGCGTTGTAGGGTGTCGATATTCTCCTGGCCTATCACCAAACCCATACGCTCCTGCGATTCGTTGCCGATAATTTCTTTGGCCGAAAGGGTAGGGTCGCCTACAGGTAATTTATCCAGGTCAATTTTACCACCGGTTTCTTCCACCAGTTCCGACAGGCAGTTCAGGTGACCACCCGCGCCATGATCGTGGATTGAAATAATGGTGTTATGATCGCTCTCCACCAAGCCACGAACGGCATTGGCAACCCTTTTTTGCATTTCGGGGTTTGAGCGTTGTATAGCGTTAAGCTCAATACCCGAGCCAAAGGCACCGGTATCGGCCGATGATACTGCCGCGCCGCCCATACCAATACGGTAATTGTCGCCGCCCAGTATCACAATTTTATCATCAACCTGCGGGCTTGCTTTGGCAGCTTGGTCGGCTTTGCCGTAACCAATACCACCTGCCTGCATAATTACCTTATCGTAACCCAATTTTCTTGAGTTTTCCTCGTGCTCAAAGGTAAGCACCGAGCCGGTAATAAGCGGCTGACCAAATTTGTTACCAAAATCAGATGCACCGTTTGATGCTTTTATCAATATATCAACAGGGGCCTGGTATAACCACTGGCGCTCTTGCACGCCGTTTTCCCATGGCCTGTCTTTCGCTAAACGCGATAAGGCCGTCATATAAACAGCGGTACCGGCCAAAGGCAACGAACCTTTACCACCTGCCAGTCTGTCCCTGATTTCGCCGCCCGAACCGGTTGCCGCGCCGTTAAAAGGCTCAACAGTGGTTGGGAAGTTATGGGTTTCAGCTTTTAATGATATTACCGATTGAAAATGTTTTATTTCGTAGTAAGCAGGTACATCGGCACGTTCGGGTGCAAATTGCTGTACTACCGGGCCCTTAACAAAGGCCACATTATCCTTATAGGCCGAAACAATGCCGTTAGGATTGGTTTCGGATGTTTTACGGATCAGTTTAAATAGCGATACCGGTTGCTCTTCGCCATCAATAACAAATTTGCCGTTGAATATTTTGTGGCGGCAATGCTCGGAGTTTACCTGCGAAAAGCCGAATACTTCCGAATCGGTAAGTTTACGGCCCAGTTTGGTTGCCAGTTCGTTCAAATAAGTAACCTCTTCGTCGCTTAGCGATAAACCCTCTTGTTTGTTATAGGCCGCGATGTCGTCTATTTCAAGTATGGCTTCAGGCTGCAGGTTAATGGTATAAATATCCTGGTTAAGCTCTTTGTATTTTTGCGATAGCATAGGGTCGAAGCCCGAGAAATCGGCATCAACCTTAGTAAATTCTTCTATCCTCAAAATGCCGTGGATATCCATATTCTGGGTTATCTCTACCGCGTTGGTACTCCATGGTGTGATCATGGCAGCGCGCGGACCCACATAAAAGTCGTTTAATACACCGGCTTGCTCTAATTGAGCGCCCCCGAATAACCAGCTTAATTTTGAAATATCTGATGGTTGGAGCGATTGTTCCATCTGTACGGCAAATACGATACCTGCCTTATTTGAAAAGAAATAGATCATGGTACTAATTAAGGCGCAAAGGTACGGTAAAAAGTAATAAAATTACGCTGGAAAAGCGGGAAATGTTAAGGCAATTTCATAATTGTTAACACTGGCTTTATTTAGCGCGTTGAGGCCATAATTTGCTGAATTTGCGATTAATTCCGGATGAAAAAAATACGCCGCCTTGTTATTAAGGCGGCGTATTTAATAGACGAGACAAGTTATTATTTAGGCAGTCCCTGCATAAAGTTCAATATATCCGCGCCTATTTCTTTACTATGGGTTTCTAAAGCGAAATGGCCTGTGTTGTAAAATTTAACAGTGGCATTAGGATCATCACGTTTGTAAGCTTCGGCTCCGGCGGGTAAAAAGAACGGATCGTTACTGCCCCAAACCGCCAGCAATTTTGGTTTGTATTGGCGAAAGTAAGCCTGAAATTGAGGGTAGAGCGCAACGTTGGTGCGGTAATCTAACAATATATCCATTTGTATATCCAGGTTACCCGGGCGATCTAAAAAGTATTGATCCATGGTGTAAGTTTCGGGTGCAATTAAAGTTGGGTCGCTTACCCCGTGAACGTATTGGAACAAGGTAGCTTCTTTTGATACGAACTGTTTCAGGGAAGCCCTGTTCTCTGCCGATGGATATTGCCAGTACTTTTGTATCGGGTTCCAACCGGTGCTTAGGCCTTCTTCATAAGCGTTACCGTTTTGTGAGATAATGCCGGTTATCTTTTCGGGATTAGCCAACGCCAGGCGGTAACCTGTAGGCGCGCCGTAATCAAACACATATATGGCAAAGCGTTTAATGCCTTTGGCATCAATAAATGCCTGCATGGTTTTGGCAAAGTTGTCAAAAGTGTATTGAAATTGGGTATGGTCTGGCGCGTCGGAAAAGCCGAAGCCGGGCAGGTCCGGTGCTAATACATGGTATTTTGCGCTTAATATTGGTATCAGGTTCCTGAACATGTGCGATGAGGTAGGGTAGCCATGCAGCAGTAAAATAGTGGGTGCCCCGGCCGGGCCGGCCTCGCGATAAAATATGTTAAGGCCGTTTGCCTTAATGTTGTTGTAGTGAATTGCTGAAGTTTCCATTGTTGTTGATTTATTGGTTTGTGTTTGTTGCGCGTTTGCCTGTAATCCACTGATCAGCATGGCTGATATGGCGAGTACAGATATGCCGGCGTTGATGAGATTTTTCATTTTCTGTTTGTTTATGTCAAAATTAATCTCAATATTTAATTATTAAAAACGATTTAAAATGATGTTTTAAATCTTTAAAAGTGATTAATAGAATTATTGCAGACAGGATATGAATACCAACGACCTTAAAATATTTGAAGCGGTAGCGGCACACGGCAGTTTTACCAAGGCTGCCGAAGCTACCTTTACCGTACAATCAAACGTAACGGCACGCATTAAAAGCCTGGAGGATGAGTTTGGGGTAGAGTTGTTCACACGTACATCGCGCAAGGTGGCGCTTACAACGGCGGGCGAAACGTTGATGCAGTATTGCAAAAAAATAAATCACCTGATTGATGAGGCTAAGTACGATATTAAAAATGCAGGGCAAATAATAGGCCAGTTAAAAATTGGCTGCATTGAAACCACCATGGCATTAAAGGCCCCCGAAATTATCAACTATTTTGCCGAAAACTACCCGGATGTCGACCTGGAATTCCGGTCGGCTATGCGGAGTACGCTGATCAGCGAGGTGTTGAATTTTAAGCTGGATGCGGCTTTTGTTTCGGCTCCGGTAAGTCAGCCCGAACTGGATCAGATCCATATCAGGGATGAGCAATTGGTGATCGTATCATCGGCCCAAACGGCTAAAATAAGCGAGGTGCTGAATAAGCAACCGGTAAAAATTATAGTGTTTGATCAGGGCTGCATTTTCAGGGCAAGGCTGGAATCGTGGTTAAGCGCGAAGGGGATCATTAAATATAAAAGCATCGTGCTTAACTCATTGGAGGGCATTATCAATTTTGTGGAAGCCGGACTGGGCATTACTATTTTACCAGCCGAAGTTATTGAGCATTATTATGCAGGGCGCAAACTGATTGCTTTTCCGCTGAATAAGGAACTGGGCACCATGACCACCGTACTCATTTACCGCAAAGATGTACCGCCTTCGCGGGCATTACAGGTTTTTGCAGATATGCATAAGGTGCAGGGCTAATCTTATTCGTGTTCAGTAATAACCGTTAATTTCAGGCTTGGATTCTTTAACGATGTTATAAGTTCTTCGGTGAGCGATTGGTCATGAGAGATCTCTTTCAGGTTTTTGAATTTTGCAATTGCTTCGATCAATCTTTTATCGTCGTTAAACTTAATATCCTCAAATATTAAATGTTGAACAGGCACATCTGTAATATCCTCCAAATGGTCTAATGTCACATGTCTGAAAATTAGTTCTTCAATGTTTTTGAAGTCGCTTATCCATTTTGGTATAACTGCGTAGTCCTTTTTTATTAAGTCGGGCTTTGAGAAAGTTGGTTGAAAAATAAACCTCTTTAATTCGTAAATACGCTCAGTAATATTTGGAGGTAAAGCCACTTCCTGAAATTGCGGGGTAGTAAACATGGTATGTGGGATATCGCCCATTCCCAAGATAGTGCACACCGGGTTTAAAAAAAGTATTTTTCCTTTACCATCTAAAAAATTGGCATCAATGCCAATGCCTCCTCCTCCTTTTATTATTGATCTGGGGATTTCTTTCTGTGTGATATTCCGCATAAGCGTAAGTTAAAAAGAATAAAGTTAACCAACAAACACATTAAGCAGCATCACCCCACCCAAGCCCACCACGGCTATTAATGATTCCATGGCCGACCACGACTTGAAGGTATCCTTAATAGTAAGGTTAAAATACTCTTTATATAGCCAAAAGCCCGAATCGTTAACGTGCGAAAAGGCGAGGCTACCCGCGCCAATGGAAAGTACCATCAGGTTAGGGTCTACATGGTTTTGCTGCATGGTAGCGCCTATAATGCCCGCGGCGGTAAGCCCGGCAACGGTGGCCGAACCCAAACTCGCCCTGATAATGGCCGCTATTAACCAGCCGAGGATAAGCGGGTGCAGGTGCAGGTTTTGCAATTGCAGGCCTATCTCGTTACTCGCGCCGCTATCGGTCAATACCTGTTTAAACGAACCCGAACCACCTATAATGAGTAAGATAACGGCAATATCCTTTATGGCATCAACATAAATAACGTTGAGCTGCTTCATGCTTTTGCCCTGTTTTATACCTAAAAAATAGGTGGCCACAGCAAGGGTGATCAGCATTACCATAGATGGCTCGCCTATATAAGTCAGCCATTTTAACAGTTCCGGCGGGATGTTGGAAATGTAAGGTAAGGCGGCCGTCATCATGAGTAAAAGCACCGGCAGCAGTGCTATAAAAAAGCTTTTAAAAGCGCCGGGCAGTTTATCGGCAGGCATATCTTCCGGGCGAAAGGTGTCGAGCGGTTTTGAGGGGATATTTTTTAACAGCTGCGCGAATAAGGGCCCCGCGATAATGATAGCCGGGATAGCGATCATCAATCCGTAAATCAGCGTTAGTCCCATATTGGCGTTAAACTGTACTACCAACGCCGCGGGCGAGGGGTGGGGCGGCAAAAAACCATGCGTTACCGAAAGCGAGGCCAGCATAGGCAGGCCGATGTAAACCGCAGGCAATTTATACTTATATACTACCGAAAATATCAACGGCACCATCAACACAAAACCGATCCCGTAAAACAGGGGAATGCCTATGATGAAACCCGCGAACACCAATGCCCATTGTATATATTTTTTACCCACGGCGTTTACCAGCACTTCGGCAATTTTTTGCGCCGCGCCGCTGGCGGCTATCAGCTTGCCCAGCATAGCCCCAAGGCAAATAATGATCACCAGTGATCCAAGCGTATCACCCAGTCCTTTTTGTATGGAGGCCATTAGCTTAAGCGGGGGGATTTTGAGCAGCAAACCCGCCGTTACCGATACGATGAGGAAGGCCAGGAAAGGATTGATCTTAGCCCAGCTTACCAGCGCGATAAGCAAAATAATACAACATAAAATAATTAGTATCGCCATAGGTATTTGTAATAATTGGATTTACAGGCAGCTCTAATGTAACTATTATCCGTATAAATTAAACACGGTATAACCATTGCAATTTAACATACCCGTATTTAAGTATGGCATTTATCACATAAAAATTACCATGGCTTTTAAACCTTAAAACGCCCTTTTCATACTGCTGTTTTTTCCATTATCCCCAGTTTCTACATAAAAAACTTTTAAATAAATCAAGGATAATTGCTGTGTGATATTTATATATAATATTGATATATAGCTAATTGATTCAAAACAGGGTTTAAATTTTTTATATTATCAATAAAAAAAAGGCACTCCGCCTAAACGTTTACAAATTTTGTATCAACCAATTAATATTCTTAATGCAAAATCTGTTTAAAACAATGCGTAGATCTTTACTTGTTATCCTGGTAATTTTAAGTAGTACTTATATGTTAAAAGCCCAGGTTATTACATCGCCCGACAAAAATCTTACACTTACTTTCGGGTTGCAAACCGGTGGCGTGCCCACGTATCAGTTAACCTATAAAAAGAAGGACGTTATTAAAACCAGCAAGCTGGGTTTAGAAACTAAAGATGTTCCCTCGTTTTTAGATGGCTTTACCATCACCAAAACCGAACAAAGCACCTTTGACGAAAGCTGGAACCCGGTTTGGGGCGAGCAAAAAACTATCCGTAACCATTATAACGAGTTGCTGGTAACCTTAAGCCAAAAGGCCGTTAAAGACAGGTTTATCCGCATCCGTTTCCGTTTGTTTAACGATGGTTTGGGTTTCAGGTACGAATTTCCGTCGCAACCTAACCTTAATTACTTTATTATTAAGGAAGAGCATACGCAGTTTGCCTTAGCAGGCGACCATAAAGCCTTTTGGCTGCCCGGCGATTTTGATACGCAGGAGTACAGCACCGTAACGTCAAACCTATCGGAAGTTCGCGGAAAAATGAAAGCCGCCGTAACACCCAATGTATCGCAAACCACCTTTTCGCCAACCGGGCTGCAAACCCCGCTGATGATGAAAAGCAAAGATGGTTTGTACATCAACATACACGAAGCCGCGCTGGTTGATTACTCGTGCATGTCGTTAAACCTGGATGACAAGAACTTCGTGCTCGAATCATTTTTAACCCCCGATGCAATAGGTGATAAAGGCTACATGCAGGCGCCTACCCAATCACCTTGGCGTACGGTTATAGTAAGCGATAAAGCGGGCGACATTTTGTTATCAAAACTGGTTTATAACCTGAACGAGCCTACTAAGTTTAAAGATGTATCGTGGATAAAACCCGTAAAATACATTGGCGTATGGTGGGAAATGATCACCGGTAAAAGCACCTGGGCCTATACCGACCTGGAGAATGTGCAGCTGGGCATTACCGATTACAGCAAAACCAAACCTAACGGTAAACATGGCGCCAATACAGCGCATGTAAAAGAATATATCGATTTCGCGGCCAAAAACGGCTTTGATGCCGTACTGGTTGAGGGCTGGAACGAAGGCTGGGAAGACTGGTTTGGCAAAACCAAAGACTATGTTTTTGATTTTGTAACCCCGTATCCTGATTTTGATGTGAAAGAACTGCACCGCTACGCGGCCTCAAAAGGCGTTAAAATTATTATGCACCACGAAACTTCTGGTTCGGTACGTAACTATGAGCGCCATTTAGATACCGCTTATAAATTTATGGTGGAGAATGGTTACAACGCTGTAAAGAGCGGCTACGTAGGGCAGATCATTCCGCGTGGCGAGCACCATTACGGCCAATGGTTGGTTAACCATTACCTGTATGCCATTACCAAGGCTGCCGATTATAAAATTATGGTGAACGCCCACGAAGCCATCAGGCCAACGGGTTTGGCACGTACTTATCCTAACCTCATTGGTAACGAAGCGGCACGTGGTACCGAGTACGAATCATTCGGTGGTAACAACCCCGATCACACCACTATTTTGCCTTTTACCAGGTTAGTTGGCGGGCCGATGGATTATACACCGGGCATCTTCCAAACTAAAATAAACGCGTACAATCCGGATAATAATTCGTTTGTGCACACTACGCTGGTTAAGCAACTGGCGCTGTATGTAACCATGTACAGTCCGCTGCAAATGGCTGCCGACCTGCCCGAAACCTACAACAAGTTTTCGGACGCGTTTCAGTTTATTAAAGACGTAGCCGTTGATTGGGATGATACCTATATACTGGAAGCCGAACCCGGCGATTACATCACCATTGCCCGTAAAGCCAAAGGTAAAGACGAGTGGTACGTAGGTAGTGTGACCGACGAAAATGCCCGCACAGCGGTAGTTAAATTTGATTATCTGCCCAAAGGCAAAACTTATGAAGCTACCATTTACGCCGATGGCAAGGATGCCGATTATGATAAAAATCCGCAAAGCTACACCATTCGTAAAATGAAGGTTACCTCAAAAACAGTACTGAAACAGGCTATAGCACCGGGTGGTGGTTTGGCTATCAGTATAAAATAATTTTAGGCGAATGCCGGGTATTAATCAGCTTTAAGATATACAGTGAAAATGTGAGTTTGGTTGGTATAACTGTATTGAATATCCCACTGATGTACCTGGCAAATTTGCCTTACTATAGAAAGCCCGAGGCCTATACCGCTTTGGGCTTTCTTGTTCTTTTTAAAACGGGTAAACAGCATATCTTCCGCGAATGGCAGCGGTTCTCCCTCGTTTTTAAAGATCAGTTTATCCGCATCAAGGCTTACCGATAAAGCCGCGTCCGGCCGGGTGTTTTTCAGCATGTTCGATAATAAGTTCGATAGCATGATATTCACCAAATGCGGACTTGCCTTTACGCTTACCTCGGCTATATGCTGCTGTAATTGGAGCCCGCGGCTCAAAAACAATTCTTCCAACTGACTAATAACATCATTAAGTGCAGCCGATAGCGACATCTCCTGCTGATCGGGAAAGCTATCATGAGTGAGCTTGGCCAGCAGCAATAAACCCTTGTTTACCTTGCTGAGCCGGGTAAGCGATCTTTTCGCGTCGCCAAGGTAACCGACCGCTTCGTTGGGTAAAGGGAGCTGGCTGATACTATCGAGCCGGGTTCTGATAATGCTGATAGGCGTTTGCAACTCGTGCGACGCGTTTTCGGAGAACTCCTGCAAGCCCTTGTATTCCTTACGTGCATGGTCGGCAAAGCTGAGCATCACGGCGTTAAGCTCCTCAAACTCATTGATGTTTGATTTGGTTAACACCAGATCTTCGTTTTTAGCTACCGAAAAGTTTTTTAACAGCTGCATGTTAGTGAAGAAGGGCTTCCACACGTTACGGCTTATCAGGTAATTAACCACTGTTCCGGCTACTATAAGCAGTACGGCCAGTACAATAAATATAGTGGTAATAGCTTTTAAATATTCATCCCAGCCTATGTAGGTGGTCATTACGGTGATACGGTAATATTTGCCGTTGATCAGTTTAGATTGTGTGAGCATGTAATAATCTTCGCTCACATTTTGCCTGGCATCGTGCATCACCGTATCGCTGAATACGGCATCGGTGCTTTTGCTTTTTTCGGGCTTTACCATCACCAGCGGAAAATTTACGGGGTTACCTTTTTGTATTTCGGCGGTAACCATATCGTGCTGTAATTCCAGCTGTTCTTCTATCTCGGCAGATACATCACGCTTTAATAATGAAAAAAGCAGCACGCAGGTGATGCTTAAAAGCGACATGCTTACCCATAAGTAATGTAAACTGGTTTTGGTAAGCAGTTTCATGCAGTAAATTTATAGCCCATGCCGTATACGGTTTTTATATAATCTTTATTGGCGGCATTGCTTAGCTTTTTGCGCAGGTTCATCAGGTGCACGTACACGGCATCGAAGTTGTCCGACTGATCTACATGATCGCCCCAGATATGTTCGGCAATGGCGGGTTTGCTTACCACACGGTTACGGTTCACCACAAAATACAGCAGTAACTGGTATTCTTTTTTAGTGAGGGTGATCTCCTCCTCGTTATACAGCAAAACTTTCGATTGCGGATCTATCGTAAACTCATCAAACCTGATATTGCCGGTTCCCTTCAGCATTTTACGGCGAAACAGCGCGTGCAGCCTGGCGCTCAGTTCTTCAAGGTAAAAAGGCTTGGTGAGGTAATCGTCGGCACCCTGATTTAAGCCCTGCAATTTATCGTGCAGCGAGTTTTTGGCCGAAAGTATGACAATGCCGGTTTCTACATTTTGCTTAAGTATGCCGGGTATCAGCTCCATGCCCGAACCGCCGGGCAGGGTAATATCCAGTACCACAATATCATAAACATAGCTGTCTATCTTTTCGGCAGCGGTTATATGAGTATCGGCATGCTCTACCAAAAATCCCTGCGACGAAAAATATCCCAACATTTCGTCGGCCAGTACAGGCTCATCTTCTACAAGTAATACTTTCATATTTAACGCGTAAGCGCACCCATCCAATAGGATTACGCCGGTTCATAACCAATGGTTGCCTGCAAAAAAAATAAATTTTAAAGTTTTAATCTTTAGAATTTCTTTAGAATTCGCCGACATATTTGCGACAAATTAACGATTTATTTAGACTGATTAAAAATAAAAACGTATAAAACAAGCAATTATGAAAAAATACATCTATTATTCTTTAACCCTTGCCGCCTCGGCAATAATGGCTACATCTTGCAATAGCGATAAAAAAAGCGATCCTACACCTACGCCGGAAGAAAAACCTTTACGCGCTAAAATAGATTACGCTAAACTTGATGACGCTACTTTAGAATACACAAGCGCTAACCCGCTGTTTGTTGACGCTGCCGGTGCATCTACCATTGATATCAGCACCGGTAATTTTCGTTACAGGGTATTTCAGGGTATTAACACTTACGGTGGTTTATGGAAAACTCAGGATGTTGATGTTAACGTGTTGAAAAACATGTATGCCAATACGGGTAACCCATTCACTCTTGAATCAAACCCGCTGCCTGCTGATTTTGCGGCTATCAATAAATCAGGAGTGCAATTGCGTAACGTAACCGCGTCATCATGGCCTGCTGCCGATGCCGAAGCTGTACGTAAAAAGGTAGAAGCAGATTTTGCTGTGCTGGCAACCAGCAGCAGCAAACGCGAAGTGCCTGCGGTAAAAGGCACTGCCGGTTTTGTTATTACCGGAACCACCAAATATTTGGTTGATGCTAAAGGTTTGGAAATAATACAGGTTATTCAAAAAGGCCTCATCGGCGCTTTCGACCTGGATTACATCAGCAACGTTTTATTGGATAAAGGCTTAGCGGCTGACAACAAAACTGTTGTTACCGGTAAAAAATATACCCAGCTTGAGCAAAACTGGGATGAAGCTTACAGCACCTTAACGCTTAACCCTGTTTATTTGAAAGGTTCAACTGACGCGGCAAGGGGTACAGCTGAATCATTTATCGGTTCATACATTTGGGAATACAACAAAGCCAACTACGCTAAAATTTTCCCTGCTTTCTTAAAAGGTCGCGCCGCCATTGCTAATAACGATGCTACCGAATATAAGGCACAAGCAACTTTTATCCGTACCCAAATGGAAAAATCAATAGCAGCCGCTGCTTTAGGTTACCTTGGCAAATGGAAAACCGGTACTGATGACGCTATACGTGTACACGCTATTGGCGAAGGTTTAGGTTTCATTTACTCTTTACGTTTTGCTAAAATACACGGTGCCGATGCTAAATTCTCTGACGATATCTTAACTGCTTTAGTTGGTTCAGATGGTGGTTTTTGGGATTTAACAGTTGAAAAAATTAACGCTGCCGACGCTGCTATCCGCGCTAAGTTCGGTTTATAATCCATAGTGAATGTAAGTTACTAAGTGGGTTGCTTTTCCGGTTACGGAAAGGCAACCCACTTCTCTCGTTTTATAAGTTATCAAAATGAAATCATTAAAAATTAAACAAATTGGTATTGCCTGTTTATTAGTGCTGGGTATATACGCTTGTTCAAAAAGTAAATCATCGGGTCCGGATAATAACAAACCCGAGCCGGTTGGAGTTGACAGGAAAGCCCTGCTTACCTACCTGGCCGATGATATTATCATTCCATCATACGCCAACTTTAAAACTAAGTTTGATGCCATGCTTACCAAAGCCGATGCCTTTACAGCCGCGCCTACTACAACATCGCTGGCCGATTTTAGGGCGGCGTGGGTTACCGCTTATATTGAATGGCAAAAAATTGAGCTGATAGATGTGGGTCCTGCAAACGCTCAAAGTCTGCGTTCGTTCTTTAATATTTACCCGGCAAGCGTAAGCGGTATCAATGCCAACATAGCAAGCGGTAGCGCCAATTTCGATCTGCCTGCTACTTACGCGCAGCAAGGCTTCCCGGCGCTGGATTACCTGATCAACGGCCTGGCTGCCAATGATGCCGATATCGTAGCGTTTTACACTACCGCCGGTGATGCTGCCAAACGTATAGCCTACGTTAAAAAGATAACCGCGCAAATGAATACCGTATTTACCAAGGTGAACAACCCATGGGCAACAGGCGACTACCGTACCCAGTTCATCAGTAAATCGGGCGTTGATGCAAGCTCTTCACTGGCTGTTATGGTGAATGGTTATGTGTTAAATTACGAGCGTTATATCCGTTCGGGTAAGTTCGGTATCCCGTCAGGTGCCATGATGAACGGTGTGGTAGCTGCCGATAAGGTAGAAGGTCTGTACAAAAAAGATATCTCCTTAACGCTGGCCAAAACCGCCGCGCAGGCATCGGTTGATTTTTTTAATGGCAAAAGCCTTAAAACCGGCGCTACCGGCCAATCCTTCAAAAGCTACCTGGATGCGCTTGATGCTAAGGACAGCAAAACGGGGACAAAGTTATCGCAGGTAATTACCGATCAGTTCGCGGTAACTGCGCAAAAGCTTAACCTGTTATCAGAAAACCTGAACAATGAGGTGAAAACCAACAATCAGAAAATGATAGATGTATATACCGAAATGCAAAAATCGGTACGTATGATAAAGGTTGATATGACATCGGCCATGAGTATCACCATTACTTATACCGATAACGACGGCGATTAATCGCCGCCCTCCTCTTCATAAAACATGAACGCTTATTTTAAACAGCATACCCACGCAGCCCCGCTGGCCGTTTACCGGATGGCCATCGGGCTGATGCTGTTTTTAAGTATAGCGCGTTTTTGGTATAAAGGCTGGATAAGCGATTTGTATATAAAGCCTTTATATTTTTTCCCTTTTTACGGGTTTGAGTTTGTAAAACCTTTGGGTAATTACACTTATGCGTTGTTCTTTATTTGCGCGCTGGCAGCCTTAATGCTTGCTTTCGGTTTTTTATACCGCATGGCGAGTGTAACCTTATTCCTGAGTTTTACCTACATCGAACTGATGGATAAAAGCACCTACCTGAACCATTATTACTTTATGAGTTTGGTGCTTTTTATGCTGATGTTTTTACCGGCGCACCGCTACTTTTCGGTAGATGCCAAACTGAAACCGGGCTTGCTGGCTGATGCCGTACCCCGCTGGACTATAGATGTGCTGAAGCTGATGATGGTTATCCTGTATTTTTATGCAGGCCTGGCCAAACTTAACAGCGACTGGCTGCTCAATGCGCTTCCGCTGAAAATATGGCTGCCCTCCCGTAATGATATGCCGCTCATTGGCTGGCTGTTTAACTACCCGGCTACCTGGTTTGTGTTCAGCTGGTTTGGCTGCGTGTATGATCTTTGTATTGCTTTCTTATTATGGAACCGCAGCACACGTTTGCTGGCTTACATTACCGTGGTGATGTTCCATGGCCTTACAGCTTTACTTTTCCCTATCGGGATGTTCCCTTATGTGATGATAGTGGCGGCATTAATATTCTTTTCGCCCGGTTTTCATATCCGCGTTATCACGTTTATTAACAGGCTGTTTAAAATGCCGCAGGCGTTTATCAGTCCTCATGTTCAGTTCAGTTACAAAGCCGGCACTCAAAAGGCATTGCTTGCGGGTTTTGCACTGTTTTTTACTATCCCGGTGCTGCTGCCATTCAGGTACCTGCTTTATCCCGGCGAATTATTTTGGACGGAGCAGGGCTACCGTTTTTCGTGGCGGGTAATGCTTATTGAAAAAGCAGGCTACGCGCAGTTTACTATTAAAGATGCCACCGGCAAAGCCGAAGTAGTCAATAACAGCGAATTTTTAACCGTATTGCAGGAGAAAATGATGAGCACCCAGCCCGACATGATGCTGCAATATGCCCATATACTCCGCGACCATTACACCCGCAAGGGTTTCAAAGCGCCCCGTGTTTATGTAGATTCTTACGTGGCCCTCAACGGCCGTGGCGGAAAAGTTTTTATCAACCCCAATACCGATCTGGCTAACATTGAAGATTCTTTCGCGGCCAAATTATGGATTTTACCCTTAAACGATGACATCAAAGGTTTTTAGTTTTTTCTTCTTTTTGTGCTTATCAGCAACCGCTTTCGCGCAGCATACCATAAAGGGCACTGTATATTCAGGCCGCGATAGCAGTGTGTTAAAAGATGGCAGCGTTTACCTTAGCGATAACAAAAGCGCCGCCAATACCGATAAAAAAGGCGGCTTTGTATTTGAAAATGTAGCCAACGGTACTTACAGCATTTTGGTAACTGCCATAGGTTATGCTGATGCTAAAACTATGGTTACCGTTAACGGGGGCACAGTGAACGTAAAGATATACCTCGAATCGGAGGCTAAGCAACTGAAAGAAGTTACTGTAAAAGATAAAAAGAACGACTTCGGGTTTTCGCATCTGCGCGCGGTAGAGAACCTGGGGATCTATGAAGGCAAAAAATCAGAAGTGATCATTCCCGATCAGCTGGTGGCCAACCTATCAACCAATAACGCGAGGCAAATTTATTCGCGGGTAGCGGGGCTGAATATATGGGAGAACGAAGGATACGGTTTACAACTAAGTATCGGTGGCCGCGGCCTTGATCCTAACCGTACCTCTAACTTTAACGTGCGCCAAAATGGATACGATATCAGTGCCGACGCGCTGGGCTACCCCGAAAGCTATTACACCCCGCCAACCGAGGCCATTGGGCAAATACAGATAGTGCGGGGCGCGGCATCGTTACAATACGGTACGCAGTTTGGCGGCTTGCTCAATTTTATAATGAAAAAGCCTGTCCCAGATAAAAAAATAGAATTAACGGTTAGGCAAACAGCCGGGTCGTACGGGTTTTATAACTCATTTACCAGCGCCAGTGGTACGGTGAACAAGCTGAGTTATTATGCCTTTTTTCAGTACAAAACAGGGAATGGGTATCGCGGCAATTCCGATTTTAATGCTTATACCGGTTTTGCCAATGTAAATTACCAGTTTTCGCCCGATACAAAACTCGGTGTCGATTTTACGCACATGAATTACCTGGCCCATCAGCCGGGTGGTTTAACCGATGAAATGTTCAGGGACGACCCGACCCAAAGTAACCGCGACCGCAACTGGTTTAAGGTAAACTGGAATTTATACGCCCTGCATTTCGACCATAAGTTTAATGCCTCTAACGAGATCAACCTGCGGGTTTTCGGTTTATCGGCATACAGGTATACTGTAGGTTTCAGGCCCAACCGTGTAGCCACGATTGATTATGGTACCGAGCCGCGCGATCTTATAAAAGGCGATTTTAATAACTGGGGAGCGGAAGGCCGCTACCTGAAACGTTATAGTGTATTAGGCAAAAAATCGACCTTATTGGTGGGCACACGTTATTACTACGGCCATAACCATAGTGTGCAGGGGCAGGGCAGCACAGGTAAAAATGCCGATTTTAACTTTGTTGATCCCGGTACATTTACCGCTAACGATTATACCTTTCCTAACCATAACACCTCGCTGTTTGCTGAGAATATTTTTTACGTAACCGACAATTTTTCGGTGATACCGGGTTTACGTTACGAAAACATCCATACCCAGGCAAATGGCTTTTATGGCGCTATCTCTTATGATTTGGCCGGGAATATTATTTCAAGCGTACGCACACCCGAAACAAGGATAAACAACCGTAATTTCCTGCTTGCGGGTTTGGGTTTGAGCTATAAGCCAACGGCCAATATCAATATTTATGGTAACCTGTCGCAAAACTATCGTTCTATCACATTTAGCGATATGCGCACATCAAACCCGTCATCGGTTATTGACCCTAACTTGCAGGACGAAAAAGGTTATTCGCTCGACCTGGGTATTCGTAGCGAGCAAACAAAACTATACGGGTACGATATAAGCGGTTTCTACCTTAACTACAACAACCGCATAGGCGAAGTGCAGTTTTCAGATGCCAGCGAACGCATATTACGCATGCGTACCAATATTGGCCGCGCGGTTATTATCGGTGTTGAATCTTATGTGGAGGCCGATGTGCTAAGACTCATGAAATCTGCCGATAGCCCCTGGAGCGGCGTATTGTTTGCCAATACCGCCATAATTAAATCAGATTACCGCAAAAGCCAGATCCCCGGTGTGCAGGGCAACGAGGTAGAGTTTGTGCCGACGCTAAACTTTAAAAGCGGTGTGCGCCTGGGCTACAAAAACATAAAGGCATCGTTCCAATACACTCACCTGTCCGACCAATATTCCGACGCCACCAACGCTACCGATGGTGGGGTATCGGCGGTGGTAGGCCTAATTCCGGCATATACCATTATGGATGCCAGCCTGTCGTACGAGTATAAACGTTACAAGCTGGAGGGTAGCGTAAACAACCTGGGCAACGCCTATTACTTTACGCGCAGGGCAACGGGCTACCCGGGGCCGGGTATATTACCTGCCGATAACCGTACCGTTTATTTAACGCTGCAAGTAAAACTGTAAAATCATTTTGGGCGGGGAGTACATAAGTTCACCCCGCTTTATTGCAGCTTCACCTTAAAATTATTAGCACAGGTAGCCGAATATATTGCATATTGGTGTATGCAAATAGCGGCCCGCGGCAAACTTGTTATATATAGTGCTGTTTTTATGGCTTTCGCCATAAACGCCCCGCTGCTGCTTACGCTGCGCGAAAACCGGTTGTTTTCGCGTTTTAACGATTTTAACTTTTACGAATTTATATTCAGGGTGCTGTATAGCTTTGCGTACTGCACCCTGTTTTTTTATTATAACACCGGTAAGCAATTTTATAACAGCTACCCGGTGTTTGCACGGCGCTTAACAGGTGTGCTTATAAACTTTGTTGGCTGGGTGCTATTTGCCAGGATAGGTTCGCTTATTGATGATGCCTTGTTTAACAACAGCATGGGCTTTTTGCCTAACTCGGGCTATGGCATACGGCTTGGCATTTGCGCGGTGCTGATGGCGGTTGAAATAAAGGTGATCGCGTTAATAAATGTCAACAGGCAAAAAGAGCTCGAAAACCAGTATCTGCGCAATGCCTACCTTAAAGCCGAACTGGAAGTACTGAAGGGGCAGCTGAACCCGCATTTCTTTTTCAACGCGCTCAGCAGCCTTTCGGGGGTGATACGTGAGGATGCCGATAAGGCGCAGCATTACGTTGGGCAGCTTTCCAAGTTTTTTAGGTACAACATGCAAAAGAACGCCAGCCCGTTGGTGCCCCTGCGCGATGAACTGGCGGCCATTAAAAACTATTTTGAAATATTACAGATGCGGCACGAGGGGGGAGTGATGCCGGATATTAAGGTAGACGACCAATACTTTAATAAGCTGCTGCCGCACATGGCCCTGCAACCTGTGATAGAAAACGCGGTAAAGCATAATCAAACCCATGTTTCGCAACCGCTGGTAGTAAAGGTTTTTATTGACGGAGACCGGTTGGTGATCAGCAATAAGCTGCAAGCCCGCCCCATGCCCGAACCCGGGAGCGGTATAGGCCTTGCCAACCTGAGCGAGCGTTACCGTATATTAACGGGCAAAGAGATAGGTATACAGCAAACCGAAACCGAATTTATTGTACAACTACCATTAATTAGCCATGCCGTTTAACGTAATTATAATTGAGGATGAACCCGCCACCGCCCGCAACCTGGAGTTTATGCTGCGCCGGGCCGAACCGGGTATTCATATCATTGCGGTTTACGATAGTGTGCAAACAGGTGCTGCCGGACTAAGCGAACAAGCCGGGCAGTATGATCTTATTTTTTCGGATATCCGCCTGGGCGATGGCTTGTGTTTCAATATATTTGAACAGGTTGCCATAACCGCGCCGGTAATTTTTGTAACCGCTTATGATGATTACGCTTTGCAGGCCTTTAAGGCTAACGGCATCGATTATATATTAAAGCCCTTCGATCAGCAGGAGATAGAAGCATCGCTGATTAAATTTAAACAGCTGTGGCAACCGGCGGCCTTACCGCAAATGGATGAACTGGTAAAGCTGTTACGTAATGTACCGGTTACCTACCGCCAATCTTTTTTAATACACTATCGTGATAAGTTGCTGCCTGTCGCGGTAAATAATATCGCCTGGTTTTTTACAGAACACGAACTGGTATACCTGCAAACCGTCGATAATAAAAACTACACCATTGAATTTACGCTGGAGCAATTGCAGCAGCAACTTGATCCGCAGGAGTTTTTCAGGGCCAATCGTCAGTTCATCATCCGCAGGGGCGCGGTAACCGAGGTTGATTTTTATTTTAACGGGCGGTTGTCGGTAAAGCTATTACCTGAAACACCCGAAAAGGTACTGATCAGTAAAGCCCGCGTGCCCGAGTTCAGGCAATGGCTGGATACCTGACGATAGTTCGCCCCGCATTTTAGCAGCTTCACCTTGTTTGCAGCCTTAAAAGAGTTGAGTTACACCCACCTTTGAACTGTATTTAAACAGTAACAATGGAAAATATAACACATTACAGGGGCTGGGTATTGGGCATAGTGGCTATACTTATTTTAGCCGAAGTGATATGGAGCTGGCGCACCGATAAAAAAGTATATCGCCTTAAAGAAACCTTTGCCAATACAGCTATACTGATCGGTTTTCAACTCTCTAAACTGATTTTCGCGGGCTATCAGTTAACTGTACTGGGCTTCGCTGCCGGTTTGGCAATCTTTAATATCCCGCGCAACGGCTTTACGTTTATTATCACCTTTATCCTGTCCGATTTTGTTTACTACTGGTTTCACCGGGCTTCGCATGTTTTTAAACCCTTGTGGGCTTTTCACCTTGTGCACCATTCCGGCATCAGCATGAACCTTACTACCGCTTACCGCCTCAACTGGTTTAGCGCGCTGGTTAGTCCGCTGTTTTTTTTGCCGATAGCCCTGCTGGGTTTCGCGCCCGATTATATCATTATTTCTTACGCTTTAAATCTTGTGTACCAATTTTTACTGCACACCGAAGCGATAGGCAAGCTTGGTATTGTTGAAGGGGTACTGGATACGCCATCGGCGCACAGGGTACATCATGGTTCAAACCCTTTGTATATCGATAAAAACTTTGGCGGGGTACTCATTGTGTGGGACAGGATTTTTGGCACCTATCAACCCGAAACCGAAAAGGTACGATATGGCATTACTACCGGCTTTATCAGTAATAACCCGTTCAGGCTCATCTTTCAGGGGTTTATTGATCTGTTCCGTAAAAAGATGACCTATAAGGGCTGAAAGTTCGGCCCCGGTTTTAGCAGCTTCACCCCGAAAAGACCCGCGGCTGTATTTGAACCCGCATAATTTAGCATCATCATTAACAAACAATAAAATTGATCTGTCATGAAAACAACAAACATCATCACGCTGAGTATATCGGCACTATTGCTTAGCAGCGCGTCATTTGCGCAGGTGAGGTATCAAAACTCGCTTAATCGCAGGGCTACCGCCAACACCAACAGCGCCAACCGCCAAAATAACCGCGACGAAAGGCAGGAGGTAAAAAGCGAGACCTTTCAGGAAAATTCCGCCGAACGACAAACCCTTAAGAACGACCCTGCAACTACCGCCTCTGATGTAAAGAACACCGCCATCAACAACTCGACCGAGCGTAAAAGCAACCGACAGTATAACTACGCCAATACCAAAGCCACAGCGCAAACAAACGCCGTTAACAGGCGCTCAACAGCGGTTACAAACTCCCGCAACAGGAGGGGACTAAACTAAGTATCTATCAAAAAAAAATATACATCTACCTATGAAAACAATTAACAAAAACTACGGCAGCAAGGCTGCGCGTGTACTCGGTATTTTAATGGCGGCATCGCTGGCCTTTACCGCATGCAAAAAAGACAGTACCTCAACCAATGACGCTGCCATTACCAACGATGAAGTGGCCGAAGTAGTAACCCAGGCCATTACCCCCGATAACGGCGGCATGGTAATGCAAACGGAATACGCGGTTTCAACCTCGCTGTATGATGACCTATCGGCCTATTGCGGGGTAACTAAAGATACTACTGTGAGCAAGCAGTATAATTCGGCCAATCGGTCGTACAGCTTTACCCATAGCTGGGAGCGCGAGCTTATTTGTTCGCCAACGGCAAAATATACCCATAGTTTTAGTGGTAACGATAGCTACAGCGGCCCACGTATGGCATCTGCCGATACGGTGTCCGGGAGTTTTGCGGTAACCGGTATCGATAACGCGTCGGCACAGGTAACGGTAAATCAAACCTACGCGCGTAAAGGCACACAGCAATCAAAAGTGCGAAAAAGCCGTACTTTTACTTCAACCACTACGGTAACAACAAATAACCTGGTGGTTGATAAAGCCAGCCGTAAAATAGTATCGGGTACGGCAACAGCTACCGTTACCGGTTCGGCATCAACCGGAGGGGCCTTCAGTAAAACGGCTACCGTTACATTTTTAGGCAATGGCAAAGCTACCGTAACCTTACAGGGCAGCAGCAATTATACAGTACAATGGTAAATACAATTATTAGCACACCCATGAAAAAACAACCATCATTCATTATAACAGGGGCGCTGGCCCTTGTTATGTTATTTGTTATGCAACTTTCGGCCTGCGCGCAGGATGTTAGCAAGGATGCCTTGCGCAACACCACACCGCAGCAGCGCGCCGATATGCAAACCCAAATGATGAAAAAGGAGCTTAACCTTACCGATACGCAGTATACCGCGGTAAGTAAACTCAACTTGGAGTACGCGCAAAAAATGCAGCCGGTACTGGTATCAGGCGATGGCCGCATGGCAAAAGCGATGAAAGCGAAATCCATCATGAAAGAAAAGGATAAAAAGCTGAAAGCCATTTTAACCGAAGAGCAGTACAACCGCTACGAGGAGGTTATAAAAGAGAAAATAAAGAAGCTGAAAGAAATGAAAAAAGACTAAGCGATGTTAAAGTGGGCTTTCATATACCTTTTATTGCTGCTTGCAACCATGCCCTCCTTTGCGCAGGTAAACAAGCTGGATAGCATTTTTAAAGCGGGCGCGCCCGGTATTGCGGGCAAAGGCGGCGGCGCTACCCTGATTATTATGCAGCATGATAAACCGGTGTATAATAATTCTTACGGCACGTTTAATGCCGGTAAACAGGTACTGATCGCGTCGGCATCCAAATGGTACTCGGCGGCGGTAATTATGGCCTTGGTTGATGAGGGCAAGTTATCACTGGATGATAAGGTGAGCAAGTACATTCCATCTTTTACGGGCGATAAGGCCAATATTACCATTCGGCAGTGCTTTAGCCACACTGGCGGCTTGCCTGCCGAAAAGCATGGTATGGACGAGGTGATGAGTAAAGGCAGCCAAAGCTACAGCCAAATGGTTGATGATATAGCGGCAATGAAACTCATTGCTAAACCGGGGACCGAATTTAATTACGGCGGCCTTTCAATGCAGGTGGCCGGGCGCGTTGCCGAAATTGTAAGCGGGAAGGAGTGGAATATCCTTTTTAAAGAAAAATTAACCGGTCCGCTGGAAATGAACGATACCTTTTTTGCCGGTTACCGACTTGGGCGGGTGCCGCGACTGGCAGGTGGGGCATTGAGTACCGCTAATGATTATTTAAAGTTTTTGCAGATGCTTTTGAATAAAGGCATGTACAAAGGCAAAAGGATACTATCAGAAAGCGCGGTAAACACCATGCTGGCCGACCAAACCATGAACGCCGCCATAGGCTACAGCCCTTTTACTAAATATAAGAAAATAAGTCCCGGCAAGCCCGATCCGCGTTATGGAATGGGTAACTGGATATTGCCGGCGGAGGGGAACCGGCAGGTAAACAGTTCGCCGGGCTTATTTGGCTTTACCCCATGGCTCGATAGGGAACACGGTTACATAGGAGTGATAGCCGTGTTTAGCCAAAATCAAAGCGTAATGCCATTCTTTACACAGGTACTAACGGCTTTGGAGAAATAGCTTTGTGCACATGTATATCCACACTTCAATACCATTCACCACAAATATTAGCAGGTTGGCCACATAAATTATAAGGTGTGCAAATGCTTCATTTACTTTGATCCGGAAAAAGTAAAAAGAATATGAATCGGAGCATTCGCAAAATAGCACTTAGCTGGTTACTGCATTTTGGTGTGGTGTTGGTAATGATCAACCTGTTTACGGTTGTGCCTTACCTGTACAATGTTAGCCGTTATGGCAATTACCTTTTTCATGAAGACAAAACACCGGTAAGCGGCTGGGAGTATTTGCTTATGGAAAATTTCAGTTACGATGTTATTGTGGCAATGGTGTTTATATTACTCGTAGAGCTTGTTTATCACTGCGGTTTTAAACGCTTACGGTGGTATACCTTCGCTATGGTTTGCTTGTTGATCAGCATACTGTCGTTTACGATGCTGCCTTTGTATCATCCCGATACGTTAAAGATAATGGGTGTACTTTCAGCTACTAAGCCTATACTCCTGATGACTGCTTATGCCATAGTGTACGGCATCATTCGCGATTATTTTGATCAGCTAAAACATAAAAAAGCACTGCATCTGCAACAAACAGAAAACGAGCTGAATGCCTTAAAATCGCAGTTGAACCCTCACTTTTTGTTTAACAGCCTTAACTATTTATACGGAACAGCATTAAAAGAAAAGGCAACCTTAACGGCCGATGGTATCGACTGCTTATCAGACCTTTTACGATATACCATTACCGGTATGCACACCAATTTGGTGCCCCTTGCAGATGAAATACAGTTTATTAACAACTACCTGGCCTTGCAAAAGGTACGCCTGCCCGATAAGGAACATATCAAGATTGATGTACACATCACCGCTGCCGAACCCGGCTGGAAGATTGCCCCCCTGCTGCTGCTCACCTTTGTCGAAAACGCTTTTAAATATGGTATCAGTATGGATGAGGCCAGCGAGGTAAGTATTCAACTGGATCTCAGCAATGGCTACTTAACCTTGCGGGTAGTTAATAAGATAATTAATGGCCTCACCGAAGTTAAAGGCAGCAACACCGGGATTAAAAGCACCGTTAAGCGGCTGCAACTGCTATACCCGGAGAGTTACCAACTTGAAAATGTTAATACCGGTACCGAATACAAGGTTTTACTTCAACTTCAACTAACTCAATAAACCCCTCAATTTCATGAAAAAGTACATGTTTTTACTGGTAGCGCTGCTACCGGCCTTAACGATTATTGCCCAAACAAAAACCGATAGTGCCTTTAAACTAACCATCAAAACAACAGGAATAAAAAATGATTTGCCCATATTTTTGGCTTACCAGGTAGATGGTCGCAAAATAATTGATTCGGCAAAACGTGATCCGCATACTGGTGTTTACGTGTTTCGTGGTAAGGTAGACAGGCCCTCATCGGCTACTTTATTAGCCGATGAGGGCAGGGTAGGTTTGCAAGGTTTGATAAAAAAAACCAATACCGGTGCCAAGATTGATTTGCTGCGGTTTTACCTGCATCCTGGTAATATCAGCATTACAGCCAAAGGCGCATTGGCGAATGGTAGTTTTACAGGGTCGATAATCAATCACGATAATCAACTACTGCAAAAATCATTAAAACCCATATATGACCGGCAATTAGCCGTAAGTGTACAATTGCGAGCCACGCGTGATACCCTGTTATCGCGCCGCTTAGGCAGGGAGCTGGATAGCTTGAGCAGGCTTCGCAAACCAATTTTGAAGCAGTTTATTGTAGATCATCCGGATAGTTATATAGCACTCACGAGTTTATCGGAATATGCCGGTTCCTTTCCGGATATTGATGTTATTTACCCGATGTTTCAGAAGCTTAGTCCGGCTGTTAGGGCAACTGCGCTTGGTAAAGAATACGAGCAGTTTATAATGAGTAAAAAGAACCTGGTTGCCGGTACAAAAGCGCCGGAGTTTACACAAAACGATACCGAGGGCAAGCCGGTTAGCTTGTCATGCTTCAGGGGCAAGTATGTGCTGCTCGATTTTTGGGCATCGTGGTGTGGCCCTTGCCGCGAGGAAAACCCGGCCATCGCAAAGCTATATGCTGATTTCAGCGATCGTAATTTTACTATATTAGGTATATCTTTAGATGCTGCCGACGGAAAAGCTGCCTGGTTAAAAGCCATAAAAGATGATGGCCTGGTATGGACACAGGTATCAGACCTTAAACATTGGAGCAACCGTGTGGCAAAGCTGTACAGCATATACGCCATACCGCAAAACTATTTGATTGACCCTAACGGGATTATTATTGGTAAAGGGCTTAGTCACGATGAATTACGGAAGAAGCTTAACGAAGTATTACCCCAAAAATGATAAAAGCGATAGCGATAGACGATGAACCTGTAGCACTGGATATTATACAGCTGCATGCCCAAAAGGTGCCTTACCTGCAACTGGACGCCGTATTTGTGAGCGCTACCGAAGCTTTGGCCTATATGGCAGCAAACCAGGTTGATCTTGTTTTTGTGGATATTCACATGCCCGATATTTCGGGGCTGGAGTTTGCCGGGTTAATTAAACATAAGGCACAGGTAGTTTTTACTACCGCGTATGCGGAGCATGCGCTGAAAGGCTTTGACCTGGCGGCTACCGATTATTTGCTGAAGCCTGTCAATTTCAGTCGTTTTTTGCAGGCTTGCCAATTGGCCAACAGCCGTAAACCGACGGCTTTGAACAGAGATGCTGAACATGCAAAAAGCCTGTTTGTTAAAGATGGCCATAATTGG
Organism: Mucilaginibacter sp. GW821-FHT07G05; assembly: GCF_059418565.1. Classification (NCBI taxonomy): domain Bacteria; kingdom Pseudomonadati; phylum Bacteroidota; class Sphingobacteriia; order Sphingobacteriales; family Sphingobacteriaceae; genus Mucilaginibacter; species Mucilaginibacter sp. GW821-FHT07G05. The sequence goes on along the minus strand of NZ_JBWKQC010000006.1, from coordinate 191,889 downwards.
GTGCAGATAGTTTTTGATGATATACTGTACTTACAGGCGCAGGATAACTACGTATGTATAGTGGAGCAAAACAGGCAAACACTTACCCGCATTACCCTGGCCGAAATGCAAACTAAACTACCCGGCGACCGCTTTTTGCGGGTGCATAAATCATATATAGTGGCATTGCCGAAAATAGAAAAGGTAGAGAATTATCAAATAGTAATTAACACGGAAAAAATCCCGTTATCGCGAACCGCGCGGGAGGAATTGTTAAAGCGCTTAAATACAATCACTAACGAAGTTTGACGGCACAAGCATCCCATAAAACAAGAAAAGCCCGGGTCACCGACCCGGACTTTCCTAATAAAACAAACATTGACCGGAGCTAACGTTCCTCCAGTATTTTTATACCCCATGCGGGTATGGATAGCTGTGTGCCCGAAGCGGTTTCGGCATCTGTCAATAACTCCTTACCTGCTTTGTGCGGGTAAGTAAATGTTTGCGGCTGCGCCGAATAATTAAAGTAATAATGGATGGTTTTGCCCTGCTGGTTCACGCCCGATTTTACAATGAGCGGGAAGTGCAGCTGTTGATCGGCACCCCAAAGTCCGGCAGTTTTTACGGCGTTCTCCATTATTTTTTCGGTAAGTACATCGCCTGTCATGCAACCTATATAGGTTGCCACTCCCTTGCCGTAATTGTTTTGGGTGATGGCCGCGTACTTGCCCCAAACCGGGTGATCATAAGTGGCCAGCACTTTGGCAGTGGTAGGAGTGATCAGTTCCATCCATTTCTGTATGGTGTTGTTTTCCTTACCCACATTAAACGGATCGCCTTTTAACGATACATTTTCGGGGAAGGTAAACTGGCTGTAGCTGATACCGCAGCCTTCGCTGATAATACCCGGTTGCTTAACCGAACGCACCTTTACGTTCTCGTTGGAGTAGCCGCTTTTAAAGGTATACACAATATGGCCGCCGTTTTTTACAAACAGGTTAAGCCTTTGCAACAGGCTGTCGGGCGCGGCATATAGCGCGGGTACAACCAGTAACTTATAATTTTCGAGCTTGCTGCTTGGGTCAACAAAATCAACACCAACATTGAGGCGATAAAGCGCGTCGTATAAGGGGCGCAGTATATCGTTGTAATTTTCGGTACGGCCCCAGCCGAATGAGAACGCGTTGAAAGCCGTTAATGCTTCATTGCTGAACAGTACGGCAACCTTATTGGTCTTTTTCAGGTTGACCAGTTTATCGCTTAGCTTTTTAAAATCGGCACCAATGGTTTTGGCTTCATCATAGGTTGGATTTGGTTCAAAATCCTGGCTCAGCAAACCCTTCCAGTAAGTTTCTGCCGAATTATGGATGGAGTGCCAGTGCCAGTACGACAGCATGCTTGCACCCGAAGCCAAATGGCTGAACGCCTGTAAACGTAACTGCCCCGGATACGGAAGCCATTGCGGAAAGCCCTGTGCCTCAGTTTCAATCACCATATAGTTTTGGCCGTTCTTCATGGAGCGGGCCACATCACCGCCGAAAGAAATTTCGGTACCGGTAAGTTGATCCTGCGATGGGTGATAGATATCTACCCCGGCAATATCCATGGCTTTTGCTGCCGCGAAGTGGTCAACATCGGGCTGAATGCCGTACGAATAATTACGCCATTCAAAATCAAAGTTTTGTGTGATGAACTGCCCCGGCCGTTTGTATTCGCGTACAATGCCTGCCTGCCATGCCAGGTAATCGGTAACCAGTTTACGCTGAAATTTGGCGAACTCCGAGGTTAGGCTGGCATTGATGCTGCCGTTAACCGACGGAAAATCGTCCCAGCTGTTGATGCGGTTACTCCAGTAATTGAGGCCGAATGCTTTGTTCAGGCTATCCAAACTTGGATATTTAGCTTTCATGTACTCAACAAACTGCTTTTGCACATTGGGGCCGCTGGTGCCATAGGCTTTGGTTTCATTATCTACCTGGTAACCAATAATGGCCGGGTTATCCTTCACGTGTTCCATTATCTTGCGGACCACTTTTTCGGCATGTTCCCTGAAATGGGTGTTGGTGATATCCATGTTTTGCCTTGCCCCATACTGGTTTTGGCCCTTGGCGGTAATAGCCAGTACATCCGGATATTTTTTTGCCAGCCAGGTAGGCACGGCGTAGGTAGGCGTACCCACAATTACCCTGATGCCTGCTTTATGCATGGCGTTTAAAACCCTGTCGATATGCGTAAAATCATACACATCTTCCTGCGGCTCAACGGTGCCCCAGGTTGATTCGGCAATGCGCACCACGTTGATGCCCGCGGCCTGCATCATTTTTATATCCTTGTCCAAACGTTCATAGGGCATATACTCATCGTAGTAAGCCACACCAAATAATAGCTTATCGGGTTTGTACTGCGCGCTGGCTTGCGTTGCTACAGCAAAAAACAATGCCAGCATGCACCATAGCTTCAGCTGTTTTAAATGGAATATACTTTGCATAATACCGCTATTTAGTTTTTAATGTAAAAGGTATGAAACGAATCGGGCGCTAATTCAGGCTCCCAGGTTTTGCCGCCCGCGTTAATGCTGATCTTTTTGGCAGCTGTGCCCTCGTTATAAGCTACGATAACCATGCTCTTGTCGGGGTTTTGAAAGGCCAGTAAATTACCAAAGCTGCCATCGGTTTGCAGGCGGTACGCGCCCGGTTTTATATAATGGCTAAAGTGTTTCATTAAGTAATATTCGTAATTGTACTTATAGGTTTTGGCGGTGGTATCAACCGTAATTAACGAATTTTGGAACCAACCCCAGGTACTTTTGCCGCCGTTTTGCAAGGAGATGTTCCAGTACATGTAGGCATTGGCGCCGTTGGTTAAATAGTGTTTCATCAGGCTCCAGGTATAGGTGCAATACTTCCAGTCGTTAAGGCCGTTGCCGCATTCCTGTTCAGATTGATAGAGTTTCAATGCCGGGTACTTTTGATGTATAGTAGCTATGGCATCCTTACCCGCCCATTGAAAGCCCGCGCCCTTAATGTATTTGCCGCTTGCCGCGCTGCTGATCACCGTATCGGCCAGTTTAGGGTTGCCCCGCTCTACCGTACCCATAAAAACATCCACACCCAGCTTGTTCATTTCGGGGCCTAAATAGCTCACGAATTTCGATAGGCCATCGGCCGTCCAGGTGCAGCTGGGGAATGTTTGCGGCGAGTTAAACTCGTTTTGCGGCATCACCATATCAATGTTGATATTTTGCTTACGGTAAGCCTTAATGAATTCGGCAAAATAATTAGCGTAGCTTTTAAAATGCTGCTCATCCTGTATAAACATGTTGATGCCTTCTTTTCCTTCTTGTCCCGGTTTTACGCCATTATCCAAACTGTCAAAATCAAAACGCAGATCCTGCCATGCCTTAACACCCGTTTTAGGGAAGGGCGCGCCCGCGTATTGTTTATTCACCTTCATCCATACCGGCGGCGACCATGGCGAAGCCCAAAGTTTCAATTTCGGGTTTTGTTTAAGCGCGCTTTTGATAAATGGGATAAGTGTTTCTTCATCGTTGGCAATACTGAAATTGGTTAGCCCGAAATCGCCGTCGGTTTCATCATAAGAGTACCACTTGCGTGCAAAATCGTTAGCGCCTATGGGCATGCGGCAAATATTAAAATTGGCACCCGCGCCCGGCGAAAACAGTTCCTTAAAAATAGCCTGCTGGTCTGCAGCCGGTAATACGTTCAATGATGTCCATCCAAGTTCGTTAAAGCATCCGCCCCAGCCATCAATTACCTGTAACTTTTGGTTGCTAATGGTGGCATCAGCCGTTTTGCCTGCCTTACCTGTCGGGATATTATGCTGTACCTTCCAGTTTTCGGTAGCGCTTGAGGTAACCCATTCCATGGTTTGCGCGCCTGCATTGGCAGTCAATAATTGCGCAATGCCGACGGTTGCCAGTGTGCGCGCTAAAAATTTCAATCGATTGCTCATAGTTAAAATTTAAAGTTAACAGTTGCTTCTACAGTAAATGGCCTGATGTATGAACCGGTTAAAATACTGTTGTAATACGGCGACGGATCGGTGATGAGTTCCGCGCCTGAGATAGTGCCCTTAGCACCGCGCTGATTAAGCGGATTCACTACCGTCAGCCCAAAATCGTAATGTTTATTAAGGGCAAAGGTAGCGCCTGCAAAAGTTTCCCAGCGGCTTTTAAAGTACAGTACGTTGGTAAGGTTGGCAAACTGCTGGCTGTACGAACGTAAACTTGCCCAAAAGCGCCATTTGTTCATGGTATAGCTTGGGTCAATTTCCATCAGTACTTTTGATATTTCCAGTACGCTTTTGCCATTATAATTATAATCGTTACCAAACGCGCTGAAGGTATAGTTGCGGTAAACCGGATCTTGCAGGGTAATTAAATAGTGCAGGTTAAAGTTTTTGAACGGCGAAGTAACAATGTCGGTAGTCCAGCCGATGGTTCTGATACCGTAGTAAACCGTTGCGGCCTGTGCCTGGCTGCTGTTGGTAGGGTTAACCAGGTTTAAACGGGTTTGCACGTTATCCCTCGTTAAGTAATTCACTGCCGATACCAGGCTGAATTTATCGCTGTTAAGGTAAATACCGAAGCTACCGTAAGGGCTTTTGCTTACACGAACCATAGGGTCAAGCGCGCCCGAATAATTTTCGAGCCTGCCGCTTTGCTCGGTATACATGGCCTCTGCCAGTAAACCAAACTTAGGGGTTATTTTATATACCGCGTTTATATCAAAGGCCTTGTTAAAGTAGTTCTTATCAAAATTGGTGGTTTGCAAATCGCCCAGTACAATACCCGGACTGCGTTGCTGCTCGTAATAATCGCCTTTTACCTTGTTATATTTTAAGTTTAAGCCGTATGTAACGGTAAGCTTGTCAGACACCGTCCAATCGTCGGAGAAAAATGCGGCTACCTTGTTCTCATAGCCATTGTGGTATTCGCCGGCTATGTTGTAGTTGTAAAAGCCCGCGTCGTCGGTGTTAGAGCCATCGGTAGCGCCGCTTCTGTACAGCTGCGCCGGGTTGGCAGCTACTTCCTGGTAATAAAAACTACGGTTCGAGGTAAATTTGTTTACATTATAGTATGATTCGGTAAGGCCTATGCGCCAGTTATGTTTATCGGTTTTCTTTACAATTTCTACCCGCGACATCAGCGTATGCGTAGGTACATTCGGGCTATACATGCCCATTACTGATTGCACATCGCCGGTATACCTTGATCCATCAGAATAAGTAAAATTATCTGCCGATGATTGCGATACCGTACCTAACGGAATGGCGTAAAACAAGGTAGCCTTGGTGGCATGGTAACGGGCGTTAAAGTTCAGTTTCCATGAGTCGTTAAGGGCGTAGTTACCTACCAGGTCGATAGTATGGGTTGATGAGGTAGCATCGCTGCCCAGGTTTTTATCCATGTATTCGCCGGTTAAAATATCCTTAAAGCGAATGGTACCACTGTTTAAGAAGTACGAATCGCGGCCGATACGGAAGTTTGATAGCTCCTGCGCCACACCGCCCTCCTGGTACCTGAATACGCTGTAATTGGTAAGCGATGCCGAACTGGAGTATTTATAAAATAAGCTCACCTCGCCTTTATTGTTGTTGAACAGCTTGGTTAAACCCGCGCGATAGATCTGCGTTTTATCAACATAGCGGGCAAATTTCATGTCGTAAGTTGATGGGTCGAAGTTTTCGTATACGCCTGCCGTATAAAACCAGTTGTTTTTCAACGGCCCCGATAGCGTGATGTCACCCTTTAACCAGCCAAACTGATTGGTTGATAAGCTACCCAGCAGTTCGGTTTTAGCGGTGCCTTTGCGGGCATAAGAGTTTACGGCATAACCTAAGTCGCCTTGTGTAATGGCAACTTCGCCCAGTTTAAGCAAACCTACTTTGCCCAGGCTATTGCTTTGGCGCCATGAGGTGGTAGGCAGTTCGGGCCAAAAGAAGTGCACAACCGGCATATCATTCTCTAAAATAGTGATACCGCCAACGTTTGATGGTAAGCCGATGTTCACCTCGCGCGGGCCAGTATTGCTGGCGGCGTTTAGCATTACGTTACGGTTTTCTTCTTCTTTGGCAGGCGCTTTCGTTTTTTTAACGCGGGTAGTATCTGCCGGTACCGGTTTCTCTGTTTGCTGGGCTACGGCAAAAAATGGCATGCTATGAACGGCTATGCACAGTAACAACTTATGTTTCCTTATCATAATGGGGAATAAAAAATTTTATAGGTTGGTAATAATTGGGGCAATGATAAATTTTATTGCTTCAATATGAAGCAATAGTAAAGTGTTTTTATGAAACTTCCAAATTTTTATGCTACGAATATTACATTTGTGGTAATGAGCATTAACGAAAGGATTTTAGCTAATAGTAAAACGCTGTGGGAAACTTGCATTCCTCACTTATCTGTTGATAGCGTGGTTTTTGGTTTTCATGACAGCCAGTTAAATGTTTTATTACTGCGTATAGGCGGCGATCAGAAATGGATACTGCCCGGCGGTTATGTACAAAAGCAGGAAAATATTGACGCGGCAGTTGAGCGTGTTTTAAAAGAGCGTACCGGCGTAGACCACATATTTTTGCACCAGTTTGCCACCTTTGGCGAAGCAAACCGTTCCGAAGCTTACTTTAAAGATTACCCTGATGACCTTTGGCACAAGCAGCGTTTTATATCAACCAGTTATTATGCCCTGGTTGACCATACCAAGGTAGTGCCCGTAACCGATGAATTTTCGGATGCCTGTGAATGGTGCCCGGTAGATCAGATCCCCGAAATGGTGATGGACCACCGCCGCATACTGGATAAAGGCCTGGAGGTACTACGCGAACAGCTTACTTATAAACCCATCGGTTATAATTTATTGCCCGATGAGTTTACCCTTACCGAACTACAAAATTTATACGAGGCCATATTAGGCACCACGCTTAACCGCGGTAATTTTTACAGGCGTATAATGAAGTACGATATTTTAATTAAGCTGCCAAAAACCCGCAAGGGAGGAGCCCACAAAGCACCCGACCTGTACAAGTTTGACCCGGCTAAGTACGGTGAATCTTTAAAGAACTTTAACTGGTAAGCTATTAATTAAAGGGAAGTACCGCTATTATTATTGTGATAATAGTTTGATTTAATGAAATATTCTTTATTATTGCTTCTTTATAAAGCAATAATAAAGAATGCAAAAATTTATCTTAATGGTATCGCTGCTGTTGCTGGCCGATACTACTATTGCCTTTAGTCAGAAACAAACAAAACCCGAAAGTGCCATAACGCCGCGTATGCGGGTTATTGTGGATAACGATTTCAGCGGCGACCCCGACGGGCTTTTCCAGCTCGCGCACTTGCTGCTGTCGCCATCGGTGGAGGTAAGGGCTATCATTGGCTCGCACCTTAAGGTGGGCGACGGCTTTGATAACTCCACCACCCAGGCCGATAACGCCGCCAAAAAAGCCACCGAACTGCTCAAGGTAATGAAGCTGGATGGCCGTATCCCGGTTATCGCGGGTTCAAACACGGCTATGGTGAATGATAGTACGCCCGTTAAAAGCGCGGCCGTAAATGCCATTATTAAAGAAGCCCTGCGTACCGATACCCAACAGCCGCTGTACATACTTTGTGGCGCGGGCTTAACCGAAATAGCTTCGGCCGCGTTAACAGATCCGCAAATTGCGGGTAAGCTTACGCTGATATGGATAGGCGGCCCGGAATATAGCGATCTGGCTTTGCCACCGCCTAATTACTCCAACCCCGAGTATAATTTAAATATTGATATAGCCGCTGCTAAAGCCTTGTTCAATCGTAGTAATGTATCAATGTGGCAGGTGCCGCGTAATGCTTACCGCCAGGCTTTGTTGCCTTACTCGCAGCTGCAAACCCAAATAAAACCAAAAGGTGTTTTGGGTAGCTATTTAAGCGGAGTGATTGATAACCTGATGGTGATGCTGAAAAAATATCAGCTCAATATTGGCGAAACCTATATCATGGGCGATAGTCCGCTGGTGTTGCTTACGGCTTTACAATCCTCTTTTGAGGCCGACCCATCATCAAGCACTTATGTATTAAAAAACGCCCCGCTTATTAACAACGCGGGCGCTTACGAATATAATGCCAAAGGCCGCAATATAAGGGTATACACCCATTTGGATATCAACCTCATGTTCAACGACTTTTTCGCGAAGCTTGCTCTGTTGAAGAACTAATTTATCAATACCCCCGCCTTATAGTTAGTTCTATGGGCGGGGATTGATGTTAAGTTGGTCGACCTTCTTCGGCTTTGCCTTGAAGAGGGTTGAAAAAATAAAGAAACCCTTCTTTGCGAAGCAGAGAAGGTAGTCGGGCGAAGCAAAGACCGGATGAGTAATTTAATGCCCTCCCTTTGCAGCGCCCATGGTTACATGGCTAAACTTGCGCCAGCAGTAATAACCAAAAAATATGAGGTACAGGTAATTTATTACAGGCAACAGCAAGGCTGTTTGTATTCCCACCACATCGGTAAGGGCACCCTGCGCCAGCGGGAACACCGCCCCGCCAAGTATAGCCATTACTAACAGCGACGAGCCCTGGCTGGTATATTTACCCAGATCGGCAATGGCCAGTGTGTAAATATTGGAGTACATGATTGAGTTAAACAAACCTATCGCGATAACCGACCACATGGCCGTATGCCCGCCCGTAAAAACGGTGATAAGCAGCAATACCACGTTAATCGATGCAAACAGCAGCAATGTGCGGCCCGGTGATGATTTGCCCAGCAGAAATGCCAGCAGGTTGATAACGATAAATATCAAAAAGGGCCGGGTTTGCGCGAAGGTAAGATCAACAATAGAAAATATCACCCCGAAAACCAGCACGGCCGTTACCACCATATACAGTATCTTTTTTACAGCAGTTAATGATTGATTGAGCGATATAGCCCCTAAAAACCGGCCCAGCATGGCACCTCCCCAGTATAAGGCCAGGTAGTTTTTGCTTACGGTTTCGTCAAGCCCGGCAATATCCCCGTGTTTAAGCAGGCTGATGATGAAACTGCCAATGGCAACTTCGGCACCCACGTAGCAAAATATAGCTACCACACCCAGTTTAAGGTTCATGAATTTTAAAGCGCCAAGGCCCTGGGTTTCCATTTCTTCGGATGCGAACTGCGGCAACTTAACCCGGTAGATCAGTAACATCAGCAGCAGAAAGATCCCCGCGAAAATAAGATAGGGCATACGGGTTGATGCCGCGGTGATCACCCCATTATCTGAAAAAAATTGCAGTATCAAAAAGCCGCCCAATACCGGGGCAATGGTTGTACCCAAAGCGTTAAAAGCCTGCGTTAAGTTCAGCCTGCTCGAAGCGCTTTCGGGCGAACCCAACAAGGATACATAGGCATTGGCCGCTATTTGCAGCAGCGTAAAGCCTAAGCCCAAAACAAACAGCGCGGCCAAAAATAAGCCATAAACCCCTGCCGTAGCCGCGGGGTAAAACAAGGCGCAGCCTATAGCCGATACCAGCAAACCCAGTAAAATACCGTTCTTATAACCTATGCGGTTAATAGGGTCACCTTTGTAATAGGAGATAAAGAAATAAATGAGCGAGCCGATAAAGTAAGCGCCAAAAAAGCAAAACTGTATCAGCATTGATTGGGTGTAGGATAGTTTGAACAGCTCTTTGAGGTGCGGTATCAAAACATCATTCATGCAGGTGATAAAGCCCCACATAAAAAAAAGCGAAGTAAGCGTTACTAACGGAAGGGTATAGTTAGTAGATGCCGGTTGATTTTTAGCCATGTTATTCAAAAAAATATAGAAGTGTGCAAAATCTGCATAAAAACAAACAAAGCAACCCTTTCGGGCTGCTTTGCGGCTTTAAATTACAATAGTTTTACTTTTTAAGTTCCTTAATTAGGGTTAAGGGAGTCAACACATGTTTCAGTTTAGCGGCTTTAATAGCCTGTGCCAATTCAAAGTCTGCTGTTTGTTTTATATTAAGCGATGACGCGCCGATCTTTACCGTATAAGCGCCCGCGTCGGCCACCCATGCGGCCTGATCCGGATCATACGAAGCCAGATCGGCCGCGTTTATGGTAAATATAAGCGTTGCCGATTCGCCCGGTCTTAACAGGATGGTTTTGGCGAAACCTTTCAGCTCGATAGCCGGTTTGTTTAAGCCTTTACTCGGCGCGCTGATATATAACTGCGCTACCTCTTTACCGGCTACCTTACCGCTGTTGGTAACGGTTACTTTTGCTTCCAATGATTTTCCGTTGAATTTGCTATCGCTCAAAACCAAATTGCTGTACGCGAAGGTGGTGTATGATAAGCCGTAACCAAACTCATAAGCCGGTTTAATATTAAAGGTATTGTAGTAACGGTAACCTACATAAATACCCTCATCATAAGTAACCTCTGCCGGTTTACCCATCAGCGGGTTGGCCGGTGTTTTATCATTAGGGTTTAACAGTTTACCCGGGAATGTTTTAGCCGAAGGCACATCACTGTATTTAACCGGGAACGTGGTAGCCAGTTTACCTGATGGGTTCACCTTGCCGCTTAGTACATCGGCAATGGCGTTGCCGCCCTCAAGGCCCGGCTGCCATGCCAAAAGTATAGCATCGGCATTATCGCGCCAGCTGGCAATTTCGGTTACGCCGCCTATGTTAAGTACCACAACCACTTTTTTACCTTTGGCATGGTAGGCCGCGGCAATTTGTTTAAGGTTTTGCCTTTCAGCAAAGGTTAAATCAAAATCATCGGCTTCCTGCCTGTCGCCGCCCTCGCCTGCGTTACGGCCAATGGTTACGATGGCTATATCGGTATTGGTGGCTTCGTTTTGCAATAGTGCACCCGTTACCGGTATTTCGGCAATAGGTTTAGGCGCGAAGAAAGCAATAGCCGCTTTAGGCTGTTTCGCTTTTTCATCGGCAATATATTTTTGATATGCTGCCTGTAAACTTGCTTCGGGCGCGTAACCTGCATTGGCCAGGCCCTGGTGTAATGATATTACGTATTGCTTGTTTACATCTCCGCTGCCGGTACCACCTGCTATCAGGTTGTATGAGGTATTACCAAACAGGGCCACTTTTTTACCTGCTGTAAGCGGTAAAGCATCGGCATTGTTTTTCAGCAATACCATACCTTCGGCGGCAGCCATGCGGCTAACGCCCGCGTCTTTTTCCAGGTCGGGTTTATCAGAGTAAGCATATTTATTAAACGACGGCGATTTTAAAATGATGTTCAAAATGCGCTCCACGTTTTCATCCAGTTGCGTACGGCTAACTTTGCCGCTTTTAACAGCAGCCATCAGATCTTCAGTTTGCGCGGTAGTGCCCGGCATAATCATATCGTTACCGGCATTCATTTGGGCTACTACGTTTTTGCCGCCAAACCAGTCGGTCATTACAAAGCCTTTAAAGCCCCACTCATCACGTAAAACAGTGGTCAGCAGGTCGCGGCTTTCAGAGGCATAAGTGCCATTGATTAGGTTGTACGATGACATCACCGTCCACGGGTGCGATTTGGTTACCGCTATTTCAAAACCCTTCAAATAAATTTCGCGCAGGGCACGCTCGCTTACATGGGTGTTCAGCTGCATACGGTTAAACTCCTGGTTATTAGCCGCGAAGTGTTTAATGGATGTACCCACGTTGTTTGATTGTATCCCGTTTACAAAGTAAGCGGCCATATTACCCGCTATCACCGGATCTTCGGAGTAATACTCAAAGTTACGGCCACCCAACGGGTTGCGGTGAATGTTCATGCCCGGAGCCAGCAGGATATCGATACCATAATCGCGTACCTCGCTGCCGAATGCTTCGCCCACTTTACGTACCAGGGTGGTATCCCAGCTTGAGGCCAGCAGGGTAGCGGTAGGGAAGGCCGTAGCGTAAAAAGTACTATCATTTCCCTTACGTTTTGGGCTGATGCGTACACCGGCAGGCCCATCGGACAATACAATAGATGGGATACCTAAACGCGGAATAGCATGCGTACGCCCTGCCGCGCCGGGCACTTTTTCGGGGACTTTGGCATCTTCAGGATCGGCCGGAGGCAGAATACCGTCGGGAATACCGTCGTAATTCATGCCCATGCCTATAAGTAGTTTAACTTTTTCTTCGGGTGTCATGGCGGCAACCACTTCCTTAACGGGGGCTTCGCCTAATTGGGGTGCTTGATTTTTGTCGGAGCACGACAGCAATGGTAAAAATATTACCAATGGTAAGAACCGGGATGCTTTCATCATTTATGTTGCAGTTAAAATTGGTTAAAAATTATTATTGCTTCAATATGAAGCAATAATAAGATGTTTTTTCAGCAATTCCTAAAAAAATAAAAGCGCACAAATAAATAAAAGCGGTATTCAGGCTGAAAGCGGGTATATGAGTAAGAGAGGTAAAGAGAATTTTACATTGATGTTATTTGGGGGGGAAGTAGATATCCTTGTTAAGATAAGGATATGGCTTGCCGGGGGTGTCAGTTGTTGGGAAGCACACAAAAGGTCATGCTGAATTTATTTCAGCATCTCACGAGCAGGTTAAACACTTCGTCTATTTGAGACCTTTCCAATGGGATATCGAAATAAATTGCATCTGCTTAAATAACTGAAAATTAGCCTATTGTTAATTAAAAATGTATATTAGCGTAACAATAAATAAACCCGAATTAAATATCCGGCATAGCAACTATCCATCGCCGTGTATTTTGTTTGCCTAACCTAATCTTCATTTTTATGGACAAAGTAATTGTTACCGGGGCCAACGGCTTCGTGGGCTCGCATTTGGTGCCTTTGTTAATTGAAAAAGGTTTTGATGTGCATTGCCTGGTGAGGTATACCAGCGATATATCCTCATTACGCGGACAAAACGTTACGCTCCACATTGGCGATACCCGCGATATTACTACGCTAAAAGCACCTATTGAAGGTGCTAAATATATATTTCACCTTGCTGCCCGCTTACTGGTTACCACCGAAAAAGATTTTAACGAAACCAACATAGAAGGCACCCGCAATGTATTTGACGCAGCCGAACGTTACGCCAAAGATAGCCTTGCCCGCCTGGTATTCGTATCCAGTTTGGCATCGGCAGGGCCCAATCCATCTGCCGAACCCTATACTGAAACCGCTACGCTCAACCCCATATCCATGTATGGCCGCTCAAAAAAACAGAGTGAGGCTGTTGCGCATAGTTATTACGACAGGTTGCCGGTAACCATAGTACGCCCCGCCATTGTGTACGGAGAGCGCGAGCAGGACTTAAGCCAGATCTTCCCCCTGGTAGAATATCGCTTGCAGCCCAAGCTGGGCCTAACCGAAAAGCTATCCAACGGTATTTATGTTGGCGATTTGGTGGAGGGCATTGTTGCTGCCGCGCTTAGCGACAAAAGTATCGGCGAAACCTATTTTCTGAACAATGCCGAACTGCTTACCTCGAAAAGTATAGTGCAAAAAATAGGCGAGGCCATGGATAAAAAAGCCGGACTGGCTATTGGAGTGCCCGATTTTTTGATACGGGGAATGGCACCCATAAGCGAACTGGTTTACTTTTTTAACCGCGACAGGCCCAAGATGACCAAAGACAAAGCCCTCGAAGTAACCCGCAAATACTGGCTCGCCGATCCGTCAAAGGCACAGCTCGATTTTGGCTGGGTGGCACGCCACGATATGGTAAGCGGTCTGCGCAAAACTTTGATACCCTATTTTGCCGAAAAAAAGATACTGCGCGAAATGGCGCTCGAAAACAATGGTATCCTGTGGTTAAAATATTTCCTTACCGCGTTCGCTTTGGGTTGTATTGTTGAGCTGATATCATTCATAGGCAAGTTTTACACCTTTACCCCCGGCTGGCTCATTTTTGTAATTATTATAGGGGCATTCGGGCTGCTTTTCGCCAGTTTGGCCAAGGCGTTGCGTAAGCAAAGCGCCTGGCTGCAATTTGTAGTGGGCGCTTTAAGCGCAGGCTCTATTGAACTGATCAACGTTCTGGGCATCTTGGGCAATTACCACTGGGATTTTGCCCCCGGCTGGCCGCTGGGCATTACCAATGTTTGGGTACGTACTGTAGTTTTAGCTTTGCCGGGTGGTGTATTTATATTGTTGTTGAACTTTTTAATGCGTGCCAGTTACAAAATGCGGCTTGATAAAGAGGGCGACAGGGCATAGATCAGCGTACCGATTTTTGCAGCCATATAAACAGCACCGGCATACCCACCAGTTCGGCGAGGAAAGAGCCGAGCACGGGCATGTGGAACGTTGCGCCATCCGGCTGAAACAGGCGGCATAACCCACCCACAAAAACAAGGATGCAGGCAAAAAGCAGTTGCGGCAAATAGCGGTACACATTAGTAACCGACCATATAAAGAACAGTCCAAGCGCCAGCCAAACCCCGCCCACAAAACGCACATGGCTATCCTGAATCAGGTAAGCCTTTTGATCGGTCACGGTGAAAAAATTCTTTGAGCCGCCCCAGCCCAGTGTGAGCATACCACCGGCCGCAATGTTAAGTCCGCTTAAAACAATATAAATGCCTGTAAGTACGAGTACTATTTTCAGGAAGATCAGTTTTTTCATGAGCTTGATTTTTTGAGTAGCTTTTTAAAAAAGGATATGTAAGCGGTGCAGTATCATGGCATCTAAAAATATATTGAGCCCCCAGTGTGCCAGCGTAACCGGCCATATCGAGCGCAGATGGTACGTAAAAATCCCGGTGACAAGTCCCCATACGGGTGTGCCCCAAAGTTCGGGCAGGGGTTTGCCCATGTGCCACATGGTATAGGCCAGCATTTGTATAATAAGGCCAAAGCCGATGAAATAATTGTTGCGCTGCGGATTTTCGCGTACGTAGGTATCGTGCATATCGGCCAGGCCAAAGAGAATATATCCCCTGAAAATAAATTCGATAGTGATAAAGAACGGGAAGTAGGCCAGCTCGTACCATACAAACTCACTAACCGAGGTAAACGGCTTATAAAAAGGGTAAACGGCTTGCATAGAACTATCACCGCTGATCATATAAAAACCGGGGCCGAGCACTGCCACCAAAAACAGGAAGATGAATACGCCCGTCCACCGTTTGCCTTTTTCGGGTAAGCCCAGTCCGTATTTACTTAATGGTTCTTTAAACAGCAAACGGATCAGCACAATAGGCACCACCACCAGCAATATGGCCCCGCCGATAAAAGAGATCAGTTCGCGATCCCAGGCCAGGCCGGGGATGATAGGCGCACGGCAGCAAACGTTTTCGCCGGGTATGGTCCACTTGGGAATAATAAAACGCAGCAGATCAAAATTACCATGATAACCATAGATCATCAGCAGCAAAAAAGCCGAGAACATGATGATGAAGTGGTTATTCCTGAAATAGCTTCCAAGGGTGCGTGGCACCAAACGGAGTAGGTCGATAAAGCTCATAATCGTAATGTTTCAGGTTTAATGGAAGATGTTTGCCGGATGGAAGAGGCAATTATCTGTTTATTAGTCACTTAAATTATAAATTTCTTTGACTAATCACAAATTTATTTTAAGTTTATGTAAATAAGCCTGCATTAGCATACCGTATTCCTAAACGTTTTACAATGACCCATCAACCCGAAACAGATACCCTTAGTTATGGCCTTCCCGTGGTTAATTACCATTTCGCGGGCGACGATATTTTTGTGATCAGTGACCTGCATCTGGCCGAGGGCAAGGATAAAGATGGTAATTATAACGGCGCGGAGAACTTTTTTGCCGATGCTTCTTTTCAGCGGTTCATCCACCGGTTAATGCAAAAACGAAAGGAGGGATCGGGCATGCTGATCATCAACGGCGACATGATAGATTATTTGCGGATTGGCCGGGTACCTGTGAGCGATGCCGATTTTACGCAGTGGCAGCAAGCCCTTGCCGCTATCGGTATCAGCAAAACCAAGCCGGAACTTACTAAAGCCGTAAACGATAAGGAACGAAAGTACGGCCTTAAAACAGACGATTATAAATCGGTATGGAAACTGCTGTTGTGCGCCGGGGGGCATGCTGTAGTGTTTGCCAGCCTGGGCGAATGGCTTGCGGGAGGCAACAAGCTGGTTATTGTAAAGGGTAACCACGATTTGGAATGGTACTGGCCTGCCGTGCGTAACTATATGGATCATTTAATGGCGCAAAACATAGCGGCACGGGCAACCATCAGCGCCGCCGAGGCGATGGATAAATACGTGCGGCCTAACCTAAGTTATGTTGACGACAGCTTTATCATCAACAACGAAATTTATGTAGAACATGGCCACCGTTACGAAAAATTCACCAGTGTTGACGGCCCCGCACAGTTGGAAAACTGTGATGAACTGAACCTGCCCTTCGGCTCGTTCTTTAACCGTTACCTGATTAACCGTATCGAGCTATCGTACCCCTACATTGATAACGTAAGGCCGAGCGAGAACATACTGCCGGTGCTGATACAGGAACGCTTTCCGCTGGCGGTAAAAATGCTGTTTCACTATTTGCCGTTTACCTTAATGGTGATACCCAAACGGCAGTATAAGTACGCGCTGAAATATCTTTTCCAGTTTTTACTGTTCATCGCCTTGCCTATTGTACTGGCTGGTTTGGTACTGTGGAGTTCGATAGGTTCATCAATAAAACTGCCCGAGTTTTCGGGAATTGGTAAGATGATCTTTAACGTGGTGAAGAGTTTGTCGCTATTGATACTGTCGTACTTCATGAGCCGGTTATTCGCCATGTTGCAGCTAAGTTCATCGGGCGGATTGAGCGAATTTGCCGCGAAATTATTTGAACGGAATAAGCACCTCAAACTGGTAACGTTTGGGCACACGCATAATCCGCAGCAAAAATCAATGCCGGGTGCTGCTCAAAAATACTATAACACCGGTACCTGGATGCCCGTTTTTGAAAACAACGCCGCCAGTGTACGGCTCGATAAAACGTATACCCTGCTGCACATCACGCTTAATGCCGCAGGCAGCCTCAACCGCTCGCAACTCATCCGCTGGAACGATGATGCCCTGCGGATAGATGAGCAGGTGCTGATTGAGCGTATTTAGTTTATACCCTGCGTAGCTAACGTACGGCGCAAAAGTGGTTCAAGATCCTCCTGCTGGCTTTGATCGCGGATGTTATTAGTAAGAGTGTCATATACTGTTTGATCTTGTATTTTATCAATATGGTAAGTTAGTATTTTTACTATACGTGCGTATTTGCGTCGTTGAAACCAAACAAAAGCAATAATAATTAGTGCTGCAATGGTTAAAGCTGCAATTAACCAGTAAGCGTGTTTTTGAATATAATCTACATTACCTTTAACAATATGATCAATGCGTTTAGTAAGCGTATCAATTGTTGGCTGTAAAGCGCCGCTAACCAGTCTCTGTGCTTTTTGAGTTGTATTTTCACTTAATATTGAAGTTAACGCCGAGTCTATTTTGGCTTTCGTTACAGGGGTTTTGAGTGTGTCAAGCGCTCGTATTAGCATATTGCTCAGCAAGTCTTTGGTTTGCCTGTTCAGTGAGTTTGTGAGCTTGATTAGTGTCGTATCTAAAAGGTTTATGTCGCCGTTTAATCGCCCTATTTGCCAATGTACATTGTTACCTATTTTTTTAATTTGTAAACTGGTAGTATCACCAATGAGGTTGATGGCGCGCATCAGTTTGTGGATATCCGGATTAAGAGTATCGATGGACCCTTTAAGGGCATTTGTTAATCTCATGATAGCCACTTTAGAGCTATCTGATAATCCCAATATCACATTTCGCCCAATGCTACGGCTTAAAGAATCAGTTGCCGGTTTTGCCTTTCTGATTACCGGACTTATATCAATTTTGCCTATTTGGCCTTGTAAGTTGCATGAGGATAAACTGATTAGCCATGCTGATGCAGCAAATAACATCAATAATTTGATAAAGCGATTGGTTTTCATGATTATGGTTTTTTAGTGTAAGGTTTCTTTGGCGATAATTCGGCAGCGTTCGGTAAAGTTGTTTTCAAAGGTGCCCTTTTTGCAAAAGCGGCGATAGTTGGCCATCCATTTATAAAATTGAGGATAGAGTTTGTCCAGCGTATGGTCCCCAATGCCTACATGGTTATACTGGCCCCAATGGGGGACGCCGCCATAGCGGTACATATCGTGCTCAATGCGCGATAATATTTCTTCGCCGCCAACTGTGCCTTTCAGCACCGGGAACTCTATCATACATACAAAATCATCCTTCGCCCCGTATTGCATAGCCAGGTAATGCGCGCTCGTTTTTACAAAGCGGAGCGAAAAAGGCGAGGTAATATATTGTTCACCGTCGGCGGCTATCTGCCCAAAAATTACAAAAAGCGCCTCAACCGCCTGCTGGTAGCTTGCCGACGGAAAAGCGATCTCCAGCGAGTAAGCAGCTATATTATTGGCCTTACCCAGATCGAGCACCTTAAAACTTTTATCAATATAACAACCATCGCGCAGGGTTTTTAGCGAAGCCTGTATAAGGTAGGGGGTAGATTTAGGGAAGGTATTAAACAGAAAACGCAATATAGCGTTCAGTAAAAAATTGGGCATCAGCCAGCCCACCAGCGTATAAAACCATGCCCTGTGCAGCCTGAACCAGGATGTGGATGTTTCGGGCTCGCAAATATTACGTTGCGTAATGAGGCAATCGTGGTCGCCTTTGGTATGGGTTTGGTAAGGGTTCAGCAAAACTTCGAGGTGGCGGTTAGCGCCCAATAACCCTTCACGATGTAGCTGTTTTTTTACCTTTTCCCAACTGCTAAAAGTTCGTTCTTCCTTTAATAAATAAGCATCGGTAACCTTCAATACCAAAGCGTAAGTAACACCCAAACAGCCCATACTCACTACAGACGAAAAGAACGCCTCGTCATCCTGAATAAGCGTAACCGGGATACTGCCCAACTGTATGGGCGCTGCCGAAATTCCTTGTCTGCGTTCTATATGAAAAACCTCACCGTTTTCGCCTATCATCACCACCGCCTCCACCAAACTCGCCAGCGAACCCAGCGTAATACCCGAGCCATGTGTAGCCGTTGAAATGGCCCCGGCAATGGTTTGCCCGGTGTAGGCACCCATGTTGGGCAATGCCAGTTTGCGGGCATCAAGCGCGGCATTCAGCTGCTTTATCAGTAGGCCGCATTCGCATACAAATAGGTGCGCGGTATCCGTGCCCGGCAATGTGTTAAGCAGATCGGTACTTAATATTTTGTTTAATTTATGCGTGTTGATCAAAAAATCGCGCGTGAGCGCAATGTCAGAAAACGAGTGTCCCGAACCTACCGCCTTTACCTTGTACCCCCTTTTTTCAGCTTCGCGAATAATCGTGATCACCTCCTGAGGCGTAGTAGGCTGAAAGTAGCCCAAAGGGTGCCCTACCTGTAGGTCGACACAGTTTTTCCAAACTTTTTTTAATCGTTGAGCTTTGATCATGTGGAAGGTAATTGGTTGTTATTTAGACTATTAAGTTACAAATAAATTTAATTAATACAAATATTTATAACGAAGAGTGTTTTTACGGGTTTTGATATTTTACCTGCCTGTTTTGGTTTAAAACACGAGGGGGAATCGTTTTTGAAACATTGCGCAACGGAATTGTAGCGTATCGACTCACCCCGACATCGCTTCGCTCGTCACCCCTCTCTCCGCAAGCGGAAAGAGGGGTTTGTATTTTTATTTTTTTCAGCCCTCTTTACGGCAAAGCCGGAGAGAGGGCGGTCCAGCGAAGCGTAGACCGGGTGAGTTAGCTATGCGATTTGCTTTGCTACAGGAGCCATTTTTAACTTTTCGTCCTTAAATTGGCAGCTATGCTCTCAAGAGGGGGAATAAAACTTCAAAAGCGATTTCCCTGCATAAACACATCTTAATTGGCTATACTAATTTCTTTTATATAACTTTAGAGATTAAGTTTGCGGCATACCAATTATAGTATCGTTAATTAAACCTGTCCGGCTTTAACTTGTATCAATTATGTTCAGCTGTCCATCGTACATGGGTTTTGTAAAAAGAGTATTGCTTTGGCTGCTGGTAGCGGTAACTGTTACGGCCTGCCACCGGGAAAAGGTTAAATCAACCTATACCATCGGTTTTTCGCAATGCGTGGGTACAGATCTGTGGCGCAAAACCATGCTGGATGAGATGAAGATGGAGCTCTCTTTACACCCCGGTGTAAAGTTTTTATACAGCGATGCCCAAAACAGCAGCGCCCGGCAAATATCGCAGGTGCGGGTAATGTTGCGGAAGGGGATAGACCTGCTGGTTATTTCGCCAAACGAGGCGCAACCGCTTACCGCCGTGGTAGAGGAGGCCTATAATAAGGGCATCCCCGTAATAGTTATCGACCGTAAAACATCCTCAACCCTTTACACCGCTTATGTGGGTGCCGATAATTATCAGCTTGGCAAAATGGCCGGGGAGTACCTGGGCAGTACTTTAAAAGGCGATGCATCGGTATTGGAAGTAATGGGTTTACCCGGTTCATCACCGGCCATTGAGCGCGACAGGGGTTTTTACGATGGCATAAAAAGATTCAGCAATATCCGCATAGCGGCAAAAGTATATGGCGACTGGCTTAAACCCAATACGCAACGCCAGCTGCATAAAATAAAGGCCGAACTGCCCGCTATTACCGCAGTATTTGCGCATAACGATGTAATGGCATCAGGCGTGCGTGAAGTGTTCAACGGTCTTAAATTATCGCCCGGGTTAAAAATTGTAGGGGTTGATGCCCTGCCCGGTCCCGGCGGCGGTTTGCAAAAAGTGAGCGATAAGGTGATTGATGCCAGCGTGTTATACCCTACAGGTGGTAAGGAAGCCATTGTTACCGCTTTCCGCATCTTGAACAAGGAGCCTTTTTCGCGCGAGAATATTCTGCAATCGTTAATTATTGATTCGGCCAATGTGCAGTTGATGAAAATGCAGTGGGCACGGGTAAACAGTCAGCAAAAAGATATTGAAAGGCAGCAGGAACTTATTGAGGAACAACAGGGCATATACAACAGCCAGCAGGTGATACTGAACATTACGGTGATCACACTGGTGCTTACCATCATATTCGGCGGACTGGCATTCTTTTCGTTAATGGAGAACCGCAAGATCAATAAAAGTTTGGCCGCCAAAAACGACGAGATCTTGTCGCAGCGTAATCAGCTGATAGAAATGTCGGTAAAGGCGGAGGCGGCTACCGAGGCCAAGCTGAACTTCTTCACCAATGTATCGCACGAGTTTCGCACGCCATTAACCCTCATACTTTCGCCTTTGCAGGATATGATGGCCAATGAGAAACTGGTATCACTTGCTGGCAAGAATATCCGGATGATCCATCAGAACAGTTACCGCCTGTTAAGGCTGGTGAACCAACTGATAGATTACCGCAAAATTGAGTACGATAAACAAATCATCAAGGCATCCGAAAATAACATAGTAGCCTTTGTGCGCGATGTGGTCGAAAATTTCAGGATGCACGCGCAAAAGCAGAATATCCACCTCAGCTTTTCAACCACCGAAAATGATATTCGCTGCTGGTTTGATGTTAATATGCTGGATAAGGTGTTTTTTAACCTGATTGCCAACGGCATAAAATTTAATAACGAACGCGGAAAAATCAAGGTAACCGTTATCCGCGAAGAGAACAATGTAGTTATACAGGTGCAGGATACCGGCGTGGGGATGGATGCCGAGGAACTTAAACAGGTTTTCGACCAGTTTTACCAGGCGGCGCACATGCCTTTAAATGGTTCGGGCATTGGCTTATCGCTTTCGCGCGAGATCGTTAACCTGCATCATGGTAATATACAGGTAGAAAGCGAAAAATGGAAAGGCAGCCGCTTTACCGTAACCCTGCCACTGGGCGAAACACACCTGTTGGCCGAAGAAAAAACCAATCAATCGGGCAATTGGGCCGATCTGGATGAGCGGTCGAAGGTGTTTAATTCCGACCTGAAAAAGATCCCGATGCTGAAGGAGAAAGATCCTTTAAGTGCGCCAAAAGAGTTTTCCATTTTAATTATTGAAGATAACACCGACCTGCTGCATTACCTCGAAGAAAAGTTTAGCGAATATTTTGAGGTTTATTGTGCCGGCAACGGTGCCGATGCCATATCGCAGGCTTATGAACATGTGCCCGACCTCATCATATCCGACGTGGTACTGCCAGGCGCATCGGGCAAGGAGCTTTCTAAGGGTTTAAAATCAGATATCCGTACCTCGCATATTCCTATTATTTTGCTTACTGCGCAGGGTAGTGTTGATCAGCAGATCTCTGGTATCAATGCCATGGCCGATCTGTATATCACCAAGCCTTTCAACTTTGATTTTCTGCTGGCCAACGTACGCAACCTCATTAAAAACCGCCGTATACTGAAAGATCACTTTACAAGCGATATCAGTCCGCTGGAAAAGGTATCGGTATCCAAAAGTATCGACAAGAAGTTCATCAATGATTTTGCCGGTATTGTAGAGCAAAACCTATCGAACGATAAATTCAGCGTTGATGATATTTGCAAGCTGATTGGTGTATCGCGCATACAGCTGTACCGCAAGGTAAAGGCCCTGCTGGGTTGCAGCATTACCGATTATATACTTAATCGCCGCCTAAAAAAGGCTACCTACCTGCTCAATAACGAAAACCTTACCATCGCCGAAATTACCTACATGGTTGGTTTTTCTAATCCTAACTATTTCGCCACCGTGTTTAAAGCAAAGTATGATTGTACGCCTACGGAGTATAAAAGGAAGGCTGTTTCTTAATCTTTTGTCATTGCGAACGAAGCAATCTTGTCGCATTTTGTGCTTCGTATATAAATCGCGTCATTGCGAGGAACGAAGCAATCTTTACGTAGGCTAAGCTTGTGCTGTAATTAACGTCAGCCTGCTCTTGGGCGCAGTGCCCCATTACTTTTGAGGGCAAAAGTAACAAAACCCTTGTCCAGCAAAAGGCTTCTTTGCCGCACATGGCCTATGCGCTGCCAAACCGTGCAGAACTTGGGGCTGGAACTTTTGCCCCGACGCTCATTTCCCAACCCACATGCAACAAGTTCCTATGCCCGCCTTTACGCACCATCCCACCACAGTTCTACCCGCTTTCGCCCGAAGCTGTTTGCTGACGAGAAAGCATTGCCGCATACCTTTTTGTCGAATAGCAAATGCCATTGCGCTCAAGCAGACTGCCGAAGGCTCCAGCACAAGCTTCACCAATATACCACTTCCCTTTTAATGTCAATACAAATCCCCCTGTGTAGTAACATACCCTCATAAACGGGCGGTAAAATGGCAAATCAATAAACACAGAGTGTAAAAAACACACCCTTGGCTGATGTAACATAAACAGAGAAATGATGTAACAGAAACGAATATCAGCGATAGTATATTAAGTGTATAAATTGTATGGTATTAATAATCAGTTAATTATAAACTGTCATAAATCTAATGGTTTTTGGTATAGATTCAATGTTGCACGGTAGCCCATCTGCCTAATTTGCGATCAGTAAACCAACTCCATTTTATTATTTATGAAGAAACATTCCGTACTGGCCTGGTCAATGGTCGTTGCCCTTGGTGGCTTTCTGTTCGGTTTCGATACCGCTGTTATATCCGGTGCCGAAAAAGCAATTCAGCAATATTGGCAACTTACTGTGGTCGAGCACGGGCTTACCATTTCTATCGCGTTATTCGGTACCGTTATAGGTTCGCTGCTGGGGGCTAAGCCGTCGGATATGTTCGGTCGTAAAAACACCTTGTACTTTGTAGCTGCCGCTTACCTGTTATCATCAATAGGTACCGCACTGGCCGAAAACTGGACGTTCTTTTTACTGTTCAGACTGCTGGGTGGCTTAGGCGTAGGCATTTCATCGGTTACCGCGCCAATATACATATCAGAGGTTTCACCGGCCGACAGGCGCGGCCGTTTGGTTGGTTTATTCCAGTTTAATGTAGTGCTGGGTATATTGG
Organism: Mucilaginibacter sp. GW821-FHT07G05; assembly: GCF_059418565.1. Lineage (NCBI taxonomy): Bacteria > Pseudomonadati > Bacteroidota > Sphingobacteriia > Sphingobacteriales > Sphingobacteriaceae > Mucilaginibacter > Mucilaginibacter sp. GW821-FHT07G05. The sequence continues at coordinate 167,985 of NZ_JBWKQC010000006.1, read as the reverse complement.
TGTCCTACCTGTCCAACTACCTCATCAGCCAGGGTGGCGAGGCCTCATGGCGCTGGATGCTGGGTGTACAGGCTTTCCCTTCGTTACTGTTTTTGGTGCTTATCTATTTTATACCCGAAAGCCCGCGCTGGCTCATCCTTAAAAAGAAAGATACCGTTACCGCGCTGGCCATTTTAAAGATCATCAACCCGCTTAACTGCGAGCAGGAACTGGCCGCCATTACCAGTGCTAATTTGCGGGAAGAAAAATCAAGTACCGGTCTTTTTTCGGGGCAGTATAAAACGCCTATTGTACTGGCGGTGCTGTTCGCTTTTTTCAATCAGGTATCGGGTATTAACGCCATAATTTACTATGCCCCGCGCATATTTGAAATGGCCGGTTTGGGTGCGCATTCCTCTTTGCTGTCAACTGTAGGTATAGGTATTATCAACTTTATATTCACGTTGCTGGGCATCAATATTATTGATAAAGTGGGTAGGCGCAAGCTGATGTTCGTTGGTTCGATGGGGCTGATCGCTTCGCTGTTTATGGTGGCGTTCACTTTTCAAACGGGTAATTTCAGCGGATTCGCTATCCCGGTTTACATGATGATCTTCATCGCGTTCTTCGCTTTTTCACAGGGCGCGGTGATCTGGGTGTTCATCTCCGAAATTTTCCCGAACCAGGTGCGTGCCAAAGGACAAACCCTTGGCAGCTCAACCCACTGGGTAATGGCGGCAATTATCGCCTTTTGTTTTCCGTACCTGGCCGAATCGCTTGGCGGGGCTATCACCTTTTCCTTCTTCGGTTTTATGATGGTTTGCCAGCTCATCTTCGTATGGAAGTTTATGCCCGAAACCAAAGGCCGCTCGCTGGAGCAGATTGAAAGTAACCTGGTTATGCACTAATTATCAATATAAAAAAGATGAACACTGTTTTTTGTTATGGCGAAATGTTGTGGGATATGCTGCCCGATGGCCCGCAGCCCGGCGGCGCGCCACTTAACGTAGCCTATCACCTGAGTAAAATGGGCATCCCGGCAGGTATTATCAGCAGGGTTGGTGCCGATGATAACGGAGCCGCGCTCATTGAGCTGGCAACCCAATGGGGGCTGGATGCCGACTTTATTCAAACCGACGATTTAAAAGACACCAGCAAAGCCGTTGCAAAAATGAACGGAACCGAGGTGACCTACGATATACTGCAAAACGTTGCCTGGGATTTTATTGAAACCAACGCCGCTATTAAAAAAGAAGTTAAGGCAGCGCCTTACCTTATTTATGGCAGCCTGGCATCAAGGAACGATGTATCGCGCGATAGCTTGTTTGAACTGCTGAGCATTGGCAACACCAATGTGTTTGATGTAAACCTGCGTGCGCCGCACTATACCCGCGATATACTGGAGAAACTGCTAACCGCTGCCGATATAGTAAAGTTTAACCAGGATGAATTGGGGATTGTTTACGGTTTCTATTTTACTGAGGATGCCGATGAAGCCGCGAAAGTAGCCTTCATAATGGGCGAATTTGCCATTGCCGAGGTACTGGTTACCAAGGGTGCGCATGGCGCATCGTATTATAATGCCGGTGGCGCGTGGCATGTAAGCTCTTTCCAGGTAAGCGTTGCCGATACCATTGGTAGCGGCGACTCCTTTTTAGCCGCCTTTATTGCTAACCACAGCAAGGGCGAAAACCCCGGCACAACACTTCGTAAGGCTATGGCAATGGGCTGCTTTATAGCAACGAAAAAAGGAGGTTGTCCGGATTATAACCTTAATGATTACCAGCTTTTTTTAAACCAATAAATTACCAAAACCAATAAATTAAATGAGAAAACTAATACTTTTTTGCTGTTTGCTGATAGCGATGGCACGAAGCGGGTTTGCACAAACCCAGAACATTTCGGGCGTGGTGACTGATAAGTCGACCTCGGCTCCTTTTGAGGGCGTAACCGTAACTATTGTTGAAACCCAAAAGGCCACAGTTACCGATGCCTCGGGTAAATTCACTATTCAGGCGGAAATTGGGCAAAGCCTGCAATTCAATTTTGTGGGTGCGCAAAGCGTTACCCGTAAAATTACCGATGGTAAAGCGCTCTCCGTGCAAATGGAATCGAGCAACATTAACCTGAACGAGATTGTAGTTACCGGTTACCAGAAAGAGCGTAAGAAAGATTTAACCGGCGCGGTATCTGTAGTAAAAGTGAGCGACATTAAGGATATCCCGCTGGGTAACCCCATGAAGGCCTTACAGGGCAGGGTAGCCGGTGTAACGGTAAGTACGGATGGTAATCCGGGCGGCGGCGCTACCGTGCGCATAAGGGGTATAGGTACTTTGGGTAATAACGATCCGCTGTATGTAATTGATGGTGTGCCTACCAAACGCGGGTTGCAGGAACTGAACCCTAACGACGTGGAATCGATACAGGTATTGAAAGACGCGTCGGCAGCATCCATCTATGGCTCGCGGGCGGCTAATGGGGTTATCATTGTAACCACCAAACGCGCTAAAAATGGGGTAAGCCGCATCAACTTTGGCGCTTCCACATCGTTACAGTTCAATACCTCTAAGCTGGATGTGCTGAATACTGATCAGCGCGGCCGCGCTTACTGGCAGGCCGCTGTTAACGATAAGCAAAACCCTAACCTTAATTCCACCTATCAGTACGATTGGAATAATAATTTCGACAGCCCTACACTGAACAGGGTAATTTTGCCCGAGTTTTTGGATGCAGCCAAAACCATGAAACCTGCCGATACACGCTGGTTTGATGAAATTTCGCAAACATCGGTAGTGCAGCAGTATAACCTCGATATATCTAACGGTACCGAAAAAAGCAATTCATTCTTCTCGGTAAGTTATTATGATAATAAGGGGATCATCAAGGAGTCGCAAAACAAAAAAATAACGGCGCGTTTCAATTCAGATTATACACTGTTCAACGGGCGTTTAAAGATCGGCGAAAACTTTTCGGCTTCTTACGTACGCAATACCTTATTGCCTATAGGCGATATTACAGGCCTTTCAGTGATCGATTTCTCGATCATCCCGGTGCATACTATTGATGGCGGCTGGGGCGGCCCGGCGGCTGGTATGGCCGACAGGCAAAACCCGGTAAGGTTAATTGAAGATAATAAACAAAATAAAGATCACCTGGGCCGGGTATTCGGTAACGCTTACGCTGATCTTAAAATATTACCAAACCTAAGCTTATCAACCAATTACGGTATTGACTATGCCGCAGGTTTCAACCGTACCATCCGTAAATCGTATGTGTCGGGTTATTTGGTCGATCCATCTAACCAGGTAGGAACATCGGCCTCTTACGATGGCAACCTGATATGGAAGAACCAACTGACCTACAACCTGGCCTTAAACAAGCATAAAATTGATGTGCTGGTAGCCCACGAGCAAATCAAGGTAATGAACCGTAACTTTTTTGGCAGCAGGCAAGGCTATGCTTTGGAAACATTAGACTATGCTTACCTGAGCTCGGGTTCAACCAATAAGGATAACGGCGGCGGCGGTTCAGGCAATGCCTTGCTGTCATACTTCGGCAGGGTTAACTACTCGTTTAACGATCGTTATATCGCATCGGTAACCTTACGCCGTGATGGTTCATCGCGCTTTGGTAGCAACAACCGCTTTGGTACGTTCCCGGCAGCATCGGTAGGCTGGCGCGTGAGCGAGGAGTCTTTTATAAAAGATAACCTGCCCTTTATATCCGATTTGAAACTAAGATACGGCTGGGGTAAAACCGGTAACCAGGAGATTGACAACTACGCCAATTATTCATTATACACACCAATATACGGTACCAACCCAACAGGTAGTTACGATGGTGGTACGGCGTATGATATCGGCGGAAATGGTACAGGTCAGCTACCATCAGGCTTTGTGCTGATACAAACCGGTAACCCTGATATAAGATGGGAAGATAAAACCGAAAATAACTACGGTATTGATTTTGGTTTGTTCAATAATAAAGTATCCGGGTCTATAGATTACTTTACAAAAAATACCACCGGTATATTGATCAGCCCGGCTTATCTGGCTGTAAAAGGCGATGGCGGTAAACGCTTTGCCAACGGTGCATCGGTATATAACAAAGGTTTAGAGTTTGTGCTCAACTATTCCACTACCATAAATCGCGACTGGAATATCGACCTTTCGGGTAATATATCTACCTATCGTAATAAAATTACCGATCTGCCTTCGGAAGTGTTAACCTCGTATCCGGGTAACGGAACCGATAAAACCATTTTAGGCCGCTCGGTAAATTCAATGTTCGGTTACGTGGCCGATGGTATTTTCCAGAACCAGGGCGAAGTAGATGGCTCGGCAACGCAGCCGGGTAAAGGCATTGGCCGCATGCGCTACAAAGACCTAAACGGCGATAACATTATTGATGATAAAGACAGGGATTATATAGGCAGCGGCGACCCTGATTTTGTTTGTGGTTTAAACGCCAATATCACTTACAAAAATTTCGATTTCGCTTTCTTTATCCAGGGGATAAAAGGCAATGATGTAAACAACGGTAATAAATACCTTACCGATTTTTCTTCACTGGCACCGGGTGCCAATTGGGGTTCGAGGGTGCTAAACGCCTGGACACCTCAAAACACCGGCTCAACCATACCTGCGCTAACCACGGTTGACAGGAATAACGAAGGTCGTTTTTCAACCTACTTTATTGAAAGCGGCTCATACCTGAAGTTAAGGAACATTCAGCTGGGGTATAACTTTAAGGGCTTATTAAGCAAATACAAGGTTCAAAATGCCCGCGTATTTATACAGGCTAATAACCTGGTTACCCTTAAGTCAAAATCATTTACCGGGCCCGATCCTGAAAACCCGGGCAATGGGTTCCCTATACCGGTAATTACTTCATTAGGTGTTAACATTTCATTTTAAAGTTTAAAGAAGATCAAAGCGATGAAAAAGAATATATTAATAGCGGCAATGCTTTGCCTGCTTTTCACATCCTGCAAAAAATACCTCGATGAACAGCCGCAAGGCTCAGTTTCGGGCGAAACCCTGAATACCCCCGAAAATGTTGATAAAATGCTGATAGCTGCCTATTCGGCATTAGGTAACGATGCCTGGATCACGCCGTATTCGGATATGTGGTCGTTGGGCAGTATCCGCAGCGGCGATGCCTATAAAGGCGGCGATGGCCCCGGTGATGTGGGCGATTTTCATGCCTATGAAACCTTTGCGCTTAACCGTGTAGATTTAGGTGCTACTGATAATATGTGGTTCAGGCTGTACATTGGCGTTGGCCGTGCAAATGATGCCTTGGGGCGTATCAATGCTATATCAGAGGCTGAATATCCTAACAAGGTATCGCGCCAGGCCGAAGCCCGTTTTTTAAGGGCGCATTTTTATTTTTTACTTAAAATGCTTTATAAACGTATCCCTTATATTGACGAAACCATTGATAAGCCGGGTTATGATACGGTATCGAACAGGAGTTTTTCGAGCGATCAGCTATGGTCAAAAATAGCGGCCGATTTCAGGTTCGCGGCTGATAACCTGCCTGCTACGCAAACGGATAAGGGGCGTATTAATAAATACGCGGCTAAAGCTTACCTGGCTAAAACGCTGCTTTACCAGGCCTATACGCAGGATGACAATAACAACGTAACCGGTATTGATAAACCCAAGCTGGAGGAAGTAAATACCTTAACCGGCGAAGTAATAGCGGGTCCGTACTCGTTGTATACTGATTATGCCAACAACTTTCTGTCGCAGTTTGATAACGGCTCCGAATCGGTATTCGCTATCCAGTATTCGTTGGACGACGGAACGCCTTTCGGCCGGGTTGATAACGGGCACTCGTTAAATTACCCCATGAACAAGGAGTACGGTTGCTGCGGTTTCCATGTGCCAAGTTATAATCTTATCAACTCGTTTGTTACCACAGGGCAGGGTATCCCGGATTTTGACGGCTTTAACAATAACGAGATAGGTAAGAACGGCGATTACAAAACCAAATCTTTTGACCCCCGTTTGGATCATACCGCGGCCATCCCCGGCCACCCGTATAAATACAAACCCGATTTTATTTATCAAAATACATGGTCGCGCGCGCCACAAATTTACGGGCCTATGCTGAGCCTGAAAGAAGCCGTACTTTATGACGATCCGGCATTTAAACGCTTCCCGCCATTTATGTCGAGCGCCAAAAACTGGATGGTGATACGCCTGGCCGATGTAATACTTATGAAGGCTGAAGCCCTGATAGAGCTGGGCCGCGAACAGGAAGCCCTTCCGCTCATCAACTCCATACGTACCCGCGCGGCAAACAGTACCGCCAAACTGAAAATGACGGATGGCACCGCTACATCGAACTATAAAGTTGATACCTACAAGCCGGGCGTTAACTGCACCTGGACAAATGATTACGCAAGGCAGGCCCTGCGCTACGAAAGGCGTTTGGAATTTGCTATGGAAGGTTACCGTTTCTTTGATTTAGTGCGCTGGGGCATTGCCGCAGAATACTTAAATACCTATTTTGCAAAAGAGAAATCGAGAGTAACACACCTGAACGACGCTTTGTTTAAAAAGAACAGGGATGAGTACTTACCAATACCGTTAAACCAAATTAACTTTAGTAAAGGATTATACAAACAGAATAGCGGTTGGTAAACTATGCTGTCAAAATATTAAAAATCAGCGGTGCCTGCCATTATTTACATGGCGGGCACAACTGATAAATATAAATGCCGGTAAGTAGAATAACTAACAAGCAAAGAACACATACAGGAATAATAAAATTCATACTTTATATAACTATTATGAAAATCCAATTTAAAGCAATCATGGCAGCCTGTTTACTGCTATGTATTTCGGTACCGTTACTGGCGGCTGATATTAATATCAAGATCAGTAAACGGTACCTTAACCTCCCGGTATCGCAGGCGCAGGCCCGCGGCACCATGCAGTTTAAAATAGGCAGCAAGGAAGAGCGCTCTTTCAAGATCAGGCTGGCTAAGGATGAGCCTCAATATTGGGTGTTTTGCGATGTAACCGCTTTAAAAGGCAAAACCATCAATATCAGTTATGACGGCGACGGCGCTGGCCTGAGCAAAATTTACCAGGACGATAAAATAGCCGGGCAGGATTCCATGTACCACGAAAAGAACCGCCCGCAGTTCCATTTCACCACCCGCCGCGGCTGGATCAACGACCCTAACGGTTTGATCTTTTTCGAGGGCGAATACCACCTTTTCTACCAGCATAACCCTTATGAAAGAGAGTGGGAAAACATGTCGTGGGGGCACGCGGTAAGTAAAGACATGATCCATTGGGAAGAGTTGCCAACTGCCTTAACTCCGGATAACCTGGGTACCATGTTCTCGGGCTCGGCGGTAATTGATTATGATAACACTGCCGGTTTTAATAAAGGCAATACCCCGGCCATGATAGCCACTTATACCGCTAATTCAGATGCTAAACAGGTACAATGCATGGCTTACAGTTTAGATAAAGGCCGCACCTGGACAAAGTACAGCAAGAACCCGCTGATTGATTCGAAAGCTAAATGGAACAGCCAGGATACCCGCGACCCACGCGTGTTTTGGTACAAACCGGGCAAACACTGGGTGCTGGTGTTGAACGAGCGCGACGGCCATTCCATCTATAACTCAACCAACCTTAAAGACTGGACCTTTCAAAGCCACGTAACCGGTTTTTGGGAATGCCCCGATCTGTTTGAGTTACCTATTGATGGCGATAAAAGCAAAACAAAATGGGTAATGTACGGCGCGTCTAACACGTATATGATAGGCTCGTTCGATGGTAAAACCTTCAAGCCTGAAACGGGCAAATACTACTACGTTACCGGTACAATTTACGCCGCCCAAACCATTACCAATATGCCCGAAGCCGATGGCCGCAGGATACAAATTGGCTGGGGAAGGGTTAGTCACCCCGATATGCCGTTTAACGGAATGATGCTGTTGCCTACCGAACTTACCCTGAAAACCACTAAGGATGGTGTAAGGCTGTTCAGCGTGCCGGTTAAAGAAACCGAGCAATTGTTTGATAAGGTAAACCAGTGGAGCAACCTTAAAGAGGGTGATGCCAACGATAAGCTGAAGGAATATAATAACAGCGACCGCCTGCGCATCAAAACAACCATCAAACTATCGCATGCTACCAGCGCGGGCTTAAACCTGTTTGGCCAGCATATTATTGATTACGATATGAACTTCAATCTTATCAACGGTAAGTTTTATTCGCCGCAGGATATGACGAGCATGGAACTGACCGCCGATATTTATATCGACCGTACTTCAATAGAAGTATTTATTGATGGTGGTGCTTACTCATACTCAATAGAAAGGAAACCGGATTCGAAAAATACCGAGGGTTTCCATTTCTGGGGAACCAATATAGATGTTAAGAACCTGGAGGTATACACCGTAAAATCCATTTGGAAATAATTGTATGTTAAAGCTGAAAGCCGAAAGGTTAAAGCTGAAAGGTCAATGACTAATGACAAAATGCCGAATGACTAAATAATAAAAACGTCATCCCTTCGCTAAGTGATGACGTTTTTATTCTACATATTATATAGAAAGACAGTGCTGTTAATTTTTTATTTATAATATTGGGGTTTCCGATCGTAAATATTAAAAACCAACATTCATCTTGATATGACCAACTACCTCAAACTTTTTTCCCTGTCGTTATTGCTTGCTGCAAACTGTTGTACCAACGTTTTTGCACAGGCACCCAAGTTACCAACCCAATGGACAAAAGCGGCCATGGAGGCCGACATCCCTTTCCCCGAATACCCACGCCCGCAGCTGCAACGCGAGAAATGGCTATGCCTGAACGGCAAATGGGATTACCAGAGCGGAAAAGATGTGGCCAACGCGCTTAATCCTGCAAAACCTGTAGCTTTTGATGGCAAGGTGGATAAGATTTTGGTGCCTTATTGCCCGGAGTCGGTAATATCGGGGATACAGCGTAAACAGGAGATCAACATGTGGTACAGGCGCACGTTTGAAGTGCCTGCAAACTGGGGTAACAAACAGGTAATTATCCACTTTGATGGTGTTGACCATGACGCGACCGTGTTTATTAACGGACAAAAAGCCGGTTCACATGCAGGCGGGTACGATGCTTTCAGTTTTAACATCAGCCCGTACTTGAAGAAGGGCAGCAATACCATTGTGGTTGCCGCTTATGATCCTAATGATGGCCGGGCACCTTCGGGTAAGAACGGTCCGCGTGGCGATTATACTTTTTCATCAGGTATATGGCAAACCGTATGGTTGGAGCCGGTGAACAAAGCCCATATTAAAGGCATTAAACTATTGCCCGATTTGGCTAACAGTCGTTTAATTATTACCGTAAATGCCGATGCCAATGCCAAACTATCAGCCTCCGCGCTTGATGGCAGCAAGGTAGTTTCACAGGCAAAGGGTGTGGCCGGTACGGCTTTTTACCTGCCTATTAAGGATGCTAAATTATGGTCGCCCGATGAACCGTTTTTGTATAATCTGAAAATCTCCCTTACCAATAACGATGGCAGCGTTGCCGACGAGGTGAACAGCTATTTTGGCATGCGCGATATTAAATTGGGTAAGCTGAATGGTGTAATACGCCCGTTGCTGAACGGCAAATTTGTAATGCAGGTAGGCTTGCTGGATCAAGGTTACTGGCCCGATGGCATCTTAACCGCGCCTACCGAAGCTGCTTTAAAGTTTGATGTGGAGTTTACCAAAAAAGCGGGTTTCAACCTGATACGTAAACACATGAAGACCGAGCCTCAACGCTTTTACTACTGGGCAGATAAACTGGGTTTACTGGTTTGGCAGGATATGCCGGCCATATGGTATCAAAACGAAGATACACTGAAAACCCGCAAAGTTTTCCGCCATGAGTTAAAAGCGATAATAGACGATCATTACAATTCGCCGTCGATAATTACGTGGGTGCCTTTTAATGAAAACTGGGGCGCTTTCGATGTTAAAAATATCACCGATTGGGTTAAGCAATATGATCCTTCGCGTTTGGTGAATGGTAACTCGGGCTTTAATAATAATCCTGGTTATCAAAAAGCTTACGGCGACCCCGGCAATGGCGACTATGTGGATACGCATATCTATGTAGGCCCGAGGGATGCATCGGTACCTGATGATCATAGGGCGGCATCGTTGGGTGAGTTTGGCGGTGTAGGTCTTTTTGTACGCGACCATATGTGGCCGGTTGAAAATAACGCTTATGATTATGAGCCTACCAAAGCTGCATTGACAGATCGTTATGTTTTCCTGCTCGATCAGGTAGAGCAACTGATGAAATATAAAGGCCTCAGCGTGGCCGTGTATACCCAAACTACCGATGTGGAGCACGAGGTGAACGGCGTATTAACGTACGACCGTGCTTATGAAAAAATGGAAGTTGAACGCATAAAAGCCGTTAACGAGGCGGTAATAAAAGAAAGTTATAAACTGAATAAATAACCGGGGTTGAAAAAAAGTCTGCCTATGTATAATAGATTATTGCTAATCGCTATATTGTTAATTGCCGGCATTAATTGCTTTGGCCAAAAAAAGGTGGATCTTAAGAGCTTGCTTACCGAACTGGCAGACAATACTTCGGTGGCCAGCTGGCCCGATCCATACTATAAGCAAATGCAGAGCAGCAGTTACGACCGCAACTCCGTTTCGCCCGATAAACCGGGCTGGTTTGCCAACGACGATCGCTCGCATTACATCCGCACCGAAGAGGTTGACGGCCATAAAGAAAATGTGATGCTGGATGTTGACGGTCCGGGTGCTATAGTGCGTTTTTGGCTCACCACCTTTCGGCGGAACGGTAAATTGAGGATCTATTTTGATGGGCAGACAAAACCGGAGATAACCATCCCGGCGTATGATCTTACCAAAAGCGGACTGGATTTAGGCAAAGGTTTACTGCAACCGCATTCGAGCTACGAACCGGCCGAAAAAGGCGGCAGTAATTTATACCTGCCTATGCCTTATGCCAAACACTGTAAAATAACCTGGGAAGATAATGACACCGATAACCAGCCGAGATATTACCAGGTAAATTATCGTGCCTATCAGCCCGGTACAAAGGTTAAAACATTTACGGTTGCCGAGTTTACCGCACTAAAACCTTTGGTTGAAAAAGTGAATAACAGCCTGCTGCACCCCGATGATATTAAAGGAAGCGTAGCACGGGCAAACGGAAATTTATTCCCGCAAACTACACTTATGCTGCGTGTGGCAGGTGCTTCATCTGCCATACGTTTGCTCACCATTAAAATTACTACGGCTAAGCCCGAAGATTATCAGCAGGCTTTACGCTCGGCCATTTTAAAAATCAGTTTCGACGGACACCAAACCGTTTGGTGCCCAGTGGGCGATTTTTCGGGCAGTGGAGTGGGCGGCAAGGCTATAAATAGCTGGTACCGCATGGTGGATGCCGATGGCCTCATCATTAGCAGGTGGGTAATGCCTTACCAGCGGTCGGCAGAGGTTTCCATAGTTAATACAGGCAGCGCGGAAATAAAGGTTAACATTATCGCCACAACCGAAAGCCGTAAATGGACGGCCAACAGCATGTATTTTCATGCAGACTGGAAAGCGCAAAACAACGTGGCCATTAAAAAGGGCGAAGAAGATAAACCTACCGAATGGGTATTTAACAGCATTAAAGGAAAAGGATTGTTTTTGGGCGATACCTTTGCCATATACAACCACATGCACAAATGGTATGGCGAAGGCGATCAAAAGATCTGGACCGATGGCGCTACCTTTCCCGATGAATTTGGTACCGGTGCCGAAGATTACTACAATACCTCATGGGCCCCTGTAGTATTGTACCAAACCCCGTTTGCCAATGCCCCGCGTGCCGATAACGCCGATTCTTTCGGCTACAATACCTTTACCCGAACACGTAACCTGGATGCTATCCCGTTTAAAGAATCGTTTCGCTACAGCTTGGAAACATTAGGCTGGGAAAACGGAACGGCCGATTTTGCCGCTACCACATACTGGTATGGTTTTAAAGGCGCTAAAAGCAGCGCGGCCGCTGAACAATCTTTGCCGGTGAGCTTAAAGGATAACGAATAGATTTCGCTGGGAATATCTTATTAATAAGTGTTGGTAAAAAAGTAGCGTATCACGTATATGTTACGTTGGTTTATTCGTAATCGTTTGATTTTTAATACGATATTTATATCGTTAAACAAAAGCCTTATCATTATGAAAAAACTCCTTATCCCGGCGCTGCTGTTATTGGCCGCCTGTCAAAACAAACCACTTGTTGATCCCGGTACAGCATCGGGCAAGCTGAAAAATGGTAAACTACGCACATTTGCGGGCACTACCCGTACCGATAGCCTCTACGGTGGCTCTGTTCACTTTGGTACCGCCAATAATCAGGATTACCTCGGCAATAAGATCGGCTATGCCATGAAACTGGCCCGCATGATGCACTGGAATTACTTTCGCGCTGATGCCTCAACAGATAGTCTCGGTAATCCGTCAAATGCTAATTTTGCCGTTTTTGTCGATTCGGCGTATAATGCCGGTTTTGGCGTATTTGCCGTACTTAGCAACCCTAATTTAGCAGCACCTGCTACGCCTGCTTCGGGTTACACTACATCAGAATTAAATGCTTTTTATCAAAAAGGTTATAACAAAGGGTACGGCTTTATAAACCGGTTCCCCGGAAAAATTGGTTTTCTCCAGGTTTACAATGAACTTGAATTGGATAATAATGCCAATTTGTTAAGATCTACCTATTATGGTACCGCCACACCTGCTGATAACGAGGTGAGCCCTAATAGATATGACATGACTAAATACAAGGCTTATCTTCAATATCTGAGCGGTATGTATTCGGGGGCAAAAGCTGCAAACAGTAACATTCGCGTGGGTATGAATTACGGTTGGATTCACTACGGCCTGTTCAGGAGATTTGCCCTGGATATGAAAGCCATTAATAAAAAATTGGATTTTATGGGTTTGGACTGGTATAACGATAGTGAATACGGAACAGACAGGAGCCACAATGTGAGCCCAATTGACACACCTATGGCTAATAAGGCCATAGTAAGACTTAAGCTGAAGTTTATAGATTCGAGCCTGGTGACGCAGGTTGGTATCACCGAAACAGGTATATCATTTGGCGGTACGCCAAGCCCCGGCATTAACCCTAATGGTTTGGGAAAAGGCGGTTTCTTAACCCTGATGCACAGCCAATACAAACCGAAGTGTAACTTTTTATTCTATTATGAATTGTTTAAAGAGCCATTGACGAGAGGATCGGGTACCAAGGAAGCTGAATTTGGTATTCAAACACCAACCAATTTGTCGCCAAATATTTTAGTTACTGATACACTTTCATTACTACACTAACTCATTTACAGAGATAGTAAAAAAGCAAAAAGAGCGGAATACGACATAATATCGTGTTCCGCTCTTTTGTATAAATAGCCGGTAGATTAGTTCTTATCTACAAACTTGTTATTGGCTTCATTATAACGGGCACCTGTATCGGGGTACTTGGTCAGTATCGCTTCAATAGCGGTTATGTCGGTATCAGATAGGTTTACATCAACCGATCCCGCGTTTTCAACCAGGTATTTGCGGCGTTTTGTACCGGGGATAGGGATAATGTTTTCGCCTTGTGCCAGTACCCACGCGATGGCCAGTTGTGCGGGCGAACAATTTTTAGTCGCAGCCAGGGCGGCAAATTCCTGTGTCAAACCGCGGTTGTTATCCACATGCTCTCCCTGAAAGCGCGGCAGGGTTTTACGGAAATCGCCATCTTTTAAAGTAGTTACATCCAGCGTATTGGTTACCAAACCCCTCGCCAGCGGACTAAACGGTATAAAAGAAATTCCCAATTCTTTGCAAAGCGGCAATATTTCGTTCTCTACTTCGCGGGTTAATAAAGAGTATTCACTTTGCAGGGCACTGATAGGGTGAACGGCATGGGCACGTTTAACTGAATTTGCCGATGCTTCAGATAGGCCAAGGTAGCGCACTTTGCCTTCTTTTACCAAATCGGCCATAGCGCCAACCATTTCTTCAACCGGCACATTCGGATCTATACGGTGAGCGTAGTACAGGTCGATCACATCGGTTTGCAGGCGTTTCAAACTTGCTTCAACCGCGGTTTTAATATAGGCAGGTGAACCGTTAAAGGCGGTATAGCCTTTAGTATTCAGTTCGAACCCAAACTTGGTAGCGATGAATATTTTCTGACGGTTAGGTTTTAATACTTTGGCTACCAGTTCTTCATTGGCGCCGTTGGCATAAATATCGGCGGTATCCCAAAAGTTGATACCCAGCTCTATGGCCTTCTCCAGCGTTGCAATAGATTCGGCATCGTCCGGTTCGCCATAGGCATGGTTCATACTCATGCAGCCTAAGCCAATGGCAGATAGTTCAACATCGGTATTACCTAATTTTCTGTATTTCATTGTTTATCAATTTAAGGGTGCTGATAACCGGCACCCTGTTTTTTAGCAGTTGACCGGCTGATTACAACGTAGCCAGATCGATCACGAAACGGTAACGAACATCGCCTTTCGTCATGCGATCGTAGGCAGCATAAATATCTTTAATATCGATCAGCTCAATATCTGACACGATGTTATGTTCGGCACAGTAATCCAGCATTTCCTGGGTTTCAGGCAAGCCGCCTATCATCGAACCAACCAAACTTTTGCGACCGCCAATCAGGCTGAAAGCATAAAGCTGTGCCGGTGTAGGAGGTACGCCAACGCAAATATGTACGCCATTGGTAGCCAGTAAAGACAGATATAGGTTCAAATCGTGATCGGCAGAAACGGTATCTAAAATAAAATCGAAAGTACCGGCAACGGCTTTCACCTGCTCTTCATCACTGGTTACAACAAAATGATGCGCGCCCAGTTTTTTAGCGTCTTCTTCTTTTTTAGGCGATGTGCTTAACACGGTAACTTCGGCGCCGAAAGCAACACCAAATTTAACGGCCATGTGGCCTAAACCGCCCAAACCTAAAACTGCCAATTTGTGGCCTTTGCCAACTTTCCAGTGTTTTAAAGGCGAATAGGTAGTGATGCCCGCGCATAGCAATGGGGCAACCGCGGCAAGATCCAATTTTTCTGAAATTTGCAGCACAAAATCTTCATGTACTACAATGCTGTTTGAGTAGCCGCCGTAGGTTGGGGTTACTTTATCCTGCTCAACGCCATTATAAGTTTGTGAGTGGCCATTGGTGCAATATTGCTCTAAGCCGTCCTGACAGTTTTTACAAATCCTGCACGAGTCAACCAAACAACCTGTACCGGCCAAGTCGCCGATCTTGAATTTTTTTACATGGTCGCCAACCTTTACTACTTTGCCTACAATTTCGTGACCGGGTACCATCGGGAAGATGGAGCCGCCCCATTCGTCTTTTATCTGGTGCAGATCGGAGTGGCAAACGCCGCAATATAAAATTTCAAATTGCACATCGTGCGGACCAACCTCACGGCGTTCAAAATTCCACGGAGCGAGGTCTGTTTGCGCGTTTTGTGCCGCGTATCCTTTTACTGGTATCATTTAATTACTTGTTTAAGTGTTTAATTGATACAAAGGTGTGGCATTTTCAAGCCTGTAGTTAGTCTTTAACGTTCAAATAAATTGACTTTGGCGTTCAATTACTCAGGCGCTCTGTAATTCTGTTTTATGTGCCGATGGCGAACAGCCGTAATGCGATTTATAAAGGCGCGAAAAGTGGGCCACGCTTTCAAAACCGAGCGAATAGCAAACATCCTTCACCGCCATATCGGCACGCAGCAGTTCGGCAGCTTTGGTCAGCCGCTTTTCCCTGATCCACAGGGCAGGGGTAGTTTTATATATGGCATGAAAATCGCGCTTAAAGCTGGACAGGCTCCTGCCCGAAAGATAAGCCAGTTCGGTAAGTGTGGCCGGTGTGGCATAATGCTCCATCACTATGGTTGGTATATCGCCATAAACCTGTTGCTTTAGCTGTAATAATTGCTGTAAAAGGTTTTTATCGGTGCTGGCCAAGTCATACAGCAATTCCATCATTTTAAGTTTGAGCAGGTTGCCGTCAATAGCCTCAGGGTTTTCAAAGTAGGGCACTACCGAATCAAAGAATTTTTGCAGCAACGGCTTAACGGGCTTTACCACCACCTTAACCATTTCATCCGTTTCTACCGATTGGATGTTGGCCATCTTCATGAACTCTATCAAAAACTCATCCTTCAAAAAGAACATCATGCTCTCATACACATTGCCCTTTTCGGGATTGCCGGTTTTATCGTAACCTATCTGTATGGCTTTTTTCAGGAAAACCATTTCATTTTTGTTCACCACAAACTCGTTATTGCAATAGGTTATCTTATTGGTGCCTTCCATTACAACCAACAGCATATGGTTTTGCAAAAACATGGTGCCCTGCTTACGGCTTGTTTGCGTGCACGATTCTACAATGCTTAAACCATTCAGTTTAAGGTCGCGGTTAAAATGCGGCGAACAGGTCATGTCGGCAGGTACTTTTATAGCTTTTGTTTTTTCCATTGATAATTTGAGCATGAATGCAGCAAAAGTAGAAAATTATAAAGGAGCATATTGTACAATAAAGGTCATATAAATTGACTATTAAGTTCAAGGTCGGCTAAGTTGATAGAATTTGAACCGATAGCTGTAAATCGAAATCCTGCTTATTTCTTGAAATGTGCTTCAACTCCAAGGTGGGCGTTTGTCAGAAAATTATGGTTTTAACACAATTTATGTAGGCGTAACAATTATTTAAAGCCCCGCCTGTAGGTTTGGGGTAATGAAAAACAGTTTGCCAGCGGACCCTCATCTGTTAAGCCAAATGCAGGCTGATGATCAAAAGGCGCTGTTATTATTGATGAAAAAATATGACCGGGCTTTGTTCCGGTACATCTATTCACGCATCAATTCGGCCGAAAACGCTAAGGAAGCGGTACAGGACATCTTCATTACCTTATGGAACAACCGCTATAGCATCCAGATCAACGATACCATATCGCCCTATTTGTATAAAGCCGCTAAGTACAAGGTTGTAGATTTTTATACCGCTGCCAACCGCGAAATAATAAATTACGAAGCGCTGTTGCCCGAGTATCAGTACGACGCGGCTCCCGCCGCCGATCAGGACATCGTTGCCTCCGAATTGGAGGATTGGTTTAGCAGCGAGATCAATAAACTGCCTGAGTCTGTAAAAAACGTGTTTAAGCTGAGCCGCCTCGAACAGCTTACCATAAAAGATATTGCCCGCCGGCTTTCCCTGTCAGAACAAACGGTAAAAAATAACCTTACCATTGCCCTTAAACACCTGCATGTGCGCTTTAACCGCATAGTGAGCATCTCGTTTATCCTCATCGCGCTTAAATACCTGTTATAAGGTGAAATCTTTGGTGTTTTTATTTTAACAAACTTTTCATAATTATTTAACGGTACTCATCGCCGCATCTGCCGATTATAGGTGCAGATGAATATGAAAGGATCGGCACAGGAAAAAGCCTTGTTAAAAAAATACCGGGACGGCGAATGCACACCCGCGGAAAAACTTCGGGTAGAGCAATGGCTCGCCGGATTAGGCCGTCAGGATATTCCTGAAGTTTCTTCAGCATCCGAAAAAAATATCCTGAAAACTGTACGCAAGGAAGTACTGAAACAAACCGGTACCCCACGTGGCCGTACTGTAACAATATTTCGCTACGCGAGTGTGGCTGCAATGCTGGTGTTTATCCCTTTAGCTTACTTGTTTTATAACCAGTTATCTAAACCGCAAACACCTGCCGAACAACGCTTTTCTACCTTGCCGGGGCAGCAAAAGATCATTGTACTGCCCGATAGTACCGAGGTAACGCTTAATTCCTCGTCATCATTAGCTGTAGGCGGCAGCTATAATCAAAAATATCGCCGTGTAACGCTTTCGGGCGAAGCCTATTTCAGGGTTAAGCACGATAAGCAAAGGCCGTTTATTGTAAGCACCGGCAAATTACAAACGCAGGTTTTGGGTACCGAGTTCAATGTGCATGCTTATACCGACGAGGCCAATATTAAGGTAGCCGTGGTACAAGGCCGTGTTAAAGTAAGCGAACAACAAAACGGCATTACCAAACAGTTGGGTGATGTACTTACCCACAATTTGATGTTGAGCTACGATGTAAATAGTCGCCGCCATATTACCACTACTGCCGATGCCGAAAAGTTGAGCGCATGGAAAAAAGGCGAACTGTATTTTGAGGAAACCGGTATTCAGGAGATAGTAAAAGCACTGTCGAGGCGGTATAACCAGGGTATAGAACTGGCAGATGCGCCTTTGGCCAACTGCAAATATACGATCAGCTTTTCTTCGGGCGATGCTTTGCCTAAAGTGCTTACGGTACTGGGCCAGTTAAGCGGCATTACTTATCAAACAACACAAAACAAGATCATCATACACGCAAAAAATTGCCATTAATTATGATATAAACCCAAGTCAATAAAAACAAGAACAGGCCGATGCATCGAACACCTGCCTGTTGTATGGCTGCTGAAGCAGCAGGCCATAGTTATTTCAACGATACCCAAATCATATTAATAACATTAGTAAAAATGAGAAATCTTTATCAATTTATTTCAAACAAATACATTTTCAGGAAATTCCCCATATTCCTGAACCTGTTATTGATCCTTACATTCAATACCACGCCTTCATTCTCTGCCGATGGGCAAACCATCAATACCATGCGTATCAGCATAACGGTAAAAAACGAACGCATAAAAAACGTTTTCAAGATCATTGAACAAAAAACATCTTTCAAAATTGGTTATAACTCAAACAATTTCGATTCTGACCGTACAATAAGCCTTAGCGCCAATAACGAATTGGTAATAAATATCCTGAAAGAGTTATTATCGGGTTACCAGGGTTCGGTACAACAGGTAGATGAGCAACACGTATTACTAAAGGTTGAAAAACAAAAGCCTGCTACTGTACCTGCCAAACAGGTAAATGCAGCCCCGGGCATTCGTGTTTCGGGTACGGTAAAAGATGAAGAGGGCTTTCCGCTTGTGGGTGTTACCGTTGCTTCAAAAGGTACTACAGTTGGTGGTGTAACCAACGAGGAAGGACAATACAACCTTAATGTTGAAGAGAACGCCATACTTGTTTTTCAATACATAGGTTATGTAAGCCAGGAGATAGCGGTAAAAAATCAACCTGTTATTGATGTGGTAATGAAAGCCGACAATCAATCGCTGCGCGAGGTAGTGGTAGTAGGTTACGGTACCCAAAGCCGTTCAACATTATCAGGAGCTATCACCAGTGTTAATCTTGATAAATTAACGTCACGCTCTTTCCGTAACGTTCAGGAAGCCCTGCAAGGTAAAGCCGCAGGTGTAGTGGTAAACAACAATGGCGGCGACCCAACCGCCACACCGCAGGTAAACATACGCGGTTTAGGCGGTATAAACGGTGAGCAGCCATTATATGTAGTGGATGGTTCGGTTTTTTATCCCGGCACACCGGTACTTAACCCTAATGATATCGAATCGGTTTCGGTACTTAAGGATGCATCGGCGGCTATTTACGGTTCGCGTGCTTCGGGCGGTGTAATTCTTATCACTACCAAAAAAGGTGTAAAAGGCAAACTGGCTATTACTTTTGATGCTAAATACGGCGCTGAATCGGCCTGGCGCTTATTACAACCCCTTAACGCTAAAGAGTATGCCGATGTATACAATACGGCTACAGACAACGCGGGCAAACCCCGCCTCCCGGCTTTCGACGCCACACTTTACCCCGACGGACAGATTACCCGCACTAACTGGATGGATGAAATATTCAGAACCGGCCGCATGCAGGATTACAACATTGGTCTGAGCAGCGCTAACGAAACCAGCAGCATGTACATGAGCTTTAATTACCGCAAAGGCGAGGGCATATTGTTAAATACTTTCTCTGAACGTTACGCGTACCGTGTAAATTCTGATCATAAGATAAACAAGTGGCTTAAGGTAGGCGAAAACCTGTCTTTCAGCAATACTAACGGTCGTGGTACCAATACCTTCAGCGGGTATACAGGTGCTATACAGGCTGCTATTTTTTACCCGGCAAGCATTACACCACGTACAGAAACCGGCGCGTATTCAGGCTTGCCAATTCAATACGCGGGTTCATACGGTGATGTGGTTAACCCGGTAGCCAACCTTGAACGTATAGACAGCAGTAATCCTATAAACACCATTATTGCCAACCCTTACCTGGAAGCAACATTGTTACCCGGTTTAAAATTCCGTTCTAACTATTCGATAACCAAGGTTTTCAACTATTACAAAAACTTTTCGGCAATAGTGCCTGAGGTGGGTAAACCTGTGCTTACCAACACCCTATCAGAAGCATCGGGCACCGAAAACCGTTTTTTGGCCGAGCAAACTTTAAACTATAACAAATCAATAGGCAAGCATAATTTTGATGTGCTGGGTGGTTACAGTTATCAGAAAAATACCAGCCAGGGCTTATCGGCATCATTATCGGGTTTTGGCAACGAGAACCCGCTTTACCGCTATTTTGTTAACGGTACAGGCACACCGGTACCACAACCCGGCGACTATAAAGTTACCGAGGCCCTTGTATCATACCTGGCGCGTGTAAATTACGATTACGACCACAAATACTTGCTATCATTAACCGGCCGCCGCGATGGTACGTCACTTGTTGCCGAAAAAAACAAGTTTCAAAACTTCGGTTCTATATCGGGTGGTTGGGTACTTAGTCGCGAAAACTTTATGCAACCGCTGTATTGGCTTAGCAATTTAAAATTGCGCGCAAGTTATGGTGTGTTAGGTAACTTGTCTTCGGTATCAACAACCGCGGTTAGCCCTAACCTGGGTTCGGGTACGTTGTATCTGGGTGCCGATCCCACATTGCTTAACGGTTATTACAGCAGCGATCGTTCAAACCCTGATCTTACCTGGGCAAAATCAAAACAAACTGATATAGGTTTAGACCTCGGCTTTTTAAACGAGCGTATCACCCTTAATGCCGATTACTTTGTTAAAAATACCGAAGATATGCTGATGAGCATTCCTGCAGGTATTGGTTTAGGCAATGTGTGGGTAAATGGTGGTAAGGTGCAGGATAAAGGTTTTGAATTTAGCCTGAGCTATAACAGCGATCAGCGTAAAGATTTTAAATACAATGTTACCGCTAACTTAAGTAAGATCAACAATAAAGTACTGTCTTTGCCAAATAACGTGCCTACTACAGGCAGCAGCCCGAGCGTGAGGGGTTTACTATCACCGGTACGTATACAGGTAGGTCAGCCGCTTTATTCATATTTCTCTATAAAAACCGATGGTTTATTCCAAAACCAGGAAGAGATAAACAATTACCGCGCACCTGATGGTACGCTTATACAACCAAATGCCAAACCGGGCGATATTAAGTTTGTGGATGCAAGCGGCAACGGTAAAATAGGCGACGAAGACCGCCAGTTCTTAGGCAGCGCTTTCCCTGATTTTACTTATGGCTTCAGTTTTAATGCCAGCTACAAAAATTTCGACCTGAACATTTTCGCGCAGGGCGTACAAGGCAATAAACTATACAACGCTTTAAAATATACCAGCTGGAACGCGGGCGGTTTAGGACAAAACTATAACCTGCTGAACGATGTTTTGAATGCCTGGACACCGCAAAATACCAATACTAACATTCCGCGTATTACCGCGAGCGATGCCAACGGTAACTTTGGTACCAACTCTGATTTTTATATTGAAAAAGGCTCATACCTGCGTATCAAGAACGTAACGCTTGGCTACACCTTTACGCCTAAAGTTTTGCGAAATGCAGGTATAAGCAGCCTGCGTATTTACTCAACAGCCAACAACCTGTTCACCATAACCAAATATAAAGGGTTTGACCCCGAGGTTGGTTTTGACAACTACGGTATGGATGTGGGCCGCTATCCGCAATCGCGAGCTTTCATTTTTGGTATAAACCTCACTTTGTAAGTAAAAACTATCTCATATTAAAAAGAGCATGAAAAAGATATTAAATAACCTCCTCATCTTATCGGCAAGCCTGCTACTGGGTTCTTGTTCTAATAAGCTGGATATATTACCTGAAGGCGCAGTATCTGAAAGCAATTTCTGGCGCACTTCTGACGATGCCGTACTGGGCGCGAACGCCATGTACCAGCCTTTTGATGGCGAAGAGTTTTATGGCCGCGGTTATATGTGGTTCATTAACGCCAGCGACGATATGGTTACCGGCCGTATAAACACTAATGCCGATGCTATAAAAAACTTTAGCAGTACTTATTATTCAAGCAGCTATACTGTTGATCAGTGGAATATGCGTTATTCTGTGATAAGGCGTGCAAACGATGTGATCAATAAGATTCCCGCCATCAGCATGGATGCTACCCTGAAAAACCGTTTAATGGGCGAAGCCTATTTTTTAAGTGGCCTGATGTATTTTCAGTTAGCTTATAACTACGGCGATTCACGTGCCGGCTTACCTATCATCACCCGCGAAAACAATAACGACCCTAACCCTACACCACGTGCCGCCAATGTTGACGCCAACTATACCTACATTGAGGGTGAGCTTAAAAAAGCGGCTAACCTGCTGCCAATGCTGGCGCAATTAGGTACTGCCAATTATGGCAGACCACATAAGGTTGCTGCCTGGGGTTATCTTTCAAAAATGTACCTGTATAAAAAGGATTACGTAAATGCCGAAAAGTATGCCGATTCGGTGATCAACTTTGGTAACAGGGCACTTTTGGATAACTATGGCGATGTGTTTAAAGCTGCTAATAATTACAGTTCAGAATATATCTGGTCGGCAGTAAGTACCGCTAAAGGCGCAGCTGGCTGGGGCAGTATTTTACCGGGTGTAATGCTGGAAAATAAAGGCTGGGGCAAGTACAATGGCTGGGGTTATTACCAACCAACCAAAGAGTTGTATGACGCGTATGAAACCGGCGACACACGCCGCGAGGTAACCATATTGAAACCGGGCGATAAGTTCATGTTCTTCGGCGTAGAAAATACTTACAGCTCGGTGAACAGTCTTTCGGGTTACCAGTTCAGAAAATACATGGAACCGTTCAGCTATGCAAGCCCGGTAGGCTCACATATCAGTTCTAATGGAGATCACCCTACTACAGACCTTAACGTGCCTTTATTACGTTATGCCGAGATCCTGTTAATTAAGGCCGAAGCAGCATTAATGCAGAATAAAAATGCCGATAAGGAGATCAACCTGGTGCGCCGTCGCGCAGGCTTAGAAAATATCAGCAACGCCACCATGGCCGATCTGAAAAAACAACGCCGTTGCGAACTTGCCGGTGAATGGGCCGACCGTCACCGCGATTTGGTACGCTGGGGCGATGCGCAGGCCGCTTACGCACAACCATTGCACGGCTTTAGCGGCAGTGTAATATGGCCATCGCGTACCTTTAACCCAACTGTACACCATGTTTGGGCAGTACCGCAAAAAGAAATAGACCGCAGCAGTGGTATCATCACACAAAACCAGGGCTGGTAAATAAAATAAAAAGGTCACGGGAGTAGTATTCCCGTGACCTTTTTATTTGAACCAACCGCTAAGCATCTGCGCGATGTTATTTCTAATCGATCAGGAAGACTCCATTTATTCATCCTTAATTATGGAAAAATTATCCTGACGATGACTAACTGGAGGCGTTCGAATTTTTAGAAGGTGAGCTTATTGCCAGCCCGGATTTTGTTCCATTTTGGTAATATCTATTTCCTTTTGCGGAATAGGCATGTACCACATTTTAGGATCAAAGGCACGGTTTTCCGCTGTAATTAGGGTAAAGCTTGTTCCGGCTGCATCGGCCCAAACAATGCCTTTAATTTGTCCGCCAAAGGTTAGTTTCCATCTGCGGTCATCAAAAAAGCGATGCTCTTCAAAGCAAAGCTCAATTCTTCGCTCGTGCCTTATGGCCAGGCGCATTTGTTCTTTTGACAGATCTGCCGCCAGCCCGGGCAAACCGGCCCTGGATCTGATCAGGTTAATATAGTTATAGATCAGCGGATCGGCAGAAGGGCTGCTGTTTGCCTCATTGCTCGCCTCGGCATAGTTTAAGTACATCTCTGCCAACCTGAACCATATACTCATCATTTGCTTTCCGGGCCCGTTACTCAGGTCAACAGACTCATCACAAAATTTGCGGGTATAATAGCCTGTCCTGGTATTATCATTACCGCCATTAATGGCCGCGTTACCTCCGGGATTGGTTTGTATGCGGATACCTCTTAGTACGCTGCCATTGTACCAAACGGTGCCGTAAAAGCGCGGCTCGCGGTGCAGGTACGGGTTAGCCGGGTCATAACCGGATGTAGGATCGGTAATGTTTTTTCCGTTATCCATCTGGTACTCATCAACAAAGTTTTGGGTGGGCGTTTCGTTTCCCCAGCCGCCGTTAGATGCCGGGTAGTAATTTTGTTCATAATCCTTACCGTTGCCTAAGTTGATAAACCAAATGATCTCTTTGTTGGCAAAAGCGTTAAATATAGCCTTGTAGTTTTCGGCCTTATCTGAATTTAAATCATACAACGCGTATTGGTTAAGGTCAATAACATCCTTTGCCGCTTTTGCTGCCGCCTGCCATTTGGCAGTGTTATCTGCCGAGTTTAGCGGGCTTGCAGCATATAACAAAAGCCTCGATTTAAGGGCCATGCACATGGCTTTGTTGGCCCTGCCCAATTGGTTTGCCGGGTAGGTAGCCGGGAGTAAGGTAATAGCCTCATCAAGATCATTTTGCATAAAAGCTACGCATTCATCATACGTATTGCGGGCTATTTTAAAATCGGCGTCGGGTGCAAATGCCTGTGAAATGATCGGGACCCGGCCAAATACTTTTAATACATCAAAATAAAGGAACGCGCGCAGAAATAACGCCTCGCCTCTTAATCTACTCCTGGTAATATCGTCGCCCGCGTTAATGGCGGGTACGGTTGGCAGTTTTTCCAGCAAAATATTGCACTTCCTGATATTTCTGAACGCGTTAGCCCAAATATCACCTATATAGTTAGTGATGTTTGTGGGGCCATATCCACCACCGTTAAAAGTGCGGCCATCCTGAAAGAAGGTAGGAGCGGCCTCGTCGCTCAGGCAATCCAACGAAGTAAACCTATGGCTGGTTCTTTTTTGATATGACGGAAGTTCGGCGTATATATTATTCGCGAAGTTTTCTGTTTGGATCATCGTGCTGAAGGCTTGTTCTTCAGAGATATTTTCATTAGGCGCGAGATCTAAATATTTCTTACACGAACAGAAAAATGTAAGCAATAGAACCGCTGCTGCTATTATAGTTTTTTTCATGATACTATCTATTAAATCTTAGAAATCAAGTCTGACACCGAAATTGTATACCTTTTGTTGCGGATAGGTATTACCTATACCGCCATTGCCATATTCGGGGTCAACAAACTTAATTTCGGACCAGGTGAACAAATTTTGACCATTTGCAAATACCCGCACCCTCTTCAGCCCTACCTTTTTCAGCAGGTCCTGTGCAAACGAGTAACCGATCTCCGCGTTTTTTAGCCTCACGTAATTTCCGCTTTGCTGGGTAAAGGTAGAGAGCCTTGTATTATTGGCATTCGCGCCAATATCTATCCTCGGGTAAGTAGCGGTAACGGCATTTTCCGGTGTCCAGCTGTTAAGCTGTTCTTTAAGTGCCGTTCCCTGCCTGTCAAATGGAACATAGCCGAACTCATCAAAATATACGCTTGAATGTGCTGAGCCCTGGAAAAGAACGCTCAGGTCAAAACTTCTGTAGCTCATATCAAGGGTTACGCCATATTGTATCTCAGGAATTGTAGAATAACCGATAGCCACACGGTCGAAATCGTTGATAATGCCGTCGCCATTTTCATCTTTGTATTTAATATCGCCCGGAATTACCCTGCTGGTGTATGTTTGTGTGGGGCTGTTAGCAATCTCGTCGGCATTTTGAAAGAACCCCTGAGAAATAAGCCCTAAGGGTTGATACACACGCTTGCCAACACCCGACTGATAGCCGTAAAGCGGCGTAGCCTCATTATTATCAAGTACTTTACTCCGGTTAAAGCCTACGTTACCCCTTAAGTTAACCATTAGGCTGCGGAATTTTTTACGGATACCTAATTCGGTTTCAAAGCCCTGGTTTCTTACCTCACCTTTGTTAATAGGCGGAAAATTAGGCAATCCGGCCGCGTCAGGAACGAGGGAGCTCACCAGGATCCGTTTCCTGTTTTCACGGAACAGGTCTACATTAAGGGTAATAAGGTCGTGAAAAAATTTACTCTCAAAAGCGATGTTTTTCTTGTAGCCACGCTCCCACGTAATGTTTCTATTACCCAAAAATGCCTCCCTTAAGCCGTTTGATGAGGATGGAGGATTACCAAAGCTACCGCCTCCTGCATCGGCATAATAACTGTTGAACAGGAAACGGCTGCCGCCGATCTGGTCGTTACCTACCACCCCGAAAGATGCCCGTAATTTTAAGAAGGAGATGAAACTAACGTTATCCTTAAAAAACGCTTCTTCGCTGGCAATCCAGCCGATGGCACCCGCAGGAAAAAAGCCATAACGTTTACCGGGTGCAAAGTTTTCAGAGCCATTGTAGGCATAAGTAGCCTCTGCAAAGTATTTATATTTATAATTATAGGTCGTTCTTCCCGAAAAGCCTTGCACAGCAGCCGGAATCTCAATATTACTGTATGATTTTTGCTGTGTAAAGATCGCGGAACTGGTTATAGCGCTGGGGCCAAAGGTTCTGTCATAAGCCAGTGTAGCACGATAGGTTGAAAACCTGGTAAGGCCGTATGAGCCCGATACCGTACCCAGTTTTGAGCCGGTGCCAACCCTGGTGTAAGTGCCATCGGCATTGTACTGAAAAGAATCATAACTTTTGCCCCGTTGCTGATCCTGAAAGTAGTTGGCATCGTACGATAAAGAAACCGTTGCCGACAGGCCTTTGGTCAGCATATCTAACTTTTGTGTGAGGGCGAATGTTCCCTGCGAGCGCCCGGTGTACGATACCACATACCCAACATCTGATAGTTCTGCCACAGGGTTTACGCCCAATGAACCGGCCGCGCCGAATGATCCGTCGGGGTTTCTGATAGGTGCCAGGTTAGGCGGGATACGAACGATAGAAAAGAATGGCTCGTTTGAATATCTTGGCCTGTTCACTGATCCGAAACTTCCTGACAGGTCTAACCGCAATATTGTTGTTTTGGTTACGTCTACATCGAGGTTACCGCGAAAGTTATATCGTTTGGCAACCTGGTCTGAAGGGTAAGGGGTAGGGTAGGTTTTATAGATCCCATCCTGCGACAGGTAACCTGCGGAAACAAAGAACCGTGCAAAATTTGATCCGCCTGTAACGTTAAGGTTGGTCCTGGTCATAGCAGAATGTTTTCTCAGCAAAATTGACGCGAAGTCATTATCAGGGTACAGGTAAGGATCCGAATGGTTTTTGTAGCCCTCCAACTGCGCATCTGTATAAGTAAGCGGCTGTCCGTTGTTTTTGTTCGCCTGGTTAAATAAGGTTGCATACTCAAAAGCATTAACCACTTCCGGTATCCTTGTAGGCGATTGCAAACCGTATTGCGTTGTAAGGCTTATTGCCGGCGCTTTTGATGATGATCCCCTTCTGCTGGTGATGAGTACAACACCATTTGCACCCCTGATACCGTAAACGGCCGTTGCCGTGGCATCCTTCAAAATGCTTACGCTCTCTACATCGCTTGGCTCAATATCGGCCATGGTACGGCCCTCCACACCATCTACAACAACCATTGGCCCCGAGCCGTTGAGTGTTGCCACACCGCGTATAAGTAATTGTGCATCATCACTTCCCTGCATGCCGCTTCTCTGTATAGAGATCAAGCCGGGTAATCGCCCGGCTAACGCGTTGCTGAGGTTTGATACCGGGCTTTGGCTTAGCTCCTTGGTTGACACCGAAGATATGGCGCCTATTACGCTGGCCCTCTTTTGAACGCCCTGCCCAACCACTACCACTTCATCAAGCCCTTTGTTATCTTCAAGCAGTGTTATTTTAAGTTCCGTTTCATTACTTACAACTATCTTTTGTGTAAGATAACTTAAGGTAGATATGATGAGCACATCGTTAACCTTAATGTTTTTTAACGAAAACTTACCGTTATAATCAGTGGCCGTACCATTATTGGTATTTTCTACCTTAACGTTAACTCCCTGAACCGGATTGCCGTTGTTGTCCACAACCTGGCCGGTTAGGGTAAAATCGGCTATATCGCTTTGTTTCTGCTGTTTCTTCTCTAATATAACGATGGTTTTGTCGCGTATTTTGTAAAACAACGGTTTGCCGGTGAAGGCCTGGTTTAAAGCTGCTTCTACAGGGGCGTTTTTGATTTGAAGGCTGATATTGCCATACTTTTGCAAAAGCTCGTCGTTATACAAAAACTCATAACTGGTTTGTTTCTCTACCTCGGCAAAGAAAACTTTTAAAGTACTGTTATTTAACGATAAGGTGACCTGTTGCGCCTTGGTATTAGCGTGTACGCCCAAGGAAAACAGTATAATTAATATGGCGGTTACCTTCATTATTCTGATACTTTGGATAAATATTGTGCAAAGCGGTTTCCTTTCATGTTCTTTGACATAAAACAGATATTTCATAATTTAGTAAAGTTTGGTTACAGATTGGTTATTGGTTCATAATAAACAGATCAAGCCAGACAGAACCGGAAGTAGTGGAATACTTCCGGTTTATTTTTTTTCGGGATGATCATTTGGTTGGTGTGTAAAGCTTTATTTTATCATAGGCATTTATATAAGGTGTTTATACTTAATTAATTATTTATTGTTCACCCATAGGGTGTTCCCGGTGCGTTTGAATTTCAGGTTGGTAATATCTGTAAGCATCGACAATACTTCGTCCAGCGATTCGGTCCGCACGATTTTACCGCTGTAGTGCAATCCCTGTGGAATAGCGCCTGAATATTTAACATCGATGTTATACCACCTGGCCACCTGTTGCAGTATGGTTTCAATACCGTCTTCTCTGAAACGGAAATATCCATTTTTCCAGGCTATGGCTTTTTGAAGGTCGGCGTTGCTGATGCTTATTTTCGCTTGTTCAGTTACGGCTTGCTGCCCCGGCTTAAGTAAACCCACGCTGCCCTTGCTGCTTACCCTAACAGAACCCTCAAGCAGGGTAGTTGTAACAGCGCCCTTGTTAAATGTGTTGACGTTGAATTTCGTACCTAATACCGCTATTTCGGTTCCGGTTACGTTTACCTTGAACGGCCTTGAAGCATCGTGAAATACCTCAAAATAAGCTTCGCCCTTTAAAGTGACCACACGGTCTTTTGATTTATCAAAAGCAATAGGATACGTCAATTCAGATACATTATTTAACCACACCACCGTACCATCAGAAAGATTTACCCTGTAGGTTTGGCCTGTAGGTACGTTTAAAATGTTTTGAGCAGCAGCGCCGGCCCGGTGTTTACTGGTATAAGTAATGGTGTTTTTTTCGATGTTGATTATAGAACCATCGCTTTCTTTCAGGTTGTTAAGACCTTTATCCAGGTAAACTCTTTTTCCGTTGGATAGCGTAAGCATTAACCTGTTCTGCTGATCAGGCAGAGCGACGTTAGTGGTTTTCGCGGTGAGTTTACCGTGTTTTTCAGGTTGTAAAAAATAAACGCCTATCGCGACGAGCAGCATAGCAGCCATGCCCGATACGGCATAAATAAGCCATTTTAATTTTGCAGGCTTTTGCACAACTGTTAAGTGTGACGATGCACCTTCAATCCTCCTGATATTGTCATTGATCCGCCCGAGCATCAGGGCTTCGAAAGCCTGTCTTTTATCGTCATCCAATAGCTCTTCCGGTTCACTTTCGGCTTCGTATGAATAATACCATTCATCAAGCAAAAGCTTTTCCTCGGCGGTACATTTTCCGTCAAAGAACTTATCTATAAGTTCAGGGATATTATGGCTCATTGTATCAGGAAAATAAGATGGAACTTGGTTTATATATAGCAGAAGTACCCTAATAAGACCGGCACCCTAAAAAAAATAAAAAAATATTTCAGAACCTGCTTTATCAGAGATAATAAGCGGTGAGGAGAAAAAGGAGAGCCACGAAATCTTTCAGATTGATGCGTAATATGGCAAGCGCCTTGGTGATATGATATTCCACGGCCTTTTCAGTAATGTTTAGCAACTGGGCAATCTCTTTATTGCTTTTATGCTCCTTGCGGCTTAGTCTGAACACCATACCTGTTTTGGCGGGCAGCTCTTTTATGGCTGCTTCAAAACTGTTGTTTAGTTCGTCAAATAAAATAACCTCTTCCGTGTAGTTATCAAGATCGGCATATATGGCTTTTGCATTGTCAATATATGCCCGTTTTACCTGTTCGCTTCTGAAGTGCTTAAATACCATGTATTTTACTGCAGTAAAAACATAAGATGCAAACGCGTGCTCAATATTCAGATCTATACGTTTTACCCATAGGGTAGTAAACAGTTCCTGAATTATCTCTTCTGCTATTTCTTTTGACTTTACGCGTTTATAAACTACGCTGTATAATTTTGAGAAATAGCGGTTATAAAGGATATTAAATGCCTCCCTGTCGCCTTTCTGCAACCTCTTAAGCAATTCGGTATCATCAAGTTCAATAGTTTTCATCGGGGATACCCTTTTATAACTTTACAAATGGAATTACAAACATATTTTAATTGATAATAACTTTTATACATTCAAAATAAATATATAATAATTACCGTGCCTCTAACTATGCACCCGCGGTATTAATATTCTTAGGCGTGATTTTTACTGGCCCGCACAACCGGCAAAACTTTCTCATTTATTTTTTAGGGTAACGCGGCTTTAAGGGTACTCCTCCTGTAATAAAGCCAATTTCTATTGATCGATCTCTATTATGCATAGCAGTATTCTTGAACTGATCAGCTGTTTTTTTGATGATAAATGTATAGCGGATAAAAGCTAATGCCGATACTATTTATTGATTAAAGCAGCCAAAAGATACCGCATGCAATTGGAGATGTAATACCAGCGGGGTTTAAACTAAAGAATGAGAAAATATTTATTAAGTACAATACTACAGTTTATGGTATTGCAGGTGATAGCACAACCGGTAAACTACCATAACACATGGACCTCCGCACCCGCCCATATACCAAATACTGCCTCTGTTGATGCGCCGCTTATGGGTAACGGCGATATCACCATGAGTGTAGGGTTTAAGCATAGTATACTGCGTTATTACCTGTCAAAAAATGACTTTTGGCGTTTACAATCAAAAGCCGACCATCTTTCGGGGCCGCGTGTGGCAGGGTATCTGGATATCAAGATCGACGGCTTGGCCGATGCCGGTTTTAGCGCCGGGCAATCGCTGTTTGATGGTACAACCACTTGCGTTATAGCTAATGGAGAACAGAAATTACAAGCCCGGTCATGGGTTTCGGCAACTGATAACTTAATATTTATTACACTTAGCGCATTAAATGAGCCGTCATCAATTAACATCGCGCTTAACGCGCCTGAAAACAGCGCTGCAAAACTAACCATAGGCGAAACGGGCGGTATTAAACACCTTACCCGGGCGTTTACTGATAGTGTGGATATACCAACCGAAATAGACGTAGCTGTTAAAGCGATTAACCAAAAAGGCTACAAGATTAAGGTAATTCCGGGCAAACCCGTTACGCTTGTATTGGCTTTTGAAAGTAAATTTAAAACCAGGGCTCCGCTGGCGTATACCCTGAAAAGGGTAGCTGAGATTGATAGCGGTACCGTCAGTAATCTCGCCAAACAACATACTGCATGGTGGCAGGCATACTGGCAAAAATCCTCCTTAAGTGTTGCCGATACGGTGCTGATGAAAGCGTATTACCAGGGTCTTTACACCATGGCTGCTTGTAGTAGGGATACAAAATTTCCGCCGGCTATATTTGGATGGTGTACAACCGATAAACCCACCTGGAATGGCGATTACCATTTAAACTACAACTTTTACGCGCCATTTTACGCGTTGTATGGTGCAAACCGGCTTCAACAAGCATCGGTACAGGAAGCGCCGCTGCTTGATTTTATGCCCCGCGGGGCGTGGTATGCCAAACAGGTAACAAAAACGAGGGGCATACTGTACCCGGTTGGAATAGGGCCGTTAGGGGTTGAAGTTACACGCGATTTCCCGACAGGTTCAGATAACGGGTATACTTTAACTTCCGATGTTGATTCGGGCGGCTTGTTTTATAAACAAAAATCAAATGCGGTGTTCGGGGTTGTAAATATGGCGCAGCATTGGCGCTGTACTTACAATGTTGATTATGGCAAACTGATATACCCTTATGTATTGGGCGTGATTGATTTTTGGGAAGATTTTCTGAAGCTGGAGAATGGTCGTTATGTGATTTATGACGATGCTCAAAACGAAAAATCAGGCTATAATAAAAATCCAAGCATGTCGTTGGCGTTGCTTCGCGACGCGCTCGATCTGATGATAGATCTGAGTACCCAACTAAAAAGAGATGAGCAAAGGCAGGCAAAATGGAAAGATATATCAGCCCGGTTAAGTGATTTTCCTGTTCAGTTACAACAGGGCAAACAGGTTTTACGCGGCGCCGAAGCAGATGATCAGGGGCGTATTGTAAGAGGGGCAAGTTCCTCTGCCATATATCCGGCCAATGGAATTACACTTAACAGCGATACGGCAATGATGGCTACCGGCCTAAATACGGTAGAGGCCATACAACGCTGGGATCATCATAACTCAACCAATAGTTTTTATATGGCTGCTATAAGGGTGGGTTATAACCCGCGTAAAATAGTTGATGAGCTGCATAAATATGCTTTGCGTACATATCCTAACGGGTTTCAGCTCGATAATCCGCATGGTATAGAGAACGCGTGTACCGTGGCCAACGCCCTTCAGGAGATGTTTTGCATGAGTGTGGGCAACCGTATTCGCTTATTTGGTGTTTGGCCGCGCGAAATGGATGCGGCTTTTACCAACATCAGGGCGTGGGGGGCATTTCTTATCTCGGCAAGGTTATCAAAAGGAACTGTTGCCAATGTTAAAATTAAGAGCGAAAAGGGAAAGGATTGCACCATAGTAAACCCTTGGGTGGGTAAAGCGGTACTGTTGGTTCGCAATGGCCGCAGCAAAGAGCAGCTTAACGGCGATTTGCTCAGTTTTAAAACCTCTGTTAACGAAACCATTGAACTAAAGGCTTTGCCGTAAGCCAATATTTATCAGCTACATACATTATTCATCTCACATAGCTAATAACAATGCATAATGTTTAAAAAACACATAACCACATGATTATCTTGATTTTAAACAGAGGGTGTCGTATATGAAGAGTAGCCTTAACAGAAAGGATGTTTTTCAGGAGGAGAAACTCATCAGGGTGCTTTCACCCGTTTTAAATGATGCGAAAGCCAGGGCGGACGCACTTTTTGGTATTTATATTACGCAGATTGGGTACTTCCCGCGGGCATATTTCCATACTTGTAATTACCCTAACGGATGCGAGGATAACCTATTTATATACTCTGTAAAAGGCAAAGGGCATTGTGTTACCGGTAATTACGAATACATTGTTCGCCCCAATCAATTTATCATTATCCCGGCAATTGAAAAGCGCATTTCTTATTGGGCTGATGAGCATGATCCATGGACCATTTATGAACTGTATTTTACCGGCCCGCACATTAACATTTTCAATACTACATTCATATCCCGTTTTTCTAAGGGGCCTGTAAGTATACCTTACAATGAATACGGAATATCTGTATGGGAAAACATTTATAGTCTTCTTGAAATGGGATACAGTTTTAAAAACATGGTGAAGACCAGTTTTTTGATACGGCCTTTTTTAGCCTCGTTTCTGTTTTTAAACAACGGCAACCGGCCGGAGATAGATCAAAAAAAGACAATTGAAACAACGCCGGTATAGCGCCTGCTGATTAAAGTTTATCTCGTTAAAACCGTCACAGGCACACGAATCTTTGAAATTCATAATAAAAGCTGTGTTATTACTACAAAACACCCCGGGCGTTCTGCCCAACTTTGTTTCATCAAAACATCAGCACAATAATTAAAAACTAAATAAAATGGAAGCCACACAAGCACAAGCTTTACAAGCCATTGACCAGGCGGTTGGTAAAGCAAATCAAATTGGCGTTAATGCCAACATTACCATTCTTGATACAGCCGGGCACATCAAAGCCTTCCTGCGTATGGATGATGCCTTTCTTGGTTCAATTGATATTGCTATGGGTAAAGCCAAAACAGCCATGCTCTTCCGCATGAACTCAGAAGCGGTCGGCGCGTTCTTAGATCCCGCAAACAAATCCTATGGTTTGGAAAACACCAATGGTGGATTGGTGGCCTTTAAAGGCGGCATGCCCGTAAGGTTAGCAGGTGAAATAATAGCTTACATCGGTGTATCAGGCGGCAGCCCCGACCAGGATTTTGAAATAGCAACCGCAGGCAGCACAATATAAAAACAACTAAATAACTATATATCAAATCAATTTTTTAACAAACCAAAAACTAAATAACATGTCAACTACAAAAACAATTCTGATAACCGGAGCGGGCTCTGGTTTTGGTGAAGGAACAGCGATCGGTCTTGCTCAGTTAGGTCATAAAGTAATTGCCGGTGTGCAAATTTCACCGCAGGTAACCCCATTGCGCCAAAAGGCCGAAGAACTGGGTATAAGCGATAACCTGGAAGTGATCAAGCTGGATATCCTCGACAAATACGATGTAAAAGTTGCCTTGAAATATGATATCGACGTACTGTTCAGCAACGCCGGTTACGGCGAAAGCGGCCCGGTATTCGAAATCCCTGTCGAACTGGTGCGTGCTAATTATGAAACCAACGTTTTCGCTCCGCTTGAACTGTCGCAGCAATTTATCAACAAATGGATCAATGCCGGTAAAGCGGGCAAAGTTGTATTCACTTCATCAATGGGCGGCTTGTTTACACCATCAGGCTACGGTATTTATGTATCAACCAAACACGCGCTTGAAGCGGTTGCTGAAGCCCTGGCAGATGAACTGAAATCATATAATATTAAAATACAAACCATTAACCCGGGTGCCTACCTCACCGGCTATAACGAAACCATGGCCGAAAATGCTTTCCGCTGGTTAGATGACGAAGTGAATTTTACCAAACGCGCCGATATGAAAGCCAACTTCGATTCGCTGCTGGGCACTCCCGAAGGACGTTTAGACCCGAAAGAAATGATTGACGCGATGATACAGATCGTACCATCAGATACCGGCAAGTTCCGTAATGTGGTTCCGAAATTTGTGGAAGACATGCTGAAAGATCACCAGGTAAAAGCTTGGGAAAACACCATATAATTTCATTATCAGCAATGAAAGGAAGGCCGGTTGTTACAACCGGCTTTTTTGAGGATACGCCAAACTGATAAAGCTTAACTTTTGGTGACCAATCAACACATACTTATATTCAATTTTTAGATAGATTTGTATAAACACCTCACACATACCTGCCATCATGATAAAAACAACCTTAGACAGTAAAGCCATCGATACGCTACGCGATTTGCCCGACATGATTCCCGTTTTTCGTGAGTTTTTTGAGGACTGGACCATCCGGGTATTTAACCGGGAACAGCACGAATGCCGTAACTACCTTTCGCCCAATAGGCGGGAGTTTTATAAAGTGCTGTTGATCACTAAAGGTACAGGTGTATTCACTATGGGGTTAAATACCTATTATGTTGAGGAGCCCACGCTTTTATTCATCCATCCTAATGATATCATTTCGTGGAAGAACCTTTCGGAAGAATCGGGCGGGTATTACGTACTGTTTAAAAAAGCCTTCATAAATCATCATAACCAACTTAAGGCAGTGATAGATAAATTCGCGCTGTTTACTGATAAATCAAAAAGCGTGATCAGGTTAACCGAAAGCGAGGTGCCCCGCATTAGCCAGTATTTTGAAAGGATGCAGGAGGAAGAGCTGAGCGATGGCGATTTTAAAGAAGATGCCATGCAGGCCTTTCTGCAATTACTGATGGTAGAAAGCATGAAGGTAGCCCGCCATCCTAAACCTGATGAAGTAACCGAGGACTATTCCCACATTCATCATTTTTTTGATTTGCTGGAAAAGGAAACATCAGGCATTAATTACAGCACACCCATCCGTATCAAAACCGCTAAGGAGTTTGCCGATAACTTGCACATGCATCCCAATTACCTTAACGCGCTGCTGAAAAAACATACAGGCCAAAACGCCAGTACACACATACGCAATCGTATTTTAGATGAAGCAAAGGCACTGTTGCTGCAAACCGACTGGAGTTTACAAGACATTAGCTACAGTATAGGATTTGCCGAACAGCCCAGCTTTAACCTCTTCTTTAAAAAGAATACCGGTGTTACCCCGGCAGTGTTCAGAAAGAGCGCCTGATTTTTTGTTTATACCCATAGGTTAGCAGGCCCTGCGTTTTAAAAAACGGAGGGCATGTTTGCATTCTGTATGATGTGTTTACCCCTCTGTTTTAAAACTTTGATATTCATAATACATGCTTTGCTATTCGTAAAACCCGGGGCAGCCCTTGTGCCGAAATTTGTTCTGTCAAATAAATGATAAACAAAATGAAAAAGTCAATATTAATAATCGGCGCAGGCCCGGGCCTGAGTTTGGGCGTAGCCGAAAAGTTTGCTAAAGAGGATTTTAGCATCAGTTTGATTAGCCGTAGTGCAGCCAATCTTGAAAAAATAAAAAATGAACTGGGCGCCAAAGGGATCGAAGTAACCTATGCCGCCGCTGATGCCGGCAATGCTGCGCAGCTTGATGAAGTTATTAAAGCGCTTTCTGCAAAGGTAGATGGCTTTGATGTGGTATTGTATAACGCAGCGGTGGTTAAAGCCAAAGATATTATGGAAGAAACCGCGGCCGACCTTACTTATGAATTTACAATTAACGTGGGCAGCGCCGTACAATCATTGCAAACTGCTTATCCAAATTTAAAAGCAAAACAAGGTGCCTTCTTATTAACCGGTGGTGGTCTGGGCGTTAGTCCGATGGCGGCTTATGGATCATTATCAATAGGTAAAGCGGGTCTGCGAAGTTTGGCCTACCAATTACACGAGCGTTTAAAAGATGAAGGTATTTATGTAGGATTATTAACCGTAGCCGGCTTTATTAATCCTGAAAGTACAACGCATTCGCCGCTGGTTTTAGCCGACCTGTTCTGGAAACTGTATACCGACAGGAGCGAAATAGAGATCCATCAATAATTATCCATTTAAACAGAAAACGATCATGGAAACAATAGATCAGGCTACGAATGTACAGCAGGCAGCGGTTACGTTATTTGTTAAGGTGGCGGCCAAATCGCGCAGCATTGAAAAAGCCCGCGAAGCGCTTTTAGCGGATGTTTACGGTGCCCGTACAGAAGCCGGGAATTTTAAAATGGAGCTTTACCAGGCCGAAGGCGAACCCGATAATTTTTATCTGTTTGAACGCTGGGAAAATCAGGGTGAACTGGAAAATCATTTCATTCAGCCTTACACTACAGGTGCCTTTGATTTGCAACTGGCAGACCTTACCGAACCTATAGAAATGAATTACCTGACTGATTTGTGGCCCGCCGGGCACGATTTGCAAAAGCAAAAACACAGGCCGCTTACCACGCTTATAGTACCCTTTGAAACTATACCAGGTAAAGAGGAGGAGTTTGTGAACCTGTTTGAAGCTTTTGTGCCATTGGTAAGGCAGGAGCCCGGTAATGTAGAATTTCATTTGCTGAAAGTTAACAACAGTGATAACCGCTATGTGCTTTATGAACGCTGGGAAAATCAGGAGGATTTAAATGCGCACAACGCGTTATCTACTACTGCCGAAATGGTTAGCAGCATAACGCCATTACTAACCAAGCCGGTTATTGAATTTGTATTGTTTGCAAAGGATATCAGTTAAATTTAAAAATACCGTTATGAATCATCAAAAAACATGGCTGATAACCGGGGCTTCGCAAGGCCTCGGTTTAGCCACCGTAAAATATCTTTTATCAAGAGGGCAAACAGTTATTGCTACCACCAGGAATACTGAAAAATTTAATGCAGAAGTGCGTAAGCACGAAAATATAGAAGTAATAAACCTCGACCTAACCAGTGAAACAGCTGTGCAGAATGCGGTAGAATTGATAGCCGCTAAATATGGCCGTATTGATATACTGATAAATAATGCCGGTTATGGATTTGCAGGAGCTATTGAAGAGGCGAGTGAAACAGAAATTGCCCAAGTACTGGCCATTAATGTTGAAGCAACCCTGCGTATGACCCGCTATGTGTTGCCGGTTATGCGTAAAGCAGGTTCCGGGCATATCATTAACCTGTCGTCGGCATCGGGTTTAGTAAGTGCTGCCGGTTTTGGTATTTATAACGCCGCGAAGTATGCGGTTGAAGGTTTATCTGAGGCCCTGTATCACGAATGTAAAGAGCTGGGCATTAAAGTAACTATTATTGAACCGGGGGCATTCAGAACCAATTTTTTAGATAGCTCGCTGGCCATAGCCAAACGCACCATTGCCGACTATGATGCCACTGCGGGCAATTTTAAAAACAGGCTGCTGGCAAATAATGGACATCAGCCCGGCGACCCCGAAAAAGCGGCAGAGGCTATTGTCTGGGTAGCTGAAATGGAAAACCCGCCTTTAAGGTTGCTGCTCGGCGAGGATGCATATAATCGCGTTGCCCAAAAATTGGCCGGTATGACCGCTGAACTGGAAAAATGGAAAGCATTAACTCTGTTCACCGGTTACCATCACACGCTAAACCAATAAACGAAACCAATATAAAAAACGATCGACGTTGGTGTACGTATAGCCATTGAGGCTGTAAGTACACCAACGTTGATCGTTACAAAATATAAATTATTGTATCGGCTTTGCCGGTCAATCCAACTTTACGCTGCCCGCTATACCCGTTCGTGAAGATCAATTGTTTAGCGAGGTTATCCGGAAGCGATCCATTTACCGCCTGCTTTAAACAGGTATACACCCATAAGTATAGAAGATTACATCATAGCTATTGCAGGCTTAGTTATGCAGTGTTAAGATGCCCCAATCTTTGAAATTCATAAAGTAACCTTTGTTATTAATATAGTCCGCAGGGGCGTTTCTACGGAACTTTGGTGTATCAAAAAAATAAAAAATATATAAAATGAAAACTCAAAAAACATGGTTTATTACCGGCGCCTCAAGAGGCTTCGGTTTAGATATCACCAGGGCCGTATTAGCGTCAGGTGATCAGGTAGTGGCAACTGTTCGCAGCAAAGCTGATGAACTTACCGCTCAGTTTAACGGCGATGCTAATTTATATGTGGTTACTATGGATGTAACCAACGAGCAGCAGGTAAAAGCCGCTGTACAGCAGGGGATAGAGCACTTTGGCCGTATTGATGTATTAATTAACAATGCCGGTTATGGCTTGCTTTCGGGCGTAGAGGAGGGCAGTGATGCCGAAGTAAAACAAAATTATGAGGTTAACGTATTTGGCTCGCTTAACGTGATCAGGGCTGTGCTGCCATCAATGCGTAAACAACGTTCGGGCCACGTTATCAATATATCATCGGTAGGTGGTTTGGGCGCCTATATGGGCTGGGGGCTTTATGGTTCAACTAAATTCGCTATCGAAGGTATTACCGAAGCTTTAGCCCAGGAATTGAAACCACTGGGGATACATGCAACGGTGGTAGCTCCGGGCTTTTTCCGTACCAACTTCCTGGATGAATCCTCATTGATCAGCAGCAAAAATGTAATTGATGATTATGCTGAAACTGTAGGCGCCATGCGCGATTTTGCCGCTAAAGCAAACCGCCAGCAACCCGGCGACCCTGAAAAACTGGCTTTGGCCTTTGTAAAATTGGGTAATGCAGAAAATCCGCCGGTGCATTTGCCATTGGGTAGTGATACCCTGCAACGCTTCCGCGAAAAAACAGCCGCTTTTGAACAGGATATTACCAACTGGTACGATACCATAACCGGTACCGATCATGACGATGTTGCCGCAAAAGCGCAGGTAAACTAATCCGATTTCATTCAACAGTAAACAATCATCAATTTCAAATTAAGTATCATGAAAACAGTATTAAGAATCAGTTTATTGATCATAGCGTTCTTTACCTTATCGATAGCTGTAGTAAAAGCACAACAAACAGAAGAAACAGGTTTTACCATGCCCGCGCTTAACCCTAACAGCGCCCTGGCCGGTTTAAGCGGCAATCACGTAGGTATACGGGTGCCTGACTATGCTGCCGCCATTAAATGGTATACCGAAAAATTAGATTTTCGCATTATTCATGAGTGGGATTATGCGGATGAAAAGCTGGCCTATCTGGCACCTGCCAATACCAACGATTTTTGGATCGAGATTTTGGCCGGCGGCAAGCTTACCCCTAAAACCAAATACAGTGATCTTGGTAAAAGTTTGGGGGTGGGCGGTTATCACCACATCTGTATGCACGTTACCAATCTTGATAAAACGCTTGCCGAACTAAAAAAACGCGGTGTAACCATTGTTGGCGATACCTTTTACCTGGAGGCCATTACCCGCAAGCTGGCATTTTTTCAAGACCCATGGGGTAACATGATAGAGCTGGCCGAAGTAGTTAAAAGGTAATAGATGTGTGTGGTTGATAGAGGAGTGTCGGAACTAAGAGGGCCGGCACTTTTTTTTATCTAAACATGCTGTATCAAAAGCCAATTTCGGTAAAATCATACCAATAAAAAACGTTGAGTTTAACGCTTATTAAGCAAAAAAGGGAGGGGCAGTTTTCAATTTGAAAACTGCCCCTTTATATATTAAGCCGACTGTTATTTAAAGCATCCGCGTAATGCAGCGGTTGTTTAATTTAAATAGGATCTCAGCGATTTGGCCCGCCTGTTATCACGTAATCT
The DNA here is from genome assembly GCF_059418565.1 of Mucilaginibacter sp. GW821-FHT07G05. Taxonomy (NCBI): domain Bacteria; kingdom Pseudomonadati; phylum Bacteroidota; class Sphingobacteriia; order Sphingobacteriales; family Sphingobacteriaceae; genus Mucilaginibacter; species Mucilaginibacter sp. GW821-FHT07G05. Next base: position 127,029 of record NZ_JBWKQC010000006.1, on the reverse strand, counting down.
TGCCAATGCTTTATCTTTAATCTGCCTTACTCTTTCGCGTGTTAAGGAATACCTTTCACCAATCTCTTCCAGGCTGTGAGGTTGTCCGTGCTTCAATCCGAAGAAAAGCTCTATTATATCTCTTTCTTTTTCTCCAAGCATGCGCATGCTGTCAGCTAATTCGATGCTTAGCGATTCATTGATCATTTCCTTATCCGTGCCCGGTTCAGCGCTTTGTAACACATCTAAAAGTGTATTGTCTGCATCGCTTGAAAACGGCGTATCGTATGACAGGTGCCTTCCGGAATGGGCAAGTGAATTGCTCACCTTATCTACAGTAGTTTCCAGCTCTTCCGCCAGTTCCTCAGGTGTTGGCTGCCTTTCGTATACCTGCTCAAGCTTTGAAGCCGATTTAGCTATTTTTGAAAGATCGCCTACCTGATTTAAAGGTAAACGTATCATGCGCGATTGTTCGGCAATTGCTGCAAGTATAGATTGACGGATCCACCAAACGGCATAGGAAATAAATTTAAACCCCTTTGTTTCGTCAAAACGTTTTGCCGCCTTAACCAAACCAAGATTGCCTTCGTTAATCAGGTCGCCCAGTGTTAATCCGGAGCTTTGATACTGTTTCGCTACAGATACAACGAAACGAAGGTTTGCTGTAGTTAACCTTTCCAACGCCGCCTGGTCGCCCTCCCTTATCTTTTGAGTTAAAATCACTTCTTCCTGCGGACTAACCATCGGAATCTTTGCAATGTCTGACAAGTATTGATTCAACGACGCTGTCTCACGATTGGTGATCGACTCACTAATTTTAAGTTGCCTCATTTATTAAAATAATTTAAAAGTGAATGTTAAAGATTCTGTGCCTTAGAATGCGCGGAAAGCGAAATGGTTCTCTCAGAGAATTCAGCGGTTGCTGATGCTTGCGTAGAAAGGAATTTGAAATCTTTTTAATACGCAAATATACGCATAGATAAAGAATATAGTGTTAACTGGATGTCAATAAGATAGCTTAGCAGTGTTCTTTTTGCATCCCCAATTCAATATTCATCCGCAGAACATGTTGATTCATGTGTGAAAGGTCTAATCTTGGAAAAACAGAAAACGGTAAGAATCCCCGTTGATTTAAAAACTTTTCTCTCTTGAATAGCCATTATATAAAACCTTCAATGTAACATTTTTACAACATTCTTAATAAATTCATAACATTTCGGGCATAGGCTAAGCAAAAGCTAAGAGATATTTTTGCGCTGCAATGAGCGAGATACAAACCGGAAGTGATACCCATCTGTTAGCGGCTATACAGGCAGATGACAGTAGTGCCTTCCGTTTGTTATATGAGCGGTATTGGAAAGCCCTGTATATACGTGCCTGCAAAAGCGTTGATGAGGATGAGGCCAAAGATATGATACAGGAAGTAATGGTATCGCTATGGAACCGCCGCCACCACATCAGTATTGAAACAGACGATGATTTAGGCCGTTACCTGTTTACCGCGTTAAAGTACCGGGTAATAAGCTTTTATACCTACACCTCGGCCAAGGTTAAACGGGCAGCCCTGCTCGAAATACCTTTGGAGGCAAGCCCCGAAAGTTTAATGGAAGGCAAAGAAATGAAGATGCGCCTTGATTCGGTAGTGGAAGCTATGCCGGGCAAAATGCAGCTTATTTTCCGTATGAGCAGAGACGAGGATATTTCTATTGCTGATATAGCCTTCAAGCTTAACCTATCCGAACAAACGGTAAAGAACCAAATTAGCCAGGCTCTTAAAAGACTGCGTGCGACTGTGCTTGAGCAGCAAACCGGCGACTGGGTGGTACCCGTAATTTGCCTGCTTTACAGTACCCGGCTGTAGTGAAACTTAATATAACATTAACACACTTCGTATAGTACCAAAAGCGGTTTGCTTTGATAATAGGTCAAAAAGCATACTGAATGGGCAGCTTAAAAATTAAGCAAATACTAAAACGTTACCTGGAGGGCAAAAGCACCCCGGCCGAAGAACAAACTGTTGATAACTGGTACCGCAAGCTGGACGATGAAGCCCCTGTTAAAATTACCGGAGCTAAAGAAGACAGGGTGCGCGAAGAGATATGGAAAAGCATACAAGCTACCGTAAATCCAGAACCGGCCGTTGTAAAACAATTAAACTATAACTGGTTAAAAGCCGCCGCGGCCATATTGGTTTTTGGCGCTGTTGGTTTACTGCTTTGGCAAAACAACTATAAAGCACCTGTTGCCGCCAGGGTTGATGCAGGCTACACCACTATTAGCACCAAAACCGGCGAACGCAAACTGGTTAATTTACCCGATGGTACGGTACTTACCCTCAACAGCGCGTCATCCATACGTATCAATAACGATTTTACTAAAAGGCGCGATGTAAACATTACCGATGGCGAGGTTTATTTTGATGTAAAGCACGATGCCACGAGACCATTCATAATAAAAAGCGGACCGCTTACCACGCAGGTGTTAGGTACGGCCTTCAATATCAGGGCCTACCGCGAACTGAAAAAGATGTCGGTTGGGGTAACCCAGGGCAAGGTAGGGGTAATGGTTGCGCATGAGCCTGCACGTTTTTTAGTGAAAGGCCAACAGCTTGTATTTGATAAACGCAAAGCCAAAATCAGTTTATCCCGATTGGATGAAAGTACGCTGGCCTGGCAAAAAGGCTACCTCGTATTAAACGATGCTTCGTTTTACGAAATGGCCGTACTGATAAATAAGCAATACGGGGTACATGTTACCACCGCCGAAAATACAATACAACACAAACACTTCACGGCTACCTTAAACACCTCCATGTCTTCTGTAAAAGTATTGGAGGTAGTAGCCGCAATTCATCATTTAAAAATTAAACAAAGGAGGGATACCGTAGAAATTTTCCGCTAAAAAAGAAAGAGACAGTTGCTGTAACAACCGTCTCCCTGTACTGCCGCTGTAACGGCAAAAGCTTCAAATCATTTCACAATTTAAAAGCCATACAATGTATGAAATTAAAATTTAACAAACTCATCATTAAAACAATGAGAATAACTTTTCTTCTGATAAGTATACTCACCACCATTTCATTGTTGTTTCCATCGTTTGCCGGTAACGGGCAGGTGCTTGATAAAAGGGTATCTGTAACCATTAAAAACGAAACACTGGAAACCGCCATAAAAGATTTGCAGGACGAAAGCAAGGTTTACTTTGCCTACGACCGCAAATTATTAAGCAGGTTCAATGCCTCAAACGCAAGCTTTCAGCACGAAAAACTGGAGGTAATACTTAAAAAACTGTTTGAACCGCATCCGCTTAAGTTTAAGGAAGTAAACGGTGTTATTGTAATTAACGAGCTTACCCGCGAGGAGATAAAACAAATGCAGCCTGCCAAACTAACCGGTAAAGTGGTTGATGAAAAGGGCTTGTTTTTACCCGGGGCCACCGTTAAAATAATGGAGCTTAACCAGGCCATTCAGAGTGACGATGGCGGTAACTATAGCCTACAGGCTCCGGCAGGTATTTATACCGTGGAGGTAAGCTATGTATCGTACCAAAGCCAGCGTTTTCAAAATGTACAATTAAAGGCAGGCGAAACCACCAATTTGGATGTTAAACTATTGCCATCGCTTAACGGACTTAACGAAGTGGTGGTAGTAGGTTACGGTACGCAAAAAAAGGTAAACTTAACCGGCGCGGTAAGCCAGGTAGATTCTAAAGTGTTTGATGATCGCCCGGTGGCAGGTGTGGCGCAGGCCTTGCAAGGTACTATCCCCAACCTTAACATCACTTTTGGCGATGGTCACCCGGGTAGCACGGGTAAATATAACGTGCGTGGTTACGCGTCAATCACCAATGTGAGCGGTTCGCCACTGGTATTGATAGATGGCGTAACCGGCGATATCAACATGCTGAACCCGCACGATATTGAAACCGTAACGGTATTAAAAGACGCGGCGTCATCTGCTATTTATGGTGCAAGGGCAGCCTTCGGTGTAATATTGGTTACTACCAAAAAAGCCAAAAACGGTAAGCTAACGGTTAACTACGGCAGTAATTACGGTATTCAACAGGTTACCACCCGTACCGATTTTATTACCGATGGTTATACACAGCTGCGTTTGGTTGACGAAGCCTTTTCGCGTAACGTGGGTAACAGCTATAGCGGTTATACTGCCGAAGATTACGAACAACTGAAATTAAGGCAAACTGATAAATCATTACCGCAGGTAGTGGTGCAAAACCGTAACGGGCAAGAGCAATATGTTTATTACGGCAGTACCGATTGGTGGAACTTCCTGTTTAAAAAGAACACCCCGTCTATGGAGCACCACCTCAATATTACGGGTGGTAATGATAAGGTTGACTTTATGCTGTCGGGCCGTTATTACCAGCAAAAAGGTATTTATCAATCGTATTTACGTGAGGATGTGTACAACGCTTACAATTTCAGGGCTAAAATTAACGCGCATCTTTCAAAATGGTTAACTGTATTTTCAAACACGCAGTTTGCCGCTAATGATTATACCTGGCCTGCCAATGGTTATAATTCTAATAACCCTGGTTTGTATAACCACGCTATGGCCGCTTATGTGCCGCAAAACCCCGATGGTACTTTTACTTACCGTACCAACCTGAACAACTACGGCGCTAACGAGTATGCCGATCTGCAAAATGGCAAAAGCCTTGGCGGTACCAAAAATTACGATTTTACCAATACCGTTGGCTTTAGCGCGACTATCACCGAAGGCTTGGTTTTAAATGGTAACTATGCCTACCAGTTAAGTCCCGGATCAAACTTTCAGCGTAAAACAAAAATACCGTGGTCAATTATTCCGGGGGTAATTAACTATGAGGGTAACGATCAGTATAATGAAGGTACCCGTTCAGATCAGCACCATTCGGTAAACTTGTTTGCCACTTACGAGAAAAAGATCAGCCAAAACAACTTCAAGTTTACAGGCGGTTACAACTACGAGCTGCAACGGTACAAAACCAATACTACCATGCGCCAAAACCTGTTATCTGAAGATTTGAACCAGATAGATTTAGGCACCGGCACGCAGCAGGCAGGCGGCAACGCCAGCGAATACGCGCTGTTAGGTTACTTTGGCCGTATCAATTATGATTACGCCGGTAAATACCTGTTAGAGGTTAATGGTCGTTACGATGGTACATCGCGTTTCCCGAGCGATAGCCGTTTCGGTTTCTTCCCGTCGGTATCGGCCGGCTGGCGTATCAGCGAAGAGAAATTCTTCAGCGCCCTGAAACCCGCGGTATCTGAATTTAAACTGCGCTCATCATACGGTACTTTGGGTAACCAGGATGTAGGCTCGGGCAGTAGCAACCTTTACCCATATATCCCGGTAATTAAATCAACCCTTACCAGGTGGATAATTGACGGCAACCAGGCACAAACATTGAGTGCGCCCGACCCGGTAGTACCCGATTTTACCTGGGAAAAATCAACCTCGCTTGATTTTGGTGTAGATATGGCTTTCCTTAATAACAGGCTGCAAGCGTCGTTTGACTGGTATCGCCGCAAAACTACCGATATGCTGATCAATGGTAAAACATTACCATCGGTATACGGTGCCGGTTCACCAAAACAAAATGCAGGTGATTTGATGACCAAGGGCTGGGACCTGACCGTAAACTGGAGAGATAACGGTACTATTGGCGATAAACCTTTCGGCTATAACTTTGGCGTGGTGCTGTCAGATTATAAGGCTAAGATCACCAAATTTGATAACCCCAACAAATTGCTGAACAACTTTTACGAAGGGCAGGAACTTGGCGAAATGTGGGGATACAGCATTGATGGTTTCTTCAAATCTGACGAGGAAGCTAAAAACTGGAAAATTAATCAGGATTATGTGGATGGTCAGCGTACCGGTTCGCCGGGCGAGTGGAGCCAGCTGCACGCGGGCGACCTGAAATTCAGGGACCTTAACGGCGATGGCGTGATCAATAACGGCAAGAATACACTGGACGATCATGGCGACCTGAAAAAGATAGGTAACTCGTTACCGCGCTATTCGTTCGGTATCAATGCGGGTTTCAACTATGCTAACTTTGATCTTTCTTTATTTTTTCAGGGGATTGGTAAACAAAACTGGTACCCTAATACTGAGGCAGGCATGTTTTGGGGAACATTCGGCAGACCATATTCATCATTTATCCCGGTTGATTTTGAAAGCAAATTATGGACACCCGAAAACCCTAACTCTTACTTCCCTATCAACAGGGGCTACGCGGCTTATTCAGGTGGTGAGTTGTATGATAACAACGATAAATACCTGCAAAATATAGCTTACATCAGGCTAAAGAACGCTACGCTGGGTTATAACCTGCCATCGGCAATAGTTAAAAAGTGGAAGATAGAGCGTGTAAGGTTTTTCTTCACAGGGCAAAACATGTTCACGTTTACCAAGCTGAAATCAAAATACATCGACCCGGAACAAATTACACCTGATGGCGCGGATATAGGCGGCAGGGCTTACCCTTTCATGAAAACCTATACACTTGGTTTGGATGTAACCTTTTAATGTTTAGCAACTACATAAATGAAAAAAATATTATATATAGCAATGGCAGGCATGGCCCTGCTTGCATCATGTTCAAAATCATTGGACAGGGAACCGCTTTCGCAAATATCACCTAATAAAAGTTTCGCTACTGAAAATGAGCTGAGGTTATACGTACTATCATTTTATGATAGCATGCTGCCCATTGCCGATGGCGAAGACCACGCTTTTACCAGCCTGTATACCGAAAATAGCGACAATATTGTACTTACGGGTTTAGATCAGAAACTGACCGGTAACCGTGCCGTACCCGTAGCGGGTGGCGGCTGGAGCTGGGAAGGTTTGCGCAACGTAAACTACTTTTTGCAAAACTATCAGCGTGGCGGCATCAGTCCGGCTATTGCCGAAAAGTATGTGGCGGTAGCAAAATTCTTCAGGGCGTATTTTTACGCCAATATGGTAGCCCGTTATGGCGATGTGCCATGGTATTCAAAACCTATTGAAGCTACCGATAACGAAGCCCTTACCAAAGGCCGCGACCCGCGCGCTATGGTGATGGACTCGGTTGTTAAGGATATTGATTACGCTATTGAGCATTTACCCACTAATCAATCACCGGCCGAAGTAAACAAGTGGACCGCGTTGGCATTAAAATCGAGGTTTTGCTTATTTGAAGGTACTTTCAGAAAATACCATACCGAGTTTAAATTGACCGATGCTGATCGTTTTCTGCAACTATCGGCAGATGCTGCCGCGCAGGTAATAGAACAAGGCCCGTACAATGTATTTACCAGCACAACTGATAAAGCGTATGCCAACCTGTTTAACGCCCTTACCGTTAACACTACCGAAGTGATACTGGCCAGGCAATACAGCGCCAGCGCGCAAATTTTCCATAATGTGAACTACTATACCGTATCGCCATCATTTGGTAAACCGGGTTTGGAAAAACGTTTGGTAAACAGCTACCTGATGAAGGACGGTTCGCGCTTTACCGATAAGGCCGATTATAACAAAATTCAGTTTTATGATGAAACTAAAGACCGCGATCCGCGCCTGTCGCAAACGGTACGCACCGCAGGCTATAAAAGGGTAGATGGTACTACCGTTTTGCCGCCATCATACAGCGGTACGGTAACCGGTTATCAGCTTACCAAGTTTGTAACGGCCCAGCCTAATGATGCAAACGGAAAATCGCCGAACCCGCTGCCTATTTTCAGGTATGCCGAAGTATTGCTGAACTTTGCCGAAGCAAAAGCCGAACTCGGTACATTAACCCAGGCCGATCTGGATAAATCTATCAAACGCTTGCGCGATAGGGTAGGCATGCCGGGTATGAACCTTGCCAATGCCAACAGCAACCCTGATGCTTATCTGGCAGGGCAATACACGCATGTAACCGGTAGTAATAAAGGGGTGGTATTGGAAATTCGCCGCGAACGCCGTATTGAATTGGTGATGGAGGGTTTCAGATGGAACGACCTGATGCGCTGGAAAGAAGGACATTTACTGGCCGACCAGTTTAAGGGCGCTTACTTCCCGGGTACGGGCAATTACGACCTTGATGGCGATGGTAAGGCCGATCTGGTTATTTACGAAGGTACGCAACCAACCTTGCCGGGAGCACAGTTCCTGAAACTGGGTGTTGATGTAACATTAGAGAACGGCACTGCCGGTGGCAACATCGTTATTAACCCTAACACCCCTAAAAAGTTTAACGAAGAGAGGGATTACCTTTTCCCGCTGCCAACGCAGGATCTGTTGTTAAACCGTAATTTGAAACAAAATCCAAACTGGTAAAAACAATAAGCAGCTATGCGCGCAATATCGCATAGCTGCTTTTATATTTTTTGATCATTGATTATCAGAAGAAGATCAACCTAAAGCCCAGGTGTTAATTTATTCCGCTGCCCGGCGGGTAAGTATAATAGTAATTGATGTAAAGAGTTATAATGCGCAGGCTACCTTAACCTAAAGTTCATATTCACTTTCTAATTTGGCGCCGATGAAAGAAATGGCCGATAGTGAACTGGTTGAACGGATCAAAACTTCGGACTACCCGGCATTTACCGAACTTTACCGGCGCTACTGGAAATATATCTACACCATCGCCTATCAAAAAACTGCCGACCGTGATGACGCGGCCGACCTGACACAGAACGTATTTACAGATTTTTACGCCAAAAGGGAGCAATTGGAAATCGCTATCCCGGTGAGGAACTTTCTGCGGACGGCCGTGCTTTACAAGCTATCCAACTATTTCCGCAGCCGCGGTTTTCGTGATAAACATTACCGTAATTTTCAGCAGTTTTTGAACCAGGCAGAGGCAACCGATACCTCCTTCGACCCGCTTGCCGCAAAAGAAACCGAAACTGAATTTGAGCAGATGGTAAACCTGATTTACCAGGCCATTGAAGAAATGCCGGAAAAGATGAAAGAAATTTTTCTGCTGAGCCGAAGCGGTCAATATTCGGTCGCCGAGATTGCCGGTCGCCTCGGGGTTACGCCACAAACGGTTAAAAATCAGGTGAGTAATGCCCTGTCCAGGATCAGGTCGGCAGCTACCGCGAGTGGCCTGTTGGTGAGCCGGGTAGCATTTCTGATCTGGTTAACAAAACTTTAATATAAGCTTAACTTTTTCTTGTAGTACTTTTTTGCCTCTGTGTTTAATTGATACAAATGCAGAACAAAAAAAAATTAACGTCCGCTTTCCGCGGCATCTTCAGGAAGACTGCCGACCTACAGGAGAAGGAACTCTTTGCCCGCTGGTTCAGCCAGCTCGATCTGTCTGAAGGCCGGGTCTTTCGCGATACCGCGGAAGAAGAACGCGTTGGTCAGCAGATCGAAAAAAATCTTCATGCACATTTCTTTCCGGAGACGCCGGTAAAATGTTTACGGCCTTGGTTGCCTGCGGCTGCCGCGGCAGTATTGCTCATAGTTGCGGGTTTATGGTGGTTGTTGCCTGCCGGCCGGCAGCCTGCGTTTACCGTGGCCAAAACCCAAACAGGCGAGCGCAAGATCATTACCCTGCCCGACGGCTCACGCATCACCCTTAACAATGCCAGCAGCATCAGGTTCCCTGATGAATTTACCGGCCAGCAGCGTGAGGTTTCACTGGAGGGCGAAGCCTTTTTCGAGGTGGTTCATGATACTGATAAGCCATTTATAGTTAAGGCGGGGCAATTGAAGATCCAGGTGTTAGGTACCTCGTTCGATGTGCGTCATTATAATACTGATAAAACCATAGCTGTTGTGGTGGCTACAGGCAAAGTTGGCGTTATGGCAAAGGGCAGCGGTAAAACCTGGATGCTTACCCCGGGTGAACAGCTTGCCTACAACCGGTTAACGGGTAAAGCCGCTGAAAACATGGTAGATCCGGCAGATTACACTGCCTGGCAAAAAGGAGAACTTGTTTTTAAGAATGAAACACTGGAGGACATTTGTAAACGGCTGGAAAGATGGTACGGCGTAAAAATAATCATCAAAACCCCGGCCTTAAAAAGCAAGCGCATCAGCCTGAAGCCAAAGAACGAAAACCTGCAAACCGTACTGAGAATGCTAAGCATAGCCGGTGGTTTTAAGCATGAGATAAAAGGAAAGACGGTACAGATATGGTAACAGGGACAGACGAATTAAAAGAAAGGAAGCGATGATAGTATAAGAGAACTTAAACCATCACAAGTATGAAAGAAGGAGCGAAAGAATCTCACCTCTCCCGCCCCGATTAGCTTTCATCATCATTGAGTACGAACACAATAATCATTTAAAAAAGCTATGTACAATTCTACAAAAAGAAGTGTAATTAAACTATTGTATTTTATGACGAGACTGACATTCCTGGTAACGCTGATCACCCTGACCTTTACGGGAGTGATGCTGGCTTCAGGCGTGCGGTCGCAAAATTTAAAAAACATTAAGGTTTCTGTTTCAACTAATGGCAGGGCCCTTAAAGATATCCTGGCCGAACTGGAAAAAAAGTCGGGCTTTAGTTTTGTGTATGCCGAAGAAATAGGCAATATGACCCATATCAGGCTATCAAACAAAGCGGTAACGCTGGAATACCTCATCAAAGAGATGGCGCAGCAAAAGGGGTTACAGTTTAACCGTGAAAATTCCATGATCGCTATTACCAGGTCGGCTCCCTTAGCCAAACCCGGCAGGATAGCGGGTAAGATAGTCGACGAAAAAGGCCAGGCGCTACCGGGGGCGACGATAAAGGTTATCGAAACCGGGCGGGGTCTGCAAAGCAGTGTTGACGGCGCTTATACGTTAAGCCTGCAACCTGGTACTTATACGCTTGAGTTTAGTTTCCTGTCTTACCAAACACAGCGTGTAACCGGCATTGTTGTAACCGAAGAGCAGGTAACGCCGCTTAACATTGGCCTTAAACCGGCTAATAACACGCTCAGCGAGGTAACAGTAACAGCCACCTACCGTAAAGCCTCGATAGAGGGTTTGTACGCGAGGCAGAAAAATAACGCGGCCATGTCAGATGGTATTACCGCCGAGCAGATCAGCCGTACGCCCGATAACAATACCGCGCAGGTGCTTGCCAGGGTAAGCGGTTTACAGATATCGCAAAACAAATTTGTGGTGATACGCGGCATGAGCGACAGGTATAACAATGTGTTGCTTAACGGCTCGCCATTACCCAGTTCGGAGCCTAACCGCCGCGATTTTGCTTTTGATGTTATCCCGAGTTCGCTGGTTGATAATATTGTGGTAAACAAAACCGCCACGCCCGATCTTACTGGCGAATTTACCGGCGGACTGGTACAGATCACCACCAAAGACATCCCGGATGAAAACTTTGTGGAGTTTAATATTGCAAGCGGCTACAACAGTCGCTCAACCGGTAAAGATTTGATAGGCGGGCACCGCGGTACTGCCAATTACCTGGGCTTTGCTAATGATTATCAGCGTAAACCGGTCGGCATGACTTTGGGGCAATATGATGACCTGGCAATCCAGATAAATGACCGTACAGCCACTGCTGATCAAAAAGCGCAGGCGGCAAAGTTTTTAAGTACCATGCCCGATAACTGGGCGTTGCGTAAGTATATCGCCCGGCCTATCCAAAGCTATCAGTTTACGGCTGCGCACCGTTTCCCCTTTAAAGATAACTCCACATTGGGCGTTGTTGGGGCGCTTACCTATCGCAACGAGCAGCTGAACAATCAGCATGATGTGTATGTATCTACGGTACGTGATTATAAGGGGACAGATTATTTGTTCAATACCCTTTGGGGCGGCAGCCTTAATCTGGCCTACACCAGTGGTGCCAACAAGTTCACTTTGAAAAATACGTATAACCGCCGCTTTAGCGACGAGTATTTTACCTTCACCGGCGCCAATATGGGCGATAACCGGTTTGTAAATAACTATAGCGACCAAACCGTTATTAACCAATTGTTTCAAACAAACTTTACGGGCGAACATACATTAAGTAAGCTTGGTATAAAAGGCGATTACGGCTTTTCACTGTCTACCGTAAACCGCGACCAGCCTTTTACCAGGCTGATGGAGAGCGGCAGAACTTTAGCCAATAATTTCGATCCTGATGATTATTATTCATATAATTTCAGTGATGCCAATTTTCAATATGGTAACATTTTTTATTCGGAACTGGCAGAGAAACGCTATACCTGGCAAACCAACTGGCAGCTTCCTTTCAAACTGCTCGGGCTTGGCCAGTCGCTAAAAGTGGGCTACCAGGGCAGCAGGCGTCAGGCAGATTTCGGGGCCGATTTTTACCGGATACGTACGGTAACCTTAGACGGAACGAGCAACAGTCGTTACGATGGGATGGCATATTATGATGTTTATGATCCTTCACAATTTGCCAACGGTAATTTGTACCTGTTTACTACCACCCCACAGGGCGACGGTATAACCAGGGCTGGTGCAGGCACAGGTTATAAGGGCAGGCAAAACCTCAATGCCATGTATGGCATGCTTGATCTGAAACCGCTTAAAGATCTGCGGCTGATAGGTGGTATAAGGTACGAACGGAACGAGCAGAATGTTTTTACCAGAACGCGCGGCAGAGCAACCCCCGGCGGGGTGGCCCCAATTGTTGACAGCCTCATCCAATCAAAAAATAACGACTGGCTGCCATCAGTAAATGCGATATATGCCTTAACCCCCAAAATGAACATCAGGGCGGCATATTACAAAACGGTAGCAAGACCCGATTTTAGGGAGCTGTCTTTTTTTAGCTATTTTGATTACGACTTATTTGTTTCTATCGGTGGTGATAATCTTAAGCGTACTTCTGTAAAAAACTTCGATATCAGGTACGAGTTTTATCCTTCGCCGGGTGAGATATTGTCTGTTTCGGGCTTTCGTAAAGATTTTATTAATCCTATTGAGGTGGTTGTATCAACATCGCCTACACGCTACCAGTTTTATAAGAACCTGCAATCAGCCACCAACACAGGTTTTGAGGTAGATGCACGTAAATCGCTCGGATTTATATCGCCATCCTCTTTTTTAAAAGATTTATACCTCTCGGGTAATTTTACCTATATAAATGCCAGCGTTGACCTGGGAACAGCTTTTACCAAAGATGACGACGGAAATGTAGTATCCAGTAAACGAAGCAGGCCGTTAATGGGCCAATCGCCATACATAGTTAATGCCGGGATATTGTACACCGGCAAACATTTTGGTTTTAATGCTACTTTTAACCGTTTTGGGCAACGCATTGTTTATGCCTCGCCCGACCGTGCCGAAGACCTGTATGAAAATAGCCGGAATATGGTTGACCTGCAGCTGAGCTATAAATTTATGAAGGGTAATAAAGCCGAGCTGCGTTTAAATGTAAGTAATTTGCTGAACAGCGAGTTGTTTTACTACCGTAACCTGTTTCCGCCGAGCAATACCAAATTTCCACAGCCCACCCCTTCCGTACAACCCTATCCCGGCGAAGGCACTAAACCATGGCCGGCCGAGCAGATTGACCCCAAAGGCACCAGGTATAACCCGGAATACGACACCAAAATATATACCTGGAAGTACGGTACAACCTCTACGCTTAATTTCATTTACCGCTTTTAATTAAAACACATGAAATCAAATCTTAAATATTTATACCTTTTTTCATTTGCCATATTGCTGTTGGGCGCTTGTAAAAATGAGGGGGAGCTTATTGAAGCGAAAGGTTACGGCGTAATAAACATTAACGCCACCACCACAACTGATATAGGCAACCTGCTGGTTGATATTGACGGCAAGGTTGTGGATACGCTAAAACCGCCATCTGCAGTTAAAGCAATTAAGGCTTACACAGGTGATAGGAAACTGAAAATATACCAAACAGGAAAGGAAGGAAGCCCGGTGATAGATACCTTGCTTAACGTTGAAGGTAAAGGCACCAAACTAAGCTTTTTGTATACTGCCGAGGTTAAAATTATTGGCGGAGGGTACGATGGCAGTGTAACACCGGCCAAAGGCAACAGCCTGGTGCAGTTTGTAAACCTGGAGAAATCATTACCGGCCTCGGTTGACCTGAAAATATATGAACTTTATTATCAGGACAATGGTGATATTCTATCTGAAGAAGTTACAACCGTTAAAAATGTACGTAAAGATAGGTTCAGCCCATATTTAGAACTTGGCCCCACAAAGCACGGCGACTACACCTTTGGGTATTATTTCGGAGTATTTGAACCGGGAACGGGCAATATGCTTGTTGATGTATTAACCTATTATCCTACTATTTATTGGGATAGCCAGGGCTCGCAGTTTTTCAAGCCCAATAAAGTGATCTCGCTGGGTTTTGTGTATGACCCTGTTAACGTATTTTACGCCACACCGGTTATTTATGATACTGAACTAAAATAATGACCGGGTTTTGTAAATAGCCGGTAACAAAGCGGCAGTCCATTCGCTGTCGCTTTGTTTTATACTTGTTAAGTTTTTGCAAAGCAGAAGCAATGTGTTGTTGCTTAAATACTTGCTGCAATGATATTCTTCAGCACTTCCAAATCAATATCTGCCAGTTTATTGATGTAAACACAACCACCACCGGTTTTGATCTTACCCAGTTTTTGTAGCGCGGCCTCGTGCTTTTTAAGATCGATAAAGTACAAGGTGAGATTTGCCTTGCGGGGTGCAAATCCGATAATAAAAAAGGTATAATTATTAATCTCAGGGCGTTGGTCAGTTAAAATGAGATGTTTAAACGCCATCATATTTACATTTCGCTTTTGTCTTTCGATAAAAACTATATATCTTTTCTGAATTAAAAAATTCCCGGCAAAGGTCTGGCGTTATCAAAAATGAGTTACAGAACTGCTCTGCGAATAAAATTAATTTATATTTTTGAGGATACGCTAAAAAATGCCTTATCAACCCGGACTACATATCTTAACAGAGTTTACTACCCCCAAAAGCGAATACCTTACCTCATGTGAGCCATGCAGGGCATTGTTCGATACGCTGATAAACAATTTTGCATTGAGTAAGGTAGGGGAGGTTTATCACGAATTTGAAGGCGGCGGTTTTACCGCGGTAATTTGTTTAACAGAATCGCACCTTTCTATACATACCTGGCCCGAATTTGGGCTGGCAACTTTTGACATATTCTTATCAAACTATCAAAAAGATAATTCGGAGAAGGTAAAGCAGTTTTATGCCGAAGTAATGGCCTTTTTTGAGGGAACGGAAATACAGTATACTGAAGTAAACAGGTAACAGATGGCAACAACTAATTTAAAAGCTTTTCCTGTACCTGAAGAGGTTGCCTGCCCTAATTGCCGTAAGGTAACATTATTACAAGACCCTGCCGGGAGCGAATTTTATGTTTGTAACTCGTGTCGGTCATTTCTCAGGTTTATTACTGATACCGATGCACTTGTACAAAAACAAGCTAATAAACTTAAGAAAGAACCTGTTTTACCTGTAGGTGCCGAAGGCGTTTTAAATGGCTACTCTTTTAAAGTTATCGCTTACCTCGAAAAAAAGGAACATGGTACTAATTATGGCTGGCGCGAATACCTCTTATACAATTACGAAAAGGGATATGCTAACCTTGCGGAGTACGATGGGCATTGGAATTTTGTAGCAGGTAAGGAGTTTTACCCACCGCTGGAAAAGTTGCGTGATAATAAGTGGACTTTTCTGGCCTATGAGGATGTAGAGTATGCCTTGTTTAATAAATATACCGCCGTTGTTACTGCCTTAACAGGTGAATTTGACTGGGACCCGATTGCGGAAAAGATGAAAACATCGGAATTTATAGCTCCGCCATTCATCATTTACAGGGAGCAACATTCGGATGTAGTTACAAACCATTACCTTGGTGAGTATATTGAAGCTGCCGAAATAGCGGCCGCGTTTAAAGTAGATGAAAAACTGTTTCCGCCAAAAAAAGGGATCGGGGCTAACCAGTTTTCAAAACATTATAGCAGGTGGCATGATGTATCAAGGCTTACCGGTTTACTTATCGCTTTAGCACTTATTATCCAGATTGTAAATTTGGTTACCAGGCCTGCAACAATGGTGATGGATGAAACTTTTGAAATTACGCGCGATACAACCAAAACCGTTGATGATTTTAAACCTTTTGCCACCCCGGCATTTAATATTGAAGGAAGAGCGTCGGCAGTTGAATTTGAAGTACGTTCGGATGTTGACAATAACTGGCTTGAGGCAACTATTGTACTGGTGAACGAAAAAACCAATGAAACCTGGGAAGTTACCGAGGGCATTGAATATTACCATGGTTATGAAGGTGGCGAAAGCTGGAGCGAAGGCTCGCAAAGTACTACCTCCCTGTTATCATCAATCCCCGGCGGCAGGTATCATTTAAATGTTTACCCGGCATCGGGCGATCCCTTGAGGAATAGTGTAAACATCAAGGTAACTACAAACATAGCGGTATGGATGAACCTCATTATTACCTGTATCTTACTCTGTATATATCCGGCTTATTGCTGGTACAGGATGCGGAACTTTGAAAAGCAACGCTGGCTAAACAGTGATTTTTCACCTTATGAAGAAGAAGATTAATGAAAATTAAAAATATAAGGTTTTACCTGGTTGTTGCTTTGCTAATTGCAGGTTACTTTGCCTATGCAAGCTATAATGGTATTGTGTACTGGGAAAGCACGGTAGAAAAAAATACCGACAACGCTAACAGCCATGCACGAAACGGCGCACGCAGATTTTATCATAAATAAACTAAAAATATCATGAGCTTAAACGAATTAATAAATTACAAGTACATCGTAGCATCGGTATTGTACTCTATAATAGGTATCCTGATCTTACTGGTTGCTTTTTGGATCATAGAAAAGATAACCCCTGAAAATCTTTGGAAAGAGATCATCGAAAAACATAACATAGCACTGGCTATTGTTTGCGCGTCGTTTATGATAGCGGTAGCCATTATTATCAGCTCGGCCATACACGGGTAACATGAATAAAAAGCTGCATGTACTGCTGTTGTTATCGGTTTTCGTAGTAGCCACCTGCGGGTTGATATATGAACTGATTGCCGGTACACTTGCCAGTTATTTACTGGGCGATTCGGTAACACAGTTTTCAACCATTATTGGCGCCTACCTTTTTTCTATGGGGATTGGCTCATGGGTATCAAAGTATTTTGAAAAGAATATCGTTTACTGGTTTATTCAGTTAGAAATATTGGTAGGCATTGTAGGCGGTACAAGTTCTACCATTTTGTTCCTGGTTTTTGAAAATGCGGCGTCTTTCCGTATCATATTATACAGTTTGGTTGGCCTGACCGGGATACTGGTAGGGCTGGAAATACCCCTGCTGATGCGGATCTTGAAGGACCGGTACGAGTTTAAAGATCTGGTATCGCGCGTGTTTACGTTCGATTATATTGGCGCGCTGCTTGCTTCCTTGGTGTTTCCGCTTTTGTTGATACCCTATTTGGGTTTGGTGAAAACATCATACCTGGTGGGTATTTTAAATGTTACTGTAGCCCTTATAGTTTGTGTTAACTTCAAAAAAGAAGTTAAGGCGGCAACCTATTTACAAACCAGCGCCGTAATCAGTATTTTGGGTTTGCTTATAGGTTTTGTGTACGCCAATACCATCACCAGTTATGCCGAAAGCATGACGTATAGCGATACCATCATCTATTCAAAAAGTACCTCTTACCAGCGCATTGTGCTCACCAAAAAAGGCAAGGTGCTGCGCTTGTTTTTAAATGGCAACCTGCAATTCAGTTCTGATGATGAGTACCGCTATCATGAGGCTTTAGTACATCCCGGTTTACAGGCGCTGCCCGGCGCTAAAGATATATTGGTGATGGGCGGCGGCGATGGCTTGGCGGTGCGCGAGATATTACGCTATCCACAGATCCGCTCGGTTACATTGGTCGATCTGGATAAGGGTATGACGGAGCTTTTTAAGTCGAACACCATGCTTTTGGCGTTAAACAAAAGGTCTTTATTGTCGCCCAAGGTAAAAGTGATCAATGCCGATGCCTTTACCTGGACACGGGAGCAAAAAAAGAAGTTTGATTTTATTGTGATCGACTTTCCCGATCCATCAAATTTTTCGGTTGGTAAATTGTATACCAATACCTTTTATTCGCTGGTAAAAGAAATGCTTGCGCCCAACGGCATTATGGTGGTACAATCTACCTCGCCTTATGTAGCGCCAAAATCGTTTTGGACGGTGGATAAAACACTCCGCTCCGTAGGGCTGCATACCATCCCTTACCACAATTATGTTCCGTCGTTTGGCGATTGGGGGTATGTAATGGCCACTCAAAATATCACTTACAAAAAACCGGACCATTACCTGCCCGGCATGCGGTTTATTTCGACAGGGGGACTAAACCAAATGCTGTATTTTCCGCCGGATATGGCCCGTGTAGAAACCGAAGTTAACAAACTGAACAACCAGGTGCTGGTAAAGTATTTTGAAGATGAGTGGGCAGCCGTTCTATAAAAAGGAGAGCCTGCGCAATGGCATCAGCCGCAGGGCATTTTTGCTGAAAGCCGGCATTATTACCTCAGGCATCCTGCTAAGTGGTTGTATCAAAAAAATTAAACCGGGTAATAGTTATAAAAACATTAAAGGCAGTATAAAAGGCCCCAATGCCAAAGCCGGGCATATACTGCGCGATAAAACCCCGCTACCCATACCAACAGAGGCGCGCCGGGTAAAAACGCTGATCATAGGGAGTGGCATATCCGGTTTATCGGCCGCAAGGTGGTTGAAAACACAAGGGCATCATGATTTCGAGTTAATAGAGCTGGAAGACCATATCGGCGGAAATTCTCATTCGGGCAGTAACGCGGTGTCATCTTACCCGCTTGGGGCGCATTACGTTACCATCGCCAATAACGATGATAAATTATTACTTGATTTTTTTCAGGAATGCGGCGCGATAACTCATTACGAGAAAGGGCTGCCGGTTTACAACGACTATTACCTATGCTTTGACCCGGAAGAGCGCTTGCTCATCAACGGGCAATGGCAAGAAGGTTTAGTACCCGATTTTGGTATAAAACCCGAAGACCGCGATCAGATAAAAAGATTCTTCAGGCTGATTGATGATTTAAAGCAGGCAAAAGGTACTGATGGACGATACGCATTTGATATCCCGCTGGACAATAGTTCGGCCGATGAAAAATTCCTGGGTTTAGATAAATCATCATTTAAAGAATATTTGAAACAAGAGGGATACACTTCGCCCTATTTGTTTTGGTACCTCAACTATTGCTGTAAAGACGATTACGGGCAAAAAACAGATAAAGTATCGGCCTGGGCCGGTTTGCATTATTTTGCTGCCCGCCGCGGCAAGGCGGCTAATGCCGAAATTAACGCTGTACTTACATGGCCCGAAGGCAATGGCTGGCTGATGAAAAAACTGGCTGAAGGTGTTAAAGAACACGTTAAGCAAGGTGCTATGTGTTATCATATTGCTACTGTGCCCAATGGAGGTGTTATTGCCCGGATGCTGGATCTTAGAACAAACAAAACCTATACCATTGAAGCGGAGAAGGCCATTTTGGCCACGCCGCAATTTGTGAATCAAAAGATATTTGAGGGTGCCTCAAAAAGGGGCTTCAACCTTGATAAACTGCATTATTCGCCATGGTTTATCGCCAATATTACTCTTAATAACCTGCCGCAAGGTAAGGGCGCCGGTTTATGCTGGGATAATGTGCCATATAACACGGCCTCTGTTGGGTATGTTAACGCCAATCAGCAGCATGTAAACGCAATAGAAAATAAAAAGGTGATCACCTACTATTTGCCGCTGTGCGATTACGAACCGCGCGTGGCCCGGCTTGCGGCTTATACACGTACCTATCAGCAATGGCTGGATATTATTATCCCCGAACTTGAATACATGCACCCCGGCATTACGGATAATATTGAACAGGTAGACGGCTGGATATGGGGCCACGGTATGATAGCGCCAGATGTAAACTATATTTGGGGAGCCGACAGGAAGAACGCGCAGCAACCTGTAAACGGCAGCTTGTTTTTCGCGCATACCGATCTCAGTGGTATCTCCATATTTGAAGAGGCTTTTCACCAGGGTATAAAAGCGGCAAAACAGGTACTATCAAGCTATGCATAACAGCGAGAAAAATAAACAGCCATGGCTCCACTCGGCGGTTACCGATAGTGTTTTTATATTATCGCCACCCTTTATTGCTTTGCTTTTAGTTGTTTTATTTCCGCGGCAATTTCAGGTTTCATCGGCCATGCCTATAATTTACTGGCTTGTTTTGGTTGTATTTATTGATGTTGCACATGTTTACAGCACCCTATACCGTACCTATTTTAATCCTCATGGCTTAAAAAAGCCCGGCCTGCTGCTTACCATTCCGTTGATATGTTATGTTATAGGGGTTTTGCTCTATAGCATGGATGCTCTTATTTTTTGGCGGGTACTGGCCTACCTGGCTGTATTTCATTTTATAAGGCAGCAATACGGTTTTATGCGTTTGTATTCCCGCAAGGAAAAGAGCGGATATTATGCCATGCTTATTGATAAAATAGCCATATACACCGCAACTATTTATCCTATTGTATACTGGCATATTGAGGGTAACAGGCAATTCAACTGGTTTATTGAAAACGATTTCTTTACGCTCCCTGTCAATGGCTGGTTGCTCAACGCGGGCAACATACTTTACTTCGCTATTATACTAATGTATGTGGTTAAAGAAATCCTGTTATTTATTAGAATAAAACAGTTCAATTTGCCCCGGAATGTACTAATAGCGGGCACATTCTTATCCTGGTATTTCGGTATTATTTGTTTTAACGGCGATTTGGCTTTTACCACCCTCAACGTTATTTCGCACGGCATTCCGTACATGGCGCTTATATGGGTTGAGGAAAAGAAAAAAGGTGGTCAGCGTGGCCGTAAGGGTAATATATTTTGGCAGGCAATTTTTAACAGGTACGGGATTATGTCTTTTATAGTGATGCTCGTAGTACTTGCCTACCTTGAAGAAGGCTTGTGGGATGGTTTGATATGGAAAGAACATGGCAGCATTTTCCAATTATTCGGTCATCTGCCCAAAATAGAAAACAAGCCGCTGTTGTCTTTATTGGTTCCGCTGCTGGCCTTGCCGCAGTCTACACATTATGTATTGGATGGGTTTATCTGGAAAATTAACAAGGAAACTCGTAAGGCTTTAAAAGAATAGACAGCAAGTAGTCACGAATGTTTGGAAGGGTTAATCTTTCGCCCATTTGTGGCCATTCGGCAGCCTTTTTTTGGCTTGGAATTTAGTCAATTCAGCATGATGACATTATTGTCGTTCGGTAGCTGTTCCCGTATAATTGGATTGCCGCTAACTTTGATATGTGTCAATAACCTCAATGCTTTAGTGAAAGGCTTTAGTCGGGTACCACTTATATTATTATCCCGTAGATCTACCTCTTTCAGATGAATCGCATTTTCAAATACGGATAAAAATTCGTCTTTAATAAAATTACCTTGCAGATATATGCCGAGTAAGGCTTCGCCGTTCAAACGGAAATAAGTCAAGCCATGACCCTGAATTTTGTTCCTGCCAAAGTAGAACATTCTGATGCAGGTACTGCCAAGTTTATGCGTTGAAATGGGATGGAATACAAATTTATCTCTATTTGTATAGAATGTAACTAATTGTTCTAAGTGCATGTCTTTTATTACGCCCGAACCCTAATATTTATCTTAAACAGTAATATTGAAATTGTGAATTTGTACTGTATTGGATGTTCCGGGGGCATTGACCATTGTGTTTCAAAAGCGGGTGCAGAGCTTTCTGCTACACTTTGACCATTTTATATAACTGATTTATAAATTTGAAATTATGATTTAACAACACAAGTCGTTGATTTAATTTGCACGGAACAGAATGGTCAAGCTTACCGGAATGTCCATTGTATCTGTGAATTTAGCAAAAATCTTTTTTAAGGAACATACACCCATTTCATAGGCCTTTTTGCAATGTGACCGGACTAAAAATATTGAAAGTTACAAATTACTGAATGCACCTGATATTTCATTTAGGATAAAAATATGCCACAATCAGGTAAAATTCGTAATCATTAGATAAGTTCGTATGCGTAAATTGCTATTAATAATTAACCTTAACCCTAAACAAAATGAAAAAGCTGTTAGTTCTCTGCTTTTGCGCATTTGCCTTGAGTGCAAGTGCTGAAACCACTCCCCAAACTCAAAACACACCTGTAGCAGATCGGTCGGCAATGGAAGAATGTACCATCACCGTAAGCAAATCGGGTCAGCTAATTTTTTATTGTGCCGCAACAGAAATCCAATCGAGCTGGACTGTTTCGGCAAGTTGTACGGAAACAAGCACAGTAAGCTGTGACGCCGCGTATACCGCCGCTAATTCATGCGCGACGATGAAACTGGCGCAAGCAACAATTGCTTTGCATAATGCGTTGGTAGCTGGCTGCGTAGCCCCTTAAGTCATTCCATTAATCCATGATCATTTTCGGTACCCGATCTTCATCAAGATCGGGTATTAGTTTTTCAATAAAACCGTCTCTATAAATGAAAAATCAACCTTTTATTTATCTGTGTTTCTTTTTAGCTGCGCTTTTACCCGTTATATCTCATGCTCAAAACATTAAAGCAATATATAATATCCAGCTAAATGTTAGCGTAGCCGTCGGAACAAACAAAAAAAATGTTGTTCTGCCTTTAACCGCCTATTATTATAAGAAAGGAAATAAATACATCTATTGGGAACAGCCTGATTACCTGGCGAAATATCCAACGGGTGAAATCATCTTTACCGAAGACAATACCTATTATCAAACCCCAATAAACATGGATAGTGTTCAAATGCTATTCTACCACGACTATGATTCGCTAATTACCAGGCAAGGTTTGTACACGCAGCACCAGCGGACGATTACTGAACATCCTTTCGAAGCTTCCAAAACGCGGCCCTGGAAGTTCGAGGCAGAAACAAAGATCATTAATGGCCTAAAATGTCAGCTCGCTACTGACCGTGACCAATGGCGCGTTTGGTTCTGCCCCGACATCCCGGCTGCCACCAGCCTGCGCAGCCTGCAAGGATTGCCGGGGCTGGTTATAGAAGCAGAGAGCCTGCCTATCAATGCACATTACACACTGATCAGCTACGACATGGAAGCCAACATTGACGACAAGATTTTCAAGCCAAAGGCGTTTGACGGGCCGATGGACAAGGGGCCATTATTAAAAAGCGTCGGCATGCCTGCTTCAAAAAGTAAGCAAGAAAAGCAAGCTGAACTTCTTAAACAAAATTAACGTATTGAATAACAACTCATCCTACCTCGTACTCATATGAAAAAACTATCACTTGGTGTGCCTTATGTTTTAACCTCAAATAGTGGTACAAAAATCAATTTATCTTATGCCCGTAGCTGGGGAAATGTACAGCCGACATAGCCTGTATGCAGCAATTATACATCACGACGATCTTTATGCTGTTTTTTTGTGACCTATATGCACAAAAAATAGTTATCAAAGCAAGATTTATCGATGAAACCGGCAATGGTGTAACTGACTGTAATATAAAGATCAGCGGTAAAAGAACTGGCCTTATCTATGCCTATTTCAGCCTGACAGCGACAGCCATTCTGCAAAAAGAAGTCACTGCGCAAAAAAATGATGACAGTATCAGCGTATTGATCAATCACGTTTCTTATTCTGATACCACGCTTTATTTCAAAGTGGGGATACCCGTGGATCCTGGTAATATTGTACTTCGCTATCGCCAAAACATGCTGAAAGATGTGCATATCAAAGGGCCACCGATCTGGAAGCAGGGAGACACGACCAACTTTCGGGCAGATGCCTTTAAGCAGGGCGATGAAAAAAAATTGCGTGATATACTTAGGAATATGCCAGGGTTTGTGATTAGGGAAGATGGCTCACTCTTTTATAAGAATAAACCGGTTACGCGCATTACTATTGACGGCCAGGAACTCTTTGCAGATAAGATAAAGCTGTTGCTAAACAGCTTTCCTGTCCATGTGATAGAGCTGCTTCAGGCGCAGGAAAACCAAAATGAAAATAAGCTTCTTAACAAGCTTGGGGGCAATGAAACCTTTATTAACCTGACGCTTAAGAAAGGCACCCTTAAAGCTGCTTTTGGTGACTTCGAAGCAGGCCTTGGGGATAAGGGGCGTTATAAGGCCAGTCCTGTTATCTTTTCCCTCAACAAATATATAAAAGCAGGTTATATAGGCAACATAAACAGTTTGGGTGATGGCATAGGATGGCAAACACTTTCCGAACTGAAATCGTCAGCTGAATACGAAGCCCAGGCCTTCATGGTGAACAGCACCCAACTTAAGCTGATACAGGACATACCTGAGAGGTATTACATCAAAAACAGGTTATTTGATAACCGCTTTGAGGTAAATACGCAAAGCAGTAAAAAGTTGAATATCAAGACTACATTAGCGCTGATCTCGGATAAACAAGTACAGGACATATACAGTACATTCAACTTCTTTGATGGTAATAATTACGCTGTCAGATCTGAGCATACAATGCCCGCTAACAAACCATTAGTAATCAATCTTGGCCAAACCTACAACTATGAAATTAACCAATACAACAGTTTGAAAGTTAAAGCATGGTGGTATGCTGATCGTGGCCGAAGCAGTACACGGTCCTCATTTTTAGAAAATGGCACCACAGATTTTATCAGTAACCTATCCAATAATTTATGGAATAGCTTTAATATCCAGGTACGGTACACCTACCTAACTAAAAAAAACAAGGCTTTTATTACGACTGCGGAATATAGTCATCAACAGATCAGACAAAACATTAACTCATTCTCCAAGCAATGGCCACAAATATTCATGCTGACAGATTCTTCTTATAACGGGCTTTTTCAGACCTCAGATCATCTGTTTTCGAAGTTAAATATTGAGCAGGCGACACATTTCAACATCGGCAAGCATAAGATCAATGCAACTTTATTTTATAGAAATTACACCATGAAACTTGCCCCTGGTTTTGCACTGTCAGATACTTTAAATCAGCTTCCGGCAAACAAACCGGATAACTTCAATGGCCGGGGAACCTATGTCCGAAATATGCTGACAGCCAGGGCACGCGGCGCATTCAAATTTAAAAACGGGAACAATCTTAATTATTCTGTGCTTGCAGGCGTTAATCACAATGCTGTTGCGGAGGAGCATGTGGAAAGGAATTTAATTATACCAGAAATATCAGCTAACATTATGTTTGTCCCCAAACTATTAAAATCACACTCGGACAACCTGATGGTGGAGTACCTTCAATCAGATAATATGTTCAGCAGATTGAACACTATTCTATTACCACAAAGTGCAACCGCATTCGCGAAAAACTCACTTAGCAGTACTACGTTAAAAAATTTGAGAGCTGAATACAGCTTTAGTATAACTAAATTAACCGATCTGACATCGTCCAGTTTCAGTATCGGTTACAATCGTAATTTTAACAACAGGGTGGTTGACGGGCGCTATCTCGGGTTTTTATATTTCTCGACAGACTCAGTGGTAAGCAGGTCAACAGATGATATACGGATAGGTACAGTTAATAAAATTCCTTCAGTTCTACTTGGAGCAGTGCTGGAGCTGGAAGCAAACTGGTTTCACAGCCCGTATCTTTTTGCATATCAACAAAAGGTATTGAAAGGCAGTAATACTCAGCTATTCGCAAAGTTTGCTTTCAAGAAAAACTGGAACCAGCGATATTACATCACTTTATCAAGCCTTTACAGGTCGGTTGTGAACAAACGTCCGGCCTTGAATGCGGCTTCTCCAAAACAGTCCAATCGTTTTGAAAACTATTCTGCCGGATTGAAGCAAAGGGTTTTGATTACAAAAGATATCAATATTATAACCGATGCTAATTTTACCTATAACAATATAAGGTCGGATAATGAAATGAAGTTCTTGCTAATAGATACAGAACTTAACTGGAAGGTTAAAAAATCACCTTTTACGTTTTCTATAAGAGGAGAGAACCTAACAAACAGGAAATCGTATTTTATGGCCTATAATGGTGTAAGTAGTCAAACCACCAGTCTTATCCCATTAATTGGTAGAAACTTTTTCTGCTCTGCCCGGTGTGAGTTTTAAATCACGAAGAACAAAACCGGTTACGGCGCATCTGACGAGAAGAAGAGGACAGATGTGAATGAGAATTGATGCAAACTGATCTGCCGTGCCCCGGCATCAATCCTCATGATCACTGATTTTCCGGAGGGTTTTAGTAAAGGCACTCAGCGCTTCGAGCGCCGGCTCCATTTCTACAAAAAACGTTTCGTACCGTAAAGTTTCGTTGGGCGTTTTGGATATTCCGGGATCATCGACAATCGTGTTCCGAAAATGTGTGCGGAGCTTTCAGTTGCACTTTGACCATTTCAACTAACTGAATTGTAAATACGAAATTATAACATGGCAACACAATTCGTTGATCTGATTTGTACGGAACAGCATAGTCAAGCTTAACGGAATGTTTAAAATGTTTCGAGGCCGGTTTGAATTCCCATCGCACTAAACATGGAACCTGTTAAGATGTTCCCAGGGTTTCTTATTTATTTTATCTTATAAATAATGGGGTATTGCAAACACTGGCTTTAAATCAACCTATGTACATTTATTTCAATCCAATGTGAATCTTTCTTAGCTTAGTTTAAAAAATATCTGTGGATAGGATGGTATCAGCATTATGAATATTGCACTCAATTTAATTGACATCCTGTTGATCTCGCTGGCCGTGCAGGGCATCTTGTTATCGGGCATTCTGCTGTATTATTCCAAAAGTTTCAACAGTTACAGGTGGATAGCCGCCGTCATCTTAATAATTGCTGAGTCCACCATCGCTATGGAACTGTTCGCTTCAAATTTGGTTTGGCGCTACCCCATGCTGGGCACCTGCATTCCGGTGCTGAAAATGCTGTTAGGCCCCATGATTTGGTTTTATACACAAAGCCTGGTGCAAGGCAATAAAAAATTAACCCTCAAAAGCTGCTTGCACTTTTTACCGGTACTGCTTGACTGCCGCCCTCAATTCATCTTTTTACTGTACCAAACCGGCATCCTCTCCATCCCTCAGGTAACAGCATTTTACTTTCGCGATGATGTGCAGAACTTCCTGTTTCAACACAGTATTATTTTTGACCTGCCCATATTCATTTCATTGCTTGCCTACAGTACTGCCAGTTATAAGATAGTAAGTCGGGCATCAAAAGATACTGATTTAGACAACTTTCGGCTTAACGATCTTAAATGGTTGCGCACATTCCTCTATCTGATATTTGGCTTAACAGCCATCGTATTTATATCAACAGCCATAGCCGCCTTGCCAGGGTGGAATAAAGCTTTCCTGTATCTACCGGCAATCATTTTGGTTTATTATATAGGGATGCGCCTCATCATACGGCAGAAAAGAATGACCAACGAGGAAGTGACCGCCTACAACAAACCCCAGCCCAAACCTTATTTTGCTTCCGGTGATAGCGATAGGTATCACCACAAACTGGTAGCGTTAATGGAAAATGATAAACTTTATTTAGACCCGGCATTGAAGGTAGATGCCGTAGCCGAAAAACTGGCAATTTCCGAAAAGCAGCTTTCAAACCTGCTCAACCAATATATTGGCAAAAGCTTTAACGATTTTATCAATCAATACCGTGTGGATGCAGCCATGGAAAAACTTAGCGATACATCGCTACGCCACTTTACTATCGCAGCTATAGCTTTTGATTGCGGCTTTAACTCTATTGCTACATTTCAACGTTGTTTTAAACAGTTCACCGGGCTTACCCCAAGTGCCTACCAAAATAATTTGAAAATTGCAGCTACCGGAACCCAGCAAATAAAACATGAATCACTTTAAGGCTTTAGCAAAATACCTTTTTATGGCTGCGTGGTTGGTAACCGGGTGCTCAAACCCTCAACCCAAGCTGCAACAGTATACCGGCCGGTACGAAAAAGCTGTAAAAGAGCAAACCAATTATGTGGATGTTGCGGAGCGTAAGGGCGAACTGATCGTTAACGCATCATGGGATAAATATGAAAAGCCCCTCGGTTATTTAAACGGCGATAACTTTATAGCTAAAGGCTTTGGTTGGGGCATGAAATTTACCCGCGGACATAACAAACACATCAATGGTTTTATGATGACCGGCGATGCGCAATGGCTGAAAGTGGACCGCGATTCGAGCATTTACCAGTCGAAAAAATGGCAGGTTTTTACCGATAGCGCTAAACTGCATACCTATTCTGTTCCTACTATCCTTTTACAATCTGTTACCGGAAAGTATGGCGACAAGAGGATTACCCTACAAGGCGATCATTTGTTTTTAATTTCGACTAATGGCGATAAAGCACAGTTATACCCCATAAGCAATGATCTGTTTGTTACAGATGGATACACCCTGAAATTCATCCGAACCGGGAAAATGGATACTGATAAGATCGAACTCCGGTACAAGAACGGCTATGTGGAAACATTTGCGCGTGTTAAATAAAGGCCTTCCTCAAAATTTCGCCGGTAGGTTATAAAAAAGCATTGCTCAAATCCCGATTTGAGTAGACGCGGGATGACTACACTACTTCTTTTGTTGCTGTAAAGCGGACTGATCAACCGCGTACCCATAAATCTATTATCAACAATAACAGCAAATGAAAAAGTATTTAATCAACACATTATTGGTATCCGTAGTGGCGATTCTGTTTTCGGCACAAATAACCAAGGCCACGGTTCATTATACAAGGCAAAATATACAAGCTGATTCCCTCAGCGATTATCCGGGCAGGTATGAAGCATCACAAAATAATATTACCCTGCAATACGAACTGGAAGTGATCAATGGAAAACTGATTGCCACCAATCTCACCTCGGGTCAAAAGTTAAACCTCAAACATACCTCCAACGATGATTTTATGGTGGAGGAAATGGGCGTACCTATCACCTTTATTCGCGATGGCGCAAAAAAAGTAAGCGAGATACAAATGCCTGATGGCACGGTATGGAAGAAACTTACAAAGTTAAAAGCAGATGTTATAACACCGGCTAATTACAAGGAGTATTTAGGTAAATACCAACTGAATAATAATGGAACAACGGCGTCTATCGAAATTGTAGTTAAATATGGAAAACTATGGGCTTTGCGCGTAACAGATAACATGAGTAGCCCAATCACTAACACAGCAAAAGACAACTTTGCTATTAATGCCACAGGCGAACCATTAAAATTTAAACGGAATACCGGCAATAAAGTGGTAAGCCTGCTTCTAAAGGAAAGCGATGTTTTTGTTAAGGTGAAATAATGAAGCGCTATTTTAGCTTACTGGTAGTGCTTATGGTTTTAATAAGCACTGCCCTTTATGCCCAACAGCCTGACGATAAACTTGCTGAAGTTGAAAAGAACTTAGCAGGCAATATTCAGATAAAAGGTACGCCGCCCATGTTATTGGCTGATAGGATGGCTTATTATCATGTAGCGGGTTTGGGCATTGCCATCATCAAAAATTATAAAATTGTTGCCGCCAAAGGTTATGGTATGGCTAATGATAGCCTGAAGAATCCTGTTACCGAACAAACACGTTTTCAGGCAGGTTCGGTAAGCAAATCGCTGAATGCGGTGGGTATTATGAAGCTGGTGCAGGGTAAAAAGCTGGATCTTTACGCAGATATTAATAAGTACCTGCAACGCTGGAAATTGCCTTATGATAGTATTACCCATAATAAAAAAATTTCCATGGCGCAATTGCTAAGCCATACCGCGGGGATTAATTTACCGGGATTTCCCGGGTATAATCGCGGAAGCAAGCTACCTGATATTATCCAGATGCTAAATGGCCGGGCACCGGCAAATACCCCCAGGATACAGCCGGAAAGAGAGCCAGGAGGGCAAATGGTTTATTCGGGCGGCGGTGTGCTGATCTCGCAACTGGCGGTGATGGATATTACTCAACAAGCGTATGAAACCTACATGCAGGATAACGTATTGGCACCTTTGGGTATGACACAAAGTTCGTTTACACCACCAGTCAACTTTGATAATGTAGCTACCGGGTATTACGTCAACGGCAGGGAAATATACGGGCGGTACAGGGTATACCCCGAACTCGCAGCAGCCGGTATGTGGTGTACACCAACTGATGTGGCAAAATATATTGTTGAAATGCAGCTGGCTTATAAAGGTGCCGCGACTAAAGTATTGACA
This sequence comes from Mucilaginibacter sp. GW821-FHT07G05, assembly GCF_059418565.1. Classification (NCBI taxonomy): domain Bacteria; kingdom Pseudomonadati; phylum Bacteroidota; class Sphingobacteriia; order Sphingobacteriales; family Sphingobacteriaceae; genus Mucilaginibacter; species Mucilaginibacter sp. GW821-FHT07G05. Next base: position 96,839 of record NZ_JBWKQC010000006.1, on the reverse strand, counting down.
CAAGAGAGTGCCCGGCTGATGCTGAAGCCATACCAAAATAACCGTACCGGCTTAGGTGTATTTATTGATACGCTGAACGGCATACCCTACTTTCAGCATGCGGGTGTTACTTCGGGTTTCCGTTGCCAATATTATGGCAGTATAGCAGGAGGGGACGGCGTAGTAGTGATGATCAATGGCGACAATGATGCCCTCCTTAAAGAAATAATTAACAGTGCTGCATTGGTTTATGAGTTGAAAGGTCTTAATCAAACAGTAACAAAAGAGATAGTGAAAGTACCCGATGCCGATCTGCAATCTTATACCGGGAGTTACCGTTTAAACCCGCAGTTTACTTTGTCGGTAGTTAAAGAAGATGGTCAATTATACGCGATCGCCCCGGGGCATAGCAAAGTTAGGATCATCCCCGAAAGCCAAACCCGATTTTTCATAATGGAAATACCCATAGAACTTGAATTTATAAAAGAAGGGAATCATTGTGTAGGCCTGCAATTAAAGGAGAACGGAAAAATAAACAGGTTGCAAAAAGAGAAAAATGATTGATTTTAACTAAACACAAATCAATGGAGAATATAGAAGCATTCTGTTTTGTTCAAGCCATCTGTGAATAGTCTTTAAAAAATCGAACTATTTTAAATAATGCTTTACCCCGATTAGCTGGATATTTCGGGATCATTGACCATCCTGTTCTGAAAACAGGTGAAGAGCTTTCTGTTACATTTTGACCATCTTAACTAACTGATTGGTGAATTTGAAATTATAACATAACAACACAATTCGCTGATCTAATTCGCACGGAACAGCATGGTCAAGCCTGCCGGAATGTCCGTGTCTGCCGGCCGAATTCTTCCAAATAGATGTGGTTCTTATTAGTCACTGCGGTTATAATCCGGACTATATTTATAACTTTAGCATGATTATAAACACCAATCGCAGCTTTTTCGGAAATAATGAAGTCAACCAGGTATTTTTTATTGTTGCTCTTATTATTATGTGTTAATTTTTGTGGATACGCACAGGTAAATGATAGCTTGTTTAATAAATTAAACGAGGTACTCAACAATAAAGAAACCTACATTAATCAAAAACAAGACAGGATAAAGGCTCTCCGTGAACAGTTGGCCAATACCGCCGCACCGCGCGACCGGTTTACGGTGTACCTGCAATTATACGATGAGTATAAAACCTTCAGCTACGATTCATCTTACAGCTACGCCAAAAAACTGCAAATCACCGCCGCTCAACTCAACCAACCGGTATTGATAGCAACCGCTAAAATGAAAATGGCCTTTACGCTGCTTTCTTCGGGATTGTTTAAGGAGACCTTGGAGGTATTAAATAGCATTAACCTGCAACCATTGCCTGATAACGACAGGGTAGAATATTTCTTTTTAAAGGCACGCAGCTATTTTGATCTGGCCGATTATAACCGTAGTCCGGATTATACCGCGATTTATAACCCTAAAGGGATAGCTTGTATAGATTCGGCACTGGCGCTTTGCAAGCCGGGCAGCTACAGTTACCTCGAATTAAAAGGATTGAAAGATTTGCGTACCGCCGATTTTGAAGATGGTGAAAAAACCTATACAGCACTGCTTAAACTACCGGGCTTAACACCTCATCAGTTCGCCATAAACGCCTGCTGCCTGAGTTATATTTACGAGGTAACGGGAGATAAGAAGAAGCAATCGGTAGAGTTGCTCATCCGGGCGGCTATTACCGATGTGGAATCGGCCACTAAAGAAACCGTGGCCAGCTATAAACTGGCAGATATATTATTTAAGCAGGGCGATATTAAAAATGCCTACGTATACATTAAGCAGGCCATGGACGAGGCTACCTTTTACGGGGCTTTGCACAGGCAGGTAAAGATCAGCAGTATACTCCCCATTATTGAGGCCCAGTGGATCAATCAAATAGAGCATCAGAAAAGGTTGTTATATGCCTACTCGTTCATCATTACGTTGCTGGTGGTGGCAGTGATCGTTTTCGCGGTGATCAGTTTCCGTCAGCTTAAAAAGATACGCGCGGCCGATAAAATTATTCAGGAGGCCAACCTGAGCTTGCACGAAACCAATACCGCCCTCGAAGAAGTAAATAAGAAGCTGAGTGTAGCCAATACCATCAAAAACGAATACATCGGCTATTACTTTAACATTAATTCCATTTACCTGGATAAGCTGGAGAATTTCAAAAAATCGCTGGATAAGAAGCTGACCAATAAGCGCTATGAAGACGCGCTGCAAACCATTAACCAGCTCAACCTCGAAAGCGAACGCCAGGAACTGTTCAACACCTTCGATAAGGTTTTCCTGCGTTTGTTTCCCGATTTCATCGAGATCTTCAACTCTTACTTTAAGCCCGAAGAAAAAATAGTGATCCCGAAAGGGCAGTTGCTCAATACCGAACTCCGCATTTTTGCCCTTATCCGCATGGGGATACATGATAATGACCGCATCTCAAAAATTTTGGGATATTCGGTTAATACCATATATTCTTACAAAAACCGCGTAAAAACCAAATCCATCCTCCCAAATGATGAATTTGAAGACCGTATAATGGAAATACAAGCGGTGTAATATCTACATTAAGGCTATATAAGTTCTATATTCCGCAGGTTTATTTACAATGCAAATAATTGATATATAGCATATTATATCAATTATCGTTTTGTATTTTCTATATCGGCTTTTGATAAATTGCTTTTGACAGCCAAGCTCCTTTCCTTTGGTTTATGATTGAGCCCCAAGCTCGTCTGTTATAAACCAATTTTTTAACCATAACTAAATTTAATGGAAAAGATCTACTCTTTAAAGTACGGGTTGCTGTTACTTTTTGTCTGCCTGTCAAACTGGGTATTCGCCCAATCAGGCACCATCACCGGTAAGGTGGTTGATGAAAATAACCTCCCACTACCAGCCGCTACAGTAGTAGTAAAAGGCAAATCAATAAGCACCTCAACAGATGCCAACGGCTTCTACAAGCTGAGCAATGTACCCGCCGGTGCGCAAACCGTAGTAATAAGTTTTATAGGCTATAAAAACCAGGAGAACCCAGTAAATGTAAGCGGCGCGGTAAGTTTGAATGCCCAGCTGGAGCCATCTACACTCGCCTTAAACGAAGTAGCGGTTATTGGTTACGGTACAGTGCGTAAAAGCGACGCTACAGGCGCAATAAGCGTAGTTACCGCTAAAGACTTTAACCGCGGCGCCGTAAATACCATACAGGATGCTATTGTGGGTAAGCTACCGGGTGTGGTAATTACCTCAACCAGCGGCGCGCCGGGCAATACATCAACCATACGCATCCGTGGCGGGGCCTCGCTAAACGCGAGCAACGATCCGCTGATCGTTATTGATAACGTGCCTATTGATAATACAGCCTTAGGCGGTTCGGCTAATATACTGAACACTATTAACCCTAATGATGTGGAGAATATTACCGTACTTAAAGATGCCTCGGCAACAGCTATTTACGGTGCCCGTGCATCAAACGGTGTATTACTGATCACCACCAAGCGTGGTTCAAAAGAGCTTAAACTGAATTACAACGTAACTACCTCGTTATCGGTATTGCCCAAACAAGTGGATGTATATACCAGTGATGAGTTTAGGGATGTAGTGAACAAAGTATATGCAGGCAATACCGCGGTAACTAACTTATTGGGTACCGCCAGTACCGATTGGCAAAAAGAGATTTACCAAAAAGCTCTCGGGCAGGATCATAACCTGAGTGTATCGGGTACGGCTAAAAACCTGCCATACCGTGTGGCGTTAGGCTATAACAATAGCGATGGTATTTTAAAAACTTACAATTTTCAGCGCACTACACTGGCTATCGGTTTAGACCCAAGCTTGCTGAATAACCATTTGAATATCCACGTAAACGTTAAGGGACTATATAATCTTAACAATTTTGCCGAGCAAAGCGCTGTTGGCAATGCCATTAATTATGATCCTACAAAACCGGTATATAACGGCAATACCCGCTGGAGGGGCTACACTACCTGGACGGATAAAGGCAATACCAACATTAACGGCGACCCGGTAACACTGGCACCTGCCAACCCGGTTGCACAGCTGGATTTAACGGATAATAAATCGACCGTACGCAGAAGCATCGGTAATGCACAGTTCGATTATAAAATGCACTTTTTGCCCGAACTGCGTGCCAACCTGAATCTTGCCTACGACTACGCCAAAGTGTTTGGCCATAACAACGCACGTGATAGTACACAGTGGGTATACATCCCTGTAGTAGCGGGCGGCCGTTTAAGCAATTATGAAGAAAGCAGGAAGAATCAACTGGTTGATTATTACTTCAACTATGTAAAAGATCTGAAAGCTGCAGACAGCCGTTTAGATGCAACGGCCGGTTATTCATGGTCGCACTTTTACAGAGAAGGCCACGGCACATCGTCAGATATTAAAATGACCGCGCCGCAGCCTCCTAACGATTACATTACCGAGTATTACCTTATCTCTTTCTTTGGCAGGTTGAACTACACCTTTAAAGATAAGTACCAGTTAACCTTTACCGTAAGGGACGATGCTACCTCAAGATTCGCTAAGGATAAACGCTGGGGATTATTCCCTGCGGGCGCGTTCACCTGGAGAATTAAGGATGAAGATTTCCTCAAAAACAGCAATACAGTATCTGATCTGAAACTGCGCGTGAGCTACGGTGTAACCGGTCAGCAAGATTTGAACAACGGTAATAACTACCCTTACCTGGCTAAGTTTACCGTGAGCGATCAAACATCGCGCTACCAACTGGGCGATACCTTTTACAACACCCTGCGCCCCGATGGTTACGATGCCAATATTAAATGGGAAACTACCACTACCACCAATATCGGTTTAGATTATGGTTTCCTGAATAACAGGTTAACCGGTACCATCGATTACTATTTCCGTAAAACTAAAGATCTGTTGAGCATCGTTAACGCTGCTGCCGGTACCAACTTCGCTGCTACGGTACTAACCAACGTAGGTAATATGGAAAACCGTGGTTTAGAGCTGGGCCTGAATGCGGTAGTGATCAGCAAAAAAGATTTCAGCTGGAACCTGGGCTACAACATCAGCTATAACAAAAATAAAATTACCCGCCTTTCACTAAACGCTAATGACAATACCATTATACAGGTTGGCGGTATATCGGGCACATTTAATACCATACAGGCGCAAAAAGTAGGCTCGCCGCTTAACTCGTTCTATGTGTATCAGCAAATTTATGACAGCAACGGCAAACCGATTGAGGATGCCTACGTTGACCGCAATAACGATAATGTGATCAACAGCAGTGATCTGTACATCTACAAAAAGCCGGATCCTACCGTACAAATGGGTATCAATTCGAGGCTTGCTTACAAAGACTGGGACTTTGCCTTTTCGGGCAGGTTGAGTTTGGGTAACTATAACTATAACAACGTTGCATCGGGCAGTACCTACCGTGGCCTGTACTCATCATTAGGTTACATAGCCAACCAAACCAAGGCGGCAGAAGAAACACAGTTCACAACGGCGTTAAAAACCAACATGTCTGATTTCTACATTCAAAAAGCTTCATACTTCCGTATGGATAACGTTAACCTGGGTTATAACGTGCCTAAGTTTAACAAGCTGAAGCTGCGTGTAAGCGCGGGCGTGCAAAACGTATTCGTAATTACCAAATACAAGGGGCTCGATCCGGAGATCTCCGGCGGCCTGGATAATAACTTCTTCCCGAGGGCAAGAATATACCAGCTGGGCCTTAACTGTACATTTTAATTATTTAGCAAGAACGACATCATGAAACTGAATAGATCATTAATAGCTGTTATCTTAATTTCAGGCGTACTTGGTACTTCCTGCTTAAAAGATCTCGACGTAAAACCTAAAGATCCGAAGATAACTACCTCGGCAACGGTATTTGATAAACCCGAAGCCTATAAACAATTTTTAGCCAAATTATATTCAACCCTATCATTAACAGGGCAAAAAGGCGAAGCGGGTGCACCCGAAATATCGGCACCCGATGAAGGTACTACCGCCTTTATCCGCGGCTGGTGGAACGCGCAGGAAGTTACTACCGACGAGTGCATCAATGCCTGGGGCGATGGTGGTTTGGTAGAGTACCACGGCCATATATGGTCGGACAATAACGACTACATTAAACTGATGTACCAGCGTTTGTTCATCAATATCAGCTACTGTAACGAGATGATCCGCGCGGTAAACGATAACGTAGGCGGCCTGAGCGGTGCTCAAAAAACCGAGATTGACGCTTACCAGGCAGAGGCTCGTTTTTTAAGGGCTTACTACTACTTCTGCGCTATGGATATGTACGGCAATGTACCTTTTGTTACCGAGGCGGATAAGCCGGGCGCGTTTTTACCCAAACAAATTAAACGTGCCGATCTGTTTAAATATGTTGAAAGCGAGCTTAAGGCTGTAGCCGACTTACTTCCGCAGCCGGGTGCTAACGAATATGCCCGTGCCGACCGTGCCGCAGCGTGGACACTGTTGAGCCGCATATATCTTAACGCGCAGGTATACACCGGTACAGCAATGTATGGCGATTGCATTAAATATGCCAACGAGGTAATTGGTGCAGGCAAATACTCGCTGCACGGCAAATACCCCGAACTATTTTTGGCCGATAATGATAAGATCAAGGATGAAATTATTATGCCTATCGCGTCGAGCGGGGCAAGTTCAAGGAGCTATGGCGATGTAACCTTTATTATCCACGCCGGTGTAGGTGGCTCTGAAGATGCTGCCAATACTTTCGGTATCGCTTCGGGCGGCTGGGGTGGTAACAGGTTGACCACTGCTTTTGTCAACACACAATTCGCTGATCCATCGGGCAATACCGATAAGCGTGCTATTTTCCACACCGCTGGGCAAACGCTTACCATTACGCACCCAACCGTGTTTACCGAAGGCTACTTATCAGCCAAATGGAAAAACATTACCTCAACAGGGGCACAAGGCGGTAACAGTACTTTTGTTGAAACTGATTTCCCGTTGTTCAGACTGGCCGAGGTTTACCTGAACTATGCTGAAGCTACCGTACGCGGGGGTGCAGGCGGCGATGCAGGCAAAGCGCTGCAATATATCAACGCTTTACGCACACGTGCTTATGAAGGCGCAAGCGGTAATATCAATTCGGGCCAGCTTAACCTCGACTTTTTACTGCAAGAGCGCGGCCGCGAGTTTTACTGGGAATTTCAGCGCCGTACCGACCTGATCCGCTTTGGCAAATTCACCGGTGGCAGCCTGCTGTGGGATTTTAAAGGAAACGTAATGGCAGGTGTAAGCACCGATGCCCATTTCAACATATTCCCTATACCGGCATCTGATATGTTATTGAACAACAACCTAACTCAAAACCCTGGTTATTAATCCGTCAGAAAATCATGAAAAGATCAATATATACCATTGTATTAATTGCCCTTGCCTTATTTGGCTGTAAAAAGGATAATAATATAGTTGCCGTAAAGAGCGACAATCCCGGTTCTCCGGCAATAAAACTACCCGCTGATGCCTCAACCATAAGCGTTACCCAAACCAATATGGACGACAAGATAGTTATACGCTGGGCACAGGCCGATTACGGTGTTAAAACAGAACTGAGTTATACCGTACAGGTAGATAAAGCAGGTAACAATTTTGCTGCCCCAGTTGCATTGGGCACTACCACGTCCGACTCATTATCAACCACCAAGGCTAACATTAACAGCACAGTGCTTAACACGTTGGGCTTACCGGCCAATGCCGAATCGGAAATTGAGATAAGGGTACGCACCGTTTTTAATAAGGATAGTGTGATATCAAAACCCATCAAAATAAAAGTGATGACCTACAAGGATATCATCCCCGAAAGGTTAAAGCTGAATGTACCTGGTGCATACCAGGATTGGAAACCTGAACTGGCCGTGGCTATTTACAACACCGAGGGTTCAAAATATGAAGGTTACGTATACATGGCCACCGCGGGTGAGTTCAAGTTTACTTCGGCACCCGACTGGAACCACATTAACTATGGCTTTGCCAGCGATGGCAAATTAACTACCGACGGCTTAAAGGGCGGCATTGTAGTTAGCGCGCCGGGCTATTATAAGTTTAATGTAGATGTTAACGCGCTTACGTATTCGTACAAACTGGTTGATTCGTTTGGTATCATAGGTTCGGCTACCAGCGGTGGCTGGGATAATTCAACCCCAATGGTTTACAGCGCAGCAACCGGTTTATGGAAGGTTACTGCCAATTTGGTGGAAGGTGCCGTAAAATTCAGGGCCAACAACAATTGGGACCTAAACTACGGCCCGGCAAGCAGCGCCCAGTTTAGCGGCAAGCTGATACAAACTAATGATGCGGTTAACATTTCATCGGCAGGCAGCTACACCATAACTATCGATATGAGGCAAAACACGCCCGATAGCTATACCTACACCATAGTGAAAAACTAATTCTGTAATATCAGTCCCGGCTATCAGGCCGGGACTGTTTTATCCCTTTTTAAATGAAATTTAACTATTTACTAACGCTTTCCCTGCTTTCTGTTTTGCTGTCGGCAAAGGCCTTCGGGCAATCTGCGGTGCTGCAAATTGGTAACGTTACAGGTGTAAAGATGAATGGGCAACAGGTTGATATCACTATTGATAATGCCGATGCGCAGGTGAGCATTTATACGCCGTCGATAATACGGGTTCGTATCGATAAGAAAAAGCTTGCTCCCGATTTTTCGTACGCGGTAACAGGCAAGCCCTTAACCGTAAAAAACACCATAGAGCAAAACGACAAGCAAATAACCATTACTACCGATTCGTTAAAGGCGGTAATTCAAAAAAAGCCCTTCGCTGTAGCATTTTATACCCCATCGGGCGAAGTGATCAACCAGGATGAAACAGGCCTTGGTACCTCATGGGCAGGCGACGCGGTAACCGTATACAAGAAAATGCAGGATGATGAGCATTTTGTAGGCTTGGGCGAAAAAACTGGCAACCTCGACCGTAAAGGTAACGGTTACACCAATTGGAACAGCGATAACTATGGTTACGCTGTTACGCAAGATCCCTTGTATTCTACCATTCCGTTCTACATAGGTATCCATCATGATGTAAACTATGGGGTGTTCTTTGATAACACCTACCAGTCCGATTTTAATTTCGGCGCGAGCAATAACCGTTTTTCATCCTTCGGTGCGCATGGCGGCGAGGCTAATTACTATATCATCTACCATGAGAAAGTTGCCGATATTATTACCTCGTATACCTGGTTAACCGGGCGTATGCCTATGCCGCCGAAATGGGCATTGGGTTATCAGCAAAATCGCTACAGCTATTACCCCGAAACTGAAGTAATGCGGATAGCGCATACCCTGCGCGAAAAACGCATCCCGGCAGACGGTATTACCTTGGACATTCATTACATGGATGCCTATAAACTCTTCACCTGGAATAAAGACCGCTTTCCCGATCCCCTAAAAATGAATACCGAACTTAACAGTCTTGGTTTTAAAACTACGGTAATTGTTGATCCGGGTATTAAGGTTGAAAAAGGCGCGGGTTCTTACGAGCGCGGCGTACGTGATGATATTTACATTAAATACCCCGACGGGCAAGCCTACACCGGGCAGGTTTGGCCGGGCTGGTGTAACTTCCCCGATTTTACAAGTGCCAAAGGTCGTGCATGGTGGCGTAACGAGGTGAAATTCTTCGCGCAATCGGGCGTAAGCGGCATTTGGAACGACATGAATGAGATTGCCACCTGGGGCCAAAAAATGCCCGATAACGTGCTGTTTGATTACGATGGCAAAAAAGCCAATCACCTGCAAGCGCATAATATATACGGCATGCAAATGGCCCGTTCAAGTTACGAGGGCGCAAGGGAACAGTTCAAAGAACGTCCCTTTATCCTTACCCGCTCGGGTTATGCAGGTCTGCAACGCTACACCGCGATATGGACTGGCGATAACCGCGCCGAAGACGACCACATGCTGGCAGGCGTACGCCTTATCAATAGTTTGGGCCTAAGTGGTGTTGCCTTTGCGGGGATGGATATTGGCGGTTTTACCGGCAACCCAACAACCGCCTTATATACCCGTTGGATAGAGCTTGGTGCGTTTACGCCTTATTACCGCAACCATACCGCGCTAAATAGCAAAGCAAGCGAACCATGGAGCTATGGCGAAGATGTACTGGATATTGCCCGCAACTACATCAGTCTACGGTACCAGTTGCTGCCTTACATCTACGCCAACTTTTACGAGGCCACCCAAAACGGTTTGCCTTTAATGCGCTCGCTGGCTATCAATTACACACATGATCCTCGTGTGCTCGACGCGCAGTTTCAAAACCAGTACGAATTTGGGAAAGCCTTTTTAGTAGCGCCGTTTGAAAGCAGCAAAGAGTACGGCAAGATCTATTTCCCGGCAGGTAAATGGTACGATCTGTATAACGATGGCTTACAGGCAGGCGGTCAGGATAAAATTGTTCAGCTAAACGTAAACAAGCTGCCGGTATATGTAAAAGGCGGCAGTATTATCCCTATGCAATCGCTTACCCAAAATACCGGCCAGTTGCCTAATGATACCCTTACCATACATATTTACAACGGTGATACTACCGGCAGTTTTGTGTACTACGAGGATGATGGTAAAAGCTTTGATTATGAAAAAGGCAGCTATTACAAACGCGCTATCAGCTTTGATCCTGTTACTAAACAGATCAGCTTCGGCAAGGCAGATGGCAGCTTTAAAAGCCATTTCAAACTGATTAAACTGGCGCTGCATGGGTTTACTGATGTAAGCGCATTAAAAACCGGCGATCAGCAGATCCCATTAAAAGATGGCAGGTACGGATGGTTAGCCGCGGCTGCCAATACCGATCCGCAGGGAAGTGCCTATGCGCCTGAAACCTGTCCTGTAAAAGTTGCCGTAATTAAAAATGATGACGGGGCTATAAAAATAAACTACTAACAAAGAGTGATGATGATGAGTGTTAAAATTAAAACCCGAATGAAAGCTTATTTATTTCTGTTACTGGTAAGTGTGTGCGCGATCAACTGTAGCAAATCGGGTTCGGTAAAGCCGGATCCTGTTACGCCACCTGTTGTGCCGCCTCCTACCGATACTTATAAAGATCCTGCGGCCTATGGCACCCCATTTGCCGCTGTGCCCGATAGCAAGGATGCCGTAATTTACGAAGTTAACCTGCGTGCCTTTAGCCAGGAAGCCAACCTGAAGGGCCTGCAAAACAGGCTCGACTCAATCAAAGACCTGGGTGCTAACGTAATATGGCTTATGCCGATTTACCCGGTTGGCGTGCTGAAATCGGCCGGGGGTTTAGGTTCGCCCTACTCGGTTAAAGATTACAATGCCGTTAACCCTGAATTTGGTACTCTGGCCGATTTACGTACCGTGGTTGATGAAGCACACAAACGCGGCATGGCTGTAATTTTAGATTGGGTAGCCAACCATACCTCATGGGATAATGCCTGGATCAGTAATAAAGCATGGTATCAGCAGGATAGCAATGGCAATATTATTAGTCCGGTTGGTACCAACTGGGCCGATGTTGCCGCGCTGAACTATAATAACGCGGCCATGCGCATAGCGATGATTAGGGCGATGAAATACTGGGTACTTACTGCCAACGTTGATGGTTACCGTTGCGATGCCATTGATTTTATCCCGACCGATTTTTGGCAGCAGGCTATAGATACACTCAAAAAATTCAATACCCGTAAACTGGTACTATTGGGCGAAGGCAGCAAGAAAGAACAATTTACTGCTGGCTTTCAGTTTAATTACGCTTTCGAGTTTTACGATAAGCTGAAAGGCATCTTCGCGGAAACGCAAGCACCAAGTGCCCTGTTCACCGCCAATACCAACGAGTATAATGCCTTACCCGCTGGCGCTATCAAATTGAGATATATTACTAATCACGATGTTACCTCATCCGACGGCAGCGCTATTGATATCTACAAGGGCAAGCAAGGTTCACTGGCGGCTTTTGTGCTGGCCGCGTATATGAACGGTTCGCCGTTGATATATAACGGACAGGAAGTAGGTTGCCCCAAAAAGATAGATTTTTTCAAGCACGACCCTATCGACTGGACGACCAACCCGGATATTACTGCTGAATACAAGAAGATCATCGCATTGCGTAAGGCAAGTGAAGCTATCAAAACCGGTACGCTTACCACTTACGGCAATACTAACGTTATCGCCTTCGAGAAAAAAGCCGGAACCGATGATGTGCTGGTATTAGTGAATGCCAAAAATTCCGTATTCAGTTATGATATCCCGGCAGCATTGCAAAACACTACCTGGAAAAACGCTTATACCAACGCCGCTGTAACACTGACCACCAACAGGCAAATGCAACCTTTTGAATATGTTGTATTAAAGAAATAACTATAATTGGTTATGTTAATAAATGTGTGTAGTCCCCCGGGTGGTTCCGGGGGACTTTTTTGTTTAGCTTAATTGCCCTGAAGGCTGAAAATATTGGTTTGATAAATGATATCCATCAAATGTCACTTAGCAAATTAATATGAGCTTACCGCTACGGGATGTTGGAGACGCTTAGCCGGATAACGGGGTGTTTATTTACAATGTTTACATTTTTATTTACAATCCTGATTCCTTGCACGCAACGATATCAAAGTAATTTCGCTGAATCAATTTTGATACCATATGAAAAGTATAAAAAATGGCTTACGCTGCCTGATTATTATGATGCTTGTTTTTTGCACTTTTTGCAATGCGCAGGTCAAAACAGATGTGTCAAAAGACGATATGCAGGCCGAAATAAAAAGTACAGCTATTTCCACCGGGCCTAACCGTATCACCCGTAATATCCTACAAGATAAAAAGGGTAACATTTGGATTGCCGCATTTGATGGTATTTTTAGATACGACGGAAAATCTTTTACCAATATTACCGGTAAAGTGAGTTCGGCGCGTTTCTTCTCTGTTTTGGAGGATAGCAAAGGTAACTTATGGTTCGGATCTATTGGGTCGGGTGTTTATTATTATGATGGTAAATCCTTCAAAAATTTCACAACGACGGATGGACTTCTTAATAATGATGTTGGGAGTATTTATGAAGATAAAAAGGGCAACATCTGGTTCGGGGTTTTTGGAGGTGCAAGCCGTTACAATGGTAAATCCTTTCAAAATTATATCATCAACGGAGATGCGATGAATGAAGACCGCACAGGGAAAACTTTTTCGGATAGGCCGCTTTATGAAGTTAACGCTATTGTTGAAGACAAAACGGGCAAATTTTGGTTTGCTACAAGAGGCAATACCTTTGTGTATGATGGAAAATCATTTACCGTTTTTACCCATGATCACAAGCCTTTTAAGAATGTTCGTTCGGTAATTGAGGATGCGAAAGGCAATATTTGGCTGGGAGGTAATGATGGCCTTTGGCGCTATAACGGTAGTGCTTTTACCAATTTCAAACGAAAGTTTGTTGGTTATATCTACGAGGATAAAAAAGGAAATATCTGGACCAGTTCAGAAAAGGATATTAACGAGCCCTGGGCGCTTCCTGTATATGACGGAAAATCATTGCCCTGGCCTACTTCAGCAGTGGATAACAGCCGGGCTTGGGCGCTTTCCCGGTACGACGGAAAGTTGTTATCTAACAAAAAACCAACGGTAACCCCAATAATAAATAAACCAATGATTTTCGGAATTTTAGAAGATGACAAAGGAAACATTTGGTTTGGCGCATTAGATGGGGTATATCGTTATAATGGACATAGTATTACCAGCTTTAACAGTAAAGAGAGTCAGAAATAAATAATGGGAAAATTGTACCTGCAATAAGCCGAAAGTCAAAACGAAACCTTAATGGGTAACCCCGGAGCTATCACTTAAGAAATGCGCCCTGTTATTTCAACAACGGATTAGGATAATTATCACTTTGGTCTTCACCCATGGCATCAATACACACAAAATCCTTTTCAATTAACAGGTATAAAGCGCTGCTGTTGTTGTTGAATCCTACACGATCGGTAGCTGCCCACTCTTTCGCCAATAGTTGGGGCATTAGTAAAGTGATCTTGTTGTTTTCAAATTTTGCTGATAATTCAGCTTCATTGTATTGTTGCAGGGCGTATATCAATTGCTGATCGCCAAAAGAAGTTGCTTCTTCAAAATAGCCTGTGGCGGTAAAGCGCTCAACTTCCGAGCGTGTAAGGCGGTAGCGTACCGAGTTGCCTTTAATGCGGATCTTCATAATTTTATTATGTTATTTATGCTGATAAATACTGTTGCGGCAGGGCTGTCACCTGGCCAATAATAATAAGCGCGGGGTAGGTAAGTTGTTGCTCTTTCGCTAACGCGGGCAGATCTTTAACCAATCCTCTTGCCGATTTTTTATGCGGGAGCGAGGCATGTTGAATAATGGCTGCCGGTGTATCGCCCCGGTTTTCCTTAATATAGGTATCCGCAACTGACTCTATTTGTTTCATCCCCATATATATAACTACTGTGGCATTGCTTTGCATGGCCAGGCGCAAATCGGCAGATAGGCTGCCATCTTTTTTGGTTCCGGTTATCATCCATACACCCTCGCTCATGGTGCGGTGTGTTAAAGGGATGTCTTCAAATCCCGATGCCTGCATACTGGTAATACCGGGTATATAATGTGTAGTAATGCCATGCTCGCGTGCGTATATAATTTCTTCAAACCCACGTCCAAAAATGAAAGGGTCGCCGCCTTTAAGCCTTACAACGCTGCCTTTTTTAAAAGCGAACTGTTTTATCAGTTCGTGTATGGTTTCCTGCGGGGTGTATTCGCCATAAGGTTGCTTGCCTACGTAAACTTTTTCGCAGTCCTTAGGTACAATATCTAATAATTGCTGGTTAGCCAAATTATCATATAATACAACACGTGCCTGTTGCAATACCTTATAGGCTTTCATTGTAATCAGTTCTGGGTCACCGGGGCCGGCTCCAATTACATATAATTCCGGTTTTGTATCAGTCTTTGTCATGTTTGTTTCGATTTTTTGATTGGTTTTATATGTAATTCGTGTTTTATTCTCATATATTTTGATTTTATGCTATAAAAATCATGTTTGGTGTTATTGATAATTGCTAATATCTGCAATATTATTGATTTATTTAGTTAAAATATCTAATTTTTATATCTTAAATAATATAAATATGTATTATAAAAAATAAAAACATCAAAAAATATGATTTAAAATAATTAATTGCTATTATTGCTATGGTAAATCATTCGAGGTCGCATTCGGAATTGATTTGTCAGATTAAAAAGAGCTTTAACATTTAAAAAAAACTTTATATGTTGCAACCAACCATTATAGTGATTGGCAATGGCATGGTAGGATACAAGTTTTGTGAAAAACTTGTATCCAAAACCTCCCGGTTTAATGTCATTGTTTTTGGCGAAGAGCCAAGGCGCGCTTACGACAGGGTCCACCTGAGTGAATATTTTACGGGTAAAACAGCTGATGATCTTTCTCTTTCTACCTCATCATGGTATGCTGAAAATGATATTGCGCTTCATCTTGATGATCCTATACAGGAAATAAACCGTGCTGAAAAAACAGTTCATTCATTAAAAGGCCTTAAGCTGCGATACGATTATCTGGTGCTGGCAACGGGTTCGGCGCCCTTTGTGCCCGATATTCCGGGTATTGAAAAGGATGGCGTGTTTGTGTATCGTACCATTGAAGATCTGGAGCTGATAAAAGCTTACGCGGCAAAATCAAAAACAGGCGCCGTGATGGGTGGTGGTTTGCTTGGTTTAGAGGCTGCTAAGGCGCTTATTGATCTGGGTATTGAAGATACACATGTAATTGAATTTGCGCCGCGACTGATGCCACGTCAGGTAGATGCCGCGGGTAGTGAAATGTTGCGCCAAAAACTAAAGCAGCTCGGCTTAAATATCCATCTTAATAAAAGTACCACCAATATAACCGGCGAGCATGCTGTAAAGGCCTTGCGTTTTAATGACGACACGGAGCTTGCGGTAGATATGCTGGTAATATCGGCCGGTATTCGTCCGCGCGACGAGCTGGCAAGGCTGGCCGGGTTGCAGGTAGGTATGCGTGGCGGTATTTTGGTGAATGAAAAAATGCAAACCAGCGACGACTGTATTTTTGCCATTGGCGAGTGCGCCTTATATGATGGCATGATATACGGGCTGGTAGCACCTGGTTATGATATGGCCGAAGTGGTGGTGTCTTATGTAACTGAAGGTGATAAAGCCTTTTATGGTTTTGATATGAGCACCAAGCTTAAGCTGATAGGTGTGGATGTGGCCAGCTTCGGTGATCCTTTTGTTACTGAGCCCGATTGTCGCACTATTGTTTTTGAAGATACGCACAAGGGGATATACAAGCGCATTAATATTACTAATGATGGTAGGTATTTGTTAGGCGGTATTTTAATAGGTGATGCCGATGCTTATAATATACTGCTGCAAACGGTAAATAATAAAATAGTGCTTCCACCCGATCCTGAAGACCTGGTGCTGGGGGCGCGTGGCGGCGAGGCTAATGCCGGTGCAGGTGTAATGAGTTTGCCCGACGATGCGTTGATCTGCTCGTGCGAGGCGGTCACCAAAGGCGCGATCTGCGCGGCGGTTGTAGATGGGGGCGCTACCGGAATTGACGCGATGAAGAAATGTACCAAGGCTGGTACGGGTTGCGGTGGCTGTGTGCCTTTGGTGAAAGATTTGATTGCCGGGACAATGAAAGCTAACGGGCAATACGTTAAAAATGTGATCTGTGAGCATTTTGATCGTTCGAGGCAAGAGTTGTATGACCTGGTGAAAATTAATAAGCTGAAAAATTACGATCTCGTGCTCGATCATTTTGGCAAGGGGGATGGCTGCGAGGTGTGTAAACCGGTTGTGGCAAGTATCCTATCGAGCTTGTGGAATGACGTAATTGTTAAGCAGGATACCATACAGGATAGTAATGATCGTTTTTTGGCGAATATTCAAAAAGGGGGTACTTATTCGGTGGTGCCGCGCATTCCCGGGGGAGAAATTACCCCGGATAAGCTAATTGTTATTGGGCAGGTGGCTAAAAAATACGGATTGTACACAAAAATTACCGGCGGGCAGCGTATCGACCTGTTTGGCGCTCACGTGGGCGACCTGCCGCTGATATGGGAAGAGTTGATTGATGCCGGTTTTGAAAGCGGGCATGCTTATGGTAAGGCTTTGCGTACTGTGAAAAGCTGCGTAGGTAGTACCTGGTGCCGGTTTGGTTTGCACGATAGTGTGTCGTTTGCCATTGAGGTAGAGGATAGGTATAAAGGTGTGCGCTCGCCGCATAAATTCAAAGGAGGGGTAAGCGGTTGTATCCGCGAGTGTGCCGAGGCGCAATCGAAAGATTTTGGCATTATAGCTACCGAAAAAGGCTGGAATTTATATGTATGCGGCAATGGTGGCTCCAAACCCCAGCATGCGCAATTGCTCGCGGCTGATATTGATAAGGAAACTTGTATTAAGTATCTCGACAGGTTTTTGATGTTTTATATAAAAACAGCGGATCAGCTAACCCGTACCGCCACCTGGTTAAATAAAATGGAAGGCGGCATGAGTTATCTTAAAAGTGTGGTGGTTAATGATAGTTTAGGCATAGCCGATCAGTTGGAGGAGGAGATGCAGGGGCTGGTGAATACCTATCACTGTGAGTGGAAAGAAGCTGTTAATGATCCGGCTTTGCGCAAGCGTTTCGCCCACTTTGTAAACGCTGTTGACGAAAAAGATCCGAACGTGAAATTTGAAACCATGCGCGGCCAGGTAAAGGCAAGCTGGTAAGGGTTGTTATCAATTAAAGAAAAACACCGGCACCTGCCGGAAAAAATAGAAGCAAATATGGAAACGCAAATAGCACAACAATGGATACTGGCCTGCTACGCCGATGATGTTCCGGAAAATGGCGGCGCGTGTATTAAGCATGGCAGCGAGCAAATTGCCATATATAATTTTACCCGCAGAGGGGAGTGGTTTGCTACACAAAATTTATGTCCGCATAAGCAGCAAATGGCTTTGTCGAGGGGGATGATAGGCAGTAGCGGCGATACCTGCGAGCCGAAAGTGGCTTGTCCGTTTCATAAAAAAACCTTTTCCCTGCTTACCGGCGAGAGTTTAAGCGGAGATGAATGCGCCATAAAGACTTACCCTGTTAAGGTGACAGAAGGTAAGGTTTATGTAGGTGTATCTTAGTAAATATTGAATAAGCTTTATAAAATTGTTAAAGGCGTTACTTCGGTAATGCCTTTTTTTGTTAATGCTATTTTTTTAAGGCAATTTTGATAATTAGGTTGATTCTTTTGGGTGTTGTAGTTGTGTTTGTGATTTTTTATGATTTATTTAAGATATGGTTTGGATTTTTGTATGGTATAGTGTGTTGATTATTGAAATTTGTTGATGTTTTTTATTTTTTGCAAGGTAATTGTGTGTTGTAATTGTGTTTTATTTGTTTTGTTGGCTTGTTGTGATGAAATTTTGAGTGTTATAATTTGGCATTTTTATATCAAATTCACTTTTTTCTATTTTATTTAATATAAATCGTTGCTTTTTAATGTAAAAATTGCTTTTTTGTCATAAATAAGATATATTTATAAAGGAAAATGAAATAGAATGATGTCTCATCAAAACAATAAGTGCCAATGGATGAAAAAATAGAAAAGTAACCACATAAAAAAGCCCTGTCGGGAGGTCGCATTCCCGGCCAGGGTTAGATAGTTTTTATTGCTTTAACAGATAAAAAACCAAACCAAATGTACAAAATTGCATTTAACCGCTATGCCTTTGCCTCTTTTTTGTCTTTTTATTTTTGCTCCGCCGGTTTCAAAGCAAATGCCCAATTAACCTTTACAGGGCAATTAAGACCACGCGGCGAAATACGCGACGGCTACGGTACACTCAAACCAAAAGACAGCAAAGCTGCCGCTTTTATTTCACAGCGAACGAGGCTCTCCCTTAATTACAAATACAGTAAACTCATTTTTCAGGCATCTGTACAGGATGTACGTTTGTGGGGGCAGGATGCTTCAACTATTTCACCCGCCGATGGTAATAAACTTGCCCTGCACGAAGCCTGGGCCGAACTCATCCTCTCCAACAAAAAAGATACTTCCTTCAAAAATTCTCCCATTGATTATTTCGCCATAAAAATTGGCCGCCAGGAATTGTCTTATGACGATGATCGCCTGCTGGGTAATTCCGATTGGCTGCAGCAAGCTCGCCGTCATGATGCTTTGATATTCAAATTATTAAATAATGGCTGGCAGGCAGATGTAGGCCTCGCCTTTAACCAAAACTCGGAGGCAATTAACTATAATGGCACCTATTATACGCCCGCCAATGTAGCTGCAACCGTAAAAGATAGTAAAGGCAACTTAGCCAATACCCCCGCAGGCTTTATTCCGCTTGTTAATGCAGCGGGAGTAAGTGCTAAAAACGGCAGTCCGGCATTTCTTAATTCGCCGGGTACTAATGCCCTCAATCAAAACTATAAGTCACTGCAATATATATACGTAGCTAAAAAGATCAGCAAAACTAAGGTGTCGGCACTCTTCCTGGCCGATCAGTTTGGTAAATACATTACCGATTCGGTTAAAAATGTAGCAGGCGATGATATTGGTTATATTTATGGCAAACGCTTTAACCAAGCCGGTGTAAATACACGCTACACCACAGGTTTACTGGTAAACCCTGTTTGGGGTGGTAAGGATGAATGGCTGGCGACAGGTGGCTTTTACTATCAGGGCGGGCATGATCGCGACGGACTTAAGTTAAACGCTTATACCTACACTGCATCTTTAAGCTATAGACCATCTGTTATAAGTTACACTATAGGTTGGGATCGCTTGTCGGGTAATAATGCCTTGTCGGGTTCTAAAACCAATCATCGTTTTGATCCGCTTTATGGTACCCCGCATAAGTTTTGGGGCTATATGGATTATTTTTATGCCGTAAGTGGTGCGCCATCAGGCGGCCTTGATGATCCTTTTGTGAAGGTGAAATACACCTCGGCAAGTAAAAAGATCACCGCCGAACTCGCCGGGCATTACTTTGCCCTGGCCGATAATCAAAAAGATGGTGCAGGCAATGCGGTGAGTAAACACCTCGGTACCGAAATTGATTTTACAACAGGCTACAAGCTCAATAAATATACAACGGTTGATTTAGGTATTAGCTACATGGCCGCTACCCATAGTATGGAGTATGCAAAGGGGATAACTCCCGGTACCGCGGCGCTGCACCCTGTTTGGGCTTACCTCCAATTAAATGTAAAACCGGAATTTTTAAATAAGTGATGATTCACCGCAGAGATATTGAGTTTTTGTCGCAGAGATACGGAGTTTTCCTCTTTAACTCCGCGTAAACCTCAGCGTGCTCAGCGGTTATATCCCAATCACACAAAAAAGAATCACAATGAAAAATCAACTTACCAAAATAAATATATTCTCGGTTAAGGGCGTGCAAATGCGCACCTTCCACATCACCTGGCTAATGTTCTTTGTATGCTTTTTCGGCTGGTTTGGCCTGGCGCCGTTGATGCCTACCATCCGTACCGAACTGGGTTTGAGC
This sequence comes from Mucilaginibacter sp. GW821-FHT07G05, assembly GCF_059418565.1. Classification (NCBI taxonomy): domain Bacteria; kingdom Pseudomonadati; phylum Bacteroidota; class Sphingobacteriia; order Sphingobacteriales; family Sphingobacteriaceae; genus Mucilaginibacter; species Mucilaginibacter sp. GW821-FHT07G05. Next base: position 76,252 of record NZ_JBWKQC010000006.1, on the reverse strand, counting down.
AAATCGCAGGTGGGTAACATCATTATCGCCTCGGTTACCGCTACCATTATCGCGCGGCTTATTATCGGTAAACTATGCGATACCTGGGGGCCACGTAAAACTGCCGTCAGGTTATTGATCTTCGGTTCTATCCCCGTTTTCTTTGTAGGCCTGGCACATGATTATACTTCGTTTTTGTTATTCAGGCTGGCAATAGGCATTATCGGGTCTTCTTTCGTTATCACGCAGTTTCATACCTCAATGATGTTTGCCCCGCAAATTAAAGGGACGGCCAATGCCATTACAGGTGGCTGGGGTAACCTTGGCGGCGGCGTAACCAATATGGTAATGCCGTTAATATTTGCGGCTATTGTGGGCTTTGGTTATACCAGCGCGCAGGCCTGGCGCTACGCTATGATCGTGCCGGGTGTAATGATGCTTGTGGTAGCCTACCTGTATTACAAATACACTAAAGATACTCCTGAAGGTAACTACGACGAAATTGGTTACACCAAAACAAACTCATCAAAAACAGATTGGAGCGTACTGGCCGATTGGCGTATATGGGCGCTAACTGCCGCCTATGCCATGTGCTTTGGCATGGAGATCACTTTTGATAACGTAGCATCACTCCATTTTGTTGATTCCTTTGGTCTTTCGCAAAGCAGCGCGGGTTTTTGGGCGGGCATCTTCGGTTTCATGAACATTTTCGCCCGTGCCTTGGGTGGTATCGTATCCGACAAGGTAGGCGCCAAATTTGGTATGCGCGGCAAGGGCTTACTGCTTGCAGGTGTATTACTTTTAGAGGGTATAGGTTTACTGTTCTTTGCGCAGGCAGGTACTTTAACTACGGCTATTGTGGCAATGCTCTCGTTTGCGTTGTTCCTCAAAATGTCTAACGGGGCCACTTATGGTATAGTGCCTTTTGTAAATGCCAAAAATGTGGGTCTGGTAAGTGGTATAGTAGGCGCAGGCGGCAACCTGGGTGGTATGTTCTTCGGGATGTTGTTCAAGTCGGAAAATATTACTTATGTACAGGCATTTACGTACATCGGTTACACCGTAATGTTTATTTCATTAATAGTACTGGTTACCCGCTTTAATAAGCAGCCTGCCCCAAAGCAAGAGGCCGACGCCCAAATGATACCCGGATCAATAGCATCATAAATTATCAGCATGTCCTCAAAAAAAAATACCGATACCCGCGCTACGTCTATTTGCTGCTATTGCGGCGTGGGTTGCGGCGTGCTGATCAATAAAGAAAAAAACGGATCGATCACCGTTGAGGGCGATAAAAATTACCCCGTTAATAAGGGTATGCTGTGTAGCAAGGGCATGAACCTGCACTATACCGTAAACGATAAGAGCGACAGGCTGCTTTATCCGCAAATGCGCTACAATAAAAGCATGCCCATGCAAAGGGTAAGCTGGGATGAAGCGCTTGACCGTACAGCTGCCGTTTTCAAAACATTCATTAATAAATACGGACCCAATTCGGTAGCTTTTTATGCTTCGGGCCAATGCCTTACCGAAGAGTATTACGTGATCAATAAACTCATTAAAGGTTTTATAGGCAGTAATAATATGGATACCAACTCGCGCCTGTGTATGAGCAGCGCGGTAGCCGGTTACAAAATGGCTTTGGGCGAAGATTGCGTACCTGTTTGTTATGATGATATTGAACTGGCCGATCTGTTTTATATAACAGGAGCCAACCCGGCCTGGTGTCATCCCATATTATGGCGCAGGGTGGAGGCCCATAAAGCCGCCAATCCTAACGTAAAGCTGATTGTGGTAGATCCGCGCGTTACGGATACCTGCGCCATTGCCGATCTGCATTTGCAAATTAATCCCGGTACGGATGTTACCCTTAACCATGCCATAGGGCGTGTGCTGATTGAGAACGGCGATATTGATGCCAATTTTGTACAAAACCATACCGAAGGCTTTGAAAAGTACAGTGCGCTTGTTTTTCAAAGAACAGTTGCAGAAGCATCGCGAATTTGCGGCGTTACCGAATCAGATATCCGCCTCGCAGCGCTTTACATCGGCGAAGCCAAAGGGTTTATCACCATGTGGACAATGGGGCTTAACCAAAGCGTAGTGGGTGTAAATAAAAACCTTAGCCTGATCAATTTGAGTTTGATCACCGGCCATATCGGCAAACCCGGCTCGGGGCCCTTATCGCTCACAGGGCAGCCTAATGCTATGGGCGGGCGCGAAGTAGGCGGATTGGCCAACCTGCTGCCCGCGCACCGCGATATGAATAATCCTCTGCATCGCGAAGAGGTACAAAAGTTTTGGGGCGGCACAGCCATTAATCCCAAACCCGGGCTAACCGCTACCGAGATGTTTGAGGCACTGAACGATGGCCGCCTGAAGGCCATCTGGATATTGTGCACCAACCCGCTTACCAGTATGCCTAATGTGCGTATGGTAGAGGAAGCCCTTAAAAAAGCCAAGTATGTAGTAGTGCAGGAAATCAGCAATAAACCCGAAACGCTTCAATACGCCGATGTGATACTCCCGGCTGCTGCCTGGGCCGAAAAAGAGGGCACCATGACCAATTCCGAGCGCCGCATCAGTTATCTCAATAAAGTAGTTGAACCCCCGGGCGAGGCCTTGCCCGACTCAGAGATCATCTGTCGTTTCGCTCGAAAGATGGGTTACAATGGTTTTGATTATAAAGATGCCGCGGCTATATATGCCGAACATGCAAAGCTCACCGCCAAAACCAATATCGATATCAGCGGCCTCAACTACGATATACTGAAAGAGAACAGATCTGTACAGTGGCCTTATCTCAAAAAACGTTATATAAAAGACAGTAGCCGTTTATTTACCGATAAGCAGTTTTACACACCATCGCGAAAGGCACGCATACATGCCGTGCCCGATGAATTTAACAGCGAACGTGCCGATAACGATTTCCAGTTTATATTAACTACCGGCCGCATCCGCGATCAGTGGCATACTATGAGTAAAACGGGTAAGGTAAACAAGCTTAATCAACACTATCAGCAAGCCTTTGTAGAAATACACCCTGATGATGCCGCACGGTTAGCCATTGGTGAAGGAGACGTCGCGGTAATTACATCCCGTAGGGGCGAGGTACATGTTAAAGCCCGGCTATCTGCACAAATAAAACAGGGTGTAATATTTTTGCCGATGCATTGGGGCAAAATACTGGGCAACGACCTTAACCGTGCCAACAACCTTACTAATGATATTATAGATCCTACATCAAAGGAGCCCGATTTTAAATATTGCGCCGTAAATGTGGTTAAGTTTAGTAAACCTAAGCAACGTATTGTAGTAATAGGCGCAGGCGCGGGTGCATACGGTTTCGTGCGATCGTATCGCGAACTGAATCCGGATGATGAGATAATAATTTTCAGTAAGGAGAACTTTCCTTTTTACAACCGGGTAATGCTGCCCGATTACATCAGCGGCGAACAGCAATGGGAACAACTGGTTAAAATGAAAGATTCGGAAGAGCCAGCTTATAACATCTCTTTACTGCGTGGTGTAAGTATTGAAAAAATAGACCGCGAGAACAAATACGTGCTTGATTCGCGGGGTAAAAGAACCGCTTATGATGTATTGCTGATGGCAACCGGCAGCCGTGCCGCCATACCCAAAAATGTACCAAAACTACCGGGTGTTTTTAGCATGCGTACCCGTACCGATGCTGATAACTTTAAAAAGCATGTGCCTAAAAACGGGCATGTGGTAATTGTTGGCGGTGGGTTGCTGGGTTTAGAAATGGCGGCTTCGTTGCGCGAGATAGGCATTAGTATAACGATTATACAACGCACCTCGCGCTTTTTGAACCGGCAGCTTGATGAACTGGGCAGCCGTTTACTGCACGAGGAAATGGTTGACCAGGGCTGTGATATTTATTATGATGATGAGGTGCAGCTTTTTTACGGGCGCTCTAAGCTGATGGGTATTGGCCTTAGAAGCGGTCGCAAAATCAATTGCGATGCCATGATACTGGCCATTGGTACATCGCCCAACCTGGAGCTGGCAAAAGATTGTGGTATTGATTGCAAGCGTGGTGTGGTAGTTAACGAGCGCCTGCTCACCAGCGACCCTAACATATACGCTATTGGCGAAATTGCCGAATTTGAGGGTACGCTTTATGGTATTACCGCCGCTGCCGAGCAGCAGGCCGAAGTTGTTGCCAGGTACATGAACGGCGATATTGCCAGCTATTACAAAGGCAGCCTGTTTATGAATATTATTAAGATCCACGGGTTCGACCTATGCAGTATAGGCCTCTCTGAATGCCCTGATGATACTTACGAGGAGATCACCTTTATTGACAAGGCCAAGCGCTACTACAAAAAATGTATCATACATAACGACAGGCTGGTAGGCACCATATTAATAGGCGACAAAAGCGAGTTTAACGAGTTTAGGGAATTGATAGCCAATAAAACCGAACTGAGCGATAAACGCCTGAAACTATTACGTAGCGGCAACAAAGCCGAACCTGTGATGGGTAAGCTGGTTTGCAGCTGCAATAACGTTGGTGCCGATAACATTCGCAACAAAATAGCCACGGGCTGTACCGAGTTAAAAGATATATGTTCGGCAACAGGTGCCGGTATGGGCTGCGGTTCGTGCAGGCCCGAGGTGATGCGTTTATTGGAAGAAAGTTTAAACGGCGTTTTACAAAGTTGATATGAGCGTACAACACACCATCAAGATCAATTTAACGGGAGGCGTAGTATCTGCCGGTGATTTATATGAAATACTGGTAATTGCCGAAAAGGCCGGTGCAACCAATATTTATTTCGGTACCCGGCAACAATTGTATTTTCATATTGACGATAGCCAACTGAACGATATGGATTATAATATGCTGGGTGCCGAAATAGCTTATGAACTTGGTACTGATGAATATCCCAACATAGTAAGTTCATACGTAGCCGATACTATTTTTAATACCGAAGGCTGGCTGAAAGAAGGGGTTTATAAAGATATATTCGACCTGTTTACGCATCAGCCTAAATTGAAGATTAACATTGCTGATAGCGGTCAAAGCTTTGTACCTTTTTTTACCGGCAACATCAACTTCATATCGTCGGGTGTAAGTAATTATTGGTACTTGTATGTACGTTTCCCTAAAACAAACCAGGTTTGCTGCTGGCCTGCGCTTGTATATTCTGATGATATTCCGGAAGTAAGCAAGGTAATAGAAGGGCTCATTTATAGCAACAAAACAAAGTTTTATGATAAGGCGGTAATTGATGAGCAATTGTTTTTTACCATGCTAAAGCCACTCATCAGTCATGAGCAGGCCATTACCCATTCCTTAAGCCTGCCGGAGTTCTTTTTGCCCTATTATGAGGGTTTTAACAAGTATGGCAGTAATAAGTACTGGCTGGGCATTTATCGCCGTAACGAATGTTTTGAATTAAGTTTTTTAAAAGATGTTTGTATGCTTTGCCTGCAAACAAGGGTAGGGCAGTTGTACATTACCCCATGGAAATCCATCCTGATAAAAAGCATTGATAATACCGACAGGCAGTACTGGGGGAGTTTGCTCAATAAATACCGCCTCAATGTGCGGCATGCTGCAAACGAGCTCAACTGGCAGGTAGAAGATCAATGCCCCGAAGGCCTGGCGCTTAAAAGGCAATTGGTACGTGAGTTTGAGGAAGCCGATATGCGCACTTATCGCCTGTGCTTCGCTATAAAAACGCAACCGCGAACAGGATTGTTCGGATCGGTGATCCTGAAAAAACAAACCGGCGAACACTGGGAAATTATGTATACCCGCGATTTTAACCCTAACTCTAAAGATTTTGTAGTTTACAAAAAGCGCGTACCCAAAGCCGAAATAATAAAGCATCTCGAAGAGCTTTGCCGCATTTACTATAGTTTTTATGCCGATAACGAGCTAAAAACAGGCAACGATCATTTACATACCGAAGATATCGGTGAGCCAGCTAAACAGAAAACCGTACATCAGTGTATTAATTGCTTAAGCGTATATGATGAAACCTACGGCGACAACGAAAATGGCATTTCGCCGGGAATAGCCTTTTCAGATGTATTGAGTTATAGCTGCCCTGTTTGTGGTTCTTCAAAAGAGTATTTCGAAGAGAAGAGATGGGCGTGAGTCAGGAATGAAGCTCCTTTTTAATATTTATAAAGCCTGAAATGATATGCCATCAGATAAGAGCAGCTATTTTGTAATGATTGGTTGAAAAGGTAGTATAACATGGCATTAGCGATCAGTACCGTATAGACTATGGTTTACAGGATACGTTTTTGCTTAGGATTAAAAAGACGAAAGGTGTTGCCATGCCGGAAACTGGCGGCATGAAAATTTAAATTGGTTTGCTGTATTCTGCAAAAAAAGCATCCGAAAGCATATGATTGGATCATTCTTGAGGGTGATCCACCACGACATGCGGTAATACTGATGCGGGAATCCTTGCCGATTGCTTCAAAGAACAAAAATAAAGGCCTGCACATAGCCGTCTTATTTGATCTTTACGCCCTGTCTGCGCTGCGGAGCCTGCCTGTTTTCTGCCTGTTCCCGAATCGCCTGATGTTGTGTCTGGCCGGCGCTTTAAACAAAATTCGAAAGGCAGCGTCTTTTAATCAAGATGTTTATATTTTTAATGTATTGATATTCAGTTGTTTAAATTGTTTTCAGTGCGTCTTTTTTCACCGGAAAAAGACGCCGTAGATGACGCCTTGGAATATTGGTGGTTTTTGACAATATTGAGAGGTCTTGAAAACAAAAAATCCTTCAAATCGCTTGATTTGAAGGTTTTTGCACATTTTGTGAATGTATCTGGCGGAATGGACGGGTCCGTTGAAATTTCCGCTATGGCTTTATTATCAATAACTTGATGTTTCTGAAAATTAAAAGGTAACCGAATAATTTGATTTGTTTTGATTGAGTTTGAAAGAACTATTTCAAATATAAACAATTGAAATAGCTTTTGCCAGTAAACTATAACCTTATTTCTTGGAGGTATTCGTGAATGCAAGATGCATATTTGGCTATCCTTATTGTGAACTTTCTGTCACGGCTACTATAATCTTTGCAACTTCTTCAGGTTGCGACAAGCATATTCTATTTCGAATGGCACCCAATCGTCATCATGTTTTGTTGTTTCGCCGATGATTAAAATCATGTGTTTGCTGTTGTTAAGATGTTCTGTTAGACTTCGTTTTAGCCCAAAATTGATCGACCTATATATCAATGCCACGCTCAATAGTCTGTACGCATTTCCGGAAAATCAAACCTGATGGTAACCCTAACACCATGCTTCACGAAGACATAGTTCTTGCTGTTTAGAATCTCACGATCTGCTCTGGAAATAAAATCGAATTCTGACCGCTGTTCATCTTTAATCATAGAGAGTAACCAGTTATCCCGCTCGGTAAAGTTTAATCTTTTAGGTATAGGGTGACATGAACCGTGGCATTCGCCATTTTCATTCCGGCATATGGCAAGATGGTCATCGGGACAATTGGTGGTGCCCCCTGGGGGCCTATTGCAACTGCAATTCATGTGAAATTTAATTAGGGTGGTTGATTAATTCGTAATGTGAGCCGTTAGTATTTACCTTATAACGAACGGACGGCTCTTCCGTTAAATATTGCAGGGCTTCTAAACCTTTGTAGGTGTTTTCTGCACTAACCTTTTGTGAACGAATACCGGCTGCCAGTTCGGCATCGGTGAAACCAGTAAAAGAGATAGTGCAAGAAGCTGTCTCTGTTAGTAACTCGGCGATTACTTTCAATGAACAACCAGCAGGAATGTCAAATTCCATTGGCGCATTCCCTTTTACAGAGCTGCTCTGTTGTTGGCCCAGCGTTACTAAGGCTTTCAATTCTTTTATCAGTCGCTTATAAGGGGTATGTGATGCCGGGTCCGAGATATCCTGGACGCTGTAATGGTTGTGATTGGTGTCGATACGAAAAGCGGCGGTCACACCTGCTGGTATAGCTGAACCTTCGTTAACGATTTCATCCTGGTGACCCGATTGGTAAATGATCGTCGGCTTATCTTCCAGGTTAGCAAATTGATAAGTCAGTTCATTAGTAAAGTCCGAAAATCTTTTTAAATCAAGTAACTGAATATGCTTGCCCAGCAATTTGGTGCCGAGTTCTGCCAAACTTGCACCATGATGCGGGACAGACAAGGATAGCACCAATTTTACTTTTCTGAGGTCTACTGCCTGCATATCGATTATAGCACGTTTAACAATCAGCCCACCCATACTATGCGCAACAATAACAATATTTTTGTAATCGCCTAAAGTTTCCCGGTTATCGCTGGCCAATTCCATGGCAATTGCACGAATACTAACGTTGAAAGTATCTTTCTTTTTTCCTGAAAACGGCAATTTCGCTTTGATTTTTTTCCAAAAACCAACTTCGAGGATTTTACTGGGATATGCAAATACGAATAACTGGTAATTGGCGTTTACATCGCTTTGCTTCTTTAGCGTGCTCACGAAGCTACTGTTTTCACGCGTCCAACTATCGCGGCTACCATTTAAGCCGTGAACAAATATGATGGCATTATCAAATTTTTTGTTTCCAACCTTCAATGATTCATTAAACAGCGGCATATGTCGATTTAATCTGTATTAAAGTACAATGTTAATTATAAAAAGGCAGAATAAGAATGCCTTCCACCCGATTCACTCCGTTCTTCCATTCAGCAGTTTTCCGGGTGTTGGCACCAGCTTCGCCAGTGCCCTATTGAGAGTTGAATTTATTTAGCATCTTAATTTATTCTACGAAGTTAATCTATAAATCTGCGCGAAAGTAAGCCAGTCTGGGGAGCTTCGATTTCGTCCCTAACTGGGCGGAATTCGAACCACTTTTTAGATCAAATGCGCGTTTTAAGCGAATTAGAACACTTTTAACGATCCCTAACTGGGCGGAATTCGAACCGCACAGTTTATGGTTCGAATCCTGCTTTGGCTCGCAATATGATAACCTGAACTGGACTAAAGTCGAACCGCTTAGTGGTCGATATGAAAATAATGATATCTCTTTCGATTTGACGGTATTAAAACTGAGCTGTTTCTTGACGAGCGGAAACTTACCAAACAAATAGAATACGCCAATAAAAAGGGATTCACTTACATCTTAATTAAGGGGGAATCCGAATTCATTGGCAACTTTACCTCAGTAAAGAATATGCTTACTGGTGAACAGACAAAGGTGAAAGATGAACAATTGGTAAATACACTTCGTCAATTAATTGACGAAAGCGATAAAATACAGCAATTAATAAATTGATTATCTAAAAAAAGAGGCTGCCCGAAACAGCCTCTTTTTTTTACTTGAAAATAAAATTACTTATCAGATTTCTGAATTAATTATTTTTAATTAAGGTATGAACTCATTGCACAGTGAGTAGTTATCAACTTTTGCATCCAGAAATTATTATTTATCGAAAATAAACAAGAAGTATCTCTAAGTAAATAGCAGATTACTAAAAAGTTTGTAAATTTTGAAAAGTAAAAAGAATACATTTTTTTTCATATATCACTAATTATTAGTAATTTAAACTCGATTATCACAGCCTTTTTATTTGCCGTGTGGAAGTTCAGCTTATGAAAAAAAAAGTTATTCTATCGCTCTTGATCCTTGCAAATCTCTGCCAGATATGTCTTACAGCCTTTGCACAGCAAAAGCCAGTGATTAATCAGGATACAGCCCGATATTCGGCAGAAGAAAACACTTTATTACGCTCGATTCGAACCAGGAACCTTTCTGTTACAAAAAGTTCCCTTCACTTATTAAAAATCCAATCAAAGGACATCAGACCATATCTTCAACAAATCATGCTTACCGGCGATACCCTCTATTTCGCTAAAAAAGATAGTGCAGCCGTAAACTGGTACTCGCTTGCTGCCGAGGAAGGACATGCCTTATCCCAGGCCTTGTTGGGTTATATGCACATGAATGGGTATGGCCTTCCGAAGTCTGATGAAATAGCCGTTGATTGGTTTCGGAAATCGGCTAATCAGCATGAACCCTATGGAATTTCCAACCTGGCTTACATGTACAGGCATGGCAGAGGCGGATTAACAAAAGACTTAATAGAAGCAAAGCGATTGTTCAGACTTTGTGGAAACATGCCCTTTGCTATTAAGCAATTAAAGGAAATCGTTGAAGATGAACAGCCCCTTATTTTTAAAGCGATTGCGTCTGGTCACCCAGATTCTATCCGTGCACACCTTAGTGAGGCAAACTCAAGTAATAACAAAGGAGAAACACCTCTGCAGCTAGCGATTGAAAAAAACAATCCGGAAATTGTCGATTTATTACTAGGGGGCGGTGCTGATCCGAACGCAAAAGGTAGCGACAAACAATTTCCATTAATTGACGCAGTTGACCTTAAGCAGAAAGATATCGTCGCGCTTTTGTTGAAAGCGCACGCGGATGTAAATGTCTCCGACAATTGGCAATATACCGCGCTGATACATGCCTTCAAAAAGCGTCAGCCCGAAATCGTTACGCTATTGCTAAATGCCAAGGCTAACATAAATCAGAAAGCCTCGGACGGGACCACTGCTTTGCATTGGGCCATCCCGGAATCCAATCTCCCGCAAAATACAACAAATTTCAAATTGATCCTGGACGGCACTACCAATATAAATGCCAAAGAGCTCGGACATGGTTTTTCTCCATTGATGCTTTCTTTGGACACGAATGCGCTATTATCTACAACCCGGATGCTGATAGAAAAAAATGCAGACATCAACACAAAAGATATTTTAGGTAACTCTCCGTTAATGGTTGCCGCCTCAAATGGAGCAAGCGAACAACTTCGCCTGCTGCTGCATCACGGTGCAAAATTAGATCAGAGAAACTTTGCTGGGCAGACTGCGCTCATGTTAGCCATTAAAGCAGACGAATATGATGCAGTAAAGATACTTATTCAGTCAGGCGCGAACATCATAAGCAAGGACGGCAACGGAAATACGGCATTAACAATGGCTGTCCGTGCAGAAGACCCGGAAATATTGCAAGCGCTTCGAAAAAAGTTCCCAGGTTCAACATTTACCAGACTTGTTAAACGAGAAAAACTGGGCACCCGTTTGCTGGAAGCGGTATTTGACAATAATATTATATCCGCCACTAAGCTGATTCGGGCAGGGGCTAATCTGGAAGCCAAGACTAACGTTGGGGAAACCGCACTTCATCTTGCCGTAGCAAACAACAACAAGGATATTGTCCGGCTGATGATCAAATCCGGAGCACGAATTAATTCAGTTACGCTTATTGGTGTTACTCCATTAATCATGACCGTGGAAGGCGGAAATTCCAATCTGGCTCAGCTACTCCTTAGAGCAGGCGCCGACGTAAATCAGGGCGATGCTTCCGGACAAACACCACTGCTTTACGCGGTGCAGTCAGATCGTCCGGATATCAGTGTTAATTTGGTAAACTTGCTGATAAAAGCAGGTGCCGACGTAAATACTGCCGATTCCTCCGGAAAAAATGCGGTTTCCCTTGCTTGTTCTTTATACAAATTCGATTTTGTTGAAAGACTATTGAAAGCGGGAGCAAAGACACGGGATAATTGTTGCCGGCTTTTAACCTCTGCCGCGGTCGCCAGTCCTGATGAGTTGCATAATCTGATCAGAACCGGTGTGGATGTAAACAGCTCCGATACCATTACGGGGCTCCGAGCACTGCAGATTGCCGCTTATCTTGGGCGTTTGGACAATGTGAAAGTCCTTTTGCAATCAGGTGCGGACGTTAATTCAAAAGACAGTTCCGGGATCACCGCACTTATTGCGGCATTGAAAAATGGCCAGACGGCGGTTGCAAAAGCATTGATATTTGCACATGCGAACCCAAACGACCGACTTCCCAAAGACGGAATCTGGGGGTACAATATCCCTGCCCTTAATATTGCCCTGCGACATCATGATGTGTCCAGTGCTGGTCAGCTTATCGATGCGGGCGCCGATGTAGATGCTGTTGACGGCTCTGGTGAGACAGCATTGATGCTCGCTTCCCGGGATATCAATATTCCAATGATGACCAAAATATTGCAGCATAATCCGCAATTAAATTCGCAGAACCGATCAAAATGGACCGCGTTAATGATAGCCATTACCGGATCATTACCTGATACATCTTCGGACAAAAATGGGAATCGTCTTATTTTCGGCCGGCATACGGCTATTGACAGCAGTCAAAAGATACAGGCCATCAGTTTGCTGCTGAAAGCCGGTGCCGACCTGGAAATCACCAACAATGAACATCATACAGCATTGATGGTCGCTGCCAAACAAAACTTATCGGATGTATTCCGCTTATTGTTGGGCAAAGGCGCAAACATCAATATCCGCGCTGATGATGGCAAAACATTGTTGTACTTTGCTTCAGGCTCGGGTTCGATGGAATTGGTGCAGACTTTAATTGCAAAAGGCGTGAACCTAGACAACGTTTGTGCCCCCGAAGGGTTTGGCGGAGATGAGACAGCGCTGATGCACGCCATTGGACAGAGACATACAGATATTGCACTGGCCTTGCTAAGTTCCGGTGCCGATTTCAAGTTCGTCAATCAAAATGGCCGTACAGCGACACTGCTCGCAGCCATTTACAATAATACTAAGGTACTTGAGGCTTTGTTGGCACACAAAGTAGATATCAATCAGCCCAATAATGAGGGCGAAACACCACTACTTATCGCCGCCTCGTTAAACAATACAGAGACCGTGAGATTATTGATGGATTCTGGTGCCGATATCAAACAACGGGATCCTCACGGAAATACGGCGTTAATGCTTGCTGCTAAACAAATCAGCAACAGTTCAGTGCCCTGCATGAAGGTTTTATTGCAGTATCACGCCGGGCTTGAGGACGAAAACGAAATGGGAGAAACAGCATTACATCTGGCAGCCGGTGTTGGAAATATTAAAAATGTTGAATTTCTGCTCAAAGCCGGTGCGGCAGCTGATTCTAAGGACAATTCGAATCGTACTGCAATGTATCATGCAGTGCTGGCCCGAGACACTTATTATGCAATTCCGGAAGAAGGTGCAGAAGTGATCAAATTGCTGGTAAGTAAAAAAGCGCGGGTTAATTGGTCAGATAATGATGGGGTCAGCCCGCTTATGGAAGCGTCAAAAAAAGGATATGTTGAGACCGTCGATTTGCTCTTACGTTTGGGAGCAAATGTCAATGCCAGGACTATTACAGGTTCCACCGCCCTATTGGAAGTGATCGGTGCGCATGATGAAGAACCCGAATCTCTTGACCCGGTTCCTAGACTGACACCATCAGCCCAAGCAGAGGTCATCCGCAGGCTGATCAAAGGGGGAGCCGATGTCAATATTAAAAGTGGGGAAGGCATAACACCGTTAATGAAAACCTCATTTAGTGGACAGCCAGAACTCGCAAAATTGCTTCTTAAAAGCCATGCAATTGTAAACCTGAAAAACGAAGACGGATGGACCGCCTTGATGTTTGCAGCGGCTCAGGGCAATTTACCCATTGTTAAAACGCTACTAAGCGCTCATGCGGACAGGCAAACGAAGAACAATGCGGGTCAGGATGCTTTAACATTGGCCAAGCAAAACCACCAGTCAACTGTTGTCCGATTCCTGCAGAAAAGGTAGAAAAATCTTTCAGGGCTCCGGCTCAGAACTTGTTGGCTTTGCCGAATCAGCCGGTTCTGTCTTCCTGATCGCTTTGATTGGCCTTTTGAGTTTAGACGCTTCAAAAAACCTGCTGACAACGAACACCGAAGTGGCGTTCAGTACGGTGACATAAAAAGTAACGATCAGTTTAAATTGATCTTGGATTGGCGACCAAGTTTGGCCCGGTCCCAGGTTCCCCATAGCCATAACAACTATACTCACAATGATAAGGCCGATTAGTAGTAACGGTGGCCATTTAACTACCCATGACGGTACCGGCACGATGGCGTCATTGTCAATAGTCTGATTAGTTCCAAAAAAACGAAAAATTACTGTTAACTGTCCCACCAGTGTGGGGATGATGATTTGAAAACAATCGGTTCCGGTTTGCCGGTCAATTCGTAACATCGCGGTATAGCGTCCCGCAAAGAGCAGTATATAACCGCCTAATACGATAGTGGTGACCAGGAAATATTTTCCCAACCAGTCTCTGATTTCGCCTGCTTTCATTGTATGTCTCCTCTTATTTCGCAGGTGCCGCCAACATAAATCCCTTTTCCCGACAACCGCCGGCAAGTGTTTTTTAAGGACTTAACGTACGCGGCGTTGACTGCGCGTTTGTAAATTGCTAAAAATTGATTCATTTGATCCGCTGGCTCAATATTTTCACGATATGCACTGATGCCATCTGCGGAAATCAGCAGTTCATTTTCAAGCTGGACAAAGACGTTTGAGCCGACTGTCATTTTTGCACCTTTTCCAAAAAAACCATGGGAGGTCGTCGAGGTAAAGTTCCGCGAATCGGCGCTGTTCCACATGATAGTGTAAGTGGAAATTTCGAAAGCGGAATTGAAGAAATTGGCCAGGGAAGGTGAAATGCTGTTGAAGATACTTTCGCGACCGATAACCCGACTTTTTTGGCGGGCTCTTTTAATGATCAGTTCACCATCCAGTTGACCGGCATCCAAGCTGCGTTCTGCAAGCAATGGGGTCGCTTTGAAATTCTTTTCCAGTTCATCTGAAAAAATATTCATAACCTTTATCGTTGATTTTTTTAGGTCATTGGTATTTGTAAAACTAAATGCGCGCTGGCCTGCCACAACGATCTGATGAGCAAACTCCGCTGTCGGGTTTACACTTTCGGAAACGAGGTAAGTCCCAAGGTCTGTAGTAACAGCTATAGGCCGGGTTCCGGACAGCTTAATTAGCGGTAAGCCTTTAGAATCTACTCTTACTCCGCCTTCCATCCAAACTGTAAGGATTTTCTCCCGCGATAGGTCCAGAGTCCATTTTTTGAACAGACTTCCGGCTTGCTGCTGGAAATTTTTGCTGTCAAACTTCATCTGACGAACAAACCTGCACCGAGGCTGCATCTGATGGTTTTCATAATCGTTCTGAATTGTATAACAATCTGCTATAGGAAGTTTAGATAACGAGTCGAGCATGGCTTCAAAAACAGGCCATTGATTAGGTTGAATTTTTTTTAATTGAAAATTGGCTCCTGTACATTCGTAATGGGCATCACAATCGATTGGTCCGACTTCTTCAATAGGCAATGATATATCGAGCCAAATGTCAGTTGCAGCTTTGAACGGTTGCGGCAGTTGCCCACGCTGAACAATGTCATCGATTACTAATATTTCCTTAAATTGTTGAGTAGACTTTGCAGCACCGATTCCCGTGGGCTTTTTGACTGTTATTTCACTCGCCAGACGTAAATCTGAAGGGTTGTATCGCAAGGTATTCTCACTGATGGAAGGGCATATCAGTATTATGCCGACTAATGTAAATGTTGTTGACCGTGTCATAGCTTAATTTGTATTACAGTACTCCTACAATGTTGCTAAACTAGTTTACCCAATCAATTTATTTTCAGGCTATACAACCTACCCGAAATTATTACAACACATCCAAAAATCGAATAGGGCTTTGATGGCAAATTAAGAAATTTTAGCAGTTAAAACAATCTTTACTGCCTGATAATCAGCAAATTTATTTGTTTAAATAAAAATTATATCATTTATTTATATTCTTTAATAGTACTAAATTTATTTAGTAAATATTCAGTAATTTAATATTGATATTCAGCTGTAATTATTGACTCTTCGGTAACTATAATAAGTTTTCGACTTTTGCATCCAGAAATTAGTTATATTTTGGATATCAATAAGTTATGACCATCAAAGCTGTGAACAAGTAATATCCCGTTGCCGTCGCCTAAAATGTTCTTAATGGGCAATAGGACTCGAGCCGAAAATGCACTTTATTATCCTCTTACTGTGCGGAATTCGAACCAGATTTTAGATCAAATGCGCGTTTTAAGCGAATTAGAGTACTTTTAAAGATCCCCAAAGTGGGCTCGAACCAAACTAGTTCATAACAATTTCAAAGCTGTCAATCGCCTTAAATCATCCTTAATTTGGTTAGAGAAGTGCTCAGTTGGGTTACTGTATTGTCGATATTAAAATTGAGCGCCAAAATTTGCAACTTATGCACCATTTTTTAGATGACATGCCGCTTCTTGCTAATTTGATAAAGGATTTTGATGAACCTTAATGGGTAATATCTGCACCCGAATTTTGTATTGATTGTCGATGACGGATTTGAATTTTCAAGTTATGATCTTGACGGTGGTGCGCTGATCTACATTTTTATCCTAATTAATTATTAAACAAAAGCCGGTATATTTCATTGCTAATTTGGTGTTGCTTTTAGGTGGTTAGTAACTTCTTTTTTAAAATCATATACCACTCGGAACCCCGTCCAGCTTGATTGCTGCCATGGTGAAGCTTTACGCACTAATGGGTATACGCCCGATTCCTTGATAACGCCAGATATTTGATGCCGGCGTTTGCGCTTACTTATCTGATTAATCGGTCCGATCCATTCCCAAATGCATTCACCTATATCTTCGTGCGCTAAAGGGCCCCGGCCTTTTAATGAAAGGCCTATAGGCCGCGATGGCTGAAGGAATTGGGCTTGTGCGATGACGGTACGGCCGGTACAACCCCGCGAATAGCTGTTCCCAGTAGCTAATGACCATTCAGCAATGGTTGGAAGCCTGGCAACATACTTGTCTGCACTTTGGCTGGTCAGCCACTTGCAGTAAGCTATAGCTTCAAACCAAGTTACACCGCTCACGGGTGCGTTAGGTACAGCTAATTGTTCTTCCCAGGATTTGGGTAATTGGACTTGATCTTTTGCAGATTTGGTGCTGTCATTTTCATCGATAGCTTCCCTAATAAACCGGCCGTATTCCTGAACGGTTACGGGGAAAGTGCCCATTCGAATGTTTCCTTCGGCTATTAAGGCCTTGGCTCTTTTGACCGGAGGGCCGTAAATCCGCTTATCCAATTGCAAAAGACCAAGGGTAGTATAGGTTAGTAGCTGGTCTGTTGCGTCCATTTTTGTTAGTTCTGATTCTGCTAATTCTGCGGCCTCGGCAAATTCTTTTTTTATTAAATTCCTTTGTTGGTGGATCGAGCTCAATCCATTATTCAACGCCAAATCGGCAATCTTGCATTTGAAAGCGATCAACCTGATCCTGTCTATTGTTTTGACACTATTTACCTGGTCAAGCTGATCCAATAAAACGTTAACCTGATCGGGATGGGTTATGCATAATAAACCGACGAAGTTCTCCAAAACTTCTTTATAAAATGGATCGGTAAAATGTGCAAATATTTGTCTAATGAAGTCTTTTTGTTGATACTGAAATATTTTGACTAAATATTCGGCAGCTAAGTAATCCCGTAAACTGAGGTGCCAGAATTCTATCTCTCTTTTTAGTGACAGGATATTGTTTAGTCCGATCTCAGTTTCCAAAATATAAGACACTTTATCTTCCCGACCTGAAAGCCGCATTTCAACGGCAGCTTTAACTGCGTTTAATGATATGCTACTGGCTCTGCGTTCTATAAAATAATCAGCCACAGCTTCCAACACCTGCGCTATCCGCCATTGGCTTAATCCTGCTTGCTGGTAATATTTGGCACGGGAATCTAAGAGCCATTGATAAATGCTTTGGTATAACGCCGTTTTTTTCTCCGGTAAGTTCCCGTTCTGCTTATAATTTAATACCGTCAGTACAATAATCAGTGGTGAATTTAGCCAACGACTGCTTATTTTACCATTATTGTCTAATCGTTTCAGTTCTTTTTCAAAATGGTTAATTCGTTCCGTTGCCAATAAATTATTGCTCCATTGGCGCAATAAGGCAGTAGCGGCGGCCTGATTGAGTGGCTCTAATTGCCCTGAAACAAACTCACTGGAATGAAGTACCGGCATTTCACTCGGCCGGGTCAGCAGGATGAAATAGCAGTCCTTCCAAAGAGATTGCGCGTAAAGCAGTAGTTGCTCCACTGCCGTCCGCAATTCCTGATTAACTTCGTCCAAGCCGTCTAAGATTAACGCAACTTGCCCGGTACGCAAATATTGTTTTATAATCGGTAACACCGCATGGGGTATGTTGGGAACAGCGCCTGAAAGCAAATTTTCAGCATCAGACCAACGGCTTACTTTATTTAAAGCAATGAAAACCGGGATTTGGGTATGCGTTCCCGCTTTTACTTTCAGGTACTGGGATTGCCAGGATTTACCGGAAGGGCTAGGGATTGCTAAATAATCTCGGGCCATCATCGTTGTGATGAATTTAGCAAGAGTTGTTTTGCCGTATCCTGCAGGCGCGCTTAAAACAATTGAACGGTTGATGAGCAATTTGTGTAACTTTTCGGGCCCGTCATCAGTTGAAAGTTCAGGATGTATCCAGACATCATCGATTTTCAAAACTTTATCAATACCCGTTACATGGACAGCTGCATGAATACGCTCACTACTAAGTAAATACGCTTTTAATGGGGCTTCAGAGTCTGACACGGGGGCTTTAGTTGACGCATTCAAAATTTGCTTAACACGTTCTATTAAAGGTTCACCGTAATCGGCATAACGGATCAATCCCAACCGCCCTCCGTAATCTGATAGCGAGGCTTTTACTTCTTCATAATGTTTCTCTGGCACAAGCATAAAGTGCTTTTGCCCATCGAGGGGAAAGATTTGCTTTAGCCAATTCAATTCATTTTTGATGTAATCGTCTGAAAAGCTAAAGCCGATAAATAAAACACTTCGCGTTTTTAGCACATCCCGTAAGAGCTCGATAAATGGTGCGCTATTACCCTCATTACCGCCCTTATATAATCGGCTAAAGTCCTCATCAGACAATACAATACCTTCAACGTCGGTAACACCACCATGTAAATGCCAGACTGTCGGATTAACAATTTCGTCGAGTTGGCTTCGCCCGGGTTTAGAAGGCCATTCTTTTATGTTGTTAACATCCGGGCAAGCCCATCGCATTACGGGGTCGTAATTGGTAGTTAAGATGAGTTTGGATCCAAGTTGCCAAATCAAACGTGGTAAGACTAAAGAGTCCGGCCTTGCCCGTTCGCTAGAAAAATCGAATTTTTTCACGATCCAATCGGCAAATAGTGGGCCAAGGTCCCGCTTAATGGTCTTTGCTGCAGCGACATAATTATTGTTTTTTAGCTGAATTTCAATATATTCAGCTTTATCTTGTTCTCCTTCGTCCCGAAGAAGATTGACCGCGGAATCCAATAATTCTCTCCAAGTGGGAAAGAGTGGCTCGCCAGATTTACCCTTCACCGACAGGGAAACACCTGCACCGATAAACGGTACAATTTTGCCCGCTTGAGCAGCTTCAATAAGTCTTTGAGGGAGTTTAGATTCGTCAGGCATGATAAATAGAGGCCACAAATGGTGAAAAGCCAAGTTACTTTATATGTTTGTGTTTTACAATATGATATTCATTTTGATTACGCTAAACAACTCATTTTTCACGATTAATGTATTTTAACAGATTTATTTTCTGTTTCATCTTTACTAATTGATCTAATTTTGATACCAAAAAAGATTGGCATGGAACCATTAAAAAAGTGATTGACGTAGCAAAGAACAGCGAAAGTTTTAGCAAAGCATGATACAATTATTAGTCTTGAAGAAGCAGAGGTGCTAATTAGAATTTATTGAAAAAATAGGAAGATTAAGTATAGAAGGCGCTTTGGATGTTTCCAGGTAGCATTTTGAACAGTACAAGTTAATTTTATCCACAAAGTCAATACAAGTACAAATCAAAACCGGCGGAGAAAAATCTTCCCCGGCAGTTCCGGCTTTGCACTAAATATCAAACCTCGTGCTCCAAATTGTGCAACTTTCACGCCATTTTTGGACGATATATGCCTTTAGTAGACATTCCGGAGCCGTTGATCACCGCGTTCCGAAAAACAGGGTAACGTGTTCCGTTACACTTTGACCATGCGAAGCAGCTGATTTAATAATTTGAATTTAATATTCAGTATCACAACACCTTAATTTAATTGGCACGGAATAGGATGGTCAAGTATACCGGAATGTCCATTCTTAGCCTCATCGTCATGTTCGGAACGCGGATCTATTTGAGGAAGATCATTAAAGGCCATGTCAATAACTTGTTATTACTCTACTAATATAAGAACGACGGCCTTGATTTCCAATGATAAAATATGCTGTCGGTAAACCTCATTCAACCGTTTTATTGTATGTTGAAAGGCACAACCTTCGGTAAGTTTATTTCTTGCGGCGACCGATCCATTACGTAAAAAGCTATGAAACTTACGTTTGCAATAATGCCAATGATGTACTGCGCGTAGCTTGGCGCACGTGCGCTACTAATATCGGCCTGCATTTGGATACCTTCTATATGAATATTGAGGAGTGTAATTTCTGTAATCCGTTGTTCGCTGCCGGAAACAACTTAAACATATGCATATAACTGAAGTGACCGTGGAATGATTGGTGAAGGCAATGTAAAATGGAATGACCTATTCCGCGGATTAGTGGCCATCGAATATTCGGGCGCATTGGTGCTTGAAAATTCTATTCGGCAATTCCTGGTATGGCTGAAGCTGTCAGCTTGTGGCGACCATCCAAATATGATGCTTCAACCTGGCCAGGGGAAGCCTGGATTTTATGAAGATAAAAGCGGCTGAATTTGGACTTTAAGCAAAGTAATCAGCCCTTCACTCCGATTTAAACGTGGTTAATCATTGTCCATTTAGGCTTCGTTCACGTATTTTGATGTCATACTTTCGAATCATTGTGATTCTTTGATTATTAATCTGCTAATTTTATTGAGCCCATTTTCTGTAACTGATTCATTATCGAGTGGTAGTGTGGAATATAAATACACTCTTTTACCTATTAAAGCTGGCAAGCCTAGGATCAAAATTAAGAAATAAGTCGCTGTCAGGAAGTTGAACTGTAAGTGGCGAACATTGATCTCGGTTGCAGGTTGAATACCAATGAAGTTAGCAAAGAAGGTGACGCTTAAAACACCAATGATTATGGATAAGACTGAAATTCCAAGAGTATTTATACCATGACGTTTATGGCCGGATGAAAGCCCAAAAAGCATTATACACAATAATAATATCAAGGGAAGTGACCATAATGTCCCAAAAGTTGTAAACTTAATTATCGTCGGAAAGAACATTGCAATTATAGAAACCGGAAGAATTATGAATGCGACTGCTGGAAAGGTATAGGCGACGCCAAAGCAACTTGCCAGAAACCAGAAATTGGTTAAAACAAAAATTATACACAATCCTAAAAAGGACAAGATTTTCGATATATCTTCAATTTCTTCAGACGGCTTAGTAAAAGTTTCTAGACGCTCAATGTTTTCGATCGTTGACCATTTACCGGATTGCCAGATGAAATGATCAGTGAATAGACTGGCATTTAGTGCACCCTTACTTACATATCTTAATCGCCCTGTAGAAGCATTTTGATAAAAATATAATGCGACTGAATCAACAACTTGTTTTTCCTGATTCTTTAACTGATAGGTTCGTTTAGTTATTGTTTCTGGATAATGCCTGGTATTGATTTTTTTTTCGTTAAAACGCTTATATGACACATACAATTTATGTTTTGCGCTATCTGACGTGTGAATATTTTTGTAAACAATCTCAAGATTTTTCGAATCGTAGTATAATGAGTCGATGTTATCGTCAGAAGAAAATATAACCTTTGAAGCCATGCGCATATCATTCAAAACGGTGTCTGACGTAAATCTAAACCCGTGAGCATTTGTAGCGTCACTAAAATCGATTATTGAGTCAATGAGACAGGATTGATTTTTTGCAGACTTAATATTTGTTTTTTTTAGCTTATAGGCAGCCGTAGTAATTCCATCACTATATGGCTTTAATTCTGCAAATGAAACGCCGGACATCGTAATGAAATTTTCAAGACGTTGGTTGATGATATGGTAAGGAATGTATTGTATAGTAATGATTAGAGAAAAAACTATGTGACAAGTAACAATGAGTTTAATGAAATAAAATCTGCTAATTAATCCATTCAAGCGACGAAATAGAATCATTCGCTGATTGGATAACCAAAACAGGTAAAAAAGCCCGCCAATAAACGTAAAGAGTATCCCTACACTTTCAATACTTGGCATGAATGAAAAATCCACAGGAATTAAAAGTGCCACAATAAGCTCTATGGTAAATATACATGCACTCCACACAAAGACATGCAGCAAGTTACTTGCCCAAAGTAAAGGGTTATTAATCAAAAGGTACTGATCTATTTTCTTCATTAAGGAAAAATTAGTCGTTTTCAAAAAATACTCTGGTCGAATTGCTGACATCGCGGAAATATTCAATTGCAATATTGGCAGCAAGAATAGTTTCAATTAGTTTGGTACTTGTCACTTCTTGAGTGGCCGTTATCATCAACTCTTGTTGATCACCAGCTACTTTTACTACTTCACCCTCTAACGTTTCAAGCGCTGATTTCAATTCTTGGGCACTGGCGTTAATCTTTAATAAAAAACTATGGGTATTGGTTATTTTCTTTATGTCCTGGACCGGGCCATTATACTTGGCGACCCCATTTTCCATAAATATGATATTATCAGATATGCCTTCAATTTCATAGAGGTTCTGTGATGATAACATCACAGCCATCGGTGATTGAAGTGAGTCAGTCAAATTGCGTAGGTCATCAAGAAACATTTTTTGAGTTTTTATATCCAGATGGGCTAACGGCTCATCCATAATTAACAACTGGGGTGACCAAACCAATTGCCTTGCCAATTCAAATCGCAATTTGTAGCCCCCTGATAACGCGTTCCAGCTATGTTGTTGATATTTTTTAAGTCCCAATCTAGTCAATATATACTCCACTGCGTCTTTATTCGCCTGGCCTTTTATCCCCTTAATAGCAGCAGTGAAATGTAGATGTTCAGTCCTGGACGAAATACCAGACCAATCAGGCAGATCTTGTGATATGTATCCGATTTTCTGTTTAATGAGAAGCCAATTAACAGTTTTCGAGAATCCCGGATAACTTATCTCGCCGCTATCAGGAGCTAAAGCGCCAGCCGCCATCTTAAGCACCGTAGACTTGCCATTGCCATTTTTGCCAACGATACTGGTAATCTCACCTCTCCGTAGAATAAACGAAACCGGATTTACTGCAAAGTGACCAAGCCGTTTTTGAATGTTTTCGGCAGTAAGTATAGGCTTGTCATCAAAACGGTCCTTATATATTGTTGCGATATGACTGTAAAGCACGTTACGATCCGGCAGTTCGTTCCCGTCTTGGTCTGCAACTGTATTTAATATTTTTACTGCCTCAGAAATAAGGCGTTTTGCTTCCTCACTATTGTCGTTACCAGACTCAAAAACATCTCGGTATTCATTAGCAAGAAGCATTGCGCGTCTGATTAGTGTCCGATCACTGTGCTTATTACTTATAAAAGTCACAAACGAGTCAATGTTCCCAAAAAAATCATGCGGGATTTCTTTTAGCAGCCGATCCAATTCATCATTTATTGCCATTGCCCTTATACTTTTTAATTGACGCAGTTTGATGTTCCATTATTTGATCTAAGATCTCTAAGATTTCTTGGTAAATCGTAAGCCTTTGCGATTTGTAGTCTTCTCTCTCAAGGATTTCCTTATCTTCTAGTAGATCGCTGCATTTAGAGCATAGTAGAACGCTCCTATTATTAAGAGAGCCATCTTCATTAAAGTTTCTGACAAAATCAATAAAAAGGCTCCCCAACGTTGTCATGTTATTCGACATAAGTGCGGTTTCAATCTCCTGTTTTTTGGCTAAGATATCAAACCTATCATCCTTAAACCCATAATTCTCAAAATGATCAAGGTCGGCAATGTCTCCTTCAAGTTGTTTTGGACTGATTATTTCCGGTCTAACACTTTTTCCCGGATTATTACTTTGTATTTGTTGGAACGTGAGATCTTGGATATCTCTTAATGATAGAAATTTTTTTTTTACATGTGAAGAACCTTTTTTTAAAGCTATCTCGAGTCCCTCGGTGAACATCGTTATTTTTCTATCCATCACAATTAGTGCTGGGAGATCCTTAGATGTGGCGCAAAGCAAGGCGATTCCCTTAGATGCAAATGCATCCTTAAGTTGTATGGCAGCCCCATCTGCTCCACTAGACATAAAACCAGTTCCCGCTGCACCAGCGAAACAACAATCTAGTATGATGTAGCACCGAATCTTACTGGCTGTTCTAGTGATAGTGCTTCCTAAAGTCCGAATCGTCAAACTTGATACAGCAGGACTGGCATCCCTAGTACCTTTAGTAGCCAAAAAATATGCATTATCGCCTGGTGAAAAACTACCGTGACCCACATAATATACAAACAAATCTGCTATTCCCTGCGTGGTTTTGCTGACAATAAAGGAACTAATATCATGATCCTGTTCGTCAGGGCTTTTTTCTGCATTGAAAAGGTCTAAAATGTTTTCTTGGTCTACATTCAATGTGTCTATAAAATAACCTACTATGCGACCTTTTGCTTGCAGAAAGGCTGCACTATCTCGAAAGTTATCTGACTTAGGAAAAGAATCTGCGCCCAACAAGATAACAGCGGTTTTTTTTCTGTCGAGTGCCAAAAGTTATTTTTTAATAGTTTCCAGTATCCGTTCTATATCGACGCTGCTTAAATTCTCACCGATGATTTCTCCATCACTTTTTATGGTCAACTTTCTATCTTGTTTTTTTATAAGCCAGTTGGAAAGTCCTGAAATTATTGCAGTTATTGAAGTAGATCCTAAAATAATTCCAAGGGTTGCACCGAAATCCTGGGTGTCATAATTTTCTTTAATAATAACGCTAGATACTTCTTCTACGCTTAACAAATATGCTTGAAGGTCCAAAATTAATTGAGCGGCTTCGGCCGGATTTGCGTTATCAATAGTGATGTTGATTTGTTGGCTCATTTAAATGCGATAAGTTAGTCGGTTTTAGATTAACGGCAAATTACACTTTTTTACAACTTTTTACAATATTGCGAATTAAATACCTAAAACATATAAATCGCTTAACGGCAATCGATCATGAGTAGCATCAATTTACACAACCACACAAATACTATTTATGATATTTCTCTTTTAACTTCTTCATATCATTACTCACTTTCATATCCAGTATTTTAGCATATTGTTGAGTTGTGTTAAGGTTTTTATGACATAACATTTTACTTACGCTTTCCAGTGAAATACCATTTGATAGCGTTACATTTTTGGCGAACGTGTGACGTGCAATATGAAAGGTAAGTTCTTTTAAAATATAACATTTATCCGCGACCTCCTTTAAATAACTGTTCATCTTTTGATTGCTCAAAACCGGGAATAACTTATTTTCGATTTGGCATTTTGGATGAATACTATACTTGTTAAGAAGCGCTTCTGCCGGCGGGAACAATGGCACTCTTGAAGGACTGCCCGTTTTTTGTCTATTGACAATATAACCAATTTTGTTGGTCGATATCTTCTTTGATGTCCTCTTTGCTCAACTTTTTGACAGTCTGACTCACCAATAAAAATTGCTCAATTTGCTACCAAATTTGCTACCTGCAAATTAATCGACAATAAAAAAAGCCTACTACAAGACGTAATAGGCATTTTTTGCTTTTGAGTGGTCGAGCTAGCCCCAACAGTACTAAATTCGAACCGTTTCATATGTGATATGCAGATTTTTGCTGCTATGTAATTTGGGTCATAACCACCTGAATGCCGTTATTTATTTACGTACATTTTTATAATAACTTAATCTGCCTTTTGTACTGTTCAAGTCGAATGATGGATCGTTTATTAGTTCTTTAAAGAAGTCGGGAACATCCAAAACGTTATTTTTTGTTTCAACACCTGTTATTTCCAAATTACCGGCTCTGTATAACGTTTTTTTTAAGCTTATTTTAAAGCCGTCATTGAGTATTACATTGATTAAGTCCACGCATTTATCTCTAAAATCGAAAGGAGATGAAAATACAAGATCGTCCACGAATCTGGTATATCGTATATTATGTTTTTTGCAATAAGCAATTAGGATTTTGTCATTCGGCAGGAAGATTAAATTAGCGATATGTGTGCTGGTAGGTGTCCCTTGCGGCAATACATGCTTGTGTGTGGTTAAATGTGTTAAAATAGTACAACATTTACTCGAAAAGCCATGATCTAAAAACATCTTATATACTCTTGCGTACCCTATTGAGGGAAAGTATTTTTTCATGTCAGTTTAAAATTTATGCTTCCTGCCTTTATGGGCTTCTGCATTCGCTATGTTGCTATAACCCTTAACTCCGCCCTTTATATTTTCGGGCAATGGTATTTTTGAAAGTATCCGGTTTTTAATAATATCCTGAATTTCATATAGCCGTCCGCAGCTTGGATTTAATTCCCTTTTTATAGTTTTTCCATCCGCATCTGTTTTTACCCGCCCTTTTTCTTTTTTAAGCTTGAACATGGTATAGTAATATTTCTCTTTATTCTGAATAAGGTCATTAATTTCGGCTTCATTTGAAATCAATACAGCCATAAGATGTTTAATATTCTTTATCGCCAATGTCTTTATCTCATTCATCGGCAATCAGATTTTTTATCAGTGTTTTAACTGTAGGGCTTATGATTTGAAACACATCTCTCTTAGACTGAGGAATGTCCGCTTCATTTAAAGAAAGGAAAAAGAGAATTGGTAATGCAATTTGAAGTTGGGCTGAAATCTCTTTTAACGTGGAGATGTTAGGCTCTTTCTGGTTATTTTCTATTTGTGAAAGGTAAGTTTGAGATATATTACAAAGGTCTGCCAAGGCATTTTGTTTAATACCTTTTTGTTTCCTAATATCTTTGATTGTGCTACCTAAGTCCATAATATTAAAAATAAATGTTGGAATGTCCATCAAAAAAATAAACCCTTTAGCTTGTCAAAATCATCGCTAAACAAGACCCGTAAAAGAATCTCAATAACACTTGCTACAATCCTATTTGTGGTAGGGCTTCGCGGGTTATCGGTATCTCGGACGGTTTCGAGAAAAGCGATGCAATCTTTCAAGTGATCTACATCTTTGACAGAAAGCGAACTGCGGCTCTCTGAAACGATTGACTGAATACCATCAATCAATCGGATAATCGTTTGTGTATTAAACATATTTTTTAAAATTTAGTCAGCTAGATATTAAGCTTGCTCCATTCTTAAATACTAAGAGTAACTAAATGCTTCGTCGCAGTTCGCAACATCCCAACATTATTTCTTGCTCCACAAAACGCAAACGGCTACGGGGTCGAAAACGAATACGGGCACGCAAACGAAAAACGGATACGGGGCGCGAAAACGGGTACGAACACGGAGTACGAGAACGGCATGCGGTATGGTGGACAGGTTAGCATTACTATATAGCGTAAGGCAAAACGCGTCACCGGAATAAAACCCAACGGGTGAGTAAATACATTACTCTGAATTGTGTTTGCAGTTTAGTTACAGATTAATACACATTATCTCAAAGAACTCAATTTAGCCTTGCAACTAAATCTTAACAAAGATACATTTTTTATTAAATCTCAGTTAATAAAACTATGTTATTTATTAACATTTATTACTAATTGTGAACAAAATAATTTTAAGGATAGGTTTTGTAGCGTATATTCGTATTATATAATACATTGATTTACAAATCACTATTAAATTATCCTTTAAGGTTATCATGAGCATTTCTAATTGGTTTGAAACATTTAATAAAAATTTAAGGATTTCAACAGATAATATTGATGCGATAACGTACCGCTACAAAAGAATTACCAAACAAATCAATAAGGACTTTTGGTATTCTGAAAGCGAAGCTGCACATAGTTTATATGTTGGATCGTATGGCAGGGACACAGAAACTCATACCAGCGATATTGACGTAATTGTCCAGTTGCCCTATGAAATTTATGTCAGGTATAATAACTATAATGGAAATGGGCAGTCAGCTTTACTACAGGCTGTTAAAGCATCCATTGCGAAAACATATATTTCTTATATGAGGGCCGATGGGCAGGTTATAAAAATTGACTTTTCGGATGGAATTGATTTTGAAATAGTCCCTGCATTTATCAATGACGATAAATCTTATACTTTTCCGGATACTAATGGTGGAGGAAGTTGGAAGATTACTAATCCAAGACTAGAAGTTGCGGCGATATCATCACTTAACAATACCCTTAACAAAAACATGAAACGGTTATGCAGAATGGCCAGGGCGTGGAAAGATAAATGGAGCGTTCCTATGGGTGGGCTTTTAATTGATACCTTAGCTTACAATTTCTTAAAAGACTATACTTACAAAGACAAATCTTATCTATACTACGATTTTATAAGCAGGGACTTTTTTCTTTATCTAAGTAATCTTGACAAAGACAAAGAATATTGGTTAGCTGTTGGTAGTGGTCAAAGAGTTTATAAAAAAGGCAATTTTCAGACTAAGGCATCCAGTTGCTATTATATTGCGTTAGAGGCCATCGAAAAAGAAAAAGACTATCCCTATACAGCAAGATCTAAATGGAGAGATATTTATGGAACAAAATTTCCAGCTTGACAAAGCCCAGCAGATTGAAATATTAGAAGCGCAGATTCGTGAGTGTTTTGGCAGAGTAATTTATACGCATAAAACACAGGAAAAATGTGCTGACATAGTATTCACTTTGCATAAAAGGCTCAAATTGTTGCAAATAATAATTTCAGCATTAGTTACTACCAGTTTATTGGTAAAGTTATTTGGCGACCAACAATGGGCTCTATTTGTAGGTGTAGTTTTATCTACTTTGCTGTTTGGTATAAGCACATACATGAAAGATTATGATTTAGGCGAAATAGCCCAAAAACATACAAATGCCGCGAACGAACTTTGGGACATAAGAGAAACTTACCTTTCACTACTTACTGATATGAAAGCAAATAATGTATCTGTAAACCAAATTATTAGTCAAAGGGATGAACTACAAAAGCGGTTGTTGAATGTTTACACAGGTTCCCCCCGAACGAACAGCAAAGCTTACATACTTGCAAGCAAGTCGTTGCAAAAGAATGAGGAATTGACATTTTCGGACAAAGAAATTGATGCCTTCTTACCGAAAGAGTTAAAGAAAACCAAGTCAGATCCTCAGTAATCAGAAACTTTAAAGACTGCAAATGTTCAAGATATCTACAAGGATTTTCACTACCTTCACTTTGAAAATAATATCGGTTCGCAGACTAAATTATCATTATGACATCAGTACTGAATGCTGTGAAAGAGATATTAACGGCGCATTTCAATAGCGACATTTGCAAATATATTTTAATTGGCTCTCGTATTGAAAACGCGCAAAAAGACAATTCAGATTATGATATAATTATAGTTACAAAGGACAATGTGGATTCTTATGAATTAATAAAAAAAATCACTCCATTTCTGTCTTTAATTTCATTTAAATTCAAAGTCATAATCGGAATATACCCTGTCAAACAAAGCAGTTTGCAAATTACAGATTCGCAGTTTATAAAGAATATTAATACTAAAGGAATTGAATTTTGATCAACACAGGTAGTCACAAAATCAATCAAAAAATTGAGTCCGCTAATATTTTAGTAAATGCTGAATTATATACCCAGGCACTCACATTATATTGGCAAGCATGCAGAGATTATATTTTTTCATGGCTAACTAACCAACAAATTGTTTTTAATAGTACTAATGAGGCTCTTAGAAATGCCATGTTAATTGTCGATGATGATATTAGAGCAAAAATCTTTCAGCTTGAGATAGTTGGCACTTTAGCAGAATGGGATGAGTTTTTTACTGTTACGAAAGAACAGGCTATAGACTTTAAAAATATTTGTATGTCGACTTTAGATGCTTTGGGATGGCAATAATTGAAAATATACAATACGCAGAAGTAATAAAGGCAGAGGTTAATAGACATCTCGAAGATGCCGAGACTTCAAAGTTATCTCATTTCTATGCGGCGGCGAGATATGAAAAACTCCATAAAATGTACATTGGGCTTCCTACCACTATTGCCGCATTGCTATTGTCATGGTTAGTTGCTCAAAAAGATACACTTAATGATTATTCCTCCTTTTTATATGGATTAAAAATTAGTTTGAGTTTAATAGTCGCAATATCCTCAGGGATTAACACCTTTCTAAATTATAATGAACTTGCTTCTCAACATCGAAAAGCTGCACTGAAATATCAAAATATTTGGAGAAATTGTAAAAACTGGAATACTGATTTTCCCGACGATACAGACCTTTCTAATGCAAAAAAAATCATTCAATCTTACAGGAATGAAATGACATCTATCAATCAAGAATCTCCTCAAATACCGAAATGGGCGTGGCGGAGCGTTGATAAACAAATACTAGAGGGATCGACCATTTACAATAATGAACATTTAATTAATTAAATGTTCATTAGCAATATATAACTTTAAGCAAGCCATGTTTTCGCCATGCGAAAACGTGCTTGCCGGGAAACCCGGACCCGGAAATACTTCACTCTGTTCAGCATTTCCAAAAGACTTTTTTCTTTTTTAGAAAGCAATTTCCTAATTTTATATCATTGAATTAAGCCGCTGGCTTAAACAAAATCTTCCATAAGGGAACAAAGTATCTCCCGCAATCTCATTCATTTTCTTGAAAGATTACCCGTATGGAAATTTACTGTTTTTATGTTTTTTGGCGTTTCGCCGTTTTGATCTTGTCTAATTCTTTTGGCTATGGGCAGGCCTAAGTTAACCGGGGACAACAGGCGTTCGGTCAACTTTACCATCAGGCTTACGCCAGCCGAGTTGAAGAAACTGGAGGCTGTCGCACAGCTATGTGGCAAGGCTCCGGGCTTGCTGATGCGCGAGCGTTTCTTCAAAGACAGGTTGCCCGAACCGAAAACAGCCAAACTTGATTATGACACTTATTTTGAACTGAAGAAGATCGGGGTCAATATAAACCAGTTAGCTAAGCGGGTTAATTCTCACCAGATGCCGGTAG
Organism: Mucilaginibacter sp. GW821-FHT07G05; assembly: GCF_059418565.1. NCBI lineage: Bacteria > Pseudomonadati > Bacteroidota > Sphingobacteriia > Sphingobacteriales > Sphingobacteriaceae > Mucilaginibacter > Mucilaginibacter sp. GW821-FHT07G05. The sequence continues at coordinate 45,235 of NZ_JBWKQC010000006.1, read as the reverse complement.
GGATCTTGTCTGTGCTTAACAGGTTGTTAAAGCAGCAGGAAGCGATTATTAAACTACTACTTGATGATAGCCATTCAGAAAATTGGTAAAAGCTTTATGGGGGCATTGAGCTATAACCTCAAAAAGCTGAATCATCCCGAAAATTCATTAAGGGCGGAAGTACTGGAAACGAATTTTAGTAGTCTTGATAAAGATATGATCAAAAGGGAGATTGATCTTGTCAGGGAATTAAGGCCGAACCTAAACAGGTACGTTTATCATACCAGCCTGAATTTCTCCAAAGAAGATAAACTATCCAATGAGCAACTACTGAGCATAGCGCACCAGTATTTAGAAGCAAACGGATTTACAGATAACCAGTACATCATATTTAGGCATCACGATGCAGATCATCCGCATTTACATCTTTTGGTTAACAGGATCACTTTTAACGGTGAAGTAGTTTCGGACAGCAATAACTATAAAAAAAGCAAGGCGATATTACGTAAACTGGAAGATCAGTATGACCTTGTACCGGTAGAGCCAAGTAAACGTGTATCTCAAAGTGCAGCTAAAAAGGATGAACTGGAAATGGTATTACGTACCGGTAAAGCATCTAACAGGATGGTCATGCAGGAGATCATTAAGCAACTCCTAAAGAATAAAAATATCACAATATCGGAACTTATCAAACGAGGTGAAAAGGCCGGAATAAATTTCCTGTTCAATCAAGCCTCTACAGGCCGGGTAACGGGGATTACCTATTTCCACAAGGGCTTTAAGATCAAAGGTCAGGCATTAGGCAACAGCTTTAAATGGGCTGAAATAATAAAAAATTTAGATTATAAGCAAATTAGGGACAGCCAGGCAATTAGCGAAGCAAACAGCTGTACAAGAAACCTCTACGGAGAACTCACAGCACCAGGCAACGGAGAAAGAAATGATGGACTTCGTAAAGGCAGTTCAAACGATACTGAATATAGCGGTCAGCAATCAGCAGCAGCTGAGCAGGATGGAACAGAAGATAGTTCAGGTAGAGAAAGATCACTGGAAGCAGGTCAGGATGCTCATTTTCCTGATACTCATTCCGTTAATGATGGCGATAACGGCTTTAACGGTATTAATATTCAGATAAGCGATGATGAGGACGATGCATATTACCGGAGAAAAAGCAGGCGATCTGGCAGATAGTCCTATCTTTTCTTAAATTTAAAAAAGGTGCCGTTGCAAGTTGTTGATGAATTGGATAAGGCGACACCAATACCCGCACCTATGGCGATGCCTATAGCAACGTTATTCAGTGCTACGCCAATCGCTATTCCTGCGCCGATGCCAACGATAAATAAGTTTGGGTTTTTCATGTGTGTGTTATGGTTTTATTTGCCTTTTAGCATTTCCACTTTCTCTTTTTCGCTGGCTAATAAACGTTCCAGTAATTCAACTTTTTCGCTATATAGCCTTTTGTTTTCTTCAACAACTTCTAACCATTTCTCAACGGGATTAAAATTAAATGTTTGAGCATAGAACGCTCCGTTATTAGCACTATTATCATTAAAAGTATTGAAGTAAGTTATAATTGCATCATCGCTGAAGTTCTATATCCCTTCAGATGTAACACCCGGTATTTTTGCAACTTGATTTAGAATATCTTCTTCCACTGTTTCACTTTGCTCTAATCGAGAAACAGTTTGTTGGCTAACACCCCATTTCAGCAGCCAAAGTTTCCTGCTTAATGCCGCGAAGTTCACGGATTCGGGTTATTTTTCTTCCGATATGAGTATTTGATGGTTTAGTCGGTGTTTCCATATCTCAAATATACAAGTTTTCCTGTGGGTAAAAAACTCGGCTCTGTGAGTAAAATACCCGCTTAATGGGTTCGGTACGCAATTTTGTGTGCGGAACTTTATTTGTAATAAAAGTGATTGTTACCATGAACAGGATATTATATATAGCGAGAAAGGCAAAAGGTTTCTCTGTTGAACAGCTTGCCAAAATATTGGAAATTGACAACGGGCAATATATTGAACTTGAACATGCAGATTTAAATATCAATACTACCCAGATATTCAAGTTGTCCAAGCTGTATGATATCGAGCCTGAAATGTTCTTGTATACACAAGATGGCGGTAGTGTTCTCATTAAGGAAGCCATGAATGAAATAACGGGCTACCTGAAAAGCGATGAGGCCGGGCAACTGTTGCCGAAGGAATATGCACGGATCGTAGGGTTAGGCAATACTGCCTTGACACTGATTGCGGATTTAAAGCATTCGCTATACAAGCAGTTTGAACTGGAAAAAGATAATAAAGCGCTTAGGGGGCTTTTAAGCGCGTCAAGCTTAACGATTAATTGAGCAGTAGCAAAAAGAACCGGAAGGTTGCCAAGCCCCGCAGTTCGGCAGGTGGCGAATTATAAATTATAATCGCGCCGCCAGCCTCTGCTACCCGCACAGGAGAATGATTCGTACCTCATCACACACCTGCTTTCCCCACGCGCATTTGACTTGTTTAACATAGCACCGCAGTCACAAAATTAGCACCGCCTTAAAACCGTCAAGAGTATATAAACAGCGCGTTTATTTGTTCTTTAGGGGTTGCGCTGCCCTTGACTGTTCTAAGGCTTACTGCTGCCAGCTGTTTAAGCGGTGCAATGGTTTGGTGTGTACATATGCAGGTTGGTTAAAATTTCAGCTACCTGTCAACGTTCGCCCTTTATTTTTTCTTTTGCCTGTTCGAAGATCTTCATGATGTCCTCGTATTTGTAGTAGATGATTCCGCCGACCTTGGTAAAGGGTAAAGTGCCGTTCGTCCTTAAGTTCTGCAAGGTACCGGGTGAGATCTTCAACAGGTTTTTAACCTGGTAACTCTTTAAAAGCTTTTTAGGTTCTTCGCCTGTTCCGTTCGATCTTCTTATTTCGCTGACCAGCCTTTCCTCCATTTCGATCAAGTCTTGTTTTGTTACGATCTCTATTCCTGCCATGTCTGATAAAATTTGATTGAATACGTTTTTATTTAATTCATTATGGCAGCAAAAGAACTTATTTAGCGAATTCAAAAACAGTGAAAGGGGGTGAAGAATAATCTTCACCCCCTGCATTTTTAAGGAATAATTTGGAAAACGGGTGCGAGGGCTGATTGAAAGAAAGCTTAATTTATTGCCACTTAATGTTTATTCATTATCGGGCATATAGCCGATGCGCTTTCTTTCCTTTACTTCGCTTTTTTGTTGTATTAATTCATCAAGATACCTAAAAACCACTTCCATATTTTTGTCTTGATTATCAAGCTTGGATTTGATCTTTTCAATTTCAAGGCGAAGCTCTGTATTGTCTATCAACATCTGTCGGATCTTAGTGAAGATTCGCATGATCTGAATATTTACCCTTATGGCTGCCTGGCTTGTTAAGACGCTTGAAAGCATCGAAACGCCCTGCTCAGTAAAAACCATCGGTAAATACTTTGAATGACCACCTCTGTTTAAGGTGCCAAATTGGCTCCTTAAAGAATTGTATTCTTCAAGTGCCAGTTCAAACATAAAGTCAGGCGGAAACCTTTCGATATTCCGTCTGACCTGCCTCTTTAATTGCTTTGTTTCGACTTGATAGAGTTCTGCTAAATCATAATCCAGCATCGTTCTTTGTCCTCTTATCACATATATCTTATTTAAAACGAGATCATCAGACATTGCCGCTTCGTTAATTTTGTTGTCCATCGCAGTTATATTGTGGTTGTATCTTTTAATTTCATACGCAAGGCTTTCATATCTGAGCTTACCTTTTGCTCTCTCACCCGTGCATAGATTTGAGTCGTGGTAATTTTCGTATGGCCAAGCATCTTGCTGACTGATTCAATCGGAACACCATTTCCAAGCGTTACCGTTGTAGCGAAGGTATGCCTGGCCATGTGCGTAGTTAAATGTTTGTCTATGTCACATAAGTCTGCGATCTCTTTTAAGTAAGCATTCATTTTTTGATTGCTTTTCATAGGTAAAATGCGACCTGAGTAAATGCAGTCCTCATGATTCTTATATTTATTGATGATCTCAATAGCTTGGGGTAGAAGTGGAACGTTAGCGGCAATCTCAGTTTTGGTTCTGCTGGTTTTGATCCACATCTCGTTATCCTTGTCATTGGCGATATTTGCATACGTCAATTTTGATGCGTCAATAAAAGCATAGCCGGTGTAACAGCTGAAGAGAAAACAATCTCTTACTTCCTCTAAGCGTTTTATGACGAATTTCTTCGCCGCAAGCCTCGTTAATTCTTCCTCTGTCAATTCTTCACGTACAACTTTGCGGGAGGTGCATTTAAATGCAGAAAATGGATTTATGCTGATCCAGTGATTATTTACAGCTATAGTGATAATTCTTTTCAATCGCTTGATGTAACTCATAGTTGTATTATGATCGATACCGGATTTTATTTTAAGGTATTTCTCAAAACCCGTAATAAATCCATACTCAAGCTGATCAAGATAAATATCATTTCTGCCGTATTTAGAGATAATAAATGCTGCAACTTTGCTCCTTATAGTTTTATATTTTGTTAGGGTAGCCTTTACATAGTCCTTACCCACCAGGCTTTCAACATCATTGTTATGCTCGTCAAATACCGCCAAGAGCGAACGCCTTTCAACCGGCCCGCCATTGAATTTATTTTTTATTTCTTCAGCCGATAGGTAATCGTTGTTCTTTTGGAGCTCGGTATATATCCGAAAAATTTCTTCTGAAACCTGATGGATGTGATTGTTGACTGTACGGACTTCGTTTCCGCTTCCCTTCATGAAGCCGGTCTTAGCATCCCATTTTTGGGGATTAACTTTTTTCTTTAGTGAGATCTCCGCCCGTTTCCCCATAACCGTCACCCTTGCATAAAGGGGGATAAGGCCGTTAACATCTGATTTTGCTTTGTTCGCCCAGATCAGGATTGAAAAGCTGTTAGAATTCTTCATAAATAACCATTTTACTGATAAAAGATTTAATAAAATTTGAACCGTTTTGATGCTTTTTTGCATCGGTCTAATTCATTCAAAATCAATCAATTAAATCTTTATTCGGTTACCTAATTTAGGCGATTCAAACAGGTAACCGAATAGGTAACCGAGTGAATCATAAAACTTAGTTTGAAACGGGCGCTTTTGACATAAAAAAAGCGCCTAAATCATTGATTTAAGCGCTTTCGGTGGGTTTTGATACCCTTTTAGCGGAATGGACGGGACATGAACTATGCCCTTATATCTTTGAATTACAATGTTTTTACTTTCTAAAAGCCGGCTGCTCACCAGATGCTCACCTTTTTTTCGCAACTAATTGAATGCAAATAGGTTACATCAAAGTTATGAAAAAGTCTGTTTTGATGCAATTTATATAGCAATAATTATCATTATTAGATGGCAGAATTTGAAGATATCCGACACATTCGTATTCAACCCTCAGTATCAACGGAACGTTTATAACAGATTTCGATTTGGCAAATTGACATTATTATATTAATATAAATAGTTAACTAAATAGCGCTTTGATATTATATCTGATGAAAACGTATCTCAAAACTCTTGTAAATCGCCGTAAATTTATCGTTGGCGAAAAAGTCTTTTCCTTTGTCCAGTAGAAATAAGTTGCCCAGATTTCTGCTCTTCCTGCGCTGTCCGTCCAGGGTATGAGTGATCAAGATCACTTCGTAAAATGCTTTGGCCTCATAAGCTTTTTGCACCTCGTATCGGGTGATCTCGAACGAATCGTTATATTCCCCTCTGCCTTTGACTTCTACGAAGTGCATATTACCCTCCGCGTCGAGGTATTCGATATCGTAACCGTATTTGTCATCTCCCTGCGGGTTATAACCAGGGTGGTCCTTTGGCGCCCGGCTGGCATTCTTTGAGACCCATTTTAGCTGCGTATTGGTTTTGGCTAGCAACTGGTAGGCGATTAGCTCGGCAGCGAGACCGATCTTTTGCTTTTGGGCATCGTTTCCCGCACCGTCATAATGGGAGCCGTTGCCGCTACCGCCGCCGCCATTCCCTTTTGGCGTGGGCACGCTTTCCGTCGACACGTCTTCGATCGCCTCATCGTCCCGGATAGCCAGTTCCGCCATCAGGTCCTCCAAAGTCGAATTAGGCCGGGGTTCTGGTTTAGGCTGCTGGCCGGACAGCCAAGCTTTAAAATTCTGGACGAGATAAGGCACCTGGTCGAAGTATAACAAACTGCCCCACTTTAAAGTATCAGCAAATTTGTGATATTGTTCCTCTGTGAATTTGACTTTGTCCGACCGCAGCGAGGCCTTAAATAGTTTGACCTGCCTAAAGTAGGTCGGGTTCAAATTGAAGCTCGTGCGGCTGGCTCGGATGTCTTTTAGCGTAAACGTTAGTTCGCCGAATGCCTGTTGGAGCAAATGCAGGAAGTGGGCCTCTAGGTCTTCGATTAGCAAATCGATCGGGCAGTTTACCCTAAACTGAGCGCGGTATTCATCCAGTTTAGCTAGATAGCTTTGCTGCTCTGTACGCTTCTTGTCCTTTAGGTACGCATGAACTTTCGCATTGAACCCGGTCTCGAATTTATTTTTCAGCCGGGTTAGTTCAGTGTCAAAGAAATACCGGAAATCCATCTTGGGATAGGCATACGTATTGAGCTGTGGCAGCGTCAGGCCGACCGCAGGAAGTAGTTTTTTTAAAGGATCCAGGTTATTCGCATTGCTGGTTTCTCCGAACTGAAATGCCGCGGAAAATTCATTGAGAATAGCAGTTGTTGTCCCCAGCAGATGCGCAAGCTTTGGTAGGTCGGCCTTAGTACTGTTAAAAATGGCTCCCCGATCATTAATGGCCCTAGCGATTAGCACCGCGTCCCAGAATTTTTGACGGTTGTTAAGCGTCGAGGAACTCAATTTTTCACGAATCTCCAGCAAGCGATCCCCGGTGATTTCACATTCGTCCAAGTATTCCTGCCGGTGACCGGAATTAAGGAAACGGCGCAGTTCCAAATGATAACGGCGGGGTTCCCGGTTTGTGATTTCTACAAAAAGCGCATTGATGGCTTCCGATAGAACTTTGTTGCGGCTGATGAACAGGTTACTCTTAACATGGAGCTCATAGTTGGCCTTATGATCAACAAAATAATCCGTCTCTATGGGTACGGGCGGCGAACCAGCCACCGAAACATTGACTAGGATACTGGCGCGTTCCTTAACGATTGTGTTTTTGATTTGATCAAGTTCCTTGTCCAACGCCTTATCGATCATATATTCCAGGATGGCAATGCTCTGCGGCAGTTCCTCAAAATAGTCTGGCAAATTACTCGTTGCTGAAGCATCTGTTTGCAACAATTGCCGCGCAATTGAATCCGAGAACTTTGTGCCGATCTTGGCCGCTATCTTACCAAATGTTTGCTTGTTGCTCAACGTGAACTGGGGCTGTACGACCTGTTTGATACGGGCTGGCAGAATATCATAATTGGGCCGGTCGTCAATATAAAAGATCTCCTCGCCGCGTTTCCAGTAGGTCGTGCGGTTAACCTCATCCAACGCCAGGAACCATTGTTTCTTCAACAGATCCATGTTGACGGCTTCCCCTTTTGAAAAATAGTAAAAGTCAAATAGTTTGTTCAGCAGCCGATTATAAAAATCCGTGAACTCTTTGTTGTCCGTATCCTTATCTCGGTAACGATCATAGACGGTGGTCAGCAGGTCGATATAGTTTTCCAGCGTATCACCGTCCAGGTGCCGCATGCCCAGCACTTCCAACATATCTTTCTTGTGGGCGAAATTTACCGGGAATACCCTAAGGTAGCGTTTGATCACCCGGTTTTGCGGTTTATAAAAATCAGTCGGGTCGATACCGATGATATCGGCTGGCCTGTACAATTCTTCTTCTCCTTTTAAATTGATCCAGGCCGCGCCTTTTAGGTATCTCAGAAAGCCCGAATAACTCAGTGTCTGCTCTTTGGGCACATATCGGGAATAGGAACTGGAGTTGGAAAACTGGATCCGCGATAAATAATCCGCGCTGATAAATTCTTGGTAGCGGCGCCAGTTACTGAAGACCGCCTCTGTGAACCAGTCATTCAGCTTTGCCGGTACGTCCAGTAAGCGATCATTGTTTAAGGTGAACGGTGTGGTCGACAGACCGGATAATTGAACCAGCCGCCTTTCACGTTCGTCACCCCGGCTCGTGGAAATACTTTTGGCGGAAACATACACCGCCGGAATATTCCAGGCGCCGCAAAGTTTCAAAAAACTCAGAATCTTCTCTTCCTGCATAGTGGAATTCATCAATACGGACTCATCTACAAATTTACCATTGGGATACAGTTCCCGCAGTTCGGGGGATTCCAAGTAAATGGGGTGGTAAATGGGCGAAAGCCAGGCTGCTACGCCTTTGACTGGCAGCAGGATCTTCTCCTGGATTTCTAGCCAGGATTTGTTATCCTGTTCGAGACTGCCCAGATCATTCAGGATCGCGGCGTTCAATGTGCCCTCCGGGACCATCAATTTCAGCAGGCGTCGGGTCAGTTGGTAGGTGCTGTATTCCACGATTCCCGTACGGCTACGGCCTTCCCTGAAATCTGTGATGATGATCCCAGGATTAATAAAATGGATCTTTCTTTTAATTTGCGGCGATAGTTTGATCATCTTTTTATTACCACCGTACAATACATTTTCCTCGCTGGTAACCAGCTGCCACTGATCCGTTAGTAATACCCTCTTACCCGTAAGGTTCAGATCTTCGTGTGCTGTTACATAATTATAAAGGTTTTGAAAAAAAACGGCATTCTGGGCTTTCGCTTGCTTCTTACATTCTGCTTCGATCTCCTCGGCTATTTTGGAAAACTCTAGGTAATGAACGTTAAATTCCTTAACAAGCCAGTCCCTCGTCACCGTATCTTCTAAGTAAACAAGCTGCCTGCCGCCCAGCTTTCCTCCTGGAAACAGATCCTTATCAAACCCATCGGCGATCATCACCTCATCGAGGCCATAATAGCTTTTCGTCAGTTCGTCGTAAATGAATTTTTTATCTCTTAATTTTTCAACGAAGTGGTCATACAGTACCTGTAACTGTTCATCGGGCTGTCTTTTGAAAGTCAAGATCCGGGTGATATTGGTTTTCGTCCTGCTGATTGCTTTGAGCAATTCACCCGCTAGGTAGTCGCCGATCGCTTTGAGGATATGTTGATTGACCGGCGAGGCGCGCAGGGACTTGCGTTCCGGGTCGACAATAAAATAGCTATGTATAATAAAGCGGAAGCCTGAAATGATCTCCAGTGGATAGAATAGATACAACTTGGTGTTGTCCATCAGTTTCACCTGCCGCTTTTCATTGAGTTCCAAGACGATTTTCAGTTCTACCGAAGGATCATGCTGGAATAATTTGCGCTCTTTTTTACTCAACGTAGCAATCGCATCCGGCGGCAACTGGATACGCCCGATCGGGCTGTAGATCTTGAAGTAAAAGGGATCGTCGTCCCTAGTGACGGTCATCAAAGGTGATCTGTCTTTTTTGTCGATCAAGTAGGTGATATGCTTTTGCGGTGACCAGAATTCGACTTTACTGATATTCCCCAGCATCACCAACTCCTTCACCTGTATCCGTTCGAAAGCTTTCAAGATATCTTCTTCCGATAGACCAGGTTTGAGCTTCAGCGCGACCTTGGTCACGATACCAGCCGCCTGTTCCGCGGCGCTAAGATTCTCCTTATCAAAGTGCGGACAGTAGAATAGTGGCAGCTCGTCTTCCTCGACCGCTGTATAATCTTTCGCGGTCAGCGAACGATCGAACAGAATGGAGCCAAAGCGGGTGATAATCTTGGGGGTTTCGCTGATCGCCTGGACCGACTTAAAGCCGATGCCCTTAAAACCGATCAGGTCCTGGCTTTGCTTGCCGCTCCGCCCGATCGTAGTGATCGCTTCGATCCCTTGTTCGTTGAACTCAGCGCCAGTATTGGAGATCGAGAGCAAGTCGTTATCCAATCTGATAAGGACCTCTCCATCCTTATTTAGGTCCTTATTTGCATCTCTGACATTCTGAATCAGCTCAAAGAGAAAGCGCCCTTCGTAAGCTTGCTGTAAATAGAGTTCCGCCTCTGCGATAGTGATGAAACCAGTGCTGGGCGTCGTTAACGCCGATCGATAAAGTGCTGTGACTTTTTGTTGGAGATCCATTAAGCGATAAGGAAAGTTTGAATATACAAATGTTTACTTACACAAATACAAGATAATATCACTAGCCTATACTTTAAAAAATATTGATTGATTCCTTTTAATATGCAAGCACGACATTAATTCAGTTCCTGTGACTATCTTTGAATAATCAAAAATTCATTTATATCTTAACCGAGATAATTAAATCTGTTTAGATAATTTTAAGGGATATCAATTTACAAGAAGAAAAATATAGTGATAAATACAGAGTTAAGTCGTTTAAGGCAATTGGATTATCAGTCTAAGGCAGAATTGCCTTATGATCCTGATGATGTTAATATACGCTTACAGACTTTTCGTGTAATTGAGCTAATCTCCATGATTACCGATGAATCTTTGGACATTCTGGCGGATGATTTCGACGATTTTGATTTTGACGAGCAGAGTAACACAAATCGGCCTTTTCCAGATGAAGATATTGACATCGAGGGGGAAGACGATCTTCAAAGAAATAAAAATTTGTGGAATAATTCTCAGAAAAGTCGCTTCATTGAATCATTGATGATTAAATTACCTATTCCGTTATTCTATTTCGATGGTAGCAGGAAACCTTGGCGTGTAATTGACGGGCTTCAGCGATTGAATACGATTGTTTCTTTTATCAAAGGAGAATTTTCTTTAATTGATCTAGAATACTTAAAAAGGGAATGTGAAGGTTTAAAATTTGCCAGTACAGATTTCCCCGGTCGCTTAAAACGCCGGATATTCGATGCTGAAATTATCGCATATGTTATCAACCCTGGAACCCCACCTGAAGTTAAATACAACATATTTAAACGAATTAACACGGGAGGGCTAAAACTTAATGGGCAGGAAATTAGGAATGCCTTTTTCCGGGGAGGCCCCGCAGAGTTAACCAAAGAACTTGCTAGAAATGAATATTTTAAAAGAGCCACGGAAGGCAAAGTGTCACCTAAAAGAATGATGGACCGTGAGTATACCAATCGGTTTATAGCATTTCAAATTTTTGATTTTCATGAATATAACGGTAAGATGGATCTTTTCCTTTCGTTGTCTATGAATGCTCTTTATAATGCTACCCCTGATGACCTTAATATTATTAGGAACACATTTGAACTAAGCATGACAAGGGCATTTCAGCTTTTTGGTGCTATTGGCTTTCGAAGGCCTAAGGCCAATATGGAGTTTGGTAGACAACCCAATAAAGCATTATTTGATACTGTTTCTTGGAATCTTGTCCAATTAGATAACATAGAGTTTGATTATATAATTTCAAATAGCGTTCACTTCAGAGATCGTTTTTACAGTTTCTTGGATTATGAGCCTATGTATAAGTCAATTAACGATACCACAGGAAACAAATCAGCGGTTAGAAGCCGCTTCAGTCTGTTGCAAGAATTTATAAATGCTTTTCTACATGATCAACCATATCCGTCTTAAAAATTTTAAGTGTTTCACCGATGAACCATTTGGATTGTCACCATTGACCTTATTTACTGGGATTAATGGAATGGGAAAATCAAGTGTCATTCAAAGCTTGTTGCTTTTAAAACAGAGCCACTCGAGTACTGTTTTACAAACACAAAACATCGTTGACCTACATAATTTTAGTTACACTGATCTGCAATCGGCAGATAATCTTTGTAATGCTAATGCTTATCCTAAAACTTTGGAAATAGAGTTAGGTAGTGGTGAAAAACAATTTAACTGGGAAATTGACGCCTCTAAATCTGACAGTACAGAATTGCCTGTTTCATATAGCGGCCCTAATGACTGGAATAAGTTAAATCTTTTCCAACCTGATTTTATTTATATCAATGCCGAACGCATCGGCCCAAGGAAGGCTTACTCTAGGAAAACGGAAAGGGTCTTCAATACTAAATTAGGGATACAGGGTGAACTCACTCCCGTCTATATTTTTGATGCTGTCAATAGGAACGACATCATTGGCCTTGAAAATCTTAAACATAGAGACATTAAAAGTTTAGGATTTTACGAAAATCTCAACGCTTGGATTGGTGACATTTTAGGGCGTGAAACCACAGCTAAAGTAAGTTCGGAAAACAAAGAAGATGTTAACCTTAACTTTGCAGTTAAAGGAGCGAATGGCGGTGATTTTTCTGCAATGCAAGTGGGTTTTGGCTATAGCTTTAGTTTACCAGTAATCACTGCAGCATTAGTTTGTAAACCGGGTGATCTTTTGATTGTAGAGAACCCAGAGGCTCATTTGCATCCTGCAGCTCAGTCGAAAATAGGAATGTTATTGGCATTGGTAGCACAAAACGGCGTACAAGTCATCATAGAAACCCATAGTGATCATGTATTAAATGGTATACGGGTAATCATCAAAGGGTTCGACAGATACGGTAAGGTAGATGCAGAGCTATTAAAGGTCCATTTCTTCTACAATGAGAAAACTACTGATGGTGATTTACAAACACACCGTACTCTATCGGCCCATCCAAATGGCAAATTGACTGGCTGGCCGATAGGTTTTTTCGATGAATGGGAAAACAACCTTGAAAAACTCCTATCCTAATGTTTTGTATTTTAAACAACCTTTCGATTGCCCCTGATGGAGTTCAAATAATGGAACCTGGGCCATTAATTAAGGAATTGATCGATGTTTTTTATTCTGTCAAATCCTACAAACTAGAACAGCTAAAGACTCCTTCCGGATTTGAAGATATGCTTATTGGTGGGGGCTATTCTATAAAGACATACTGGAAGCAGCTAGAAGATCCAGACGAAAAGCAAAGAATACTTGGTTTTTTAACAAATGTTGTTGATGATTTTAACTGGGACTACCAAAAAGAGATAGCTAATGCAGAGGCGGAGAGGATGTTTGAAGTTTCGCATCAGGGCAATATTTCCCAGTCTTTAAAAGACGCTCACGTTTGTCAGCTCCCTTTATTAAGTTTTAGAACAACAGTTACATTTCAAACAGACATTCTTGATTGCCAGAAATACGTCTTAGACCAAAGTGGCGAGCGATATATGTCCATAAGGTTACCGAACTTATACTTTGACGGAAGTGTCGCCAATCACGAAGCGTATTTATTACATACTTGTCAGCAGATTATTCTAGAGAAAAAAAAGTGGGATCCTATTTTTAACCCTTCTTGGCGTACAGAAGTGACTGCAAAAATCATCGCCGATGCCAAATACCCTAATTACAATGAAAATGAAAGTGTAGAAGAAATACGTGCAAAAAACACAGCGGTCGTCATAGAGATTTTAAAAGCTAATGGCTGGATTTTTAATTATAATATTACCCGAAAAAACAAACATCGAGATGAAATATGGAAGGTCTTTACAAATGACCTCACACATGATACCGTTTTTATCTCGGTAGATCTTGGCGAAGGAGAGTTTGAAATTCAGGATCGCCATGGCAAATGGGTAAATACAACATTTTTTGATGGAAGGAAAAATGCTAACAAGAATTATCAAGGAAAAAATACTCATGATATTACTATCAAATAATGTGGTCTTCGCAATATGTCCTTTTTGAAATAAAAGATAACTTCTTGTTCGTTTAGTACTTTAAAGATTTTCTATATATAATTCTACTGTAAATTAATCTAAAGCTTAGTACTCTTATACCTTTCCTTAGTTTACTCATCAATAGTCGTAATATATAATATTATGAACTATCTTTAATAAATTGCCAGAATTTGGCAAATGCCTATTGTTTGTATACAACATGGATATTCTCAATTATCATAAGAAGTTAATTAGTCAGTATAAAGATTATATACGAAGCTTTGTCAATATCAAGGATCAGGGTATTGCAAAGTTTGTAGAAAAAAAGATAAATGAAGGATTGTTATGGCCTGAACCCTTGATCCAGTTCAATCCCACGTTTGAAAAAGGCCGATCGCTGGCAGATCTGGTGAATCAGGAAGGCCTGCACCCCACCTTGAAAAGGATATTTGTTGGTTACGATCTATATAAACACCAGGAAAAAGCAATTTTGCTAGGGTCAAAAGGCCGGGAATTTATCGTGACTTCCGGCACAGGGTCGGGAAAATCCTTAACGTATATCGCTACGATTTGTAATCATGTTTTAAAAATGGGCGCTGATGTATCAAATCAGGTTCAAGCGGTGATTGTCTATCCAATGAATGCGCTTATTAATTCTCAGTTTGAAGAGTTAAAGAAGTTTGAAATTAAATACTTGGAACAAGCTTCAGGGCTAACGATTGATCAAAATGGAAAAAGTTCGGCTGAAATTGTTCGTGAGTTGCACTCGCATACGGACGAAAGGTTTCCATTGACATTTGCTCAATACACTGGGCAGGAAGACGAGGGTCAGCGGGATCGGCTGGAAAAGAACCCACCACATATTATTCTGACGAACTACATGATGTTGGAGTTAATGATGACTCGCGGTGGAAGAGATGTAAAAATTCGTAAAAATATTCTGGACAACATCCGGTTCCTGGTATTTGATGAGTTGCACACCTATCGTGGTCGGCAGGGCTCTGATGTTTCTGTGCTTATTCGTCGGATCAAAGCAGCTGCTTCCGCTGATAAAGTCATTTGTATCGGTACGTCAGCAACAATGGTCTCGGGAGAAGACACCTCCATAGAGCATCAACGCGAAGAGGTGGCAAAAGTTGCTTCAAAGATATTTGGTACGGATTTATCGGCTGAGCAGGTCATTAACGAGTTCCTCATGCGCAGCTTACGTTCTGGTCCTGCGACAAATGACGAATTACGTTTGTCAGTTCAAACGCCAGTGGATCGGTTTGCGAGTTTCGAAATATTTGAAAATAATGCTACAGCAAATTGGATTGAGGAACATATTGCGTTACGGGTAAAGGAAGGTCATCTTGTAAGACGAAAACCAGTTACAATCACTACTATAGCCCGATTGATGGCGGATGCAACAACATTGGATATTGAAACTTGCATGTGCCATTTGCAGGAATTACTGGATTGGGCGAATCAGCTGAACTCTAGGTCAGATAAGGACAGGAGGAAGAATTACCTTCCTTACCGTTTACACCAGTTCATAGCGCAAACAGGCTCAGTTTACACTACATTAGGAGATCAGAGTTCCCGTCAATTATACCTTGATGCCGGATTATATGCCGACAACAAGGATACCAAACTTTTTCCATTAGTTTTTAGTCGCGTATCGGGACATGAGTTCTATAGCGTCAAGCTTGACAAGAAAAATAGTAGAATAGAGCCTCAGGAATTCTATGATGTCGTGGAAGAGCCGGAAGAAGGTTTGATTTCCGAGGAGGGCTATATTTTTATTCAACATCAAGAAGATGACGAATTGGTTTGGGATTTCGAGCGGGATAAAACAGACTTGCCAGAATCCTGGTTTGGTCCCTTAAGAAAGGACGGCACACAAAAGTTGAAACCGGATCAGGAAGCAAAACTGCCCAAAAAGATTTATTTTGATCAGCAGGGTAATTTTTCATTCGACCAAAAAAAGGATTTTGAAGGTTGGTTTATCAGTTCTCCTTTAGCCGTAGACCCGACTTCAGGGATCATCTTTGAACCGCAAGCGGGCGAATGGACAAAAGTCATGAAACTAGGCGGGGAAGGAAGAAGCACAGCCACGACTGTATTATCGTTTGAAACGATCAAACTGCTGGATGCGTTTGAAGAATCGCCAAAAAAACAAAAACTTTTGAGCTTTACAGATAACCGGCAGGATGCGTCACTGCAATCTGGGCACTTTAATGATTTTGTAAAAGTAGGCCAGTTAAGGGCTGCGATCGTCCAGGCGCTGCAGAGTAGCGAGCACCTCGATTATAGCAATATCGCTGATCGCGTATTTGCCTGCCTGGACCTCGGGCAAGAGCAGTATGCACGTCAGCCAGCCCTATTCCCTGGTCCCAAAAAAGAAAATGAGGATGCGCTGAAAGATTTGATCATGTATCGTCTATTGCAAGACTTAAAGCGCAGTTGGCGGGTGGTACTTCCGAATCTAGAGCAATGCGGCTTATTGGCAATTTCCTATAAACATCTTCCGCAATCAGTTACCGATGAATCGCTATGGCTAAAAAATGAACTTTTAGCCATAATGTCCTCTGAAGAACGTTATGAATTTCTGACACAGATCTTTGATTTTTTCAGAAAGGCCTATGCCTTAAACTTTTCGATGCTCGAGCCTGCCCTGATAATGCAGAATGCTAAACGTATCCGTGAAAAATTAAAAAACCCATGGACATTGGATGAGTCTGATAAGCTAGATCTCCCGACATATATACGTTTGGAAAAACTGACCTTTGCAGGCAATTCGTTTCGTACAGAAAGCGTGGGATCACGGAGCATTTTTGCCCGTTACATCAAAAAAACTGCGTTGAAACACGGTATCGAACTGAAAGGAAGAATCGAATATGAATCATTTACCTATACATTATTCGATTTTCTCCAACGAGATGCTGGCTGGCTTTCAGTGAAATTGGTCAAATCGGAAAGTAATATTCAGGTTCCGGTCTATCAGTTAAACGCGGATAACTTGCTTTGGCGTCGGGGCGACACAGAAAAGTTGGCGCCCGACCATATTCGCATTAGATCGTATAAGCCCCTTATTATCCGCCCCAATCAATATTTCCAGCGGTTTTATCAGACAAATTTCCATCAACTCAAACCTATTAAAGGCAGTGAGCATACAGGTCAAATCGCCAACGAAAGCCGTAAACAACGGGAAGCAGCTTTCCGATCCGGGGAAATCAGCGCTCTTTTCTGCTCACCTACAATGGAACTTGGTATAGACATTGCTGATTTATCCATCGTTCATATGCGTAATGTTCCGCCTTCTCCGGCAAATTATGCGCAACGTAGCGGGCGGGCGGGCCGGAGTGGTCAGGCTGCCCTTGTGTTGGTGTACTGCTCAAATTTCAGCGCCCATGACAGGCATTATTTTAAGCATATGACACAAATGGTGTCGGGCGAAGTAACTGCTCCACGGATCGATTTAATCAATCAAGAACTACTGTTAAGTCACCTTCATGCGGGTATTCTGGCTACCCGCCAACTTGCGAATATCAAGGATTCTATTGGTGACTTAATAGAAACCTCAGATCTGGAAAACCTTCCGCTGAAAAAGGAAGTATTTGATTTATTGTTGGTAAAAGAAAAAGAGAAAAAAGAAATACTTGATACATTCAAAAAAGTAATCAGTGACACTTATTTTCAAACCGAATTCGCGCAAAGAAAACCAGCCTGGTTTAATGACAGCTGGATAATCCGTAGCATTGAATTATTTGTCAGCTCATTCGACACTTCACTAGGACGCTGGAGGTCACTGTATCGGGCAGCACAGCAGCAGGTCCGTTTAGCCACTTCAATCATTGAAAACAGGGTTTATGCAGACGATCATGATAAAAAGCGCGATGCTGAAAGAAGCCTGAAACTGGCGGTCAAACAAAGGGAGTTGTTGCTTAACAAAAGCACAGAAGCTGGTCAGGCAGGGAAAAATCGAGAACAAACCGAGTTTTATCCTTACCGCTACCTTGCAGCAGAGGGCTTTTTACCAGGTTATAATTTCACTAGAATGCCCATACGGTCCTTTATGGAAACAGAAGACCAAGGTGGTGAATTCATCGCTCGTCCGAGATTTGTCGCGCTTAGTGAATTTGGCCCCCGCAACATTATTTATCATGACGGCTCAAAATATCGAGTTGACCGGTTGGTGCTTACTGAAGCGGAGTTAAAATTGGAAAAAGCGAAGATCTCACCAAAAACCGGTTATTTCTTATATGACGATCAATTTGGTTACGAAGTGGATCCGATTACAGGCGATCCGTTGCAATTAGATGCTGGGAAGCATTTACATACAACCCTAATAGAAATGACAGAAACACGGGCTCGTGAGATGCAGCGGATTACCTGTCAAGAAGAAGAAAGGACACGAAAGGGCTACGATATCCAGACTCATTTTGCAGTTGACGGTGGGTTTCAAAATACGATGGAAGCTTTAGTAAAAATTAATGAACAGCCTTTATTGCATGTTCATTATATGCCTTCGTGCCGTATTTTTAAAGTCAACTTGAAATGGCGAATTGCTCGTGAAGATGGTTTCACAATCAACCTGAACACCGGTTTTTGGCAAAATAAAAAACAACGGGAAGAAAATTTCGCAAAGGATGAGATTCGGGATGTTAAACTCTTTACATCGGATACTGCCAATGCCATTTACATTCAACCAATACAGGCGCTTGCGCTAAAAGGGGGGGGTAATGGGGTTATTACATTAATGTTTGCCATCAAGCGGGCGATCGAAAATTTCTTCCAAGTTGAAGCAAATGAAATCGGGGCGACCATAATGGGTAGTGAAGACACACCTAACATACTGATTTACGAAGCCGCGGAAGGCAGTCTCGGCGTATTATCACAGATCATGGATAATCCTTCTGTTTACACAAAGTTAATGGAAGAGGCGTATAAGGTATGTTTTTTCGTAAATGGAATAGAACAATTAGGCGAAGTTATCCCGGCAACCTATAACGACCTTTTAAGTTATTACAATCAGCATTATCACCAGCAGATTGACCGCAATCTCGTCAGAGGCGCGCTCCGCAATCTAATGACCTCGAATATTGAAGTCTTGCAGGGCAAAGCGTTTACTAGTTACGAAGATCAATATCTTTTTCTGCAGTCAGCAAGGGATCAAAGTAGTGGCACTGAAGAACAATTTTTAAAATTTCTTTATGAACGTGGACTTAAATTGCCAGATGAAGCTCAGCCTAAGATCCCGGATACTTATGTATACCCGGATTTTTACTATAAGCCAAATGTCCTCATTTTCTGCGATGGTTCCTATCATGATGATATGGCTACGGCCAGCGTTGACCACGAAAAACGTTCAGCATTAAAACAAGCAGGCTATCAGGTATTAGTATGGTATTATAAAGACTCTTTAGCGAATCTTATCGCCAAACGCCCGGATATCTTTAAGCCAGTTAAGGCTGACAATGCCGCAACTCGTAATATTGATGAGATATACGCGAAGGCAAAACGTAAATATGAGTTCACCTTAAGAGAACTCAGCAAATGATCGACCCTGTTTTTCTAACTGCTGAGGAAATTCATCGTCTGCACGCAAATACGATTCGTGACCATGGCGGTCAGGCAGAACTCAGGGATGAGGATTTATTTTTATCGGCAATTTCACAGCCGGAGGCCACATTTGGTGGAGAGTATCTTCATGAGGACTTGTTTCATATGGCTGCAGCATATTTTTTTCATATTTCGCAGAATCAGGCCTTTTCTGATGGCAATAAAAGAGTCGGCCTATTAGCAATGTTTGCTTTCCTAGAATTGAACGGCTATGAGTTAACTGCATCCAACGAAGAGCTCTACCCTAAATTATTGAAGGTTTCAGAAGGCCTTTGTAGTAAGGAACAATTAGCGATATTTGTCAGAGCCAATACCCAACCCTATCAATAATGACGTTTGATTTTAAACCCGGCAGTTTGGTCACTCTTAGGAATAGACCTTGGATTGTTCTTCCTTCGGAAGATCAGGAACTTTTCCTCGTAAAGCCGCTTGGTGGCGCAGATGAGGAGATTACCGGTATATATAAGCCGCTGGCCAATCCTTCCGATATGCCGAAAACCTATAACTTTATCAAACCGGATGCAGGTGATCTCGGAGATTTTCGCTCGGCTAAACTACTTTATAACGCGGCCCGTTTATCTTTCAGGAACGCGGCCGGGCCTTTTCGTTGCCTGGGAAAACTTTCCTTCCGCCCACGTTCATATCAGCTTGTACCTCTGATCATGGCGCTCCGTCAACAAACCACTCGTCTTTTAATTGCAGATGACGTGGGTGTAGGCAAAACGATTGAGGCGCTATTGATTGCCAAGGAGCTCTACGAGCGTAAGGAGATCAAACGGTTCGCCATCGTCTGCCTGCCGCATTTATGCGACCAGTGGCAGGACGAATTAAAAAGTAAGTTCGGGCTGGAGGCAGTGATCATCCGTTCTGGTACAGCTACTGCATTGGAGCGGCAAATCAGGACGCACGAAACCATCTTTCGCGCCTTCCCATTTCAGATTATTTCCATCGACTATATCAAAACGGGACACAAACGCCAGGTATTTTTGGACCATTGCCCAGAACTGGTTATCGTCGATGAGGCCCATACCTGTGCCAAACCCGCTGGCGCCAACAATGCCCAGCAGCTCCGTTATCACCTGTTGCACGATTTGGCACTTCGCGATAAGCAGCATTTACTATTATTGACCGCTACGCCGCACAGCGGCAAACAGGCGGAATTTCAATCGTTGCTTGGATTATTAAATCCTGTTTTCGAACGATCAGACGTGATTACTTCCTCTGAAGAAGACCGGAAAGAAATTGCAAAATACTTTATCCAAAGGCGAAGGAGGGATGTGCTCAACTGGTTGGATGAGACCACGACCTTTCCCGAACGGATAGCTGTTGATCAAGATTATGAGATAGGTAAAAGCTATGGCGAGTTTTTTAATGAAATACTCGCTTATGCCAGGGAACTCGTTAGTCTGAGCACGGCGGCCAACAAGAAGCAACGCTATGGTTATTGGGATGCGCTAGCGCTACTGAGAGGCGTGATGAGCAGCCCAGCCGCAGGTATTGCGATGCTTGAAAAGAAAGCCAACAAAACCAGGCTCCTACAAAATACCGATGAGTTCGAAGAGCTTACTGACGTGGCGGATGAAGTCATGGATACTGATTTTGCCGCCGAGGATCACCTTCCGTTTTCGGTGTTGGAAGCTTTGAACAACAAAGGCGGCACGGAGGCACGGCGGTTATTAAAATACGCTGCAAAATTAAAAGAATTGTCGGGTATTGAATTTGACCAAAAAGCCCGCGAAGCTTTCTTGCAGGTCAGCAGCTTGCTGGAGCGCGGTTATAACCCTATTATATTTTGCCGCTATATACAGACCGCAAATTACCTGGGTGCTATTTTAAAAAAACAGTTTAAAGGCAAAAACTTTAAAAATGTACAATTAGAGGTCGTAACCAGCGAACTCAACGATGAACTGCGCCGCCAGAAAATTGACTTGATGCAGCAGGCCCAGCGCCGAGTACTTGTAGCCACCGATTGTTTGAGTGAGGGGATTAACCTTCAGCAAGGATTCAACAGCGTGATACATTATGACCTGCCTTGGAACCCCAATCGTCTGGAGCAACGTGAAGGGCGCATTGACCGCTTCGGCCAGCAGGCACCTTCTGTGGAAGTGGTGTTACTGTATGGTAGTAACAACCCCATGGATGGCGTCGTATTGGAGGTGCTGTTGCGGAAGGCTCGTGAGATAAAAAAAGCAATTGGTATAGCTGTCCCTTTCCCGGAAAACAGTGCGACCGTAATGGAAGCGGTAACCAATGCGATTCTACTTAAACCTAACGTGGTTGTCAAACAAGTATCCCGACAGCTATCTTTTTTTGAGGACGAAGAAATCACTGCTGAAAAGAACAAGGTAGCCAAAGCCTTCGAAGAGGCTGAACAGAGAGAAAAGGCTTCCAGGAGTATTTTCGCACAAAACATGATCAAGGCTTCGGACATCGAAGACGATTTAAAGGATATTGATGAAGCAATCGGAGATGTCAAGGCCGTAGAACAATTTGTAGTGGAAGCACTGCGCTTTTTGGGCATACAGGTCGAGCCACAAAAAAAAGGTTATTTGATCTATACCCGCAATCTACCCCAAAGGTTGGCCAGTCAGCTGCCTATGCTGACCGACTTCCTGATTTCTTTTCAATCGCCAACACCGCCAGGCTATCGATATATTGGCAGAAACCATGGTTTTACCGAAGCCTTGGCACAATACATCATAAATCAATCCCTCCAGCGCAACGAAGAACACCGGGCATCTCGCTCAGCGGTGGTACGCACGTCCGCGGTCCAAGAGAAAACGATACTATTTCAATTTCGCGTGCGAAATGTCATTGCTGAACAGCCCAGTAACAAAGAAATTGTAGCTGAGGAAATGTCACTATGGGGCTACCGCGGTTCATTGACTGCCCCTGGACCGCTCACAGCAGGTGAGGCAATCGATTTACTGATGACAGCGGTACCGACACAATTAATGGAACGACCGGAACAGGCTTACTGGCTAGAGGAGGACATTGCCTGGATCTATGACGAAAAAATTTTCAGGAGCCATACCGACGATGTGGCACTTAAAAGAGCCCATCACCTGGTAGAAAGTCATATGAAGTTTAAAAAGTTGGTCGCAGGTAATAAGTATAAGGTAGTCGAGCCTGTGTTACCTATGGATGTCCTAGGGGTTTATATTTTTTTACCTACCATTAGTTAGTTGCTTATGAAATATACGGCTATTCAAATTCAAGGCAACCTGATTTCAGAAGAGATTCTTCAAAAAGTCGAAGCGGGAGAGATAATCGGTCAGGCGGCAACAGATTTTGCACTTGAGCCTGGCAGCAACCTGCGTAACGAGATCGAGTATGCTTGGAGCCGTGTCAAGCTCGACTGGAAGCAATTCAGTGATAAGAGCCGGAACCTGCCGGCTTCAGATCCTTATGGAACAAGCCTGAGTCGCAAATGGGTCAAAAACTTTTTGGGTTCCCTTGGTTTTGAATTACGGGACCAAAGGGCTTCGCTGGTCGGCAGCAACAATCAAAATTATGCGATCAGCCATACTGCAGAAAATGCTGCGGATCTACCGGTACATATCGTGGGCTTTTTTGAACCACAGCACCCGGAAAAAAACACTTTGGACATCAAGGCTAGCGGGGGAACGACCCGATATTCTCCGCATGGCACCATGCAGGAATATTTGAATGTTACTCCACATGTTTTCGGAATTACAGCTAACGGCTTGTTTTTGCGCCTAATGCGGGACAGCGGACGCCTAATTAAGTTGACCTATGTGGAATTCGATTTAAAGCGGATGCTGGATGAGGATAAGTATAGCGAATTTACCATCCTTTACCGTTTGTTACATTATACCCGCTTCCCACGGACCGCCGAAGAAGCGGATCAGTCCCTGCTGGAAAAATACTACCAAGAAAGTATTCAGACGGGTAACCGCATCCGCGACGGTCTGAGTAAAGCCGTTAAACAATCTTTGCTTGCTTTAGGCAGAGGTTTTCTGCAGCATCCGGCCAATGAGCATTTACGTTCGAGGTTGCGTGGGGGAGGCTTGAATGCAAGTGAGTATTACCGTCAGTTGCTTCGGGTGATTTACCGGCTGCTATTTTTGATGGTTACTGAAGAACGCGATTTGATCTACGATCAAGAGGATAAGGCACCTGCAATGATCAAGAACAAGAAGATTTACTACGAATTTTATAGTATCGCGCATTTGAGGAAGCAGTCCGAGAAAGGGTTCCTCTATGAGACGGAATTCGATGATTTATGGCAGGGGCTGGCCAATACCTTCCGATTATTTGAGGCCGGTGGCAATGGTCCGTTGCTCGGCATTGCACCTTTGGATGGTGCGTTGTTCAGTAGCCAAGCTATCAACGACTTACATACGAGCTTGATCAATAATCGCTTATTACTCGAATGTATTCGGAACTTGAACGAATTTGAAGACGATCAAAAAAACTTGGTGCCAGTCAATTACCGTTCACTCGACGTGGAAGAATTAGGATCGGTTTACGAAGGTTTGCTTGAACTTCATCCGGTGATCGAAGACTTGGATGCGGGCCAAATTGGTTTCACTTTCCATGAAGGTACCGAACGGAAAACCACTGGTTCTTATTATACACGGCCTGAGCTGGTGAACGAACTAATCAAATCTGCCCTGATTCCGGTAATTGAAGACCGGTTGAAGTCGAATGCAGGCAATAAAGGCGAACAAATGAAGGCACTGCTTAAGCTGAAGGTCTGTGACGCCGCGGCCGGCAGCGGACACATGCTACTAGCTGCGGCCCGGACCATTGCCTGGTACCTGGCACGCTTGCAAAGTGGTGACGAAAACCCTGCCCGTTCTATTTTTCAGAAATGCCTCAGAGAAGTTATCCAACATTGCATTTATGGCGTTGATATGAATCCCGCCGCGGTCGAATTATGCAAGCTCGCGCTTTGGTTGGAAGGACATAATAGTGGTAAACCACTCAGCTTTCTTGATCATAAGATACGAAATGGCAATAGTTTAGTTGGTGTACGTGACCTTGCTGTACTAAATAGCGGGATACCGGCTAATGCATATATACCTTGTACTGGTGACGATAAAGAAATTTGTAGGGAGTTAAAAAAACGGAATAGCGCTTTTAACCGGATGTCCCAATATTCCTTATTTGACCAGCAGCAATTGCTAGGTGAGGATTCCCATAATTTCAGCCAGGAATTTAATTTACTAGAAAATATCGTGCAGGACGATATTGCAGCCGTAAACTTAGTCAGAGTTAGGTTTGAGAAATTCCGGGAACGCCCAAACTGGTGGAGGGACTGGCATGCCTGCAATATCTGGACGGCTGCATTTTTTGAAACCTATAACCGAGTGGTGGATAACGTCCTCTTTACGACTGAAAAATTACAGCATTTCCTGAGAGAACCAAATGCAGCGGAGCCAGGATTATTAGACGAAAGCGAAACACTTTCGCTACAGCATAATTTTTTTCACTGGCCCCTGGAATTTCCGGATGTTTTTGAGCAAGGCGGGTTCGATGTAATACTGGGAAATCCCCCCTGGGAAAGAGTTAAATTACAACAGGAGGAATTCTTCGCGACCAGAGATCAAGCGATCGCAGATGCACCGAATGCGGCAGCCAGAACAAAAATGATCAAAGAGTTAACCCAAACGAATCCGGCCCTCGCTCTTGAATATCAAATGGCACAACATGTGGCCGATTGTTCCGGAAAATTTTTGCGCGAGAGCGGTCTGTATCCGTTGACGGCTGTAGGTGATGTAAACACTTACTCTGTGTTTACCGAATTAGCAACTACACTATTGTCGGTCAACGGCCGATTAGGAATAATTGTTCCGACGGGGATTGCAACCGATGATGGTAATAAAGTTTTTTTCCAAGACATTATCCAATCTAGTCGGTTAATTAGTCTTTTTGACTTTGAAAACCGGCTTGGCTTTTTCCCAAGTGTAGACAGCCGGTATAAATTTTGTTTATTGACCGCCGCTGGCTTGGACATTGGAAGCAAACCAATGCATTTTGGCTTTTATTTAACCAAGATCGAGCATCTGCAGGATCAATTACGCATATTTAGCCTGACAAAAAACGATTTTCTGCAATTCAATCCGAATACGAAAACATGTCCAGTATTCCGCACCAGTGTGGATGCAAATTTGTCGCGCCGAATTTACAGCCGTTTCGGGACATTTGTTGATAACGAAAAGAAAGTCAATGCATGGGGCGCTTATTACATCCGATTGGTCGATTTAGGAGATCATCAAAACGAGATTCAAATGGTACATCTGATGGATCCCGCTGTCTACACGATACCGGTTTATGAGGCCAAGATGTTCTGGCACTTGGATCATAGATTGGCAACCTTTGCAAGTCAGCCCGCCAAAGCCATAGAGGGCGGGGGGGCAATGTTAATGACTTCAGAAGAAAAGGAGGATAGTCGAAGGTTTGCCACAGTTCGGTATTTTGCTAAAGATAATTTATTTCAAGATTTAGTGGGTAAATATCCTGATTACCAAAAGAACTATTTTGTCCTTTGGCGCGACGTTACCAATGCTACTAACGAGCGGACTTCCATTGCCAGTGTTATCCCAAAAGTCTTAGCCTCCCGTTCCTCACCTGGTATCGGATTTGACCATGCGACCTCTCCGGTTCTTTTACTCACTAATTTAAATTCGCTAGTCTATGACTATTTCGTTCGCCAAAAAATCAGCGGGCTACATTTTAATTGGGGGTTATTAAAACAAACGCCTGTAGTGCCACCAGATAGCTATACGGAAGAAGATAAAAACATCATCGCTCAAAAAGCAGTTGAATTGATTTATACGGCCTGGGATGTTAAAGCTTTTGCCGACGACCTGTGGTATACTGCTAATCAGGATTTAAAAATCAAAATTCGTCAGCAATGGGAGGATAATCGGAAATACACAGGGGGACATGACTGGGCTGGCCAAAGCGTTGAAGAACTAGATGGGGCTGTAATTCCATTTCCCCCTTTTAAATGGCATGAAGACCGGCGTGCTATTTTGAAAGCTGAGATTGACGCGCTTTATGCAAGGATATATGGCCTTTCTGATGATGAGTTGCGTTATATCCTGGATCCACAAGATGTCTACGGAGCAGATTTTCCGGGTGAAACCTTCCGGGTATTGAAGGATAAGGAAGTACGGTTTTATGGCGAATACAAAACCAAACGCTTAGTGCTGGCGGCCTGGAATAAATTAAATAATAATGTATCTTTAACCACTAACCATGAACCTGAAATGATTGATTTAAGTCTTCACCAAGGAATTTATAGCATTAGAGAAACGGCTGCGATTACCGGATTCTCGACGCAGAAAGTCACTTCATGGTTCAATGAACTAAACAAAGAAAACTACGAAGGAATTAACACCAAGTCGGTGCGTGATGCAGATAACCGACGCATCAGTTTCCATGGGCTGATTGAATTAGTGGTAATTGGTACGCTTCGGGAAAATGGCTTGTCCCTGAAGAAAATACTTCAGGCGCGCGCGGATCTGAGTGAAAAAACCAAGAAGACCTACCCTTTTGCCACTAATAACGTCAATACAAGCTTGAAAATTGCCGGCAGCGCGATTATCTGGGAATTTGATAACGGGGTTAAAGTAACGCTTAACGGCACCAGCCAGATTAATATTGATTTTATTACCCTTTTCTTCAGAGATATTATCTTCAAAAATGATATAGCGCAACGCCTGATGCCAGCAAAAGGGAATATGAAGGTGATCATCGACCCGCAGATTGGCCTGGGGAAACCGGTGATTATTGATAAAGAAGTACCTGTCGATATGATTGCAGCGGCTTATGTCAAAAACCCAGGTTCAATAAACTTATTAAAAAGTCAGTACGATCTTAGCAACGACGAAGTGATGGCCGCAGTAGCCTATATGCAATAAGATGGATATACTCTTTGACAAACATCATCCAAAAAATCTTATCGAAGCGATCCGATTAATCCAGGCTATGGATGCCGAAGAAGAGTATACTATTTCTTTATATGATAGTACGATACGCGACAGTGAACTAGTTTTACCGATCTTGTTGCGTATTGACAAACAAAAGCGCGGCATTGAACCAGTGACTGAAGTCCTTTTTGAAAGTGGGTTTCGTATACTTGCACTAAAATTTCCGGGAGAGGGTGTTCCGGACATGTTTGAATTATCTTTATTTATTATTGAACTTTGGCCTAAAATACGAAACCTGATGCGGGAAAATAGAAAACCGTTCATTTACAAATCGAATGCTAAAAGCGGGAAATTAATTCGTATTAAGGAATAATAATCTAAAAGATACACGTATTTATTCTCATATTGATAAAAACCTAGATAGTCCTTCTTCGATAATTCGACCAGTTATTAACCTGTCCAATCAAAGTGGTAGATTTCATATTCGGATAATGCAGCTCCACATAATCCTTAAAAGAACTAATCGTTTCAATATTATCCCATTCTAATGCAGTAAGGCAAAGCATCGACCATTTCTTTGTATGCACCATAAAGCTATATAGCTGGATGTAAGGAGGTGCTTTTTCAAATGCTTCTTCAATAAGTTCGTTATACAAAGCTTTTTTAAGCACTTTTTTAAAATCCATGATCAGATCATAAGTTACCAATTGAAGTGTACCCCACTTTATCAATTCCGCCATATGCAGCAATTCCTTGTCATCGAAGAACAAATACAGGTAAGTAATAAAGTCAAATTCCATAGCATCGCAAAGGTCTGTACTGAAATGCGTATAAAGTTTTTTAAACGCTTCCAATGAAAATCCATCCTGAAGCTTGTCTATTACAAAACGAATAACTTCATTTTCCTTCTCAATTATTTGCTCCAGGGCTGAGCCTTTAACGTTGCCATCCGCCAGTTGCATAGCATACCTCGGTTTAGAGAACAATTCAAAATAATAGCTTTTGAAAAAAATAGTTTTTCGCTCATAGGTTACCTGTACGTACAGCGGGTGGGTAAGTTGTCCATGAAAATCTACCTGCTTTAGCCGGTCATTTAAGTAGGTCTTGAAGCTAATTTTCATCTTATTTAAAAATATTTTTAATAGAATTATGTTGTATTTGATCAAGTTCAACGACAATAATAGCACTACAATAAATCAAATCTCATCAAAAGCCGTCAAATCTAATTATGTCAATTGCTGATTTAATGATTCAAAGATAATTATTTGTTTTGACATATTTTAAATTATCAAAACATTGCTTTACATTTGTTTTGATATCAATCCAACTGAGGTGCGGTTAAGGAGGGGCAACTCGAGAATTACCTACACAGATGGATAATAATTATGAAATATTAACAATTAATTTATTGAAAATGACAGCAATTGAGTTGATTACAAAAGAAGATCTGAAGGCGTTTAAGAAAGAATTACTGGAAGATATAAAGGCTATTGTTCATCCGGGAAAAGAACAACAAAAGCAATGGTTAAAAAGCAATGAGGTAAGAAAGCTACTAAACATTTCACCAGGGACACTCCAAAATCTTCGTGTTAATGGCACCCTTTGTTATACCAAAATCGGTGGCATGATGTATTACAAGTTGGAGGACATCTATAAAATTCTGGAAGGAGGTGGGCATTGAAGTCTATTATAAAAAATAAAGAGTTAGCGATTTATGCCGAAAGGGTTAAGCTCATGGGCAGTAATCAGCGACTATACGCCACTCACGTGAGTCTTTTTACCGCTGTATTTGTCAGTTGGCAGCGAAATGGATTTAACAGTCCTTTTTCAGTCAGCCGCCGACAGCTAATGTTGTACAGTCGGATTGCATCATTTGCTACTTATCACAAATGCATAAAGGAGTTAGTTGCTTATGGGTATATCCATTATAAGCCTTCGTATCATCCAATAGAAGGAAGTTTGATGTATTGGCCGGAGAACATGCCTTAGTAAGTTGTAGATCTGTATGACCCTATATACAACTCTCAAAGTAACAGTATAATTAAGTATCAGTAGAACTTAATATCGAAGTAACAGTGTAATTGAATAACAAGGCAAGATGAATCGAGTTCATAAATGGCAGCAAAGTTCCGACATTTAATAATGCACATAAACAGCTATCTGTATATACCAATATATTATCCGGTTGTTTAAAGCAAGCCATGTTTCGGGCCTCCCGAAACGCTTGCCGGGACACCCGGACCCGTTATACTTCACTTCGTTCAGCATAAAATTTATGGGAAGACCAGAGTTGTCAAAGGAGGAAAAAAGGTCAGAAAGGATCACCTTAAAGCTGACAAAAGAAGAAAAGAAAAAGATAGATAAAGCCGCATCAATTTGCGGTTTACCGCCAGTGGTGCTTGTAAGGGAGAAGCTCTTTAAGGGAAGGTTTCCGGAGGCAAAAATTCCCAAGGTTGATATGGACACCTATGTGGAATTAAAAAAAATTGGGGTAAATATTAACCAGCAAACCAAGCAGCTGAATGCAGGTAAATTACCTATCGGCTTACTTGCACTTTTGAATAAATTAAAAGCGCAGGAGGAAAAAATTATTAAGGGATTATTTTATGATAGCCAGTCAGAAAATAGGTAAAAGCTTTTTAGGAGCATTAAACTACAATCTCAAAAAGCTTTATCATCCTGACCAAAATAAGAGAGCAGAATTATTGGACAGCAGTTTTGCATCGACTGATTCCATAATGATACAGCAGGAACTTAGACTAATCAGAAGCTTAAAGCCAAATCTAAGTCGCTATGTATACCACACAAGCCTTAATTTTTCAGTTGAAGATGAATTGGACAATAATAAGTTATTGTCAATCGCCCATGATTATTTAAAGGAAAGTGGATATACGAATAATCAGTATATGATCTTTCGCCATCACGATGCCCCTCATCCTCATATACACCTATTGGTAAACCGAATTTCTTTTGACGGGACAGTAGTTTCAGACAGTAACAATTTTAAACGTAGTGAAGATATTATAAGGAAACTGGAGCGAAGGTATAATCTAAAGACGGTACAATCCAGTAAGGAAACCTTGTTAAAAGCAGCTAAAATCGGCGAAATTGAACAAACATTAAGAACAGGCAAACCCTCAGATAAATTGATACTGCAAAACAAACTAATTAACATCCTCAAGCAGGGAAATCTTTCAATCAAAGAACTAATAGAAAAAGGCGAGCGACAAGGAATTTATTTTCTTTTCAACCAGGCGACGACCGGGAGGATTTCAGGCATTACTTATTTTCATAATGGGTTTAAGATAAAAGGACAGGCTTTAGGGAACAGGTTTAAATGGGCGGAACTGATTAAACAAATCAACTATGAGCAAATTAGAGATAGCAAAGCAATTAGCGAAGCAAACAGCAGAACGAAAGCAAATTATGGAGATCAATCATGGCAAAACGGAGAACTCGAACCAGGCCAGCGTGGACGAAAGAGAGGTGATGAATTTTATACAAGCAGTCCAACTGAATCTTACTTTGACGAGGGAGATTCAAGACAGGCAGATAAAGTTGGAGAAGAAGGTCGATCAAAATCACAAAGAGATTTTGAAGCAGGTGAGGATGTTTACATTCCTCATGATGGTTCCCCTAATAATCGCAATTATGGCCATTATGATTCTTACGGCTTTGAAATAAGCGATGATGTAGATGATGAAGCAATACATAGGAGAAGGAGAAAGAAAAGTCAAAGTAGAAGTATTGGCCGTTGAGGTTCTCGGATGATGTAACCTTATTCACCACTGCCGCAAAGGTAGCCCAAGCCGGAATAAAAAGTCAAGGGTACACAAGCGAGCCGCATCGTAAGCTTTCAGCGGCTGGCTCGCCCTTGACATTTTATCCGGCTTTGCTTTTAGTTGCTTACATGGTGATTAAGGTAGTATCGTTCATAGCTGTCAAAAAAGAAAACTTAACTCCGCCAGTTCTTCGGGATAAACAGATGTTTGTCGAATGAATAATACAAAGAACAATAAATCTACCGCCTTTCTTTTTAAACAGGCCCTCGACAAAAAACTCACATCGGATATTAGTAAACAGCATAAAGACAGCCTGCGATATGTTTACAATCATTTCATGGCTTTTTTGGGCGAAGATGGTCGCGAGACTTCAATCAAAAAAATAAAAACAGCTCAAATTGAAGAATTCCTCCAGCGATACAATTCATCTGCTACAAGCTATATGAATAAAAGGCGCGACTTGAGCGTGCTTTTTAATACTGCCACAAGGTTAATAGACGAAAATCTAATGACGATCAAAAAGACAGAAGTAAAGAGAATAAAAGCTACGCTTCATTTGGCTTATGAAAAAGAACAATTACAGCCTGTACTTGATTTTTTAAAAGGTAATCACACTAATCTATATCGCTGTTGCCTAATGACCTATGGTTGCTTATTACGCCCTCATGAAGAGATACGATTGCTTACAAAAAAGCATTTCAAAAACGGCAACACAGAAATTCATTTAGCAGGAAATGAAAATAAGGGCGGAAGGGTAAGAGTCGCCTTTGTTCCTGATTATGTAAGAGAAGAACTTGAGCCGGTGCTAGCCCAACTAAAAAGAGACGACAATATATTCAGCTTAACTAAAGAGCCCTTCAATTATACCTATTTTGCTAAACAATGGTCGCGGGAAAGAAAGAAACTTCTGAGTCATGGCCTGGTCTATCCAAAACAAACATTGTATTCCTTTCGGCATACTGCCGCAATTAATGTATTTCGACGAACGAAAGATGTTTATATAGTTCAGAAAATGATGGCACATTCCTCGGTAGTTGTGACACTTAAATATTTGAGGAGCCTTGGTGAATTTAATACTGATGAATTAAGAGCAGCAGCACCCGTACTATGATTAGGCTTACCCGTGAAGAGATCTATAACATGGTATGGGAGTTGCCTATGACTGAGATCGCTAAGAAGTATATTATATCTGACGTTGGGTTTCGTAAATTGTGTCTTCGATTAAATATTCCTATTCCCAAAAGCGGGGATTGGTCTAAGGTAAAAGCCGGCCACAAACTTAGGAAGCCTAAATTATCTACAGTATGGAAAGGGAAAGCATTCGCCGAACTTGATGAACGCCCACCAGATCAGCAAGTCAAGAAAGTTTCCGAGTTGGACCTGCTTGTTAAGAAGGTTATCTTAGAGAACCTACCTTTTAAAGTTCCTGACCGCCTAACAAAACCAGACATTTTAACTATTGTTGCAAAAGAAAGTTTATCTAAACTAACCGATGTTAATCATCCAGGAATGGTTGTAACAGCAAAAGGCCAGTTAGATATGCGTGTAGCCCCATCAAACGCCAGTCGGGCGCTTCGCTTTATGGATACGCTGATTAAATGCGTACGTGCTAGGGGCTATTCTTATGAGGTAAATAATGATGGTAATTTCGTTGTTATAAATAATATAAAGCTTCGAGTCAATTTTCGAGAGCAGACAAATAAATTTAGGGTGCATCATAAGCCATATCAAGATTTTGAATGGCGCCCTAATGGTAAACTTGCTTTTCGGCTTGATAGCCGATTAAAGGCAGAATGGAGAGACTTAAAAACTCAGTTACTTGAGGAGCAGCTACCCAAGATATTAGCAAAGCTGGAATTAGCTGCTAAGCAAGAAAAAGAGTATTTAGAAAAAGCACGCCTGTGGCAGGAAAACTGGGAAAGACAAAGGAAAATACAGGCAGAGCGAGAAATACGTCAGCGTCAGGAACAAAAAGAATTCCACGAACTAATGATCAAAGCCAAGCGTTGGAAACAGGCCCAGTTGCTTCGCGAGTATCTTACAGCTATACCAAATGTTAACCATGAATGGCTTTCCTGGGCAAATAATAAAGCAGATTGGCTCGATCCGATTACTAACGCTTATGATGAATGGCTAACAGAAAAAGATTTGGAGGCTGTTTAAAGCCGATTGAGACTATCGTGTACTAATTGTAACTATATATCTGTGTAGCCATATATCTGGCTATATAGCTACACAGATATCAATTGTCAGTTTTATTCTCCGCAAATTTGCGGAGAATATAGCCATGATTCTCCGCATAAATTTAAGACAGACAAGATACACTATTCGTCTCTGGGAATTTTCAGGTTTTCCACTTGTCCAACGTACTGGAAGCGTGTTGTTGGGACTTGATTTATAATTAATTACCTTTAATTCTTATAAATCATTATCACAACAATTTTAAATGGCCGGAACTCATCTACAAAAGCCGTCGCCGCAAACGGTCATCGATTTCGATCAGGTTAAATGGCCTAAACAGGAGGGATATCCCCTAAACATCCACTCTGCCGGGCGAACGGTCGAAAGCATTGTTTACGGAGATATCGCGGATAGTTCCACTTTTTTGATACTGACTGGTTTCACTTCTTTATCAAACTTAGTCGATCTGTTTGGTAGTAAGGACCATCCGCAATTAAGTGCCGTACGTGTACTTATTGGTTTTGAGCCGAATATCAAAGGTCGCAAAGTCTATTTGCGATACGGTCTGGAAAAGGAAATAAAAGAGTACTGGGTTAAAAGAGGTTTATCTATACTTCAAGGTGGTGCGGTGATCTACCTGATCGAAAAAATCCGAAGCGGCTGGATACAGTTCCGCTTCCGGGATAAGCTTCATGCCAAGATCTATGTAGGTGACCACTTCGCTACACTCGGATCCTCCAACTTCAGCAAGAATGGTTTGAACTTACAGGATGAGGCGAACATCAGGGTAGCGAACGAAGGTAGTACCGCCAATCAATACCGGGATATCCGCCTGATAGCCGAGAGTTTTTATGACGAGGCCAGCCCTTATAATGACAAACTGATCGCTTTACTTGAAAACCTTATCGGCGATGCGACTTGGCAGGAAGCCCTAGCCCGCGCTATTGCCGAGATGCTTGAAGGAAACTGGCTGAATGAATATAAAGAGATCATCAGCCGTATGTCCGGCGCTAACCTTTGGCCGACTCAATGGAAAGGGCTCGCACAGGCGGTCTCTATTCTACAGCGTCAGTCGAATGTGCTCATCGCAGACCCGACCGGCGCCGGCAAAACGCGTCTATGTACCGCGCTCGTTCTCTGTCTGCAGCACCTGCTGTATGAGACCGGTAAGCACCATCGCACGGAATCGCTCATCATCTGCCCACCACTTGTACTGAAGAAATGGGCTGGCGAGTTTCATCGCTTCGGTAAGATCAACCATAATCAGGTTTCTATGGGAATGCTCAGTAATGGATCCCCTGAAAATAAAGAACGGATCGGGGCACAACTGAAGCTGGCCAACCTACTCATTATCGATGAAGCGCACAGCTATCTCGCCGATTCTGGGCGTACCTTCCAGATCAAGACCAACCGCGCCGATCATAAGATCCTTATTACCGCTACGCCCATTAGTAGACGCGTGGAGGATGTGCTCAGCCTCGTAAAACTGCTGGATGTCGACAACCTGACCGATGAGGCCTTTAAGATTTATCTCGAATTGCTGAAAAAACCTTACTACGGTAACCAGATGGACAACGTAGCGATGCTCCGGGAATTCATCAGCCAATTCACCGTCAGGCGGACCAAAAAGCGCCTGAACGAGGAAGTTGAAAAGGATGAGGAGGCCTTCAAAAACAGTTTGGAAAAAGGCTGCCGCTTCCCCAAACAGGTGGAAAAGATTTATCAAACCCGGGAAACGCCAGCGGATAAAGATATTGTTCGCGAGATCGGTGAGTTGGCGCGGCAATTGAAAGGCATCACTTATCTGACTGGTTTCCGCCTACAGGACCCCGGGGAAGAGGAGAGTCAAAATTTGAACCATTATGTAGAGCGGCGTATTTTTTCCGCCCGCTCTCTGTCGATCTATATGATTCGTTATGCGCTCCGCTCGTCACACGTCGCGCTGATCGAGCACATTGAGGGTTCTGAAAAGGCAATGACGCATTTCGGCTTCCGGGGTAAATCAAAGGTCACCGGTAATAAGCTGCAGAAGATAGATGACATCATCGCGCGTCGAGAACTCCCGTACCGTCAAGGTAAATTCAAGAGCATACCCTTCCCAGAATGGCTCGTGGACGAGCATCTTTATTTCGAAGCTTGCGAAAAAGAACTGGCACTTTACCGCGAGATTGCCCGCAAAGCCAAGTCATTATCCGGTACCAGGGAACTCGGCAAGGTCCATGAACTGATAAATGCTACCAAGGCCCACCGCAACTTACTGGCCTTTGACTCGACCGTAATCACTTTGTATTATCTCCGCAAACTGTTCGCGGAAAATTACCCTGCACAAAAACTTCTGGTTGCCAGCGGCAGTGAGGAAGACAAAGACAGCCAGAAAGTATTGGATGTTTTTAAACTGGAATCCAAGGACCAGGAACGCTATATTGCCTTATGCTCGGATAAAATGTCGGAAAGCGTAGACCTGCAGAAAGCTTCCTGCGTATTCTTACTGGATACTCCGAGCGTGCTCCGCATTGTCGAGCAGCGTATCGGCCGGGCAGACCGCATGGACAGCATGCATAAAGCCATTGACATTTACTGGGCTTATGATTCCGACGAATATTCGCTCAAAGGAGACGAGCGCCTGATCGAGACCAACCACGTTGTGGAGCTGATTTATGGCTCAAACTTCCAGGTGCCCGAAATATTGAAGGGACGCCGCTTTACCAAGACCGACAGTGTAGAAGCATTGATTGAAGAATATAAGGATTTCGTAGACAAGGACGAATCCTGGACCGGTGTCGAAGACCGCTTTCAGTGTATCCGCAACCTCAAGGAAGGGCCGGATGCCCTGATTTCGGAAGCGGTCTATCAGCAGTTCGCCAATGTGGCCTCCGAGGTCAAAGCCAAGGTAAGCTTCATCGCTGGCTCCGGTAAATGGTGCTTCATCGCCCTGCGCGGCGACCACCGCAAAAGCCCTCACTGGTATTTTATCGATGAGAATGACCTGATCGAAAGTGATATGATTCGCGTGACCGCGCAACTGCGCAGTCATATCAGTAAGGATGCTGTACGCTTGAAATGGGATGCCATCAGCCTGAATCATTATGTTACGCTGTTCAAGAAAAAAGAACGCGAACTGCTACCCGCTAAGAAACGCCGGGCCCTGGAGGTTGCCGATCATATCCTCAGGCAACGCAAGCAGCAGAAAGACCTCGACCGGGAATTGAGCACGGCCCTGAACATGATGCAGGAGCTGCTATTGGGCAGGTCTGAAGAGATCGTCGACTACGACCGATTGGCCGATGAATGGATTGTCGTCCTGCAGCCTTACCTGGAAGTCAAAAGGGAAAATAAAAAAAACAAGAAACTGGAATTCAACCTCAACAGCCTGAAGCGGGATCATGCCCGGATCGAACTATCCGCGGACCAGCTGTACCATATGGCCGAACAGTCGATCATTGCCGAGGCGATCGACAAGCGGATCGCGTCCTGCATCATTGCCATTGGCGGATAAAGATATTTTGCTTTTCACGGTAAATATTGTGTAGAAACAGAGATATTGAGATGTAATGACGTGCTTTACTAGGAATTAATCGGCTATTTAAAGCAGGTTGAACAAAGAGGTAACAATATTATTAGATAGTTGTATATCTTTATAGCCAGATACACCGCTACATAGATATACTTCATATTCTTTACATAAATTAAATTCGCTAGATCTACTATCTCTTAGGATCACCTCTATTGGGGCCGATATCTTCAGAATTATCATCGTCCCGATTAAATCCTCGATTTTGCCGCTCTCTATCATGTTTAGTTATCGCATCATTAATACTCGTACTTACGTGCTGCCATCTTAAGCTTTTATCTTTAAGAATTACCGGAACGTTAAAATCAATATCGTTGTGGTAAAGAAGTGAATTACGAGCTTGAGTCCGATCTACATTAGGATATTTGCTACAATAAAACTCCAGTATGTCATTATATTCAAATTCCTGAAGCAGATAATGAATATCAATAAAGTCCTTTATTCGTTGTCCGCTATGAACTATTGCATTTATTTTCATTGCGGCGATATCTTCTAAAGACATCATTCGAATTCCTTGAATGGTTTCGATTTGTTTAACCGCCGGGTATTTATGACTGATCAGGTCAAAATCCACATCAAAAATACTTCCACTGACGTAGTTGCTTTTTTGCCTTCTGATTAATGCGTTGTATTGTTTTTCCAGATGCATCGCTAATTTTACGGCATCAAAATCTCCGGTATTGAAAAGATCTATGTCAATGGATTCTCTATGGCCAAGCTTCAAAGCTAAAGCCGTTCCGCCAACAAGGTAAAAAGATTTGAATTGCTGATCACGCATCAGCTTGTGGATTAGATCCAGTGTCCCTGGTTTAACTGTTTCTTCGTGTAACATTTGAGCTCAGTTTTGCTCAACTGAAAATATTCACAAACAGCTTCTACAGTCATATCGGTTAAATAGTTGATTTCTTCTTTTAAAGAGTGGATCAGATTATCCTGGCCATAAAATCGTATTATTTCTTTCCAATCTGATTGGTCGCCCTTATTAAGCACCCGCTCAATAATAGTCAGTCTTGACCGTCTCCAATCAATTTTATCAAACTCAAAATCCCAGAATAATACGGGCGATAGATTGGGCCTGCTGATTTTTTGTATCAGCGGCTGCCGTTCTATTTTAATCTCGTCATTTTCGAATGGGATCTTTTTTTTAGAAAGATAATTATTAAGGGTATGATAATTAAAATCCGGGTAGCTATCGCAAAAACCTTTCAGACTTGAAAACACATCAATATCAATGCCTGCAAAACGTTTCCATTGTACCAACACCACTCTTTTATTGATTTCTTTTATCATACCCAAATTTAACCAATAACTATACAAAATGCCTAATATTTGTGAATATTTGTCAATTGAAGGTTAGTGGTTAGTTAATCGATGATAACTTAATTTTAAGTGTAGCCATATCGGAACTGATCTTATGATCCATTACTTTGGCATAAATCTGTGTGGTTTTAATACTGGTATGACCCATCATCTTCGCTACACTCTCAATCGGAACGCCGTTATTAAGTGTTATAGTTGTAGCAAACGTGTGCCTGGCAATATGGAAGGTCAATAATTTGGAAATTCCACACAAATCGGCAATTTCCTTTAAATAGGCATTCATTTTTTGATTGCTCATTACCGGTAGCAATAGGTCATCGACAATACATTGCGGATTGTCTTGGTATCTTTCGATTACTTTTAATGCTGCCGGCAAAATGGGAATGCGAGATAGGGTATCTGTTTTCTGGCGGTTAGTATAAATCCATAAATCACCATCAATACCCTTAACCATTCCAGAGCGTTTAAGCTTTTTAACATCGACATAGGCAAGTCCGGTATAACAGCTAAACAGAAAAATATCCCTAACTAATCGTAGTCTGTCTACCGGAAATTGCTTATCGGCAATAGCTGTCAATTCTTCTTTAGTTAGCACAATCCGATGAACTTTCTTTGTTTTTGGTTTATAATTGAGATAAGGATCGACGGTAAGCCAACCGTTACCCAAACAGATACGGACAATTTTGCCCAAGTTCTTGATATACTTGATCGCAGAGTTATTGGCACACTTGCGCACGCTCCTCAGATAGTATTCAAAGTCATTAAGGAATTCGAAATTGATTTTTGTGATAGGTATATCAGAAACATTGTGCTGCCACTGCATAAAATCTTTGGTATGCATTAAAGCTGTTTCATAACGCTGCAGGGTGCTCTTTTCAAATTCCTGTCCTACCAGGTTACGCATCTTTTGGTTATGGTCTTCAAAAACGGAAACCAAGGTGCGTATCTTTTCTGTTTTACCAATAAAACGATTTTTGAGGCTCTCGGCGGTAACCATTTCGTCATTAGCCGTCATCCAGCGATGAAACTCTTGGGCTTTGGCTTGCAAGGTGTCGAGGTAAGAGTTGAGGGTACGGACGTCTTCTTTGGTGCCGATAGCTCGGCCTGCTTGAGTATTCCAGCGGGATGGGTCACAAGTTTTGCCGGTTGAGGCTTCAGCTCTTTGGCCATCAACGGTAAACCGCAGATAAATGGCTACAGGGCCATTCTTGTAGGTAGAGCGCTTCTTTAAATAAAAAAGCAAATTGATGTTAGTTCTCATTACAAATGAATTAAATAGTGAAACAAAATTGATTATTCCATCATTTGCAATCAAGATGTTCACTCGCTGAACATCTTCTAAATCAGTTACTTATGAAATTTCTGGTGAGCATCTTTTTGGCTTTAATATGCTCACCGAATTGCTCACCTTTTTTATGCTAAAACATGCATATTTTGGTATTTTCGGGCAAACAAAAAAGCCTGTAAATCGATGATTTACAGGCTTTTAGTCAATTTTGACATTGTTTTCTGCGGAATGGACGGGACTCGAACCCGCGACCTCCTGCGTGACAGGCAGGCATTCTAACCAGCTGAACTACCACTCCGTTTTTCCGAAATCCGTTTTGTTTTTCGGTGTGCAAATATACACAGGTTTTCTTATTTCACAAGGGGAGGGTTGTAAAATAGTTCAATTAATTTATACTGCTTTGATTATGTGTTGATTATATTTTATAAAAAAATGAAAATATATGCTCACACATATCAAAATGGCTTATTTTAGCCTCAAATTATTTAAACCAAGGCGGTTTTTAGCTTAAAAAACTGTTTTTATATACTATGATCAACAATTTAAAACAAACGTTTCGCTGGTTTGGCCCGGCAGATCCGGTTACTTTGCAGGCTATTACACAAACGGGGGCCACCGGTATTGTAACCGCCCTGTATCATATATCAAGCGGGGAGGTATGGCCGCTCGGCGAGATCCTACAGCGTAAACAAATGATAGAACAGGCCGGGTTAACCTGGGATGTGGTTGAGAGCGTGAACATTCACGAAGCTATCAAAACCGCCGGTGCAGATCGCGACTGGTATATCGATAACTATATTGCCACTATCAAAAACCTTTCATCGGCCGGCATCAACATTATATGCTACAATTTTATGCCCGTGCTGGATTGGACACGTACTGATCTTGATTTCCGACTAAACAACGGTGCGTCGGCCTTACGCTATGATGCAAAGGCGCTTGCCGCGTTTGATCTGTATATATTGGAACGGGAGGGCGCGTTTAAAGATTATAGCGAAGAACAGCAGGCTGCTGCCAAAGGCTACCTGGCTGAAATAACCGCTGAACAAAAACAACAATTGATCAATAACCTGCTGGCGGGTTTGCCGGGGACTAATAAAACGCTCACCATTCCGGAGTTTAACGGCTACTTGCAACGGTATGCCAATGTGGATGCCGCGGCGTTGAAAAGTAACCTTCAATATTTTCTGCGGGCTATTGTTCCGCATGCGGAGGAAGCGGGAGTGAAAATGTGTATCCATCCGGATGATCCGCCGTTCCCTATATTGGGTTTACCGAGGGTGGTATCTACAGAAAAAGATTTGGAAGATGTGGTGAACGCCAGTCCGTCGCCAAGTAATGGTATCACTTTTTGCAGCGGCTCGTTAGGTGCAAGGGGCGATAATGATTTGCCAGGGATAGTTGAACGCTTAGGCACACATATACACTTTTTACACCTGCGTAATGTACAGCGCGAGGCCGACGGCAGCTTTTACGAGGCCGAACATTTAGGCGGTAGTACTGATATGTACGCGGTAATGAAAAATATTATCATCGAACAAAAGAAACGGGAAGATGCCGGTCGCAAGGATATCGCCATACCAATGCGACCCGATCACGGGCATAAAATACTCGACGATTTTAGGTATAATACCTATCATGGTTATTCGGCCATCGGTCGTTTAAAAGGCCTGGCCGAGCTGCGGGGTTTGGAATTAGGCACAAAAAGAGCGTTATTTGAAAAAGAGGATTGATCTGTTGATCCGCGCAGCTACCAATTACCAAACCTATGATACCATTTACCGGGCAACCGTTTCCGTTCAAATTTAATGTTAACCTCTACCTCAATAGCAATGGATAATAAAGGCGCTGTTTTATCATTTGGCGAACTCTTGCTGCGGATAACACCTGATGCTGATGGTCAATGGCTGCAAAATAATAACCTCCCGTTTTTTGTTGGCGGTGCCGAATTGAATGTAGCTACCGCACTGGCCTTATGGGGATTGCCATCAAAATATTTTACGGCATTGCCGGATAATGGTCTGTCGACGCAAATCATCGCTTACTTACATCAAAAAAATATCGATACTACCCCGGTATTCTTTTCGGGCGACAGGATAGGCCTCTACTTTTTAACCAAAGGGAAGGACCTGAAGAACGATGCCCTCATTTATGACCGTGCACATTCGGCCTTTGCTAATTTGCAACCAGGAATGATTGATTGGGATAGCATACTTGAAGGCGTAAGCTGGTTCAACTTCAGCGCCATATGCCCGGCCATCAGTGATAACGTGGCCCAAGTATGTGAAGAAGCCTTAAAAGAAGCCTCAAAACGCAATATCACCATATCTGTCGATTTAAATTACAGGTCGAAATTATGGAAATACGGTAAAAAACCACAAGAGGTAATGACGGAACTATTGCCTTATTGCGATATCGTGATGGGTAATATCTGGGCAGCCGAAACTATGTTGGGTATTGAAGTAGTGCCCGATATTCATGAAAGCGGCCAGCAAAGCATCTACCTGAAAGAAGCCCTGAATACTTCACAAAAAATTATGGCGCTATACCCTAAATGCAAGGCGGTTGCCAACACCTTCAGGTTTGATGCAAAAAGCGACATTACTTACTATTCGGCATTATACACCGGCGATAAACTGTATCATTCGGCCCAATACGAAACTTCGCATATTGTAGATAAGGTAGGCAGCGGCGATTGTTTTATGGCCGGGCTTATTTATGGGTTTTATAACGATTGGGCTCCTGCCGAAACATTAGCTTTCGCTACAGCATCGGCCTTTCAAAAGTTGTTTGTAGAGAGCGATGCCACCAATAAAACTGTTGACCAGATCAAAAAAACGATAATTTATGAGTAAGCAAGCCGATGTGGTAGATGCCATTATTGTGCAGGGCATGCTGCCCCTGTATTTTTATGAGGATGCCGAAGTAAGCGTACAAGTTGCCCGTACGTTGTATAAAGCAGGGGTAAGGGTGTTTGAATATACCAACCGGGGGGAAAGCGCGCTCGAAAACTTTAAAGCGCTTAAAAAGGTGCAAAAGGCCGAAATGCCCGATCTGCATTTAGGGATAGGTACTATAAAAACCCTTGCCGAAGCCGAAGCCTTCATTAGTGCCGGAGCCGATTTTATTGTTGCTCCCGTAATTAACCCGGAAGTAGGTAAGCTTGCGCATAAACATGGCATGCTGTG
This sequence comes from Mucilaginibacter sp. GW821-FHT07G05, assembly GCF_059418565.1. Taxonomy (NCBI): domain Bacteria; kingdom Pseudomonadati; phylum Bacteroidota; class Sphingobacteriia; order Sphingobacteriales; family Sphingobacteriaceae; genus Mucilaginibacter; species Mucilaginibacter sp. GW821-FHT07G05. The sequence continues at coordinate 2,785 of NZ_JBWKQC010000006.1, read as the reverse complement.
GATTCCCGGATGTTTAACACCTACCGAGATTTTTACCGCCCAACAGCACGAGGCGGCCATTATAAAACTGTTTCCGGCAAATATATTAGGGCCGGGCTTTTTGAGCAGTATAAAAGAGCTGTTCCCCGGTCAAAAGTTTATACCAACAGGCGGGGTTGATACCACCAAAGAGAACATTCTCGACTGGTTTAGGGCCGGGGTTTGCGCCGTGGGCATGGGCAGTAAGCTCATCAGCAAGCAGGTGTTAGATAATAAATTATACGATCAATTATATACTGATACCATACATGTGAGCGAGATAATACAAAGTTGTAAGTAAACCAACCAATTATGCCTTCACCTAAAACCGGTAACTACAGATGGGTAGTAGTTGCCTTGTTGTTTTTTGCTACCACTATCAACTACCTTGATAGGCAGGTACTAAGCTATTTAAAGCCAACGCTCGAAAAAGAGTTCGGCTGGGATAATACTACTTACGGCTATATCAATGGCCTTTTCCAGCTTTTTTACGCTACCGGGTTATTAATATCGGGTAGGTTTATCGATAAAATTGGCACCAAGTTAGGGTACACCATATCTATCGTAGTATGGAGTTTGGCGGCCATGTTGCATGCCATCGCCAAAACATCTTATGGTTTTATGGCCGCGAGGGGATTGCTGGGTTTGGGCGAATCGGGCAATTTTCCGTCGGCCATCCGCAGTGTGGCCGAGTGGTTCCCGAAACGGGAGCGGGCTTTTGCTACCGGCATTTTTAATTCGGGCGCTAATATTGGCGCTGTGGCTGCGCCGATATGTATTCCGCTTATATTGGGTTTATACGGCTGGCAGGCGGCTTTTATCATCACCGGGGGCATAGGCTTTGTATGGTTGATCTTTTGGGTCATCTTTTACGAAATTCCTTCTAAAAAGAAAAACCTCGACCCGGCCGAACTCGCCCTTATTAATGAAGATTCAGTTACCGAAACTGCGGCCGATGTAAAGATAGGCTGGGGCGCTTTGTTCCGCATAAGGCAAACATGGGCATTTATAACAGGCAAATTTTTAACCGACCCTATATGGTATTTCTTTTTAACCTGGCTGCCCGATTATTTCAGCAAAACCTTCCATCTCGATTTAAAGAAACCTACGCTGCCGCTCATTATTATTTACACAGCCACAACGGTTGGCAGCATTGGCGGTGGGTACCTGTCATCATACCTCATTAAAAAGGGCTGGTCGCCGTTTAAGGCACGCAAGGTATCTATGCTGATATTCGCGCTTTGCGTAGTGCCCATTGCCTCGGCACGTTTCTGTACCGATATGTGGCAGGCCGTAGCATTGATCAGTTTGGCCGCTGCCGCGCACCAGGCCTGGAGTGCTAACCTGTATACCTCCATGTCCGATCATTTTCCTAAAAGCTCGGTCAGTTCGGTTACAGGTATCGGTGGTATGGCGGGTTCATTCAGCGGTTTTGTGTTCCCCATTGTGATAGGGTACGTGCTGGATATTTATACCCGCCTGGGTAATGTAACGGTTGGTTATAATCTCATCTTTTTGTTCTGCGGTATAGCCTATATCCTGGCCTGGATAATCACCCATTTCCTGATGCGAAATGCCAGGCCGGTTGTTTAAACGTTTTTCATTTATACCGAACACTTTACGCGCATTAACTGTTAACGGAATATGAGCATAGCCGATCAAAACATCCCCGAACAACGCGAAGGCGAGCATAATGATGTAATTCAGTATGTTGATCTGCCCACCGTAGCCGAAGCGCACCATTTGTTTATGCTGGTGAAAGACCGCCTTAAAGATGTATCAAACTGGCATACCTTCACAGGTCCGGTTGAATCAAAGTTTGGCATAACCGATACGCAGGGGCGCGAAACTTATAAGATAGTGGAAAAGGGCGATCATATTTACATAGATATGCCCGGGCCGGGTTCTATCAGCGGCGGCGGTTACGATTGGGTGCGTGTAGAAGCCCTTAGCGAGCACGATAATGCCGAAGCAGAATCGGAATATGTGGCCATTACTGTGCGACCTGTAGCCAACCCCAAAAAGCCCGGAAGCGTGATTGCGCATTTCTTTAGCCACAACTCCACCAATACCTTTATTGTAGAACGTTACCGTAACCGGGTAAGCGCCGCAGTACATGGCCGCAACGAACAACCCAATACCGACGGCAACCTGATCGACGATATCCGCAACATCATAGTAGGCCTAACCGCCCGCCACGGCCTCAGCGGCCCGCACTGGCAGGTATTTGTCGATAATATTTTAAAGCAGGGGTAGGGGGATTATCGCTTCATTAGTTTCTGCGTGCTTAATAATGAGGGCTTAGATTCGAATGAGTAATGTACTGTCTTTTCGAAAATCAATGCCTGTGGTACTTCGTAACCGATAGCCCCGTGATCCGCTCATACGTGCACAAGGCATTAAGCACAGGCCGGTATCCGCTATTCCCGGGTTTAGTTGGGAGAGGGTAGTGCGAGTTTGGAGATGCAATTGTCCTGCTATATGTTTTGCCTCACCCAACCCTCTCCAAGGGATAGGGCTTTATACTTTTATATATTAAATATTGCTTTTCCCGTCAGCAAACAGCTTCGGCGAAAACGGGCAGAACTTTGGAGGCCATGAGCGCAAAGGCGGGCATAGGAACTTGTTGCATGTGGGGTAGATGTCGAGCGGCGAAGCATAGGGCAAAAGTTTCAGCCCCAAGTTCAGCACGTTTTGTATTATAGGTCTACCATAATTCCAAACTTTAATCAAAAAGATTTTTTTCAAGCTGTTCTCTTATACTTTT